>CABJBO010000004.1 GCA_902363875.1 Coriobacteriaceae bacterium | reverse complement strand
GGCCGAGCGCAAAATGGATTCTAAAAAAACACCTTGCCAAATAGGAGCGTCAGCACGAGGCCCGCCTATCCGATGCTCCGAAGGAGCAGGATAAGCGGGCCTCAAGTGCGAGGACGTTTTTAAGGGGATGCCCCTGGGTGGCCCGGACAGACCGATCGGCGATGTCTACAGGTACTCGATTTGAGCGCCCTCGGTGTCGCACGTCAGAATATGCGTGTCACACTTGGGGAACTGCTCGCGCAGCTTGACCTGCAGGAACTTTGCCACGATGGTGTCGTCGGTTACAGCCATAAGGGTCGAGCCCGAGCCGCTGATCCAGATGGTCTTAGCGCCGCCGTTAAGGCAGGTGTCGCGCACGGCGTTGTAGTCGGGGATGAGGCGGCGGCGATAGGGCTCCTGGATGCGGTCGTCATTGGCGGCGGCAATCAGGTCAAGGTCGCCGGTCTCCAGGCCGCGCGTCATGCCGGCGATGCGGCCCATTTGCCATACGGCGGTGGAGAGTGGAATCTCCTGTGGCACAACCTTGCGCGCCTCGCTCGTATGCACCTCGTAGGGCGGAATCACGGTAATAAAACGCAAGCGATCGCTCACCTCGTAGCGCAGGCACTGGGGCAGCGAGTCGGTCGGCGTAAAGGAGCAGACGGCGCCGCCCAGGATAGCGGGGGCGACGTTATCGGGATGGCCCTCGACCTCGGTGGCGATGCGGACGAGCTCGGCGCGGTCGACGGTGTGGCCTGTCAGCGCGGCGGCCGCCATGATGCCGGCGACGACGCAGGTGGAGCTGGAACCCAGGCCGCGGGCGACGGGCACGTCGGTCTGAATGTCGATAGCAACGGGGAAAGCCGGCTCGCCCCACGCGGCCAGTGCATCGACAAAGCTAACGTAGACCAGGTTGTTCTCGTTTTGGAACTCTTCGGGGCATCCGGTGATGGTTAGTTTGTCGGCGCGCTCGAAGGTGAAGTGCGAGTAGAGGCTGACGGCCATGCCGAGGGTGTCGTAGCCAATGCCCAAGTTGGCGCTCGTCGCTGGGACGGTGATTTTGATCATGTGAGTCCTCCTGGCGTGCCTGGCTGTTTAGTTCGCTGCTCGGGCAGTCCTGGCTCGCTCGGAAAGCACATTAAGTGCTTTCCGGCTCGTGCGGAACTCGCGACGAACTAAACGGCCAGACCCGCTCGCATGCTCGTCATCATCCCGAAAGCTTAATAAAAAGAAGGTGCGCCGGCTTTCGCCGGCGCTTAATAAGGGGTTTAGTTGGTGCTCATTCGTTTTGCTGCAGACTCGACGTAGCTTGCCATCTCATCGACGTCGCAGACGTCTTCGAAGCGGACGGGCTTGGACTCGAGTTCGGCGAGCTGGGTCGGGGCGACCGTGTTGGTGGCCTGCTCGAGCACACGCATAGCCTCAAAATCATCCTCGGGAACGTCGAGGCCCAAGGCGTCGCAGCAGGCTCGCGGGAACTTGTAGGGGCTGGCGGTCGAAAGCAACACGCGGGCCTTGGCGCCCTCGGCGGGAGCGACCTGCTCAAAGACGTGATAGCCGCAAGCGGTGTGCGGGTCGATCACGTAGCCGTTCGCGTCCCAGCAGCTCTTGATGGCAGTGAGGACCTCGTCCTCGCTGGCCCAACCGCAACCAAAGACGCTCTGAATCTTTGCCAGCAGGTCGGCGGGAACTTCGTAGCGACCAGTCTGTGCCAGCTGCTCCATAAGGCCGGCAACGAGCTCGCAGTCGCCGTCGGACAAGAAGTAGAGCATGCGCTCCAGGTTGGAGCTAATAAGGATGTCCATCGACGGCGAGATGGTCGTGAAGAACGGGCGGTTACGGTCGTAAACGCCGGTGGTCAGGAAGTCGGCAAGCACGTTGTTCTTGTCGCTCGCCACGACGAGCTTGGCGACGGGCAGACCCATGCACTTGGCGTAGTAGCCGGCCAAGATATCGCCAAAGTTGCCGGTGGGCACACAGAACTCTACGGCGTCGCCAGCCTCGATAGCGCCGGCGCGCAGCAGTTGCGCATAGGCGGCAAAGTAGTAGACAACCTGCGGCACCAGGCGGCCGACGTTGATGGAGTTGGCACTCGAAAGCACAGTGCCGGCGGCTTCCAGGCGCTCGGCAAGCTCCTTATCGGCAAAGATGCGCTTGACGGCACTCTGGGCATCGTCGAAGTTGCCGCGGATGCCGCAGACGGCGACGTTATCGCCCTCCTGCGTGGACATCTGCAGATTCTGCACGCGGCTGACCTTGCCCTCGGGATAAAAGACGGTGATGCCCGTGCCCGGAGCGTCGGCAAAACCGGCGAGCGCGGCCTTGCCGGTGTCGCCCGACGTGGCGGTGACGATCATGATGCGCTCGGCGCCGCCGTCCTTGGCAGAGGTGCGGGCCATAAGGCGGGGGAGCATCTGCAAGGCGACGTCCTTAAAGGCGCTCGTGGGGCCGCCAAAGAGCTCCATCACATAGGTCTGAGGGGCGTCGGCGCCCGGTGCGGCGTCGAGTTTGACGAGCGGCGTGACCTCTTCGCTCGCGAACGTGCCGCGGTATGCCTCATTCACACAGGCCGAAATTTCTTCGGTCGTGTAATCATTCAGTAACATTCCCAACACATCTTGAGCGATTTCAAAGTACGATTTATCTGCAAGCGAGCTGATATCGACCTGCTGGGTGCCGAGCTCGTCCGAGACAAACAAACCCCCGTCGGGAGCGATGCCGGTACGGATTGCCACCTTACTTGAGCACGATAAAGTGCGTCCTCGTGTACTATGATAAGTTCCCATATAACACTGCTCCTCGGATGCCTTGGTCCCAATCGGTGAAACCATGGTATCAGAGCGCGCAAAATAGGTTCGCAGAGGCTTTTTAGAAAGGTAACCTCCAGCCCATGATTAAGATTGCCAAGTTTGGCGGCTCGTCGGTCGCCGACGCCGAACACTTTAAGAAGATCAAGGCCATCGTCGATGCCGATCCGGCCCGCCGTTTTGTGGTGGTTTCTGCCTGCGGTCGCCGTTTTAAGGGCGACACCAAGGTGACCGATCTGCTCTACTTGGTCAACGCGCACGTCAAGTACCACGTGTCGTGCGAGGAGCTGCTCGAGGACATCGGCCAGCGCTATTTTGATATCGCTGACGAGCTGGGGCTCACCTATCCCATCCGCGAAGAGTTTGCGGCCTTTGCCGAGCGTGCTCGCTCCGGTGGCTACTCTACTGAGGAGCTCGTAAGCCGCGGCGAGTACTTTACCGCTCGCCTGATGGCCGAGTACCTGGGCCTGCCGTTCCTGGATGCCGCGACGGTCGTGGCGTTCCATCATGACGGTACGCTCAGCATGAACCGCACCGCCGAGCTGGTGCAGGAGTACGGCCAGCAGGGCGGCTTTGTTATGCCCGGTTTCTACGGCGCGACGCGTGAGGGGCAGATCAAGCTGCTCGACCGTGGCGGCGGCGATATTTCCGGCTCGATTCTGGCCAAGTGCCTTGGTGCCGACCTGTACGAGAACTGGACCGACGTTTCGGGCTTCTATTCTGCCGATCCGCGTATTGTTCCCGAGGCTCAGCCCATTGCGCGCGTTACCTACGAGGAGCTGCGCGAGCTTTCGTACATGGGTGCAAGCGTCCTGCACGAGGAGGCCGTGTTCCCCGTGCGCGAGGCAGGCATTCCGCTGGTCATCAAGAACACCAATGCGCCGCAGGACCCCGGCACCATCATTAGCGAGACGGCTGACGAGGGTGAGGCGGAGCCTATCATTACCGGCGTGACCGGCAAGCGCGGCTTTGTCGCCATCAACGTTGCCCGCGACCGCACCAAGCCCCGTGTCGGCTTTATGCGCCGTGCACTTTCGGTGTTCGAACGCTATGACGTTTCCGTCGAGCATATGCCCACCGGCGTCGACCGCTTTGGCGCCGTGGTGCAGGAGCAGGATGTGCACGACTCGCTGTACTCGCTCGTGGGCGACATTCAGCAGGAGGTCGAGCCGCTCGAGATCGAGGTTGTCGAGGGTTTGGCGCTCATCGCGACCGTCGGCCGTAACCTTCGCGGCCGCGCAGGTATCTCGGGCCATCTGTTTGGCATGCTTGGTCAGGCCGGCGTGAGCGTACGTATGATTTCGCAGAGCTGCGACGAGATCAACATCATTATCGGCGTAGAGGAGAAGGACTTCGACCTGGCGATTCGGACCATTTACCGCGCCTTCTCCGACGAGAACGGCATTGTGAAGGTCTCCGACCTGGAGGCTCCCGTGCCGGTCGATCCCGCTCCGGCCGCGCTCCACAAGTAGCTGCTATCCCAGTAGATTTTTGGGACTTGCTTCAAAAACTACGGCGGGGCGTTTCGTTTCGGTTTCGTTTCGACGGGGCGGGTTTCGTGCCCGCCCTGTTCTTGTATACACTGGCAACAATAATCGGCCTGCTCGGCGTGCGGGCAAAAGCCACAGCCTTTAAAGGGGGAAGCATGAAACAGTACACGGTTGCTATTTTGGGCGCGACGGGAGCCGTGGGCACCCAGATGCTTGAGTGCCTCAACGAGCAGGAGTTTCCGGTCGGCAAGCTCAAGCTGCTAGCGAGCGCGCGCTCTGCGGGCAAGACCGTCGAGTTCCGCGGCGAGCAGGTTGTGATTGAGGAGGCTTGCCCCGAGGCCTTTGAGGGCTGCGACATCGTGCTCGGCGCCGCCGGCGACGATATTGCGAAGGAGCTACTGCCCGAGGCCGTCAAGCGCGGCGCCGTCGTGGTCGACAACAGCCACGCCTTCCGCATGGATCCCGAGGTGCCGCTGGTCGTGCCCGAGATCAATGCCGACGACATCAAGTGGCATCACGGCCTTATCGCCAATCCCAACTGCGCGACCATCATCGGCCTGGTTCCCACGTGGCCGCTGCACCAGCTTGCTGGCGTGAAGCGTATGATCGTGTCCACGTATCAGGCAGCTTCGGGCGCTGGCGCTCCCGGTATGGCCGAGCTCGAGGCTCAGCTTGCCGCCCTGGGCCGTGGCGAGGAGATTCCCGAGCCGCGCGCGTTTGCCGCCCAGCTGGCGAGCAACCTGATTCCGCAGATCGGCGGTGTCAAGGAGGAGGGCTTTACCTCCGAGGAGATGAAGTTGCAGAACGAGGGCCGCAAGATCATGCACCTGCCCGAGCTGCGCGTGAACTGCACCTGCGTGCGCGTGCCCGTGCTGCGCTCGCACTCCGAGAGCGTTACGCTCGAGTTTGAGCGCGACATCACGGTGGAAGAGGCCCGTGCTGCGCTGGCTGCCGCTCCGGGAGTGAAACTGGTTGACGACATGAGCGCCGAGGATGCACACGACCGCTTCCCCATGCCGATGGACACCTCCGACCAGGATTTGATTTGGGTCGGCCGTGTGCGTCGCGACATCTCGAACCCCGAGGCCGCGCGCGGCATCACCTTCTGGTGCTGCGGCGACCAAATCCGTAAGGGCGCGGCAACCAACGCCGTCCAGATCGCTAAGCTGCTCTGCGAGTAGTGCGACCTGTCCGGCGGGGTCCGGGCTTAGTTTTCAGAACGTCCTCGACCATGTGTGGCGCCTTGTCCTGCTCCTTCGGAGCTGCGGACAAGGCGCCACACTGGTCTGCGGAGTGTTCTGAAAACTAAGCCCGGCCCCCGCCTGCGGCGACTCGGCTGCGAGCGGCCTGCGATGGAGCCGTTGCTGGTTGGGGCCGCTGGGCTGATGTGGGGGCACGTGGTTGTTGCGGGCCCTAGTCCCGGCGGCGGCCTCGGCGCTTTGCGCCTGCCGCCTTGGGGGGGCTGCGGAGCGCGGCCGGCAGCTGCGGCGCGTTGCGCCTGCTGCCTGCGGGGACTTTGGGGTCGTGCGGCAGCTGTGGCGCTGTCGCGCCTGCTGCCTTGGGTGACTTTGGGGTCGATTGGGGTTGTCTGCACAATTCGCGGTATTATGTTGCGGAGTTTTGAAAGGAGCCGCTGGTGGTCACGACGACATTTGCTTCGCCTTTGGGCGAAATCTTGCTTGCCGCTGATGGCCGCGGTCTGACGGGGCTTTGGTTTGAGGGGCAGGAGCACTTTGGTTCCACGCTTCTCCGGGAAGACTCCGAACATGTTGAAGGCGCCGACGCGGTTTCCGGTACCGGTGGCATGTTGCCGGTGAGTCCGGCAAATGGCGCGGCTTCTTCGGTGCTTGAGCGTTCTTGGGCTTGGCTGAATGCTTATTTTGCGGGGCAGGAGCCTCGGTTTACGCCGCCGTTGCATATGATCGGCACGGCGTTCCAGCGCGAGGTTTGGTTTGAGCTGCTTTCAATTCCGCGTGGCGAAGTCGCTACGTATGGCGAGATCGCTCAGCGTGTTGCGGCTCGACATCGTGTGCCGGGAAATGAGGCACCCGTCGTGTCTCCTCGTGCGGTGGGGGCTGCGGTTGCGCGTAATCCCATTTCGATTATCGTGCCGTGCCATCGCGTGGTCGCGGTCGACGGATCGCTCAACGGATATGCTGGCGGCCTTGATCGCAAGGAGTGGTTGCTTCGGCTTGAGGGCGCGTACGAGGAGTAACGCTCGAGCACTTTGCATAACTAGGGCGCCGTGAAAGGATGAGTCACTGTCCCTTCGTGCCCGGCATGCGTCAAAGCGCTCGACACGTGCGCCTTAAGTTTGGCTAAGCCACATCCTGCGTATTTAAAAACGCGCAGGTTGAGCAGCTAAGGCTGCGCTAAGGCGGTTGACGGTACGCTATCATCGGCAGTATCGAAACCTGTAGAGCCATGCGCCAAAGGAGCAACTATGAAGCTGATGCTTGCCGAGGACGAACCTGGTCTCTCCCGCGCCCTCACCGCGATTCTTCAACATAGCGACTACGAGGTCGACACCGCCCTCGACGGCTTGACGGCGCTCGAGAATCTACTCACCAACGATTACGACGCCGCAATCCTGGACATCATGATGCCCGGCATGGACGGCATCGAGGTGCTCAAGCGTACACGCGCCGCCGGAAAGCGACTGCCCATCATCATGCTCACGGCAAAAAGCGAGGTGTCCGATAAGGTCGAGGGCCTGGATGCCGGTGCCAACGATTACCTGACCAAGCCGTTTGCCGCCAAGGAACTGCTTGCGCGTATTCGTGCCATGACGCGTGCCGCGACGGCAATTGGCGCCACGACGCTCAGCGTGGGTAACGTGCGCCTCGACACGGCGGCTTGCACGCTTGTGGGACCTTTGGGCGAGGAGCACCTGGCCAATCGCGAGTTTCAGCTTATGGAACTCTTTATGCGCAACGCCGGCACGCGCATGCCCACTGAACGTCTGATGCTCGAGGTTTGGGGTGAGGACGCGCCCGAAGGCGCCAACGTGGTGTGGGTCTATATCTCGTACCTGCGCAAAAAGCTGACGGCGCTTGGTGCCAACGTTGCCATTCGCGCGTCGCGCAACCAGGGCTATTCGCTCGAGGTTGTCGAGGAAGGCGAATAAGCGTGAGCGCGAGCGCGTGGTGCAAGCGCATGACGGAGTGGTTTCACGCCGCCTCGAGTAGTAAGGGGCGGGCTAATTCTGTTGACGCATTGGGCCGCCGTCTGCGTCGCAAGTTTATCCTCGTTGCCATGGGCGCCGTGACCGTGGTGCTCACGCTCATCATCGCCGGCATCAACATCGTCAATTATTCGCATGTCTGCAAAATGGCTGATGCGCGTCTGGACTATATCCTGGCAGGCAAGGGCAGCATCGATTGGGAAGACGAGTCCAGGACCGATTCCGGCAATGGCGGGGATACGAGCACCGGCATGGTTGCGGATGGCGATCGAGTGGGCGCTCGCGTGGGACATTTTGAAGGCATGACGGCGGAGTCTCCCTTCGACACGCGCTACTTTACGGTGACGCTTGTCGAAGGGCAGGTGGTCGATGTCAATACCGCCCGCATTGCCGCGGTGGGCGCCAAGCGTGCCGCCAGTATTGCCGCAAGGCTGCATGCCAAGGGCTGGACCTCGGGCTTCTCTGGCAATTATCGTTATACGACCGACGTCCAGGACGACGAGATCACCTATGTGTTCGTGGACTGTTCGCGCGAGCTTGCAAGTTTCCATTCGTTTTTGAACGCGAGTGTGGCAATCAGCTGTATTGGCTGGCTGGCGGTGCTGGCAATTGTAACGGTCGCGTCGGGTGCCGTGATTCGACCGATGGTCGAGAGCTACAGCAAGCAAAAGCGATTTATTACCGATGCAAGCCACGAGATCAAGACGCCGCTCGCTGTGATCGATGCCGCCAACGAGGTACAGGAGATTGAGAGCGGCGAGAGTGAGTGGACGCAGAGCATTCACGAGCAGGTGGCGCGACTGACGGCACTTACGGAGCGTCTGGTATTTTTGGCGCGCATGGACGAGGGCTCGGCGGGCTTTACCATGGCGTCGATCGATCTCTCGGAGGCAGTTGACAAGGCAGCCGCGCCGTTTGAATCGGTGGCGGTCTCGCGCGGCAAGCGCCTGTCGATGTCGGTCGCGACCGGCGTGCGCGCTCATGCCGATGCTGCGGCGGTGACGCAGGTGGTTGAGTTGCTGCTGGACAATGCCACGCGCTATGCGAGCGAGGGCAGCGTGATCGAGTTGAGTCTGCGCGCCGTTTCGCGCGGTGCGGGCAAAGGCTCGGCAGAGCTTGTCGTATCGAACGCTGTAGACGAGCTGCCCGAAGGCGACCTGGACCGATTGTTCGACCGCTTCTATCGTGCGGACGTGTCGCGCAGCTCCAAGACGGGCGGCTCGGGCGTGGGCCTATCCGTGGTGCGTGCCATCGCCGAAGCCCATGGCGGGAGCGCTTCTGTCTGCGGCCACGGTAACCAGATCACCTTCACCGTCCGCCTCTAAGACCTGCCAAAAAGGGACAGGTTTATTTTGGCAGGTTTTATCTGTGCAGACGGCAGCGGAGGCTGGCGGTGATCGGCGCCATGAACGCCACCGACCCAAATAAACGCACCTCTAACTGCTAAAATATGGACATCGTTGTTCGGCTCCCGAAGGAAAGGAGACGGTCATGCAGTACGAGATCGGCGGAGGGGCTTTCCCGGTTGTTACGTGCAACCTTAGCGACGGCGAATCCATGATCACCGAAAGCGGTGCCATGGTCTGGATGACCCCCAACATGGAGATGTCCACCTCGGGCGGTGGCATAGGCAAGATGTTCTCTAAGGCTTTTTCGGGTGAGGCGTTGTTCCAAAACATTTGGACCGCGCACGGCGATGGCATGATTGCGTTTGGCTCTTGCTTCCCCGGCCGCATTATACCGATCGAGATTGGCCCTGGTAAGAGCTGGATTTTGCAGAAGCGTTCGTTCCTTGCCGCGGAAAGTGGTGTTGAGCTGAGCATCCACTTTAACAAGAAGGCAAAGACCGGCGTCTTTGGCGGCGAGGGTTTTATCATGCAAAAGCTCACGGGCTCGGGTATTGCCTTTGCCGAGATCGACGGCGACCTAGTTGAGTACGAGCTTGCTGCTGGCCAGCAAATGATTGTAGATACCGGCAACGTGGCCGGCTTTGAGGAGACGGTGAGCATCGACGCGCAGATGGTCAAGGGCGTCAAAAACATCATGTTTGGCGGTGAAGGCGTGTTCAACACTGTGCTCACCGGTCCGGGGCGCATCTGGCTGCAGACAATGCCCATTTCCAATCTTGCGGCAGCAGTGGCTTCGATGACCAACAACAATAACTAATCGTGTATAGGATGACGCGCGCGGCGGGCCCGGCCTGTCGTGCGCGTTTTTTGGTGGCAAACGCCCTGTTTATCGGGTGCGGCTGTGCTCCTGCAGGGCGTAGATCGATTTGTCCATGTTGAACAGATAAGCCACAACGCAGACGATGAAGAACATCGGCAGATTACCGAAACCGAAGACCTCGCAGCCAATGAGGATCGGCGCGAGTAGCGTGTTGGTGGCGCTGCCAAAGACGGCGGCGTATCCCAGCGCGGCGCAGGGCTCGACCGGCATGCCGAGAATTCCGGCGAGCACGACACCCAGGCTGGTTCCGATGGAGAACAACGGCGTCACCTCACCACCTTGATATCCTGCGGCAAGCGTGGCGATGGTGAGTGTGAATTTGAGCGCCCAGTCCCAAGGCATGATGGTGACCTTGCCGTCACCGTTGAGCGCCGCCGATATCAGGTTGGTGCCAAGGCCGCAGTATCGCCCCTGCCACAGAACGAACAGAATCGCCGACAGCGCAAGGCCCATAACGGCAACGCGTATGTAAGGGCTGGGGAGCAGCCGCGCTGCAAGAGTCTTGGCATGGGCAAGGCACCAGGCAAAAGCGCCACCTACCATACCAAACGCGATACCCAACAACGCCAGCCGTCCAAGACCGGGGAGGTCGAGCGCATACGAGGCGGTAATGGCGACCTCAAACTTCTCGAGCCCCAGGGCGCCGGAGGTCATGCTTGCGGCAAGCGAAGCCGTAAGCGCGGGAAACAACGCGCGGTATTCCATGCGTCCGGCGACCAGCACCTCGACCGCAAAGACCGTGGCGGCGAGGGGCGTTCGGAAGAGTCCGGCAAAGCCGGCGGCCATGCCGATAAGCAAAAACGTGTTGCCGGGTTCTCGGAAAGGTAGACGTCGGCCGATCCAATGCGAGACGGTTGCGCCGATCTGCACGGCTACGCCTTCGCGTCCCGCGCTGCCGCCAAAGAGATGCGTGGCCCACGTGCTCAGCATAATGAGTGGCACCAGACGCGGGGAGATGGCGTCCTCGCGTCCGTGACCTACGTCGAATACTAAGCTCATGCCCCGATCGGTGCCTTTGCCCCAGGTGCGGTAGGCAAATACGATGGCCAAGCCCATGAGGGCGAGGAAGGGAAGGAGCAGTACGATGTGCTCGTCACGGAAGGCGCCAATTGCCAGGAGCACACGACCAAAAAGGGCACAGATGGCGCCAACGATAACGCCGATAGGGATTCCGACGGCACCCATAAGCACGAGGCAACTATAGGTGTTGACCAGGCGTTTAATTCTGCTCGATGCGCTGCTTTCCGACACTTCTCCTCCAAAACAAAAAAGACTCCTGCCGCGGCGTGATGCCCAAGGGATATCACGCAACAGCAGAAGTCATCAGCAACAAGGCGGTTTAGGGCGACGCGACAGTTTTACTGACGCACCCAACGGAGACAATCATTCCGCAGCGGCATCATAGCGGCGGGCGCGGTTTGGGTCAAATGGTTGCCTTGGGACAGTCTTGGCGCCCGCCCGCGCCCTCGTTTCCCCATATAAAACCTGCCAAAATAAACCTGTCCCTTTTTGGTAGGTGGGAAATGGGTAATACTAAAGAGTTATCCGACCAGATGGGAATTAATCGATGGCCTATATCGAATTCAAAGACGTCATCAAGGCATACGGCGAGGGCGACGCCCGCATCCACGCGCTCGACGGCGCGAGCTTTACGGTCGAGCGCGGCGAGCTCGCCATCATTCTGGGTGCTTCGGGCGCCGGCAAGACCACGGCCCTCAACATTCTGGGCGGCATGGACACGGCAACTTCTGGCACCGTGACGGTGGACGGGCGTGACGTGAGCTCTGCCAACGAGGCTCAGCTTGTGGAATACCGTCGCGCTGACGTCGGCTTTGTCTTTCAGTTCTACAATCTGGTCCCTAACCTGACGGCGCTTGAGAACGTCGAACTCGCGGCGCAGATCTGCCCCGATTCGCTCGATGCCGAGCAAACGCTTCGCCAGGTTGGCCTGGGCGACCGCCTCGCTAACTTTCCGGCGCAGCTTTCGGGCGGCGAGCAGCAGCGCGTATCCATCGCCCGCGCGCTGGCTAAGAACCCCAAGCTGCTTTTGTGCGACGAGCCTACGGGTGCACTCGACTACAAAACTGGCAAGCAGATCTTGCAGCTGCTACAGGACACTTGCCGCAAGCAAGGCATTACGGTCATCATCATCACCCACAACTCTGCGCTGGCGCCCATGGCCGATCGCCTGATCCGCTTTAAGAGCGGCCGCGTGGAGAGCGAGACGGTCCAGCAAAATCCTGTGCCTATCGAGACGATCGAGTGGTAGCGCCCATGAATCAGGACCGCCAAAACAGTCAACGCCGCGACGCGCAGAACACGGAGCGCGAGCAGGATTTTACGACCTACCGTACCGCCCAAAGCTCAAACGATATGGTGCCGACGGTTTTTCGCCGTGGCATCTACCGCACGATTCGCGGCAGCCTCAAACGCTTCTTGTCTATCGTTGTGATCACCGCGCTTGGCGTGAGCGTGATGTGCGGCCTTAAGGCGGGCTGCGAGGACCTGTGTGATTCGGTCGACGCCTATTTTGACCAGCAGAATGTCTATGACATCAACGTGCAGTCGACCTATGGTCTGACCGATGACGATCTTGCTGCGATCCAAGAGGTCGATGGCGTCGAGACGGCCGAGGGCATCTATACCGAGACCGCCTATACCGCCGTGGGTACGACGCGCGAGCGTGTCGTCGTACAGAGCCTCTCCAAAGAGAATATTGACCAACCGGTGCTAGTACGCGGCGAGCTGCCCGAGACTTCGGGCGAAGTGGCAGTGACCTCACGTTTTTTGAAGGCTTCTGGCAAGAAAATCGGCGATACGGTGAGCTTTGCCGCCAACGATGCGAGCTCGTCGAACCAAAGCGCCAAGGACCAGTTTGCCGATGGAGACTATACCATCACGGCCGAGGTTCTCGATCCTACCGACGTGAGCTCCGACTCGACCGTCAACGCCTTTCGTGCTGCTTCGACTGCGGACTACAAGTTCTACGTGAGCGAGGATGCCGCGACGTCGTCGTCCTACTCCGCGGTCCACGTGATCGTCGAGGGAGCCAAGAGCCTCAACTCCTATTCGGATGCCTACACGGCAAAGATCAATGAGGTCAAGGGCAATATCGAGAAGATCCGCGAGGAGCGTGAGAAGGCGCGCGCTCAGGAGCTGACGGTCGACACGCCGGCGAGTTTGGACGCGGCTGAGCGTCAGGCGAATATGGTCTTTGGGATCGAGCAGGACAACATCAACCGCATGGCCGAGGGCAGCGACGAGCGTGCACAGGCTCAAGTCGACCTGGACCAGCGTCGTGCCGCCGCCGACCAGCAGTTTGCCGATGCCCGCGCCGAGCTCTCTGATCTGGGCGAATGCACCTGGTACATCCAGGACCGCGGCAATATCGCAAGCTACTCGAGCGTGGAGAGCGATAGTTCCTCGATCGAGGCCATCGCCACGGTTTTCCCATTCATCTTCTTTATCGTCGCCGTGCTTATCAGCCTCACCACCGCCACCCGCATGGTCGAGGAGGAGCGCACGCTTATTGGCCTGTACAAGGCGCTCGGCTATTCACGCGGGCGCATCCTGTCCAAATACGTGGACTACTCGCTGTGGGCGTGTCTGATTGGTGGCGTGCTCGGCAACATCATCGGCTTTGTGGACCTGCCGCTGTTCTTGTTTACGGTGTTCGACGACATGTACTCGCTGCCCCAGATGCTACTTTCGTACGATATCGTGTCCTCGATTGTCTCGGTGGCGCTGTTTGCCGTGGGCGTAGTGGGCGCTACGATTATCGCCTGCCGCCACGAGATGGCCGAGACGCCGGCTTCGCTCATGCGTCCCAAGGCGCCGCGCGCCGGCTCACGCATCTTGCTCGAGCGCATCGGCTTTATCTGGCGCCGCATGGGCTTTTTGAACAAGGTTGCCGCGCGTAACCTGTTCCGCTACAAAAAGCGTGCCTTTATGACCATCTTTGGCATTGCGGGATGCACGGCGCTCGTAATCTGCGGTATGGGCATTCGTGATACGTCGGTGGCGCTTTCGCCCAAACAGTACGGGCATATCACGCGCTATGACTTGCTGGCGGTCGCCAATCCCGACGATTTTTCGCAGACGTGCGCGGCATTGGATGAGCGCAGCACGGCCAATGATTCCAACGTGACGGTGACCTCGACCCTGCCGATTATGACCGACAACGTCACCTTTACGTTTGGCGGCAAGAGCGAGACCGTGCAGCTCATCGTGATTCCCGACGACCGCGCGGGTGACTTGGGCGATTACGTGCGTCTGGAGGATGAGTCCAAAGAACCGCTATCTTTGCGTGACGGAGACGTGTATCTGAGCAAAAGTTCACAGCTGGTGCTGGGGATTCAGCCGGGCGATACGGCTCACGTCCAGGATTCGTCGCTCAACGTCGCCAAGGTCAAGGTCAGCGACATTTCGCTCAACTATCTGGGCAACACGCTCTATATGACGCAGAGCACCTATGAGCGCGCGTTCGGTCGAAGCGCGCGCCCTAACGGCGTCTTTGTGTTGCTTAAGGGTTCGTCGGCCGACCAGATTGCGTTTAGCAAGAATCTTAAGAGTGACGGTTGGCTTACGATTTCGAGTACGGCCGAGCACTGGGAAAACTATGAGGCGAACTTTACGATTATCAATTCGGTCGTGGTACTTGTGACCTTTATGGCGGCGTGCCTGTCGTTCGTGGTGGTGTTTACGCTGTCCAACACCAACATTTCGGAGCGCGAGCGCGAACTGGCGACTATCAAGGTGCTCGGTTTCCGCCGCGGCGAGGTACACCATTACGTCAACAAGGAGACGTTGATTCTTACGGCAATCGGCGCCGCGCTGGGCGTGCCGCTGGGCGGCCTGCTCGCCGAGAGCTTTACGTACATTCTGCAGATGCCGTCGCTGTACTTTGACGTCGAGGTTGAGCCGCTGAGCTACGTGCTCGCCGTGGTACTTTCCTTCGGCTTTACGATTGTCGTCAACCTCGCTACCAATCGCACCCTCAATAAGATCGACATGGTCGGTGCCCTCAAGAGCGCCGAGTAACCTGCCAAAAAGGGACAGGTTTATTTTTGGCAGGTTTTATCTGGGCAAACGCCGGACAACCATTAGATGGCCCGGCGTTTGCCCCGTTTTGCTGGGGATGTCTGTCGTTCAGCATCTCAACGTACTGGCCGATGAGCTTTTCCATTTGCCTTTCATTCTATTTGGTTTTCGCTCGCAGGCGTGGATGAGAGGCTCTCTTTAGCCTTCGAGATTGGGCTTGTATGGGTCGTATGCCACAAAATGGGCCTATCTACTACGTTTGCTACCACACCCTCGACCATGACAAAGATTATGAAATTAAAACCGCAGGTAGAGGGCTTGCCAATTTTCGGAAAAGGCGGATATGGTCGGTCCTCTCGAGTTAAACGTGGTAAATAGGCCCTTTTCTTGGCGCGCGGTCAGCTCAATGCTAATCTCCGTGCCGGAACTGACCCAGTTGTTTGTAAGTTGCGGTGATATACGGACTGTTTGGCGCTTTGGAGCTTCAAAACAGTCCCTAGCTCACCGCAACTTAGGAGAAGGGCGGGGGTGGTTGGGTGCTAGTGGGTCGGAGCGTGTTGGGCCTGTTTGCGGTGCTTCCATTGTTTGCGGCACCAGCGCATGAGCGCCTTTATGACGGGAATCGTGATGAGGATGATCCATGCAGGATGGGGCTGTCCCAAACAGAGCCACATGTAGAGGAACCAAGCGATGGCGGCTGCCGGGTAGATGGCCTCGATCAGCTTAGACAGGTGGCGCCGATCGATGAAGTCACCAATCGCGTAGTAGACGGGAACCAGAAAGACGAGGAAAAGCCCCATGCCCCATGTGCCGTAGACAATGCCGAGCACCAGATAGGCGAGAGTGACAAGTGCGGGGAAGGGGAATTTGTTCCATGCACGTCCGACCTTGGTGTGGAAATGCTTGCCATGATGGTCGAGCTTGTCGTGTGCTTCCTTCCAGCTGGAAAACGTCTCGCCGTCGATGGTGACGGTGCCGTCGTCATTGGTGCGTACGCTATGTCCATCGTCCTCAAGCGTATCGATATGCACGCCGTCCGGCCCCACATGCACCTCTTCGCCCTTGCGCTCGTTGGTCACATGGATGCCGCTCCAGCCAACATGGACTTCCTCGCCTTTATTGGGATCAATGACGTGGATACCGCGCGCGAGGGAAATATCGACAAGTGGTTTGTCGCCGCAATCGGCGTGCTCGGCAGAATCTTCAGCCTCGTCAGCCACATCCGCCGTCTCGGTGTCGGCGCTACCGTCCTTCAGGTCGTCGGCATCGTTGGCCGCCTCCCCATATAACAGCTCGTCCAACGACACGTCATACAGCGCGGCGAGCGCAATGAGGTTATCGGTATCGGGTGAGGACTCGCTGCGCTCCCATTTACTAACAGCCTGGCGGCTTACGCCCAGCTGGGCAGCAAGCGCCTCCTGAGAAAGGCCGGCAGCTTTACGGCGATCGACGAGGCGTTGTGCCATCGCAAGATTCATGGTGGTTCCTTTCGTTTGATGGTCGAATCGAATGAGCCGAGTATGCCGAGAACAACCGGTAGCGACCACCATTTCTAGTTAGAATCTGCCCCAACCCTACCGCAACTACCGGTAGCAACCCCTAACGACCAGCCATTTCAGGACAAATGTCAGTGCTATTCTCAGCTAAGAGCCTGCAACATCCCAAAATCTCAGCCCACGCACTTGCAGCAAGAAGACGAATAGCCTCGGCCTCCCTAGTTACCGCAGGAGGCCCCAGGGCTTTCCTCCCAAATCTTTCCGCAGGACGGAAGGACCCCGCCGCGCGAAGCGCGCAGCGGGGTCCTGACATGTCCGAGGACGATTTGGGAGGAAAGCCCTGGGGCCTCCGATGAGAGCAGTTCCAGCCGAGGCTATTCGTCGCCGAAGCTGATGCCCAACGCCTTGGCCTCGCGCACCAGGTCGCTCTGGGGGTCGACAAACTTGAGCTTGCCGGCGACCTTCTCGAGCGGCATGTGGCACATCTTGCCGTCACGCAGGGCAATCATGTAGCCAAACTCGCCGCGCAGGCAGCCAAGCGCGGCCTCGACGCCGCACTGGGTCGCAAAGATGCGATCCTGGGCATCGGGCTGGCCGCCGCGCTGCGTGTGGCCGGGGATGGCGACGCGGGTCTCGCGACCGGTCTTGGCCTCAATCTCCTTGGCGATGTCGTAGACGATCGACGGGCTCGTGCGCTCGGCAAGCTTCTTCTTGTATTCCTTCTTGGACAGCGCCGCGTCCTCCTTGGAGATAGCGCCCTCGGCGACGGCCACGATGGTAAAGCGGCTGCCGGTCTCCATACGATGCTCGATGGTCTTGATGACGTTGTCCATGTCGTAGGGGATCTCGGGAATCAAGATGACATCCGCGCCGCCCGCGACGCCGGCGTACAGCGGGATCCAGCCAACCTTGTGGCCCATGATCTCGATAACGAACACGCGGCCGTGACTCGAGGCGGTGGTGTGAATGTCGTCGATGCACTTGGTGGCGACGTCGATGGCGCTCGTAAAGCCAAACGTCAGCTCGGTGCCCCAGGTGTCGTTATCGATGGTCTTGGGCAGGGCGATAACGTTGAGGTCCTCTTCGCGCAGGCGGTTGGCGATCTTGGTGGAGCCGTTACCGCCCAGCATAAACAGGCAGTCGAGCTGCAGCTTATGATAGGTGTGGACCATCGCCGGCACCTTCTCGACACCATCGGTCTCGGGGGTATCCAGACGCTTGAACGGTGTGCGACTCGTGCCCAGGATGGTGCCGCCGCGGGTGAGGATACCGCTAAAATCGGCGGGCGTCATGACGCGGAACCTGCTGTAGATAAGGCCCTGATAGCCGTCCTCAAAGCCATAAATCTCGATAGGCTCTTCGCTATTGGTCATAAGCGTTTTGACAATGCCGCGCATGGTGGCGTTGAGCGCCTGGCAGTCGCCGCCACTAGTAAGAAGACCGATCCTAAGCATGGTGAATCCTTCCGGGCAAGTTATAACATGCGCATAAGTTTACCCCCGCACACTGTTGATACGGGGGTAAAACGTGTTAGCTCAAGCGTATAGAAATGTAAACAACGCCAGGCGAGCGTAAAGTCGACGGGCCTGGCTCCTTACAGTGCGAATGCGTCGATGTCGCCCCAGTGGCGGCGCAGCGTGATGGCGGCAGCAGGCTCGGTGTTGTCAAAGACGACCGACCACTGCGTGTTGCTGGTGATGTCTTCCGGACTGGGCTCTTGCGCTGCAGCGCGTAGGGCCTTCCAAGCGACTGCCTCGTCTTGGGCGCCGGTATGGGCGTCGAGGACATCGGCGATTGCGGCGGCGCGCTCTTTACCATGGCCTAGCTCGCCATTCTTTTGGTTGGGCAGCACTTCGTCGCCATAGCAGGCGTAGAAGTTCGTAACCTGGGTTACAGGAGTCGCTTTGAAAGCGCGGTCCGGATCGTGCGGATCCCACTCTACTACGCGCGCGTCACCGGCGGCGTCGTTTATAAAGAAGTGGTAATCGCGTCCTGCCATGGCGTGCATGTCGTAGGCAGAAAGCAGGTCGACAGCTTCTTGCGTGGTGGCGGCACGGTCGAGCACCAGACGGATGGCGAGCGAGGTATTGATGACGGGGCGTTGCGTGTCCTGGTCGCAGGGCTTGGAATCCAGGGTGAGGACGGCAATGGATACGCCGCATTCGTTAACACCGTCGAGCTGGGCAAACGGGCCCATGAGTGCGGCGGCGCGTCCGGCGACGGAGTCAAGCGGAGTGTTATCGCCCAGGTTGTTAAGGGCGGCAAACCCGATGGAGGCATAGCCGTCGCGCGGGTGATTGCGCACCAGTAGCGCCGAGGTGTCGTCCTTAAAGTCGTAATTGCGACCGGTGCGCACGCGGCCTTCGGCATCTACGGCGACAAAAGCGCTGCAGGCAAACTGGGGCGCCTGGACATGTGCCGGCACACCGGGCAGCACCTGCGCCACCACGGCATCGATGTAGGCCTGGTCGTCGCGCACGCCAGCGGCGATGATGCGATCAAGATCGTAGTCGTAGGCAATGTCGATTGCGTACAGGTCATAGCCATCCGCGTAGCCGGTCAAGCGTTTGAGCGACGCGGCGGACTTGATTTGCTTGCGGTAAACGATGCCGGCGGCAGCGGCAAGGCCGACGGCGGTTCCTGCAACACCGCAGGTGATGGCAATGATACGTGGCTTCATGACGGCTCCTCTCGTCCTGTTAGCGCAATTGTCGCAAAAGGAGCGCGGGCATGATGGCTCAACTTGGTGAGCGGCGCGGAATTAAGCACGGAATGAAGAGTGCGGCGCTGGCGTGGCGGGGTATGCTGGAGGGGACCATCAACCCAGCGAAAGGGGAGAGCATGACGGATCAGGAAACGCCCGAGCGCGCGCATGTGACGGCCGACGATATCGAGGCCGCCAACGAGCTTATCGACTTTATCGAGGCATGCCCCAGCATGTTCCATACGGCGGCGACCATTATGGCCGAGCTCGACGAGGCGGGCTTTACCTACCTGCCCGAGAATGCGGCGTGGGACATCGAGCCGGGCGGGCGTTATTACACGCAGCGCAACACCTCGAGCGTCGTTGCCTTTAAGGTGGGCGAGGACCTGGCCGCGACGTGGGGCGAGGACGGCGTTGCCGGTGACTATCATTTTCAACTCACGGCGTCGCACAGCGATTCTCCGACGTTTAAGGTCAAGGCCGTGCCCGAGCTCGACGGCGCGGGCGAGACGCTGCGCCTGAACACCGAGGCCTACGGCGGCATGATCGACTACACCTGGTTCGACCGCCCGTTGGCGCTCGCGGGCCGCGTGTTGGTGCGCGAGGGCGACCGTATTGAGAGCCGCCTGCTCGCCACCGAGCGCGAGGTCGCTATCATTCCGAGCCTTGCTATTCATATGAACCGCGGCATTAACGAGGGCTTTGCTCCCAACCGAGCCGTTGACCTGTGCCCGCTCATTAGCGCCGGCGACCTTAAGCAGGGAGATTTTGACGCCCTGATCGCTGACGAACTGGACGTTGAGCCCGAGCAGATCCTGGGCCGCGATCTGTTCCTGGTCAATCGTCAGGATGCGCGCATTTGGGGCTGGGCCGACGAGTTTATCTCGACGCCCAAGCTCGACGACCTGGCCTGCGCCTATACCTCGCTACAGGCATTTTTGGGTGCCGAGAATGCGCATGACGTCTCGGTCTTCTGCTGCTTTGATAACGAGGAGGTTGGCTCCGAGACCAAGCAGGGCGCCATGTCGACGTTCTTGGCCGACGCGCTGCGCCGCATCAACGGATCGCTGGGCTTTGATGACGAGTCGTATCATCGCGCCCTTGCCGCATCGATGCTCGTGAGCTGCGACAACGCGCATGCCGTGCACCCCAACCACGCCGAGAAGTGCGATGCCCGCAACCAGGTGGTGCTTAACGGCGGCATCGTCATCAAGGAAGCCGCCAACCAGCACTACTGCACCGATGCCTTTAGCCGCGCGGTGTTCCAGGCCATCTGCGATGACGCCGACGTGCCCACGCAGGCCTTCGCCAACAAGAGCGATATGGCCGGCGGCTCCACGCTCGGCAATCTGTCCAATATGCAGGCGAGCATGCATGCCGTGGACGTGGGTCTGCCGCAGCTTGCCATGCACTCGAGCTACGAGACCGGCGGCGTGCGCGACGTGATGTACGCCATCCGCGCCCTCACCGCCTTCTACGAGCGCAACCTAACCATCAACGGCGCCGAAAGCGTGGAACTCTAAATGCGAGCCGAAGAAATGAAGGCCGAGCGTGGGGCTCAGCTTATTGATCGGGGTTTACAGCTGTTCGTCGCCGCTTGCCATGAGTCAGGGGTCGACGTGTCCAAGGCGCGACCAACGAGTGCTGAAGAACTCAAGCGTAACGCCTATTCGGACCGCTATGACGAGGAGACGGACTGGCTCTAATAAGCGAAGTGTCGAAAACGCTAGATGTATGTTTGATATCACTTTGGCGAGAGTGTCGCAGACAGAACTACCGGTATGGCGCAAGCCAACCTGACCCCATTGCGCCAAACCTACCAAAAAGGGACAGGTTTATTTTGGCAGGTTTTATCTGGGCAAATGCCACAACGCCAACGGCAAGACGGAACTGCTAAGGCTTGCAGATGAAGCCGACGCCAGCGAAACGCCGCAGGTAGAGCGCACGCCAGCGAGAGCCCGCCGTTTGAGCCAAGGTGCCGTGAAATGAAAAGGCATTGACCTTCTGGTCATGCCGCCGAAGTTGAAAGGCAGATTGCCGTCCAGACGGGCTCGCAGCGTCGGCTCATTACGCCGTTTGTAAAACGGCGTAATTCTTAGTGCTCGATCCAGCAGCGCAGGGTCTCGCCGGCCTGCAGGTGACGCAGATTCTCCGCGGCGATGTCGACCACGTTGTTGAGCGTGGCGGCCAAGTGGAACCAGCCGGAGATGTGCGGCGTGATGAGCATGTTGGGCGCATCCCACAACGGGCTTGTCTCAGGCAGCGGCTCGGGGTCGGTGACGTCGACCGCGGCGCCGGCGAGATGTCCCGACTCCAGGGCGGCAACCAGGTCGTCGGCAACCACAAGATCGCCGCGGCCGCCGTTGGCAAAGAAGGCGCCCGGCTTCATCGCGGCGAAGAACTCGGCGTTCGCCAGACCGCGGGTCTCGGGTGTGCTGGGCATAAAGGATGCGACGATGTCAGCCTCGGCCAGGCGCTCGGGCAGGGCGTCCATGCCGTCCATGTCCTCAAACACAATGGGGTAGACGAGTGGATGGCGCTTGATGCCGCGGACGTGTGCACCCATGCTGCGGCAGAGCGTGGCAAAGTGGCCGCCGATATCGCCAGCGCCCAGCACCAGCACGTTGGCGTTTTTGAGCGAGGTGACCGGCCCCAAATCCTTCCAGCGATGCTCGCGCTGCAAGTCGTGATAGCCGGGCAGGCGCTTCATCATCGAAAGGACCATGGCAAACATGTGCTCGCTCACGGCCTGGCCGTAGGCGCCCACCGAGCAAGACAGTTTGGCGTCGGCTGGCACGGTGCCGGCGGCCAAGTAATCGTCATAGCCCGCGGTCTGTAGTTGCAGCAGCTGGAGGTGCTCGCATGCGGTAAGTAGGGCAGGGTCTATGTTGCCCAAGATCACGTCAGCGTTGGCGACTTGTTCGCGCGTGATAGCGTCGGCGCTCGTGTAGATAAAGTCCTCGCCCGGAGCGCTCGACTCAAGAATTGCGCGATGGTGGTCGTTGACGGGCAGCAAAACCAAGATGTTCACAAGCAGTCCTTTCCGCTTGACCCGCCAAAAAGGGACAGGTTTATTTTGGCGGGTTTTATCAGGCAAAACGTTCAAACAAAAACGCCGGATGCTAGACGAGCGTGCCCGTCAGCATCCGGCGCATCCACGGCTACCAGCTCAGCAGCTCGTAGCCGTCCTCGGTCACCACGAGCTGTACCTCGCACTGGGCCGAATCGCTGCCGTCCTTGGTGCGCACGCACCAACCGTCGCCCTTGCTAATCTTGATGTCGGGCGCTCCGGCGTTGACCATGGGCTCGATGGTAAAGACCATGCCCGGAGCCATGATGGTGTCTACATCGGGCGCCTCGGTGGTAAAGCCCACAAACGGGTCCTCGTGGAACTCCTTACCGATGCCGTGTCCGCCGTACTCGCGCACCACGCTAAAGCCGGCGTCCTCGACCGTCTTTTGCACGGCCTCGGCCATCACGGATAGCGGCAGCCACGGCTTGACGGCCGCCAGACCCGCCTCCACGCTGGCGCGGGTGACGTCGACCAGGCGCTGGCGCTCGGCCGAGACTTCGCCGATGCAGAACATACGGCTCGAGTCGCTAAAGTAGCCGTCCAAGATCGTGGAGCAGTCCACGTTGATGATGTCGCCCTCGTGCAGCACGTCCGTATCGCAGGGGATACCGTGGCAGACCACGTCGTTGATCGAGGTGCACACGCTCTTGGGATAGCCCTCGTAGTTGAGGTCGGCCGGCGTGCCACCGTGCTCGACGGTGTAGTCGTAGATCATCTGGTCGATCTGGTTGGTGGTCATGCCCGCGGCGATGTGCTCGCCCACGTAGTCGAGCACGCCTACGTTGATGGCGGCCGAACGCTTGATGCCCTCGATATCGGCGGGCGTCTTGTAGAGTGTGCGGGGCAGAACCTCCCAGCCCTCTTCCCACAGGCGCTCGAGGCGCTCGTCGAAGGCGCTGTGGCATTTCTTATATTTTTTGCCGCTGCCGCACCAGCAAGCGTCGTTGCGGCCGGGCACGGGTCCATTGTCAAACATGGCTAACTTCCTTTCATTCGCAGCTAGTATAGCCCACCCCATCAGCCAAGTACCGGGTAGTCTGTGCGGTTCTGCTAGTAGCTCACCTGGCAGGGGATGCCGAGCGCGCGCACGCGTGCGGCGATTGTGTCGAGCACCACGGGCGCTGCTTTGGCAAGGCCGGCGACCGGTGTCTCGCGCGCCACCGTGTAGATGGTCGCCTCCTGCGGGCGAATGCGCTCGAGTGCCGCGAGCCAGGGGCCGACGTACGCTTCACCAGTGTTATCGAGGGACTTGCCCTGGTACTCGCCGTTCAAAAAGATCGTCTGGATAATAACGTGGCCGTTAAAGCTCGCGAACGTCTCGATCTGGTGCTCGACGTCGTAGGGGCCAACGGGCTGGTCGAGCAGCTGGATAAAAGCCGGGTCGACCGTATCGAGCTTGAGGATGTTGTCGTCGACCATCATGAGCGCATCGTGCACAGCGGGCTGGTCAGCGCGCGTGCCATTGGAGAGCACGGCGATCTTGGTGTTCGGGGCCAGCTGGTCGCGCAGCGCGACGGCACCGGCGATGGCCTGCGGAAACTCCGGCGCGGCGGTGGGCTCGCCGTTGCCGGCAAACGTGATCACATCGGGGAGCTCGCCCTCGGCTGCCATCTCGCGCAGCTTGGCCTCGAGTGCGTCGAGCACCACGGCGGCCGTGTTATACGGCTCATGGCAGGGACGCTCGGCGTTAAGGCCGTTCTCGCAGTAGATGCAGTCGAACGTGCAGATCTTGCCCGACGCCGGCATCATGTTGACACCGAGCGAAAGGCCCAGGCGGCGACTGCGCACCGGTCCAAAGATGGGGCTGGCATTTAAAAACGTAGACATAGGCATATGCTCCTTGGGACAGTTGTGCCTAAGCATAGCATCGGTGCCAAAGCCTGATTCGGGCTTGTGCTTTTCAGGTTTCGTTTTTTCACGCTGTCCTCAATGTCCACGCCATGAGAGGTTTCCGGTTGGGTACAGTTAATGCGTTAACAAGGTGCAAGACGATGGGGCACAACATGGATTTTACGGTCGAGAATGCGGGCACCACGATTGCCTGTCGCGAGTTTGCCGAGCCGGGCGTGCCGTCGGATGCGCCTGCCTTGGTGTGCGTGCACGGCGCTTGCGTCGACGGCACATTTTTTGACGGGATCGCCCGCGAGCTCGCCTGCGGCTATCGCGTAATTGCCTACGACCGCCGCGGTTGCGGCGAGAGCGGCGACGTTGCGGACGGGCGCTACGACCTTGCCGTCCAGGCCGCCGACCTGCAGGCCGTTATCGAGCATGTCGGCGCTCCGGCAAACGTGCTCGCGCACAGTGCCGGTACGCTGGTGACCCTGGAGCTTCTCCGTACAAACCCGGCCATTGTCTCGCGCGCGATGCTGCACGAACCCGCCGTGACAAACGAGGGCGCTGGCCTGGGCACGGCCCCGGTTTTGCTCGAGATGATTGCTGCGGGAAAGGTCTCGAGGGCATTAAGAGCCTTCCTGAGTGCCATCGGTGATTCGGATCCTCAAGCTCCCAAGACAACCGAGGCGGAAGCCAAGCATGCCCTGCGCAACGGCCGCAGCTTTATGGCAAACGAATACGGGATCATTATGACCTGCGTTCCCGATTGGGATCGCGTCCGCGCATCGAAAACGGTGGCCGCCGTGTTTTTGGGCGAGCTCTCGATTGGCACGCCCCGCGAAGCGGGCACGAGAGCGTCGGCTGAGCTTTTGGGCTGTCCGCTCGTAACGGTCCCCGGCGCGCACAACGGGCTGCGCGATCGACCGGTAGCGGCTGCCCAGGCCGTCCGTGGCGTCCTAGGGTTCTAGCAGCTGCAATAATCAAAACGGGCTTTTCCCGTAAACATTTCGACCGTGTTAACAGATGCGCCCAGAACCTTACGGCTGCGGCTTCAGCCCTACCGTCTGCCAACTCATGAAAAAGAAACGGTATTCACGTGCGTACCTGCATCGACAAGGTGCTACCCTTGTAACATTTGGCACCCACTGCTACCAAGCAAAACTACTGAAAGGGCCCCCTATGCTCAATAATCACGAGGCCAATCTAACCGACGAGGAGGCTGCCGCCGAGGTCGCCCGTGTCGCGAAGACCTACCCCGTGGTGCGTTTGCTGTCTTTCGATCAGATTAAGGGCGATCCTAACTGCCTGCTCGCCGGCGAACGGTGTCCCTGTCTGCGCCAGTCAAGTCTTGAAGCCTTGGCGGCGGGTTCCGATGAGGTGTCGGAACGGCTGCTCAACGATGGCGTTGAGTACCGCGCTCGCCTGCGCCCCCTGAAGGTCGAGGGCGAGCCTCATGTCCTGCTGATGGTGCGTCCGATCGATGAGCAAGAGGCTGCAGAAGAGGACCTTGTCTACACCGATGTGCTGACGAGTGTGCACAATCGCCGGTATTACGAGGAAAAGCTTCGCGGCGCCCGTATGAATGCCGGCGTTGCGATGATCGACCTTGATGATTTTAGGGTCTTCAACGATACGTGTGGCCGTCATGCCGGCGACCTTGCGCTCGGTGCTGTGGCGACGGCCATACGCAGCGGTATTCGTTCGACTGACGAGCTTGTCCGCTATGGTTGCGATAAGTTTGTGGCCGTCATGCCCAATATCCCCTCCGATGACTTCGCCCGTCGTCTGCGTCACGTATCCGATGCCGTTCATTCCACGGTTATTCCGGGGCATGAGCGCGTTAGCTTGACGGCATGCGTTGGTGGCGTTCGCATTCATGGCGAGACGGTCGATGAGGGCGTTGGCCGCGCTGTCCAATTATTGAGCCGCGCTAAGGCAAAAGCCGGTACGGTCATGACCGATACCGATTCCATCGAGGCCTTCCAAAGCGAAAAGCCTACGGTGCTTATTGTCGATGACTCCGAGATGAACCGAGCTATTCTCAGCGAGATGCTCAAGGACGAGTATTGCATCCTCGAGGCCGATAACGGTCGCGCGGCACTCGACATGGTCGACCGCTATGGCGATGAGTTGTCGCTCGTGCTGCTGGACATTGTCATGCCGGGCATGAACGGCTTTGAGGTACTGGCCGATCTGTCGCGCCGAACGGGTATCGACAATCTGCCTGTCATCATGATCTCGAGCGAAGATTCCGACGATGTGGTGCTGCGCGCGTATGAGCTGGGTGCCTCGGACTATGTCAACCGCCCGTTTGACTCCCGTGTCGTGCGCCGCCGTGTAAGCAACACCATCCGCCTGTACGCCAAACAGCGTCGTCTGACGAGCCTGCTGTCCCAACAGTACAACGAGCGCGTCAAGAACAGCCGCATGCTCATCGACATCATGGCCGGCGTCATGGAGCTCCGCAATGGCGAGAGCGGCAGGCACGTTACGAACATCGAGAAGCTGACCGAGCTGCTGCTTGGCTGCCTGGTCCACCGTAGTGACAGCATCTCCCTCGACAACGAGGAGCGCTCTACGATTGCCCTGGCTTCGGCACTGCACGATATCGGCAAGATGTCGATTGACGATGCGATTCTCAACAAGCCCGGGCGCCTCACGTCCGAGGAGTTCGAGATTATGAAGACGCATACCACGATCGGCGCCGACATGCTCCATGAGCTGGGCCGCCATCACGCCGGCAATGCGCTTATGGAATATGCGTACCAGATTGCGCGTTGGCACCACGAGCGCTGGGACGGCAAGGGTTATCCCGATGGCCTTAAGGGCGACGATATCCCCATCGCCGCACAGGTGGTTTCGGTGGCCGACGTATACGATGCGCTGACGAGCATGCGCGTGTACAAGGATGCCATCCCGCACGAGGAGGCGATCCAGATGATCCTGGACGGTAAGTGCGGCACCTTTAACCCGCTGCTGCTCGACTGTCTGCTCGAGGTGCAAGACCGTATTGCCGAAACATTGGCGCGCCCTGCCGAGGTCGTTGCGCTTCCTACGATTTAGTTTGACCAAAGGAGTTTGAATCCATGATTTCCATGCGTGAAGCGTATGAGAAGATCGGCGCCAATTATGATGACGCTTGCACTCGGCTGATGGGCGAGGAGATGCTTGCCCGCTTTGCCCTCAAGTTTTTGGATGACGAGAGCATGGACAAGCTGGAGGCCGCCATGGCGGCAGGAGACGCCAAGGAAGCGTTTATGGCAGCTCACACGCTCAAGGGCGTGAGCCAGAACCTGGGATTCGATAATCTGTACGAGCCGGCGGTCGTGGTGACCGAAGCGCTGCGCGGTGCCGATACTGTTGACGGCGCTCGTGAGGGAATGCATGCGCTGCAGCAGCAATATGCGGCCACAATGTCGGCCCTGCGCGAGGCGGCTGAATAAGGGCTTGCGAGCCTTGGTGTGTGCCGGCCACGTACAGGCAAAAGGGCGCCCCGTCGGACCATGTGGCCGGCGGGGCGCCCTCATCTGTTGTGCCGTCCGTGAACTAACGGGCCTGCTTTACCTTGGCCGCTGCCTCGACAAACGACTTCCACAGGTTAAAGTCGGTCTCGAGCGTTTGCCAGGTGTACTCGGGGTGCCATTGCACGCCCAGGCAGAACGGCTGGCCCTCGACCTCGATGCACTCGGGCACGCCGTCGGTTGCCTTGGCGACCAAGCGCGTGCTTTTACCCAGACGATCGACGCAGCAGTGGTGTGCGGAGTTGGTCTGGATCAGCCTGTGCCCGCCAAGCGCGCGCTCCAGCAGCGAGCCCGGCACGACCTCGACGGGATGCACGGGGTCGTTGAGCACGTGGGTATGGCGCCACTGAGTGCGGCCCTCGCGAGCGCCCAGGCTCGGCACGTCCATGCACAGGGTGCCGCCAGTGGCGACATTGAGCAACTGCGTGCCGCGGCAGGTGGTAAAGAGCGGCTTTTTGGCGCGGAGTACCTCGCCGACCAGCTTAAACTCAAAGCTATCGCGGATCTCGCAGCAGAGGGTGGGGTCGTAGGGTCGATCATCGCCCCAACGTTTGGGATTGACATCGGGGCCGCCGGGAATGGCGATGCCGTCGGCGATATCGACGTAATGACGGATGACCTCAATGTCCTCGGTGATGGACATCTGCAGCGGCAGGCCGCCGGCGGCAAGGATGGCATCGACAAAGACACTTGCGATTTCCTCGTTGGGGGAGAGCGTCTCGCTCAAAAAGGGCTTCGCTTCTTCCCAGCGCGGTGCTACCAGGATAAGCGGGCGGTCGGCGGGGTCGACGTCGACGTGCGGGGTATAGGACGATGAGGTACGGGTTCCGATCATGGGCGTGGCTTTCGAATCCGGGTGGACATGGCGCAGGGGCGTGGCGGGACAGATGCGGCGCGGGACAGACGCTCCTGATGAATGTGCCCTGCGTGGCATTTGGGTTAGTGGCCCTTGATGGAGTTGAGGAACTCCTGGGCGCGTTGGGTCTTGGGGCGGTCAAAGAACTCGTCGGGTGTACCGGTTTCCACAATCTGGCCGTCGGCCATAAACACGACGCGGTCGGCCACGCGGCGGGCAAAGTTCATCTCGTGCGTAATCACGATCATCGTCATACCCTGCTGGGCCAGACGGACCATGACCTCGAGCACCTCGTTGATCATCTCGGGGTCGAGGGCACTTGTGGGCTCGTCAAAGAGCATGGCCTTGGGCTGCATGGCGAGCGAACGGGCGATGGCCACGCGCTGCTGCTGGCCGCCCGAGAGCTGTGCGGGCACCTTATCGGCCTGTTCGGCAACGCCCACGCGGCTCAACAGATCCATGGCGCGCTCACGAGCTTCCTCCTTGGACACGCCCAGCACGTCGACCGGCCCCAGCATGACGTTCTGCAGTACCGTCATATGTGCAAACAGGTTGAACTGTTGGAACACCATGCCCAGCTCGGCACGCATGCGGGCAAGGTCTTTGCCTTCCTGCGGCAAGGGCTCGCCCTCGATGAGGATCTCGCCCGAGTCGATGGTTTCCAGGCGATTGATGGTGCGGCACATGGTCGACTTGCCCGAGCCCGAGGGGCCAATCACAACGACGACCTCGCCGCGGTCGACCGAGAGATTGATGTCGTTGAGGACGTGCAGATCGCCGTAGTGCTTATCGACGTGCCTGAGCTCGATCAGCGGCTGATTGCCGGTGGAAGAGGTGCTCTGTGCCATGGTGCTCGGCTCCTTATGACTCGAAATGGTAAAGCGTTAGCGGATGATGGTCGCGCCGGTCTTGTGCGAGACGTAGACAGCGGCCTTGTTGATCGCGACGTTGATGAGGATGTAGATGACCGCGATCACCAGATAGACCGATACGAGCGCGTCGTAGTTGGTAATGAGCACGCGGGCATTTTGCATGAGGTCGGGGTAACTCACCACGTAGGCGACGGTGGTGTCTTTGACTACGACCACGAGCTGCGAAATCAACGACGGGATGATAAATCGGATAGCCTGCGGCAACACGATTTTAAAGGTGATTTTGGCCTTGGAGAGACCGAGCGCCTGGGCTGCCTCGACCTGACCACGCGGCACGGCGTTGACGCCGGCGCGGAAGATCTCGGCAAGTACGCCGGCTGCAGCGAGCGCGACGGGAAGCGTGAGCATCCAAAACGACGGCAGTGAAATCTTGTACTGAGGCAGCACCAAAAAGAAGAAGTAGATGAACAGCAGGCTCGGCACGCCACGGAAGAAATCGGTGAGCACGCGGCAGACCAGCTGCAGCGGCTTGATGTCGCTGGTACGGCCGAGCATGAGGGCTAAGCCCAGTACCAGCGCGATGGCGCCGGCGGTGAGCGCGACCTTAACCGTGCCCTCAAAACCGGCAAGCAGGAACTTCCAGGTGGTGAGGTGCGTAAAGAAGTACCAGTAATGGACCGAAAGCTGGCCGGTCACATAAAAGCGCTGCAGTACCAGAGCGATGAGCGCGGCCACGGCAACAAGTGAGATGGCGGTGCCGACGCGAATCTTGGCGCGCATCTTGGGGCCGGGAGCCTCGTAGAGCGCATCGCGCATGGTGAGCGCGGAGGTGGAGTGCTTGCTCATCGGAGGATCCTTACCTTCTTATCGATATAGTTGCCAATGTGGCTCACCACAAAGGCCGTGCCCAGGTAGCCGAGCGCCGAGATAAAGAACGCGGCGACGCCGCCGAGCGAGCGCGTGTTGATGTAGCTCACCACGCCGGTGAGCTCCTGCGGTTTAAGCGGCACCTGACTGCCGAGCGCGGTGGTGAGCATGACGGCGATAAAGAGGTTGGTCATGGGCAGCACGCTCGAGCGCAGCGCCTGCGGAATCACGATCTTGGCGAGGATACGGCTGAAGCTCATGCCCAGCGAGCGGGCGGCTTCCACCTGGCCGACACCGACGGTGTTGATGCCGCTCATAAAGTTCTCGGAGCCAAAGGCAGAACCCAAGAGCACTGTGGCGACGATGACGCAGGTGCGGTAGGGCAGGACGACCTTGAGCGGCGGCAGCGCGTAGACGACGATAATGAGCAGCGCGATGCCGGGGATGTTACGGAAGACCTGGACATACAGGTCGCCAAAGACGCGCAGCGGCTTGAGCGGCGACACGCGCATCACGGTGACGGCGACGGCCAGCACCATGGCGATGGCAAACGACTCAAGCGTCATGCCCCAGGTTGCTAGCAGCGCGTCGATATAGTTCTGGCCATAGAGCGACCAGAGCTCGGAGAGACTCATGCGGACCTCCCGCCGATAAGGAAAGGGGGCTCCCGTGTGTACGGAAGCCCCGACAACTCAGTGAGGAAACAGTTTAGCGCAATAAAGCGCATCATGCGTTTCCATATGGTTTCGTAGCGGCCGTTACTAGGCGTATTGCCTAGGCGCCGATCTCGGGTAGCTCGGGAACATTGGTGTCGCCCGTACGGTCGCCAATGCAGATCTGCCACAGTTCGGTCCAGGTGCCATCGTCCTCGATCTTCTTAAGGAAGTCGTTGACAAAGGCGACGCCGTCGGAATCGAGCGGCAGGCCGATGCCGTAGGGCTCCTTGCTGCCGAAGGGCTTACCGGCAATCTTGTACTTACCGGGCTCGCGGACCAGGGCGCTCTGCTGCATGTTGTTATCGATGACGTAGGCGTCAACGCGGCCCTGCTGGAGTGCCTGGCGGGCCTCCTCGTCGGTCTTGAACTCCTGCTGGCTGGCCTTGGGGGCGAACTCCTCCAGGATGGCGGGGCCGTTGGAGCCGGACTGGACGGCGACATTCTTGTCGGCCAGGTCGTCGACGCTCTTGATGTCGTCGTTATCGGCGAGCACCAGGATAGCCTGCTGGGTGTAGTAGTAGGGACCGGCAAAGGAGACGAGCTTCTTGCGATCGTCAGTGATGGTGTAGGTGGCAAAGACAGCGTCGACCTGGCCGTTCTGCAGGACGGACTCGCGCGTGTCCGAGGTCACCTGGGTGATCTCGACCTTGTTCTCGCCCAGAATGTAGTTGGACAGGAGCTGTGCGATACCGGCGTCGAAGCCGCGGGTCTGACCGTCTTTCTCGTTGAGGAGGGAGAAAAGTGTGGAGGTCTGAACGCCACCGATCTTAAAGACACCGGCGTCCTTGACGGCCGTGGCCCAGGTGCTGGCGGCGATGGCGTCGTCATCGGCCTTGGGGCCGTTGTCGACGAGTTTGTCGAATGCCTTGGCATCGAGTATGGTGGAAGCCTCGGTATCTTCGGAGCTCTTGGAGGAGCCGGCGGCGGAACCCTTGTCGGCCTCGGCGCTGGTGTCGGAGCAGCCGGCAAGACCAAGGCCGGCGACGGTTGCGAAGGTGGCGGCAACGAAGCCGCGGCGGTCGAGAACGACCTGCTGGGAGAGGTTTTTGCTCATGGTAGAACACCTTTCTCAATAAAATCCCTAGCGGTTGAGTAGAGTTATACCCTATCGCGCTCAAATGGGTCAACACGAAATAACTCAGAAACATACTTACCTTATGGGTAATTCTTCCTACCAAAAAGGGACAGGCACCTTTGTGGTGGTTCTTGCAGATGTGGTGGCCTGTCTCGCTGCTTTGTCTCAATCTGTAACAGTTAGACGAGGAAATGGGTTCTACCTGTTACAGATCGAGATTTTCTCTTTAGGGGAATTCGAATGTCTCAATCTGTAACATCTGGACGGCCAGAAGGTCTCTATCTGTTACAGATTGAGACAAAGGTCAGGGACTAAGACGTCTTTTCTAGATCTGTAACAGTTAGACGGGAATTCGGGCCATAGATGTTACAGATTGAGATAATTGAGCTGTGAAAACAAAAACCTCCGCATGGGTGCTTCCCTTGCGGAGGTTTTTTACTCGTTGAGTAGCCTTACGGCCTCGGCGGCCATGTTCTCGACCGTCATGCCGTTCTGAGCGAGCAGCTCGTTGGGGTCGTAGCGGTCGGGGAAGCCCTTGGCGATGCCGAAGGTGCGCGTGCGCACGGGCGTGCAGGCCAAGTAGCACGCGACGCGTTCGCCCCAACCGCCGTCCAAGATGCCGTCCTCGAGGGTGACGACAACGCGAAGCTCGGCGGCAAGGCTGTCGAGGAACTCGCGGTCAAGCTCGGTTGCAAAGCGAGGGTTGACGAGCGTGGCCTCGATACCGTATTCGGCTGCCAAGCGGTTTGCCACACGCTCGCCCAGCTCAAAGAAATCGCCGAGCGCGAGCACGGCCACGTCGCGGCCCTGGCGCACCACGTTGTAGCGCGCGACACCGTAATCGGCGTCCTCGGCAGGCGCCAAGTCGGGACGGCTTACCAGGCCAATACCAGGCACACGAATCGCCACGGGATGCTCGCGGTGGTCGAGCGACCAGCTTAGCATGGACAGATATTCCTCCATGCAGGCCGGCGCCAGGTAGTGCATGTTGGGAAGACCGCCCAGCATGGAAATATCAAAGAACGAAAGATGCGTCTCGGATGTGGTGCCAAAGATCGACGCGCCAAATACAAGGATCGTCGCCGGGGCATCGTTGAGGCACAGGTCGTGCCACAGTTCGTCGTAGGCGCGCTGCAAAAACGTGCCGTACACGCCAAAGACCGGCTTGGCACCGGCGCTGGCGAGCGCGGTGGCAAAGGTCACGGCATGCTCCTCGGCAATGCCCACGTCAACAAACTGCTTGCCTGCCGCGGCGCGAAGCTCGGGCGTAAAGCCCATGATGTAGGGCGTTGCGGCCGTGATGCCCACAACCTGCGGATCGCGCTCTATGGCAGCGCTCAGGGCCTCGCCCGTAATGTCGGCATAGGTGCGCGGCGCAGGCTCGCTCGGATGGCCCGGGCAGAGCTTGCGCCCAGTCGCCATGTCAAACGGACCTACATGATGCCAGCGCTCGGGGTCGCTCTGGGCCGGCTCAAAGCCCTTGCCCTTCGCGGTGGAGACGTGCAGCACGATGGGATGATCGATATCGCGCAGTTCCTGCAGCACGTCGACTAGGGCCAACACATCGTTACCGGCGTCCAGATAGCGGTAGTCGAGCCCCATCGCGCGGAAAACGTTGCGCTCACAGGTGCCGTTGCTGGCGCGCAGCTCGGCCAGATTGCGATACAGGCCGCCATGGTTCTCGGCAATGGACTGGTCGTTGTCATTGACGACGATGATCAAGTTGCTGTCGAGCTCGGCGGCATTGTTAAAGCCCTCAAACGCCAGACCGCCCGAAAGCGAACCGTCGCCAATGATGGTGATGACGTTGTACGCATCGCCCGCCAGGTCACGAGCGTGCGCCAAGCCGCAGCCCAGGCTCACCGATGTGGAGGTGTGGCCCATGGCGAACAGGTCGTGTTCGGACTCGTCGGGATTGGCAAAGCCAGAGGCCTCGCCGTAGCGTGCCGGGTCGATATAAGTGTACGCGCGCCCAGTCAGCGCCTTGTGGGCATAGGTCTGGTGTGACACGTCAAAGACAATTTTGTCGGTGGGGGAGTTAAACACGCGATGGAGCGCGACCGTAAGCTCAACGACGCCCAGGTTGGGGGCAACGTGCCCGCCGACGGCGGCGGAGCTTTCGAGGATGGCGTGGCGGATCTCGCCGCAGAGCAGCGGAAGCTCGGCGCGATCGAGAGCCTTGACGTCCTCGGGCGTTGTCGTTTGCGTAAGCAGCATCGTTGTGGGTTACTCCATGCGAATCGTGCGCCGGCACTCCCTCGGCCGGCACAATTGCACAAGACAGTCTCGCACATTTTGGCGTTTGATATGTGACGGCGGCGCGGTAATTCGCCAACTGGTGGGGCAAAACGTTTTGTCCGATGCCATACTGATAAGTTCCATGATGATTTTATTCATTGCGTGCAGGCTGTGGCTTGCCGCCGAGCGCCGCCGGAAGGAGGCCGCATGTCCGATACCGTTCGTGCCGAGAAAATCGCGTGCGAAGTAGACCATGCTGCCCGTCAACTGGCACAGGCGGGCCGTCTGGACCTGACGCGCGAGTTTATCCAGCATGGCGATGTGACGGTGTATACGCATGTGACCTCGGTGGCGCGGGCAAGTCTGTCCTTTGCCGAGCGCCTGGGCCGCGTCGGTGTTTCGGTCGACCGCGCCTCGTTGCTGCGCGGAGCCTTGTTACACGATTACTTTCTCTACGATTGGCACGACCCCGACCCAAGCCATCGACTGCACGGATTCCGGCATCCATTTTTTGCTCTGGCGCGTGCCGAGGAAGATTTTGAGCTGACGCCGCGCGAGCGGAATATCATCGCGCGCCATATGTTTCCGCTGGTACCGGTGCCGCCGACGTGTCGCGAGGCATGGATTGTGTGCCTGGCGGATAAATGGTGCGCGCTGCGCGAGACGATTGCCGGCCGTCTGCCGCGCAAAGACAGGGCGGACGATGACGTGAGCAGCGAATCGAACGAAAAGAGGAGTGGGTAGACGGTGGGAACCGCGATCGACATGGCATTTGACGGCGCGACGCTTGCCGCCTGTCCGCTCTCGGCGCTGGTACTCTCGTTTGCCTTCTACGGTTTTTGCGGCTGGGTATGGGAGTCGACAGTCTGCGCCATGCTCAACCACGGACGCTTTGCCAACAGCGGCTTTTTGCTAGGGCCGTGTTGTCCCATCTACGGTGCGGGCGGCATTGCGTGCTGGTTGCTGCTGCGTGGAATCCCAGACGCCTCGAACCAGTTTGTCGCTGCCGCGCTCGTATGCAGCGTGATCGAATATAGCGTGGGCGTGCTGTTGGAAAAAACGACGGGTGCCCGGTTTTGGGATTACTCGCATCTGCCGTTTAACCTGCACGGACGCATCTGCCTGTACTGGGCCTGCGCGTTTGGCCTGGGTGCACTGTGCATTTGCCGTTTAGTGGAGCCGGCATTGCTGGGGCTGCTTGGCCATCTGCCGGTGCTGATTGTGCGGCTGTCCGCCTTTATCGTCGCGGTCGCGATGATGGTCGACGCGGTGTGCTCGTTGGCGAGCTGGCGGCGTCTGTCTGATCAGCTGGAGCGCGTCCGGGCCGACCTTGCCGACCGCATCAATGAGTCGCTTGCCGATGCCTCGGACTCAATGCTCGAACGTATTCCCGATTCTACGATTGACTCGGTGGCACAGACGCACATCCGTAGCCGTGCCGTTAACGCGTGGCTGGCCGAGCTGGGTGACGCCGCGCTCGATGCCCTGCGCGAGAAGGCTTCGATGCCGACGTTTATCTCGGATGGTGCTCGCGGCCTGGCGCTCGCTGCCCGCCGCGTTGCCGATGTCGCGCCGAGCATGCCGCGTCCGTCGCTCAGTCGTCGCCTTGCCGGCAAGCGCATGAGCCGTCCGGTGCCGAGTGTGTCGCTCAGCCGTCGTGACCTGCGCTTCTTTAACGCCTTCCCGCGTCTGCGCATCAATCGCTACGAGGGCGTCATCCGAGCTACCGACCTCCGCGACCGAGCCCGCGAGCTGTTCCGGCGCTAGCCAGAGCGGAGCCAAGCGCGCCCTTCTCGTTCGCACGTTTCCCGTTCGTTTCGCGCCCGTTGCCGTGCCGTTTCCAAGATTGCGGCACCGTTTCCATTCGACAACGCAGCGTTTAACAACGCCGTATCTGGTCTACACCAGTTGGCCCTCGGCCGCATCATGAGCGCCGACAACGTTCATGCGACCAAGGGGGAGCGAATGTACGATACGGGATCGACAACGTTTATGCTCATCTGCACCATGCTCGTGTTTTTAATGACACCGGGTCTGGCGTTTTTCTATGGCGGCCTGTCCAGGCGCAAAAATGTCATCAACACCATGCTTATGTGCTTTGGCGCCATTGGCCTGGTTGGTGTGCTGTGGATTGTTGCCGGCTGGTCGCTGGCCTACGGTGGCGACGGTTCTAACCCGTTTATTGGCGGCTTTGACCAGCTGCTGTGCCTGCCGGTGCTCAACCAGGTGCTGCAGGCGGCCGAGGGCAATGCTGCGGATGGTGCCGTCTACCCTCAGATCATCAACATCGCCTTCCAGATGGCGTTTGCCATGATCACCGCCGCTATCGTTACGGGCAGTCTGGCAGGCCGCGTTAAGTTTGGTGCCATGACGGCCTTCCTGGGCATTTGGCTGCTCGTGGTCTATGCGCCGCTCGCCCACATGGTTTGGGGCGGCGATGGTTCCTTTATCGGCGACATCATCGGCGCGCTCGACTTTGCCGGCGGCGACGTGGTACACATTTCGTCCGGTCTCACGGGCCTGATTCTCTGCTTAATGCTCGGCCGTCGTCGCGGCTTTGGCATGATGAGCTACCGTCCGCATAACGTGCCGTTTGTGGCGCTGGGCGCCGGCCTGCTTTGGTTTGGCTGGTTTGGCTTTAACGGCGGCAGCGAGTTTAAGGCCGACGCCGTGGCGGCGCTCGCCATCCTCAACACCGTGACGGCCAGCGCGGCGGGCATGGTCTCGTGGCTTGCCGTCGAGCGCGTGCACATCGGTCGCCCCACGCTGGTGGGTGCCAGCACCGGTCTGGTTGCGGGCCTTGTGGTGGTCACGCCGGGTGCGGGCTTTGTCGAGCCGTGGGCAGCGCTGGTCATGGGCCTGATCGTCTCGCCCGTCTGTTACCTGGCCATCAGCCATCTTAAGACCAAGTTTGGCTACGACGATGCGCTCGACGCGTTCGGTTGCCACGGTATCGGCGGCATCTTGGGCGGTGTGCTCACGGGCCTGTTCTGCGTGCCGGAGCTCTCGTGGACCGGTAAGGGCGGCCTGTTCTACACGGGCGACGTGTCGCTGCTTGTCTCGCAGGTTCTGGGCATTGTGGTGACGGTCGTTATTGTGCTGGTGCTCGACTTGGTGATCGCCGCGGTGGTCAAGGCACTGTTCCACGGCAGCCTGCGTGTGGACGAGGCCGACGAGGCGCTGGGCCTGGATGCGAGTCAGCACGGTGAGAGCGCATATCCTTCTTTCTCCGGACTCGATTAGCAGCGCGGCTTTCCCAAGCACCCGACCTTGCCCCTCAAACCGTCGCTTGCGTACCGAAGTACGCGGCGCTCCTCTTTCGGGGCAATCTCGGGCACTTGGAAAACCCGCGTTATTGAATGGCAATTCATTTCTTTACTAAAGAGAGGAATTCACTATGAAGAAGATCACGGCGATCGTCCGTCAGGAAAAACTTGAGGTTCTCAAAGACGCGCTGTTTGCTGCCGATGTTCGCGGCATGACCATCAACCAGGTGCAGGGCTGCGGCGCGCAGCATGGCTGGAAGGAATACGTGCGCGGCAACGAGTTGCTTGTCAACACGATCCCTAAGGTGCAGTTCACCCTCATCTGCGCCGATGAACATGTCGACGGAATTGTCGACATCATCTGCAATGCCGCCCGCACCGGCGCCGTCGGCGACGGCAAGATCTGGGTCGAGCCGGTCGAGGAAGTCATCCGCATTCGCACCGGCGAACATGGCCCCGCCGCGGTGTAGAATCGACCGTCTGCCATCCGCAACGTTAAAATGCTGCAATGAGGCACAAGGCTTGCGTTGCGGATGGGCGGATTATGGGTCGCAATAAATATCCCGAGGAGACGGTCGCGAAGATTCTCGACGCGGCACTGGAGCTATTCTGCGCACAGGGTTATGAGGGGACGAGTATTCAAGATATCGTTGACCGTCTCGACGGCATGACCAAGGGCGCTGTCTATCATCACTTCAAGAGCAAAGAAGAGATTTTCAACGCCGCGTTTGATCGGGCGATGACTCCGATTGTTGAGCACCGCCGCTCGATGCTTGGCGTCGGTAATATGACCGGAGCCCAAAAGCTCAAGCGACTGTACGCTCCCGAGTCCGTTGTTCCACAAATTGAGCTATGGGCACGTATGCGTCCTGCAGCAGATCCGGTAAAAAGCTCGCGCCTACTGGCGATGCAGTACCAGGGCTCATTTGACGAGTCGGCCGATGGCTGTCTCTTGCCAGTGATCGAGGAGGGCATCGCCGACGGCTCCATTGCGTGCGAATGCCCGCGCGAAGCGGCGGAGGCCGTATCGTTGTTGGCGAATCTTTGGCTGCTGCCATTGTTCCGTCCGCTCGAGCCCAAGGAGCGAATGCTCGCTCGCGCACAATGTTTGGCGCAGATGGCTGCCGCGGTGGGGCTCGATTTGGGTAATGAAGTGCTCCAGACAACGGCGCAGATTTGGGACGTATGGGACTGCGCCGGGTGGTAATATAGATACCAACGGTATGTAATTGATTTGTGAGGGTAGCCACGGCTGCCCTTTTCAAGTCATTAAATACATACTAGTGGTATGTATAGGGGGTGGGCTTATGGCTGGGCTGAGAGACGTCGGTGTCTCGTTGAAATCAAAAACAGTGCGGTCAATCAGGCTCGCGGAACTTCTGGTTGCGCAGCTGTGCACGTATTCGATGCTGTCGGCGCTGTGCTTTGCGTATCCACTTTACTTGTTCGATCGCAGTTGATCGTCAACGTTATATGGCGTCGTCGCGGCGATAGCGTTCATACCCGGCGTACTTGCAACTCCGGCTGGCGGAATCTTGGCGGATAGGGGAAGACATCGCGAGGTCCTCGTGGCCCTCGGCATTGCTCTGATGACTGCATCACTGCTGTCTATCCCCATGAAGCGCTCGTTGCCTCTTGCGGTCGTCGTAGTAGCGATACTTTGTGTTCAATATGGTGTTCAATCGCTGCTAAAGCCAATGCTCCAAATTGAGACGGTGCGCATGGCGGGTGAAAAGAAGGTTGAGCGGGCCACTGCATTGGTTTCGCAGGTGACCATGGTGAGCAATATCTTGGGTCCTGTGGTCGGGACGGCAGTCTATGGGTGCTTTGGCATCGATGCTCTTTGCACAATCGCGTCGGTAACGTTTGCGATTTCAGCTCTGTTGTTTGGTGGCGTACTCAAGCAAAATGCCTCATCTGAAACGATGGGAGACGGCGCGACTCGCACGACATGCCGAAACGATTTTCGGGAGTCGATTCGGTATCTGTTGCAAAATGCATCATTGGTCGCTGTGATTTTGCTTGCGGCCGTTTTGAACCTTGCGTTGGTTGGGCTAACGATTGGCGCTCCCATTATTGTTACAAAGCATCTCGGCATGCAATCGTCCTGCGTTGGGATAGTTGAGGTTGCTCTGGGCTTGGGTGGTCTTACCGGCAGTGGCTTGGTCGGCATTTGGCCGCATCGCTTTTCTTTCAATGGCATATGTCGATATGTTGCGATGATCTGTTTTGGAGTCGCGCCGATCATTGTCGCGCTATTGTGCGGCACTGATGTATGTGCGTTCGCCGTGTTTGCAGTTGGTTCGGCATGGGTCATGGTGTGGGCAAGCATTGCGTCGGTTGAAATCATCGCGTTTGTTCAGCGGGCAGCGCCGACTGAGCTCTGCGGAAAAGTGCTTTCGGTCGTTTACATGGTCCTTTCCTGCGCAACGCCTATCGGCCAATTGACGTACGGGGCTGCATATGATCGATGGACACCGGCGATTGTATTCGCAGCCATGTTGGCGGTGCTGACGTTGATGACGGCTCTGTTTTATCGGCTGAAAAATCGATTGCGGCGATTGTCTTAACGCGCTGGGGCACCGTGAATTTGTGAAGGCGGTGGTACGCCGCGCCGGGACGGCATTGTTTGGACATGCCTCTCCTTCGTCTACAATATCGGGCAGACGAAGGAGAGACATGCCCATGATCAAGATGTTTGCGAGTGACTTAGACGGAACGCTGCTTAACGCCCTGCACGAGGCAGATGGGACTATCCGCCGCGCCATTCGCGAGCTGACTGAGGCTGGCCTGCACGTGGTTCCCGCGACTGGACGCTCGACGTTGCCGATCGGCGAGCATGGCTTTACGGGCCTGGCGCTTGACGCCTGCTGCTCCAATGGATCCATCGTGCGAGACAGTCATGGCGAGGTGCTCAAAACCTGGACCATCGACCCGCAGGTTACCGAGGAGCTGCTCAAGGCGTTCCCGGACATTTGCTTTGATTGCTCCACGCCCGATGGCATGTTTTCGAGTGGATCGTTCGAGATGCATCAGGCGGGCTTTAAAAAGGACAGCCCCATCAAGCGCATCGTGATGCGCGGTATGCGTGCGCGTGGCGGGTACCACGAGGAACAGTATTTCGACCAGTCGATCGGCGATATCTTGCGTCACGATGTATGCAAGATCAACTGCCGCGTGATCTCGCCCGAGTTGGAGCGCGACCTTAAGGCGTATCTTGCCGAGCGATCGGACCGCGTGGTCAACGCGCCGTTTGACCCGGTGATGTTCGAGATCACGGATGTGGCATGCAACAAGGGCGAGAGTGTGGCCTGGCTGGCGGGCTACTACGGCATTGCCGAGGACGAGGTTGCGGTTTATGGCGACGGCGGAAACGACATCGCCATGCTCAAGCGTTTCCGCCACAGCTACGCGACCAAAAACGCTAGCGATGCAGCTAAAGCCGCCGCGAGCGCGACCATCGGCAGCTGCATGGTCCACGCCGTCCCCAAACACATGTTCGCCACCATGCGCAAGCAAAACTCCCGCACCGTCATCGAATAATGTGACAAAGGGACAGCCCCTTTGTCACAGGGGCCTGTGTGCTTGGAATACGAACATATATTCGTATATATAACTAGGCTCTGGTAGAATCGGTATCGTTGACGGCAGTTCCATGTGCCGGGCAGCGCCCTCCATTTGATGGGAGGTGATGCCCATGACCGATTTGATTGATTTCGTGAGACTTCTGACCGCCGTGGTCTCGTTCTTCACGGCGCTTGTCGGCCTTTCCGAGGCACTCAAGCAGCGTTCGAAGCGCAACAGAAGGGGTCGCCGCCGCTAAGGCGTTGACCCCCTAATGCAAACAACGGCGCTGCCCAGCCAGCTACAACTTGGGCTGCCGTCGACACTATTCTACCCACGAATGACATTTTGGACAATCGGTAATGCCGCTCCAAAAGCCAGGCGGGTTGTGACAAAGGGACTGCCCCCTCGTCACATTCCAAATATTGCCTTTACGTGTTGGTACACACGGTGTGCAATAATACTCGCACTGTGCAATAGCGCACAGGCTGAGTAACAAGGAGGACGCTTGTCCCAGCTCGAGAAATGCGATCGCCGGTCCCTTCGCTCGCAGCGTGCCCTTCGCCAGGCACTTGCCAGCGAGCTTGCCGAAAGCGGCGACCTTTCGCGCATTAATGTCGCGTCGCTCACCGAGCGCGCTGGCCTTACGCGCCGCACGTTCTATTCGCACTACCGCGATATCCCCGACTTTATCAATCAAATCGAGGACGGCTTGCTGGCCGAGATCCGTGAGCGCATTGAGCTCATCACCGCAGCTCAGCTGCCCGATCTCTATCACAATATCGACGAGCTCGAGCCGGCGCCCGGTTCGGTTGAGCTGCTGCGTTATCTTGCGGCCAACCGCGACTTAATCGGTGCGCTGCTGGGTCCGGGCGGCGACCAGGCCTTCATTAAAAGGATCATCGACACCGCGCGTGAGGCTGTGGTGCCGCGTGCGCAGACGGGCATTTTGGGCCTGGCGCTGGGCACGTTCTTTGACTACTACGTCACCTACGTCGTGAGCGCCGAGGTTGGCATGATTCAGCGCTGGTTTGAGCGTGGGCTCACCGAATCGCCCGAGGCCATGGCGCGCATTATGACGGTGCTCGCTTTTGTTCGTCCTGGTGACCTGTATGGCCAACCCATCGATATCAACGTGCCGGAATACGGCATGAAGCTATTGAACTTGCAGCTCGAGGACGCGGCCGACACCGCCGCAACCGTCAAGTCCAACAACTAAGAGGAGAGACAATGAGCAAACTCGTCGAGGGCATCAAGGATCGTATGGTCGCTGCCGCACGCGAGGCCGCGCCCGCCGTGGTGGACGCCGCGCAGAAGGCCGCGACCGCGGCTGCCGAGAAAGTTGCCGAGGCAGTTGCCGATGCCAAGAACGCGGCAGGGGAGACGTCCATCGCTAGCGAGCTCGCCACCGCCGCTGAGCCCGTGGCCGCCGCCCACGCCCCCGAAGGCGCGATTTTCAACTCCGAGGCCGCCCGCGGCAACCTGCACCTGGGCATCGACGTGGGCTCCACCACCGTCAAGCTTGCCGTGCTCAACGATGACAACCAGATCGTCTACGCCAAGTACCAGCGCCACCACACCGACGTCCGCGCTTGCGCCCGCGACTTGTTCGAGGGTGCCGCGACTGTGCTGCCGACGGCCCAGATGACCTGTGCCATCACCGGCTCGGGCGGTCTGCTGCTGTCCCAGTGGCTCGACCTGGAGTTTGTCCAGGAAGTCATCGCCAGCAAGCGCGCCGTCGAGACCCTCATCCCGGCCACCGATGTCGCCATCGAGCTGGGCGGTGAGGACGCCAAGATCATCTACTTTGACAACGGCATCGAGCAGCGCATGAACGGCACCTGCGCCGGCGGCACGGGCGCGTTCATCGATCAGATGGCCACTCTGCTGCACACCGACGCGAGCGGCCTCAACGAGCTCGCGGCCAACGCCACCACCATCTATCCCATCGCCAGCCGCTGCGGCGTTTTTGCCAAGACCGACGTGCAGCCGCTGCTCAATGAGGGCGCCCGCCCCGAGGACGTGGCCGCCTCCATCTTCCAGGCCGTCGTGACCCAGACCATCTCGGGCCTGGCGTGCGGCCGTCCCATCCGCGGCAACGTCGCCTTCCTGGGCGGCCCGCTGCAGTATCTCTCCGAGCTGCGCCACCGCTTCTACCTCACGCTCAACCTGGACGAGGAGCACCGTATCGTGCCCCAAAACGCTCACCTGTTTGTGGCGAGCGGCGCCGCCATGGCGCACGAGTCCAACAAGCTCAGCACGTTCCCGCAGCTCATCGAGGCCATTGATGCCCTGGGTGACACACAGGGTGCCGAGGTCGAACGTCTGGATCCGCTCTTTGCCACCGACGAGGACTTTGCCGAGTTCAAGGGTCGCCACGACCAGGAAGTCGTCCCCAAGGGCAAGCTCGACGGCTACACCGGCCGCGTGTTCATTGGCATCGACGCCGGTTCCACCACCATGAAGGCCGCGCTCGTGGGCGAGGACGGCCAGCTGTTGCATACCTGGTACGGCAACAACAACGGCGACATCCTGGGCACGGCCAAGGTCATCATGGCCGATTTCTACAACCACATCCCCGCTGGCTGCACCATCGGCCACGTGACCACCACGGGCTACGGCGAGGCGCTGCTCATCGAGGCCCTCAAGGCCGATTCCGGCGAGATCGAGACCGTCGCGCACCTGCGCGGCGCCAAGGCGTTCCTGCCCGGCGTCGAGTTTATCCTGGACATCGGCGGCCAGGACATGAAGTGCCTGCGCGTCAAGGACGGTGTCATCGAGCACATCATGCTCAACGAGGCCTGCTCGTCGGGCTGCGGCAGCTTTATCGAGAGTTTCGCCGTCTCTATGAACATGGACGTGCGCGCGTTCGCCGACGCCGCCATCCATGCTAAGGCCCCCGTCGACCTGGGCAGCCGCTGCACGGTCTTTATGAACTCGCGCGTCAAGCAGGCGCAAAAGGAAGGCGCCACGGTGGGCGACATCGCGGCCGGCCTGTCCTATTCCGTCATCAAGAATGCCCTGTTCAAGGTCATTAAGCTGCGCGACCCCAAGGAGATCGGCAGTCAGGTGATCGTTCAGGGCGGCACCTTTATGTCCGATGCCACGCTGCGCGCGTTTGAGCAGCTCACCGGCGTGCATGCCGTGCGCCCTGACATCGCCGGCTGCATGGGCGCCTACGGTGCGGCCCTACTCGCCCGCGATCGCGCCGCCGCCGACGGCATTTCGACCATTCTTTCTGCCGAGGATATCGCGCACCTCACCGTGACGCAAAAGCATGTCCGCTGCGGCCGTTGCTCTAACAACTGCCAGCTTACTGTGAACGACTTTGGCGGCGGTAGGCGCTTCATTACCGGCAACCGCTGTGAGAAGGGTGCCGGCCACAAAAAGCAAAAGACCGAGGCCCCCAACCTCTTCAAAAAGAAAAACGAGCTGCTCTTTAACCGCGAGGTTCTGAGTCCTGACGAGGCCCCGCGCGGCACCGTGGGTATCCCGCGCGCACTTAACATGTACGAGAACTACCCCTTCTGGCACGCGTTCTTTACGCGCCTAGGCTTTAGCGTGCAGCTGTCCGACCAGTCGAGCAAGAAGACCTACCAGGCGGGCATCGAGTCCATGCCGTCAGAGAGCGTGTGCTATCCGGCCAAGATGAGCCACGGCCATGTGATGAACCTTATCGACCGCGATGTCGACTTCATCTGGATGCCGTGCGTGCGCTGGGAGCGCAAGGAGGATCCGACCGCCGGCAACTGTTACAACTGCCCCATCGTCATGAGCTACCCCACGGCGCTGGCGCTCAACATCGACGAGATTCGCGAGCAGAACATCGAATTCCTGTATCCGTTTGTGCCGTATCACGATAAGACCGAGCTCAAACGCCGCCTGTATCAGGTGCTTGCCGTCGACCGCGTGGCCGATGCTGAGGCCGGTCGCGGTCGCGTGCGCGGTCCTAAAATCACGCGCTCCGAGGTCGATGCCGCCGTCAACGCTGCCTTTGAGGCCGATGCGCGTTTCCACGAGGACATCCAGACTATGGGCGAGGAGGCTCTTAAGTGGGTCGAGGACCACGGCGGTCACGGCATCGTGCTCGCCGGTCGTCCCTACCATAACGACCCCGAGATCAACCACGCCCTGCCCGAGCTTATCTCGAGCTTTGGCTTTGCGGTCTTTACCGAGGATTCGCTTGCGCATCTGGTGAAGCCCGAGCGCCCGATCCGCGTCGTCGACCAGTGGATGTACCACAGCCGCCTGTACGCCGTCGCCCGTTTTGTGACGATGCGCAACGATTTGGACCTGATCCAGCTCAACTCTTTCGGCTGCGGCCTCGATGCCCTGACTACCGATCAGGTGCAGGAGATCCTGGAGGCCAGTGGCAAGATCTACACCGTGCTCAAGATCGACGAGGTGTCCAACCTGGGCGCCGCGCGCATTCGCATCCGCTCGCTCATGGCGGCACTCAAGGACCAGGAGGCCGAGCGCTTGGCCGAGGCCACGGCTGCGGGCAAGGTCTTTGAGCAGGGCGACGCTGCGCCGGTGGCGCCCTCCACGGATGCCCCCGCGTTCGCGAGCCGCAAGTACACGTTCGAGGCACAGCGTGAGAGCGCCTCGACCGCGTGGCCCAAGGTGCCCTTTACCGAGCAGATGCGCGACGAGGGCTATACCATCCTGTGCCCGCAGATGGCGCCGATTCACTTTGACCTGGTCAAAGAGGTGTTCCGCGGTGCCGGCTACAACTTGGAGCTGCTGCCCTCGACCGACCACGATGCCGTCGAGGCTGGCCTGCGCTATGTGAACAATGACATTTGCTACCCGTCGATTCTGGTGACGGGCCAGATTATGGAGGCCATCGAGAGCGGTCGGTACGACCTGTCCAAGACCGCCGTGGTCATCAGCCAGACCGGCGGCGGCTGCCGTGCCACCAACTACATCGCGCTCATCCGCAAGGCCCTGCGCGAGAGCGGCCACCCCGAGATCCCCGTGATCTCGCTTTCGGCCGTGGCGCTCGGCGAGGACAATCCCGGCTTTAAGCTGACGCCGGCGCTGCTTAAGCAGGCAGTCTACGCGGTGCTCTTTGGTGACGTGATGATGCAGATGCTCTACCGCTGCCGCCCGTACGAGGCCACGCCCGGTGCCGCCAACGCGCTCTACGAGGAGTACATGGCGCGTGCCCGCAAGTTGGCGCCCAAGTTCAACCGCCACAACTACACCAAGCTGTGCCGCGAGGCCATCCGCGCGTTCGACACCATGCCGCTCGTGGGCGAGGGCACCAAGCCGCGCGTGGGCGTGGTCGGTGAGATCTTGGTCAAGTTCCATCCAACGGCTAACAACCACGTGGTCGATGTCATTGAGCGCGAGGGCTGCGAGGCCGTGGTGCCGGGCCTGCTCGACTTCTTCCTCTACTCCATGAGCAACGCCGAGCTGCAGAAAGACGAGCTGGGAAGCTCTGCTACTACGCGCGCGGGCATGCAAGCGCTCATCAAGCTCGTGGACTGGATGCGCACGCCGGTGGAGGAGATGCTCGAGAAGTCTCGCCGCTTTGAGGCGCCCGAGCGCATCGGCACCATGGCCGACAAGGCCCGCACGGTGCTTTCGGTGTGCAACAACATGGGCGAAGGCTGGCTGCTCACGGCCGAGATGCTCGACCTCATCGACCACGGCGCGCCCAACATCATCTGCACGCAGCCCTTTGCGTGCCTGCCCAACCACGTGGTGGGTAAGGCTGTGATCAAGGAACTGCGCCGTCAGCACCCCGAGAGCAACATTGTCGCGGTGGACTACGACCCCGGTGCGTCCGAGGTCAACCAGCTCAACCGCATTAAGCTCATGATCAGCGTGGCCAAGGAAAACATGCGCGCCGGCAAGGGCTTTAAGCTCGAGAAGGTGGCGCCGCTCGCGATGGACGAGGTCACCGGCCAGATGCGCGCCCACGACGGCTGCGTGAGCTGCGAGCCGGCCAGCGAGGAAGCCGTTGCGTCGGTCGCCGAGCGTCTGGGACGCGGCATTAAGAAGTAGCTTGCCCGCTATGGGCTAGATATGAGACAAACGGGTGGCAGCCGTGCCGGCTACCACCCGTTTTTGCTGGACATATGTTGCGTAAACGCCCCAACTATCACCCTTTGCGAACTTAGATTTCGGAAGTATGCGGCAAAATCTGAATAGGCCGAGCACACCGGATATGTCAAAGCTCTGTACCTGCGGTTTTATTGGCGAAAAATCAGGACGTGCTCAAGAGTTTCGGAATTTGCCGCATACTTCCGAAAACGACGTCTCGGTGGCACCAAAAACTGCCCTCGGAACCCTGAGATAATGAACATATGTAGCCGTTTGCCGCGAAATACCGCCCGTTTATAGAACCCACCCCCAGCGCGCGTCATCCTTACGTTTGAATTAATACACATCTATGGAATTACGTAAGAGAGGATCGTCCCATGAGCTACAAGACCGTTTGTGTTGCCGGCGGCGGCGTGTTGGGAAGCCAGATTGCCTTTCAGGCTGCCTACTGCGGCTTTGATGTAACGATTTGGCTGCGCAGCGAGGGCAGCATCGGCCGCACCCAGCCCAAGATCGATCACGTGCGCAAGGAGTACATCTCGGCAATCGAGGGCATGGCGGACGGTACGGGCGAGTGGTGCGCCGGTATCGCCGATGGCACCCAGCCCTTCGACAAGGAAGCGGCGCTCGCCGCCGTCGAGCGTGCCTACTCCACACTCAAGCTGGAGCTCGATCTTGCCAAGGCCGTGGCCGACGCCGACCTGGTCATCGAGTCTATGGCCGAGGACACCCAGGCAAAGATCGACTTCTACAAGAAGCTCGCCCCGGTTCTGCCGCAAAAGACCGTCATCGTGACCAACTCATCCACGCTGCTGCCGAGCACCTTTGCCAAGTACACCGGCCGTCCCGAGAAATACCTGTCGCTGCACTTTGCCAACTCCATCTGGAAGAACAACATGACCGAGGTCATGGCACAGGACCAAACCGACAAGCGCTACTTCGACGAGCTCGTCGACTTTGCCAACGATATCCGTATGCTTGCCCTGCCCGTCAACAAGGAAAAGAACGGCTACCTGCTCAATTCCATGTTGGTGCCGTGGCTGCTTTCGGGCCTTGACCTGTATGTTTCGGGTGTGAGTGACCCCAAGAGCATCGACCTTGCATGGACGCGGGGCACCGGCGCCCCCAAGGGCCCGTTCCGCGTATTCGACACGGTGGGTATCCAGACGGCCTACAACATCGTCATGCAGTATCAGAAGGTCCCGGGCCTGGTGAGCCCGCTGCTCAAGAAGATGATGATGCCCTACAACTTTAAGGCTATGGCATCCGTCCTCAAGAAAATGCTCGACGAAGGCAAGCTGGGCGAAAGCTCGGGCGAGGGCTTCTTCAGGTACTAAAAAATGATCCCTCGGGGACGGAGGAAAACGGGTCATCGCATTCCTGCGCCCCCTGTGCGTCTTGCGGCTAACAGCTCCGGCTGCCGCGAGCCTGAGCTAGCCTTAAGGGGCGTTTGTTAAGCTGCGAGTCAAATTGGACAGGGCTGGGCAAACGCCATGGTATATGAGGGAAGCGACGGTGGCATTCAAAGACGGTAACGATATGGAATTGAGTGATAAAGACAGCAGGTTGCTCACGCGCCGAGCGGCTCTTGCGGGTGCGGCGGGCGCGCTGACGCTTGTCGGGACGGGGCTCATGGGCTGCTCCGTTGTCAGTGCCGGGGCAAGCGACGCATCTGCTGCGAGCAATGAGCTCACCGACGAGCAAAAGAAGCTCCACAATCAGATCGTCGCGACCTACAACGTCGAGAAACAGGCTGCCATCAAAGAACAGCTCGATGCCGAGTACGCTGCAGGCGACTACGACGAAACTGCCCCGTTTGTCAAGCCGATCCCTTTGGTACCGACACCCTGAGGTGCTACGTGCGTTTTGCAACGACAGACCCCGTAGCCGTCACCTACGAGGTCGCCGGTCTCAAAAAAACCGACGATACGCCCAAAGTCGCCGCCTTTTCCGCACGCCCCACGGTGGCGACACGCCGGTCACGGAGCACGAGTTCAAGGTCATCGGCCTCATTCCCAACCGCAAAAACACGGTAACCCTAACCTGCATCGCGCAGAATGGCACGAGCCGTACCTCGAAATTCACCGTCAAGACGCCGACGCTCAAGGGCGAGGAAGAAGAGCAGCTCGCCGTCACGGCGGGGGGTCCAACACGCCGCTCGCCGATGCCCCCTCCGCGAGTGGCAGCCATATGGTTTAATGTTAGAAACATATAGTTGTCGCCAGCCTGCTGGCGACATTCCCCCTGATACCGGAGGTACCAAGTATGTTTTGCACTCCGTTAAACAAGTATCGGGTTGGTTGACATGAACCGCCGTACTATCTCGATAGCCCTCGCAGTGGTTTGCTTGGCTGTGCTCCTGGGCGCTGCAGGGCAGTTTGCTATAAATCGAGAAACATCCTATATGCAGGAATGCGTTTCCGAAGGCTTTGCCATTGACGGTTACTATCGGGATGACAAAACAAGTCTGGAAACCCTGGCCTTTCTTGAAGAGGATAACCATCGTTGGCAACTGGTCGACAAAGACGGCAGCTGCGTTGACGGGCAGTTTAAGCGTACGGATGATCCCAATATCCTGGTATTAAAGAAGGAAAACGGCGAAGAATTCGGCACGGTTCACGTTGCGTATATATCGCGCCGACGCAATCAGGGGCAGATTTACCTAATTAGAAATACTAAGGTGACCCGATTTTATCTTGTGAGCACCGATCCGGCGTTTACGGTGGAGTCTGGCGATGTCGATGCGGACGTCTGATTCACGGCAATAAAACAGCGAGCGGGGGCGCGGTCATGAACTACGCCCCCGCTTTTTGCTCGTATTCGTGTCGCGTCTGCGCCTCGTCGTGACTTGCGCCTACGCCCTGCGTTACCTCACATCAAACTCAACGCGATCGAGTTCGGGCACGTTGAGGTCGATGAGCTTGCGGGCAACGCGGCGGTCGTGCGCCCCGAGCGCCTCGCTTGTCGTCACATGGGCGACAATCTCGCGTTCGACGATGCCCTCCTCGTCCCCTTCGGTAGCCGAGGTCTCGACGGCGACGGTGTAATCCTCAAAGCTTGGCAGCACCGCGGCAAGCTCGCGCGTGGTTTCGGTGACGCCGTAGCCGTCCTGTACGCCGGCCTGCGCCGAGCCAATGGAACCCGCGGTCATAACGATGCAGGGGATGGCAAAGATCACCGTTCCCACGATGATGTGGCGGCGCACCTTGCGCGATAGCTCGTCGACCTCGGCGTTTTCCTCGGCGGTCACGATGCCGTCGCCGTTCAGATCGCGCTTGAGCGGTACGCGCAAAAGAAGTAGCACGGCTTCGGCAGCCAGTGCGATAAAGACCACGTTGATGCCAAACTCATAAAGCGCCGAGAGAAACAGTGACCCGCTTGCGATGGCGATGCCATAGCCCGCCGCGCACAGGGGCGGCATGAGCGCGGTTGCCACGGCCACGCCCGCGATAAGCGTTGCTGGCTCCTGGTCGCGTGAGTTGCCTAGGCCGCCTGCAAAGCCGCCGGCGAGCGCGACAGCGAGGTCCCACACGGTGGGCGTCGAGTTGTCGATGATGGCGGCCGTGGTGGTGCCAAGGGGCGAGAGCTTAAAGTACAACGTGGACGTGAACAGGCAAAAGGCCATCTGTAGAGCCAAGCCCGCGACGGCCTCGACGGTGATCTCGCGGTCGAGCGTGGCAATGCCGTATGCCATGGCAAGGACCGAACCCATGAGCGGGCAGATGAGCATGGCGCCCACGATGGCGATGTCCGAATCGATATCGAGGCCAATACTTGCGATTAACATCGCGATGATGAGGATGCACAGGTGAGTGCCAGTCAGACGCGCCCCGTTTACAAAACGCTTGCGGATCACGTGATAGGGTGCGCGTCCCTCGCGAATGTTGAACGCGCGCTTGAGGAAGCGGGTGACGTTTTCCATGGCTTCGCTATGAGCAGGGCGGATGCCGTGACGCCGATGATGACGCTCACGCAGTCGTTCGATCTGTTGTTTATCGAGTTCCATGTCCACCTCGTTCTGGCACGGGCCGCGCAACGCGCCCGTTGTCCTAACTCTACACCGTGGCGGACGAGGTGTCTGTTGGATGCGGAATCCGATAGGGCGGATGACGCGGGAGCAAATGCAAATCACAGGTTCAATTTGATCCCGCAATAATATGATGCACCAGCTCCTACATATGTGACGAAATTGTGAAGCACGAGAGCGTGAATTTCAAAAAATACGCTGGTCGCCAATGTTGCGCAACAGAATTCAAAAATCGACAGCTACCGTTTGATACGTATGGATACATCCGTGTCAAAGGGAGAAAGCCATGGCAAACTACAGTCCACAACACTTTGGGCCTCGGGCCAAGACTGTCAACGTCAAGGGCGTTGCTAACCGCGCCGTCGCAACCGTTTTGACGGCGGGCCTCATTGCTCAGCCGCTTATGTCGCCGCTGGCGGCAATCGCCGCACCGTCAACCGATAACGGCGATTCTGTTCAGGGGGGGGGTAGTTCTGTAGAGAACACCGTTGCCGCCGGTAACCAAGCGGTCGTAAAGACGGCTGCCCAGCTGGCCGAGGAGTCGGCAAAGCAGCTCAAGGACGCTCAGGCCGCCTACGATGCCGCCCAGAAGAACGCCGATGCGGCGGGCCAGTCTCAAAAGCAGGCGCAGCAGCAAAAGAATCAGGCCTCGCAGGCTGTGAGCGACAACGAAATCGAGCAGAACGCAGCAGAAGTCGCCGCGCTCCAGGAGAAGATTGACGAGCTCAAAGCCGCCGTCGAAAAGACCGAGCAGCAGCAGAAGAAGCTGGGCGACCTGAACGATCAGCTCGATCAAGCCAACAAGAGTGTCGAGGATAAGACCCAGGCGCTCAAGGACGCCAAGGCAAAGCAGGATGAGGCCAAGAAGGCCCTCGACGATGCCCAGGCCAAGCTCGAGGCCATGGGTATGGACGAGTACGAGGCCGCCAAGAAGGCCGTCGAGGACGCGCAGGCAAAGCTCGATGACGCCAATAAGGCCGTTACTACTGCACAGGCCAATCTGGACCAGGCCAAGGCTGCCGAGGCCAGCGCCCAGCAGGAAAAGCAGAATACCGAGGCAGCTTTGACGACTGCCCAGGCCAAGAAGCAGGAGACTGCTGCTGCTCTCGCAGCCGCAACCACCGCGCGCGATAACGCCCAGCAGAAGTTCAACCAGGCGCAGGCCGCGCTCGATGCTGCCGTCTCGGGTACGGGTGTTGACCTGAGTGCGCTTGAGGCCGCCGAGAAGGCCGCCGCTGGTGAGCTTAAGACCGCGCAGGCGGAGCTCAATGCCGCGACGGATGCCGACGCTACCGCCCAGGCGAACCTGCAGGCGGCCCAGAATACCGCCACCGCCGCGCAGGAGAAGGCCAGCGCCGCCAACGCTGCCGTGGCATCTGCCCAGTCTGCATACGATGCGGCAAACAAGGAGTACAAGGACGCGGCCAGTAAGCGTGACACCGCGAAGTCGGCATACGAGCAGGCCCAGCAGACCGAAGCCGACAAGAAGGCGGAGTACGACCGACTCGTCGAGGTCCGTCAGCAGAAGCGTGCTGAATACGATGCAATTTGCGCCGAAGTTATATCGGCAAAGAGCGCTTATGATGCCGCGAGCGCTGAAGTCGACAAGCTTAACCAGCAGATTGCCGACCTCAAGTCGAACATGACCGTAGACCAGAATGTCATCAGCCAGGGTATGTTCGGCTTCATGAACTACATCATCGGCGGCAGCCAGTTCACAGCCACGCAGAAAAAGAACGCCCAGGATGCCGTATCGATGCTGACCGGTGCTGAGGGCAAGGCCGAATGGTATGACCAGTACGTCGATCAGGACATGTCTCGCGACACCAACCCGCTTTCCTTGGAGCAGATGCGCAACGCCTTGACATATCTCGACACCCAGAACAACCTCCGCAAGGCGAACGGTCAGTCGGCGCTCAGCGTCAGCCTCCGCATGACTGCGGCAGCCGCCCTTAATACATCATATTCATCGAACATCTGGGGACACTCGAACTGCTACTGGGATAACGGTGAAAATCTTGCTGGCGGTGGCGGTGCATATACCGGCGGCGAGACTGAGGACACCCTAGGCTGGCCCTACACCGGTCTCTATACCCAGGAGAAGGAGGCATTCGATAAGTACGCCAAGAAGAATGGTGACCTTGAAAATCATCGATATGATTCCTACTATATCTCCCAGCACTACACAAGCATCTCCCAAGAGTGCGGGCACTATCTCAACATCATCGATGCCGGTACGAAGGCTATCGGCATCGCGACCGGTAGCGGTAAAAACACCGATTCCGAGGTAACCATCTTCGATTACAGCTCTTTTGACAGTCAGGCTGATTTCACTGTCTCCGAGTTCAAGAAGCTCCTGAACGACTACATCGCTTCCGCCTACAATGCAGGCGGCACGCAGGAGCAGAAGGAGCAGCTGAAGCAGCTTCAGAATAAGCTGGCAGAGGCGCAGAAGAATTATGGTTCGACCAGCAATGCCTACTACGCTGCCGTCAATAAAAAGGATTCCGCACGCGACGCCTATACCGCGGCCGACACAAACGTGAACACTGCCAAGGGCGAGTACGAGAAGGCTAAGTCCGGCACCGCCGCCGCGAAGACGGCATACGACGCCGCCGAAGCCAAACTCAAGGGTGTCGACGTCAAGACGCCCCAGACCAAGCTCGACGCCGCCAAGAGCGAGGCCGCTACTGCCCAGGCAGCTCTCGATAGGGCAAACGCCACGCTTGCTGACAGCAAGACGAAGGCAGCCGAGGCCGCTGCTCACAAGGCGAAGGCTCGCAGCGCCCGCGACGCCGCCAAGGTAAAGTCCGATCAGGCCAACGAGGCGTATGACAACGCTACCGCTTCGGTCAAGGACCTTGCCGCCAAGTGCGATGCCGCCAAGACGGATCTTGCGAACAAGCAGGGCACGCTTAACGATGGCAAGAAGGCCGACGACACTGCCCAGGCTGGCGTTGACAAGGCTCAGGCCGCAGATGTGCACGCCGCGACCGCTCTTTCGGGCGCCAAGCAGGCAGTTGCCGCCAAGACGCAGACCCTGTCCGACGCACAGGCGAAGGCCAAGGCCGCCGAGGACGAGCTTGTCACCGCAAACAAGGCCTTCGAGCGCTTCGCCGGCGCCCAGAAGGCGGTCGACGACGCCAAGGCCGCCTATGACGCTGCCGTCGCCGGTGTCGCCGATGCCCAGAAGCAGCTCGAGGCCGCCAACGAAGCCGTCGTCGATGCGAACTTCGAGATCGTCAAGGCCAAGGCCGAGCTTGCCAGCGATGAGGCACTCAAGGCCGATCTTGAGGCTGTCGACCACAAGGCCTCTCTTGCCGCGGGCACGACGGGTAACGAGAAGCTGGTCAAGCTGAACGCTGCCTACGCTCGCTATAAGGCTGCCGTCGATGCCGCCGCTGGTCTCAAGGCTGCTCTGAGCGATGCCGATGCCAAGCTGTCCGATGCCAACGACGCCTATGCCGCCGCGCTTGCCGAGCTTGGCGATGCCAAGGATGCCCTGGCTGCCGCTCAGGCCGAGTACGACAAGTATCATCCCAAGGCTGAGCCGCAGGCCAAGCCTCAGGTTGCGCAGGCCGCTGCAAAGGCTCCTGTCGCCAAGAAGAAGGCCGCGGACGGTGCGCTCGCCCAGACTGGCGATGACTCCGCGCTTGCAGGTGAGGTTTTCGTTATCGGTGGCATTACGCTCGTTGCTGCGGGCGTGACGCTGGGCGATCGTCGTCGCAAGCAGATGTAGCGTTTCGAGCGTAGATTCTGCAACGAACTTCGGTTCATAGCGGGACCGTCTCGATAGCCAAACGATAAGGCCGGCGCGCTGTCATACGCAGCGCGCCGGCCTTTCTTTGCGTTGGTATCAAAAAGCCCGGTCGGCAGCCGCAGAAGCTATCGACCGGGCAAGCCGTAGGCAATATGGTCGCTGTCGAGCAACTGCTCAGCTTATCCCAGCAGGCTCAGACCAACAGAGACAAACGCCAGGATAACGCCGACGATGGACTCGCCGCCGAGCAGGCCGCTGGCAACGACCAGGCCCTGTTCCTGGAAGGCGGCGTCCTTGGTGGCCTTCTCTTCGTCCGAAAGGCCGGCAGCGGCGTCGCGGTGGGCGGACCACTTGTCGTAGGCGAGCTTGACGCAGGAGCCCAGGAATGCCGTGAGTGACATGTAGAACGGCAGGTACACGCCCAGGCCGATCATCATGGCCGGAATGCCGAGCCAGTACATGACGATGCCGGCGATAAAGCCGCCAGCGAACCACGGCACGCTCGGGATGCCCGAGACCATGGTGGCGACCACACTTGCCTGCGCGGCAACAAAGCTCTTGTCGGGGCCAAAGGCGTCCGGACCATAGGCGGTGACGAGCGCGACCATGACGGCTGCGGCGACCAGGGCACCCACGATGCCGCCAATGGCCTGGCCGATCCACTGCGCACGCGGGTTGGTGCCCAGCACGGCGCCGGCCTTAAAGTCGTTCATGACGTCGCCCGCAAGGCCGCATGCCACGGCCACGATGCCGGCGATAAAGAACAGCTTGACCTGGGCGATCTGTGCGAAGGCTGCCACGATGAGCATGACGATGAGGCCGAAGATCTCCATGGGGTCGATGCCCGTCTGGCCGCAGCTCTGCGCGCTCATGATGGTGGTGACAAAGGTGAACAGCGTCACGATGACGGCCGGAACGGGGCCAAGGTCAAGCACGATGGCGATGATCACGGCGATGGCGGCGGCGCCCAGGCCGATGATGCCGGCGTCGAGCTTAAGGGAGCCCGAGATGAGCGATTGCTCGTCGGTGTCGGTGGAGCTGTCGGCGGCAAGACCGCGGACGATGCCGGCGACCTGCGGCAGGATGTCCTTGAGGACGACGGCGACGCCAAAGCCCATCATGAGGCCCATGCCCAGGGACTTGACGATGCCCTGCGCGGTCACAACGTCGAACAGACCGGCAGCGGTGCCGCCCACGATGATGCCAAAGTTACCTAGCAGCGCGCCGGCAAACCAGAAGGCAACCGGGGCGAAGCCAACCAAAAAGCCGATGGAGAGCAGCATGGGCGAGTTATAGATGGCAAAGGTCACGCCGGGGATATTGAGCGTGCACAGCATGCTGGGCACCACGCCCAGAGCGTCGCGAAGCACGCTGTAGATGCCTGCGATGGCCATGGAGCCAAAGAGCTGCTTGCCGGTCTTGCCGCCGGCCTCGGTGGCGCGCAGTGTCTGAGCTGCGGCATTGCCGGTGGGAAACTCCAGCGCGGCGTCCACGATAAAGTGGCGGTGGATGAGCGCCGTTGCCAGCAGGCCCAAGATGGTGCCGACGAGTGCCACGATAAACATGTCGAGCCAGCTGATCTGGTCGGCATAGCCCAGCATCCAGGCGCCCGGGATGGTAAACGCCAGGCCGCCGGCGACCATGGCGCCCGCGGACATGATGGTGTGGGTGACGTTGGCCTCGTTGAGGCTGGCGTTGCCCATGAGCTTCAGGAAGAACAGCGAGATGACGGCAGCGAAAATAATCGGCCAGGGGAGTGCACCCATCTTGAGGGCCGTGTAGGCCGAGCTTGCCGTGATGATCACGCAGCCAAGGACGCCGATGACGACGCCGCGCAGCGTGAGTTGCCCGCGCATCGAAGCGCGGTTCGAGGGATTGCTCATATAAAACTCCTTTGCGTATATCCGCTTCCCCCGGGAGCGCCGTTACGGATACGGCGCGGGAAGTCGGGTTACCAAGGGCCGCCGCGTGAGCTCGCAAACGACCGCGCACCAGTATAGCCGCAAGCTAGTCATTTTGGGATGACTGGTTTAGGTAGGCGATATACTGCTGGACAGACGAAAGGAGCGCCGACGATGCTTGATGGGTGCGCATATATATTGACGGTCGACGTAGGCAACACGTTCATTCGCTTTGGCCTGTTTGCCGAGGATTCGGCCGCGGCGCAGGAATGTCCGCTTGCGACATGCGAGATCACGACGCCGTCGAGCATTACGGCCGACGAGGCACGCATGCGTCTCGTGCAGGTCATGGCCGCACTGGCGGCCGATGCGGGCATGCCGGGTGCGCTTGTGCCCGCGGCTGCTGTGCTGAGCTGCGTGGTCCCGGCGCTCGAGCGCCCGTGGAAGGCGGCACTTTCCCGCACCTGCACGGGGCGCGTGCTCACCGTGGGGCCGGGACTTAAGACCGGCATGCCCGTGCACTACGACGATCCAGCCGAGATCGGCCCCGACCGCATCGCCGATGCCGTGGCGGCCCGCGCCGTCTACGGCTCGCCGTGCATCGTGATTGACCTGGGCACGACGACCAATATCGAGGTCATCGACGCGCACGGTACCTTTGTGGGCGGCGTTATCGCGCCGGGGCTGGCACTCGGCGCCCGTTCGCTCTCGGCGGCAGCAGCGCGCCTACCCCAGGTTGAGCCCTCGGCGCCCACACATGTAATCGGCCACAACACGCGTGAGGCCATGCGCTCGGGTGTGGTTTTGGGCGAGGTAGCCCGCATCGACGGCATGCTCGACATGGTGCTTGCCGAGATGCGCGCGACCAAGGCCGCGGGGGAGGGCGATGTGCCTATCGTCATTACCGGCGACGATGCCGAGGCACTTGCGGCGCTGGTCGGCCATAGCCTGACGGTAGACGACGCGCTGACGTTGCGGGGTCTCGCCGAGCTCTACCGCATCAACCAAAAGCCCCGCCGCGCGTAGGGCGAGGGGCTGGTGGGATAAGCGCCCCTACCTTTCACCTGCTACAATGGGCCAAACTATTGCGATTTCGGAGGTGTCTGCCATGTCGGACGATCTTCATCAAACCGCGTCGGGCAAGCGCCGCGACGTTATTAGCTGGGACGAGTTCTTTATGAGCGTGGCCATCGCCGCGCAGCGCCGTAGCAAGGACCCCAACACGCAGGTGGGAGCATGCATCGCCAGCACCAACCACCGCATCCTTTCGGTGGGTTACAACGGCACGCCCTCGGCGCTCAACGACGACTTTTTCCCGTGGGGTACGAGCGATGACCCGCTGCAGGACAAGCACAACTACGTGGTCCATGCCGAGGCCAACGCCGTGCTCAACTACCGTGGCTCGCTCAAGGACCTCGAGGGTTCCACGGTCTACGTCACGCTGTTCCCGTGCCACGACTGCGCCAAGATCCTGGCGCAGGTGGGCGTGGGCGAGGTCGTCTACCTGGACAATAAGTATGCCGACACCGATGACGGCCGTATCAGCCGCCGCATTCTCGACTCCTGCGGCATCAGCTACCGCCAGGTCATCGTCGATGTTCACATCGGCACCGAGGGGCAGGCTCAGCAGTAGCGCGTGGCAACGCCAGCTGGCAACAAAAGGCAGCCAAAAGAGCCCCGTCCCAAATTGACTACTCGTGAAAGTCGCGTCTGCGCGCATGGACGGCTCGTGAGCGGGTACACGGCTGTAGTAACATAGCTTCTGTCCGCGGGCGCGCCCGCGTAATTGTGAGAAAGGAGCCCCTGTGGCTGTTAACGAAGAGCTGCTTAAGAAGGTTCTTGAAGAGATTCGCCCCAACCTGCAGGCCGACGGCGGCGATATGGAGTATGTGGGCGTTGACGACGAGGGCGTCGTCAAACTGGAGCTGCAGGGCGCTTGCGCCGGCTGCCCCATGAGCTCGCTGACCCTGTCCATGGGTATTGAGCGCATCCTGAAGGAGCATGTGCCCGGCGTTACACGAGTTGAGCAGGTCAATGCCTCCGGCGAGGCCGAGGACCTGTACGACGAGTACGCGCCGTTCTAAGCTGCGAAAGCTGCGGACGGCATACTCCGCATAGACGTTACGCCCAAATATGCGGCTGCGAGCGCAAGGGCCGCGGCCGCATTTGGTATGTAGGGAGTAGGAGGGTCGACATGCTCAACGACTTCTACCATATGCTTGATCCCGTCGCGATTTCGGCGGGGCCCATCACGATTTACTGGTATGGTCTGGCCTATGTGGTCGGCGCCCTGCTCACGGCGGTCGTCATGTACCGCACGCAGCGTTGCTGGGGCTTTAACATCACGATTGACGACCTGACGAGTGTCGTGGTCGGCGTGGTCTTTGGCCTCATTATCGGTGCGCGCCTGTTCTACGTCGTCTTTTACGGTGATGGCTACTACTGGGCGCACCCGCTCGAGATCTTTGCCACCAACGAGGGCGGCATGAGCTTCCATGGCGGTTTGGTGGGCGGTATTATCGGCGGCATCATCGTGTGCCGCATGTATAAGCTCGACGCATGGACTTTGGCAGACCTTGCCGTCATCGGCGCGCCGCTGGCCCTGTGCCTGGGCCGTTGTGCCAACTTTGTCAACGGTGAGCTGTGGGGCAAGCCGACCGATCTGCCCTGGGGTGTGGTCTTTGGCGGGACTGCGGGCGATATGCCGCGTCACCCCTCCCAGCTCTACGAGGCATTTCTTGAGGGCATCGTGCTCTTTTGCATTCTGCAGGTGCTCAGCCGCAAAAAGCCGCTGCTGCCTCAGGGTACGTTTATGGGCGTGTTCGTGATGGGATACGGCATCGTCCGCTTCCTCGTCGAGTTCGTGCGCGTGCCCGACGCCCAGCTTGGCTATCTGCTGGGCGGCGTCATCACGATGGGGCAGCTGCTGAGTCTTCCGCTCGTGATCGCCGGCCTGGCGCTCATCATCTTCGCGCGACACCGCAACCGTCCCCAGCGCATCTACCTCGACGCCTAACCACCACAAAGGGGACACAGGCACCTTTGTGGTGGTTTTGCTGAGTTTGATAGGTTTCTAGAAAGGCTTTCGGACTGTGAAGGATTCCGATCTCTCCACAACGGCTGCGCGCGACGCTGCCCGCATCGTCTGGTTTAAGCGCTACCCCGCCAAGCAGACGCTCATCGCATTTCTGCTCGCGCTGTTGGCGACCACGGCGTTTTCCATCGATCCCGCCCCGGTGTCGAGCAACGCAGTCTTGGCGATTGACCCCAAAGCCTCGGGCATGCTGTACGTGTGCTACGAGGTGCTCCTCTCGTTTGCCGGCCATACCGACGCGGTCATGCTGCTTGCGCTTGCCTGCCTGCTCACGCTGCCGTTTCGCTACGTGTTCTTTGGCCGTGGCGACACCTGGCGCCCATCGATTATTCTGCCGTCGCTGTTTTTCGCCATCTGCATGGTGTTCGGCCGCAGCTACGACCTTATCGACTCGGCCGAGATTGTTCTTGGCGACAAGGCCCGCATCATCTGCGCCTGGATTGGCGGCGCGGGCTGGATGCTCCTAGCGATCGTGGCCTTCTATCTGGCTTTTGAGTGCCTGGATTGGCTGAGCTCTCGGCGCATTCCGTTTTCCGAAGCGCACTTTGGCCGCGTATGGCGTGTGGCTCACGCCGTGCTCTCGGTCCATCCCTTTGCCGGGCCCTTCCTGGTGCTTATGATCGCCTGGGCGCCCACGCTCATCGCTTCGCTGCCCGGCCTTTTTATGGGAGATACGGGTGCGCAGATTCGCCAGTGGTTCAACTATCCCAACGGCACGAGCGACTACCTGCGCCTGCTCAACCCCAACGTGCTGCTCAACGGGCACCATCCCGTAGTGCACACGGCCATTATCGGCTCGTGCGTTCAACTGGGGCTTTCGCTGTTCAACAGCGCTAACGCGGGCCTCATCATCTATACCTGCGCTCAATTTGTCATCACGGCTGCCTGCATGGCCTATTCCATTTCGTCGCTGCGCAAACTGGGCGTGAGCCTGCCGGTTCGCGGTACGATCCTGCTGTTCTTTGCGTTTATGCCGATGTTCTCTAACTACGCGGCGTTGCTCACCAAAGACGTGCTCTTTGCCGACGCGTTTTTGGTGCTGCTGGTACAGACCGTCAAGCTCGTGGCATGTGGCTTGCCCCGTCGTGATGCCAATGCCGAGCGTGCGGGCGAACAGAGGCCCGTGCTCTTTGCGCGCCACGACTGGCTGTTGCTTGCGCTGGCTGCCATGGATTCCACGTTTTTGCGCAATGGCGGTCTGGTCTTTCCGTTGGCGGCCTGCGTGATTGCGGCGGCGTTTTGCGCATGGGATGTACATGTCGCCCGTCGTGCGGCTAAGCAGACGGGCACCGCGGTCTCATGCGCCACGCCGCGCTTCCGCTGGGTTGGCGTCCTCGCGGTGCTCGCACTCTGCCTTGCCTCTAATATGTACTTCACCAAGGTCTTTATGCCGGCGCACGACATCACGCCTGGTTCCAAGCGCGAAATCCTCTCGATTCCGTTCCAACAGACGGCTCGTTTCGTCCAAAAGCACGACGGCCTCAACTCGGGCGTCAACCCCACGGTAAAGGAGGACGGCACCATCGTGGAGGCTCCTTGCGACGGTTTGGTGACCGACGAGGAGCGCGCCGTGATCGACCGGGTGCTCAAGTACGAGAATCTGGGCCGCCGTTACAACCCGGATAAGTCGGACTCCGTCAAAAATTGCTTTAACGAGTACGCCTCGCAGGAGGACATCAAGGCCTATTTTGAGGTCTGGGCGCAGATGTTCAAAAAGGATCCCGAGTGCTATATCTCGGCGCTCATCAATAACTATTACGGCTACTTTTATCCGAGCGCGCGCGATGCCTGGGTCTACAGCACGGCGCGTAGTGCCGAGATCATGGCGCGTCCCGACAACCTCAAGTACTTCGACTTCCATCCGGTTGACAGCAACGTGGTGCGCTGGTGCGACCACCTGATCAATCTGTACCGTGTGGCGGTGCAGCGCATCCCGTTTATTTCGCTCACCATGAGCTCGGCCACCTATGTGTGGATTATGATCGCCGTGGTGGTCTACCTGCTGCGTCGTCATTCATGGCGTGCGCTGGCGATCTGGGTGCCGCTGTTGGGCGTGCTCGCCGTGTGCCTGATTGGTCCGTGCAACGGCTCGACCTACATGCGCTACCTGTATCCGGTCATCGCCTGCATGCCCTTCGCCATCGGCGCCACCGTCACCCGCAGTGACTTCCTCTGATTCTAACCTGGTGCATTGGGGTCAGGTTTCTTTGCTGCACCAAAGGGGCCATCATCACGACGCCTTCATTTTGGGGTTTATCTTGCAGGCCAGTAGGTATATCATAACGACGTTTGTTTATATTGCCCGAGCATCTGCGCTGGGCTTTAGGTCGAAACCGATAGGAGACACGTATGTCCGGACACTCTAAGTGGGCCACAACCAAGCATCGTAAGGGCGCGCAGGACGCCAAGCGTTCCGCCCTCTTCTCCAAGCTCAGCCGCAACATCACCGTTGCTGCCCGTCTCGGCGGTGACCCGCTGCCCGAGAACAACGCCAGCCTCGCCGCTGCCGTTGCCAAGGCCAAGGCTCAGTCCATGCCTAAGGACAAGATCAAGTCCGCTATCGACAAGGCTTTTGGTTCGGGTGCTGACGCCGCCGTCTACGAGAACATCGTGTACGAGGGCTACGGTCCCGCCGGTGTCGCCGTCTACGTCGACTGCCTGACCGACAACCGCAACCGTACCGCCGCTGATGTCCGTTCCGCCTTCTCCCACGCTGGTGGCAACCTGGGCACCTCCGGCTCCGTCGCCTTCCAGTTTGAGCGCAAGGGCCAGATCGTCGTCGCCAAGGAGATCCTGGACGAGAACGCCAAGAAGGAGACCATGATCGCCAACGGTGCTGCCGGTGACGAGGATGAGTTCATGATGGCCATCGCCGAGGCCGGTGGCGAGGACTACGAGGACGCCGGCGAGGAGTGGATCGTCTGGACTGCTGCCAACGACGTCATGGCTGTCTCCAAGGCGCTCGAGGAGCAGGGCGTCCAGGTCAAGGGTTCCGAGACCACCATGGTCCCGACCACCCCGACCGAGGTCTCTGGTACCGACGCCAAGAAGGTCCAGCGCCTCATCGACCGTCTTGAGGAGCTCGACGACGTCCAGGACGTCTACAGCACCATGGACATGACCGACGAGGTCATCGCTGCCCTCGAGGAGGAGTAGCGCCAGCACGGATTGAGCCGTGCATATCTGGGCATAATGAAGCGAGCATGCAAGCCTCGTGGAATAGATGAGCCGGATCCGCGTGCGTAGAGCACCGGACCCGGCTCTTTTATAATGATGCGAACCGTTCTGCATTTCGAGAGCCGAGATTTGAAGGGAGCGCCGCGTGCGCGTACTCAAACGAGCCCTAGCGATCGTGTATCTTGCCGCCACCATCGTGGCACTGGGTACGCTTGTCTGCCAGTTTTGGGGGCCGTATACGTATCGCTTTATGCTGTTGATGCGCGACCCCATGCCGCGCATCGTCGTCACGGCGTGCGCCAGCGTCGTGGCGATCGGCGTGCTGGTAAGCTTTTTCCGCCTGATGTTCGCTCGTCGCGAACCGTCCTGCGTGCATCCGGCGGGGGAGCGCAATATCGAGGTTACCCTTGCGGCGCTTTCTTCGTGCGCCAGGGTTGCTGCCGAGCGCGACGACCGCGTGATGGTCGAGCATGTCGAGGCTCGCGTCCAAGGCCCCGACGATTCGCACGTCCGTTTTAAGGTCGAGGCTATCGCGCTTGACGATAAGGACGTGGCATCTCTGGCTACCGCGATGCAGCAGCGCATCGAAGAAGCCTGCGATACCATGCTCGGCGCGCCGGGTACGACCGCGCGCGTCCGTTTTTTGCCGTCCAAGACTACCGTCCAGACCGTGGAGGTTTCCGGTGAGTGATACCAATCAAGATAAGACCGCTCGTACGCCGCGCCTGACGATTGACCAGAGCGCCACGTCGGCGAGCGAACCTGTTGATTCCAAAGCAGAGGCAACCGAGTTACAAGACGCGGCAGCCGCGGATTTTGACGAGGCTATGGGTCTCATCAAGGGTACGGGCGCTGCCATCTGGAGCTATGCTGTGCGTCATCCCAACACCACGCTCGGCGCCGTCGCCGGCTTTATCCTCGCCGTGTTGGTGCTCACGTTGGGCCTGTGGGACACGCTCGTCATTGCATTCTTCGTGCTGATCGGCGCTGTGATCGGCCAAATTCGCGACGGCGAGAACGGGATCGTCAACTTCTTCGGCCGTCTGTTTAGCGGCCGCTAATATGTATTCGACTGTCGCATCCGCGGCAGGCATAAGGAGGAACCATGGCTTTTAATACGAAGGTCGATGTAGCCGATACCGAGCTCGAGGAGAACGAGGCGGTCGTCGCCGAAGCTGAGGATGTGACGCTCGAGGATGAGGCTCTCGTCGAGGCCGAGTCCGATACGGATGAGGACGACGAGGAAGCGGATGAGTCCGAGGACTCGTTGACCTATTCCAACGGCGTGATCGAGAAGATCGTTGCCATGGCCACCCGCGAGGTTCCGCACGTTCTGGGCATGAAGGGTAACCTCATGCACTTTGTGCAGGAGCAGTTTGGTGCCGAGAATCTGACCAAGGGCGTGACGGTCGAGGTCACCGACGATAATCGCGTGGTCGTCAACATCTCCGTCATCATCGAGTACGGCGCCTATGCGCCCGCGATCTTCGACGATGTTAAGGCACGTGTCACCGAGCGCCTTGCCGCGATGACCGGCCTTGAGGTGGCGGGCGTCAACCTGCGCATCGAGGACGTCATCACCCCCGAGGAGTACGAGCACCGCACCAGCCAGCACGAATAACCTTCCAAAAAGGGACAGGTTTGTTTTGGCAGGTTTTATCTGCGAAAACATTAAACGGCCGACCGCGCAAGCAAAAGCGTGGCCGGCCGTTTTTGTACGCTCCCGATATAGTCATACCGCTCGTCTAACTAAGGGTTGCAATCCCCACGTTCCGCGTTACTCTAATGGGCGCATTGTTTCCAAATTGTTAACGAGGGGTTGCCGTAATGGCCGACGAGCACGAAACAGAAAGCAAGGCATGGGCAATTGAGGCCGCTGCGGCAGAGGCGGCGTCGCGTGCTGCCGAGGAGGTGCATCGTCCTCCCGTAGTGCCGATGGAACGCGTGGTCGATCGCGATGTTATCGAGCGGGGCGAGCGCGCTGGTCGCAAGCGCAGCCAGGAGCCGGGCTTTCCGCGCTTTTTTGCCGAGCTCAATTTGGGCCTGATCCTCACGGCCTTTGCCATCGTCGCGTTTAAAACCCCTAATCACTTTGCTTTTGGCGGCACCTCGGGCGTGTCGGTCATTCTGTCCACGCTGTTCCCGACCCTGCCCGTCGGCGTCTTTATGTGGATTATCAATGCGGTCCTGGTCGTTCTGGGCTTTATCTTTTTGGAGCGCAAGGCAATCCTGTGGAGTGTCTTTGCCTCGTTTGCGCTGTCCGCCTATGTTTCGCTGTTTGAGCTCTTTATTCCGACCGATGTCTCGATGACGGGCGATATGTGGCTCGACCTGTGCTTTGCCGTGATTCTGCCGGCGCTCGGCAGCGCCATCGTCTTTGATATTGGTGCCTCGACGGGCGGCACGGACATCCTCGCCATGATTCTCAAACGCCGCACGACGCTTGAGATCGGCCGTGCGCTGCTGCTGGTCGATATCGGCATCGTGACCATCGCGGCCTTCTTGTACGGCCCGCGCGTCGGTCTGTATTGCGTGCTCGGCCTGTTTGCCAAGACGCTCGTGGTCGACAAGGCCATCGAGAGCATTCACCTGCGCAAAGTCTGCACAGTCATTTGTTCCGAGCCCCTTAAGGTCGAGGAGTTTATCGTCAAGCATCTCAACCGTACGGCGACTATCAGCCGCGGCTACGGTGCTTTCTCGGGCAAGTGCGTGACGGTGATCATGAGCGTGCTAAGCCGTCGCGAGGCCGTGCAACTGCGTCGCTACGCGCGCGAGATCGATCCGGGTGCCTTTATCACGATTGTCGACAGCTCCGAGATCGTCGGCAAGGGTTTCCGCGGAACGAACTAACGCGGTCGAGCTCATCAAACAATCGAATAGCGCCCTGCGCATTGCAAATGCGTCATGTTGGAGTATTTGTCCCCACATTGGGTGATAATGATGCCAAAGACATCGTTTGCGATCCAGATGATTCGTTCAAGATACGAAGGGATGATTCTATGTTCTGCTCGCAGTGTGGCGCCCCCATGGGCGATAACGACAAGTTCTGCGGCACGTGTGGTGCCCCCAATGCCGGTGCCGCAGCCTCTGCCCCTCAGGGTCAGCCCCAGCAGTTTGTTCCGCAACCGCCCGTGGCGAATGCGTCCAAGGGCTGTGTGGCTCAGGCGTTTGAGGATATGACCAAGACTCCGGGCGTGCTGCAGCGCGTGTGCCAGATTGCCTTTTTGCCGGCGCTGATTTGTGTTGTGTCGGTACTCGTGCTGTTTATTCCCGTTATTGGCGGCATTGCAGCTGCCATCGGCTTTTTGGCAGCTTGCATTGCGAGCGTGTGTGGTTCCGGCTTTGGTATTGAGTGGGGTCGCGATCTGTCGCTCAAGGTTGATGGCGGTATGGATCGTCCACTCATGCGTTCCACGTCGTTTGGCCTCGGAGTCTTTTCGAGCGTTATCTCGGTCGTGCTCGAGGTTATCGCTGCCATTCCCGTTATCGGTGTAGTGCTTTCGCTGGTGGAGAGCGTGGTAATTGGCGCCGCGGGCTCTTATTCGTATTACGGCTCCTATGCACTCGAGGCAGCGCTGTTTGGCTCGCTTGGCCTGCTTGTCCTGGCTATGATTGCCACGGCGGTCTTGGGGGTCTTCTTTAAGATGTTCGCCGACATTGCCGTGATGCACTTTGCGGTGACCGGTCGTGTCGAGAGCGCGTTTTCGCTCGACAAGGTCTGGGCGGCGTTTAAGCACAACAAGACCAAGCTGTTCTGCGCTTCGTTCCTTCCCGAGTTTTTGACGGGTCTGGTCGCCAACGTTGTCACATGGATCCTGACGCTCGTCTTCGGCGCCATTGCCTCTGTCGGTATGTATAACTACTACTACCGTCCTTCGGCTATTGAGGCGCTTGTTACCGGCGGTGGCATCACGCTCGTATTGTTCTTGGTGCTGACGGCGTTTGTCACGGTATTCCTTACGGTCTTTGGCAAGATGCTCAAGCATCGTGCCGTTGGCTATTGGGTTGCGCGCTACGCAAGCGAGTGGGCCGACGAGGACAAGGACGACGTCCTGACTTTTGTGCTGCCGTTTGAGAAGAAGTCTGCTCCGGCTGGTTTTAGCGCCGACGCAGCGCTCGTATCCGATTCCGCTGCGGCGCCTGCGCCCGAGCCCGAGCCCGAGCCCGAGCCCGAGCCTGAGTCTGAGCCTGAGCCTGAGCCCGCGCCCGTGCCCGTGCCTGAGCCCGAGCCTGCGCCAAGCTCCGACGAGGACCCGCAGGACGAGTGACCCTGCCACCTGCCATTTGGGGACGGGGTAGAAACGGTAGAAATAGCGCTTGACAAATGAGCGGGGGAGGACGTGTCGAAACGTCCGCCCCCGCTTTGATATCGCGATGTGGCTATGACTGCGAGATGGCCGCGAATCGACTACTCGCCGCGCTTCTCCTCGCGGCGAGCGGCGGCACGTGCATCGTGGATGCCCTTGATCGCGGCATGGCGTGCCGTGCGGGCGTCATGGATGGCGTCGCGAGCCTCGGCGGTCGTTGCCTTGGCAGAGCGCAACTTGGCGGCCAGGTCGGGGTTGGTTTCGGCGACCGCGGTGATCGCGGGGCCGTCGAGCTCCTCTTGCGTGGGCTCGGCCAAAAAGTCGATGGCATACTGGGCGGCCACCATGGAGCCCTTTGCCAGCACAGTCTCGTCGATCTTGTAGAAGCAGGAATGTTGGGCGTACGTGGCGCCAATCTTGGGGTTGCGCGTACCTACAAAGGCGAGCACGCCCGGTACACGGCGCAGGTACTCCGAAAAATCCTCGCCCGAAAGTGTGCCGCGATAATGGCCTTCGCCGGCTGCACCCAGGCACTTGACCACGGCCTGACGACAACGCTCGCTCGAGGCGGCGTCGTTTTCGACCTTGTAGTTGGCGATGGTGTAGTCGGTGAGCTCTGCCTCGGCGCCCAAGGCGGCCGCGGTATGCTCCACGATGCGGCGCATGAGCTCCGGCATTTCCTCGTGGGTCGAATCTCCGTAGGTGCGCACCGTGCCGGCGAGGTAGGCCGTGCCGGCGATAACGTTGCGCGCGGTTCCGCCGTGCAGCTCGCCGACGGTAATGACGGCCGGCTCGTAGGGGCTGATCTCGCGCGAAACGATGGTCTGCAGGGCATTGACGATCTCGGCGGCCACCATAACGGCGTCGTGGCCGCGCTGGGGCATGGCACCGTGGCATGAGGTGCCGCGAACATCGATGCGGAACCAGTCGGTATTGGCCATGCGCGGTCCGGGCTCGCAGCTCACGGTGCCGGCGTCGACCTCACTCCAGATGTGCGCGGCGTAGGCGCCATCGACGCCGTCGAGCACGCCCGTGCCGATCATGAGCTTGGCGCCCTGGCCGTTTTCCTCGCTGGGTTGGAAGACGATGCGGACTTCGCCGTGGATGTCGTCGGTCATATGGCGCAGGATTTGCAGCGTGCCGAGCATCATGGCGATGTGGCAGTCGTGGCCGCAGGCGTGCATGCAGCCCTCGTTGACGCTGGCAAACTCCTCGCCGGTCTGCTCGGTGACGGGCAGGGCGTCGATATCCGCGCGCAGCAGGATACGGCGGCGCGGCGTGCCGTCCTCGCGATAGGCGTCGTGCGCGGTGCCGCGAAGGGTCGCCACCAGACCCGTCTTAAGGGGACGCTCGTAGGGGATATTCATGGCGTCGAGCTGGTTGGCGATGTCAGAAGTCGTGCGCTCTTCGACGAGGCTCAGCTCCGGGTGCTTATGGAAGTGCCGACGCTGCTTGATGATGTAGGGTTCAAACTCGGCGGCGATATCTTGGATGGCTGCGGTGACGTCGTCAGCCGCACGAGCCTCGGTCGCCGCCATAATCTGCTGTGCCTTGGTCTTCGTCATAGTCGATTTGCTCCTTACTGGTTTATCGCAAAATCGTACAAGCTCTTTCCAGTATGCCACCTGCCACTTGGCCTGGCAAAGCTGCCGTTTGCCGCTTGGCATTTTGTAACCGAGGCGGGGGAGTACACTCGGGGGTGTTGAATTTCCTGCCAGAGATGGGGATGCCCATGCAACATATCGATCGGATTATCCGCTCCAAGAACGTCTTTACCGCGCAAGACGGCATCGATACTGCCCGTGAGCTGGCGATTGCCATCGCAGGCGACCGTATCGTCGCAGTCGGTGCGCCCGATGACGTGATCGCCGCCGCGCCTGCCGCCACGCCGGTTATCGACTACGGCGAGCAGTTTGTCTGCCCCGGTTTCCATGACGCTCATCTGCACTTCTTCCATACCTCGGTCGGTTCCTCGCCATACATGCTCATGGATATGGGTACGTCCGAGGCGGCGCTGGTGCAACATGCGCTCGAGTTTTCCCAGGACCTGCCCGATGACGCCTGGGTTGTGACGCAGGGCTGGCGCGACTACCGTTGGGACCCGCCCGAGCACCCTACCAAGGCGTCGCTCGATGCGGCATTCCCCGATCGTCCCTGCGTTATGTACTCGGGCGACGGGCACACGCTGTGGCTCAACAGCCGCGCACTCGAGGCGCTCGGCGTTACGCGCGACAGCGAGCCTCCGGCGGGTGGCAGTTACGACAAAGATGCAAATGGCGAGCTTACGGGTATCGCCCACGAGGCGGCTGCTATGCAGCTGCTGCCGCGCTGCCTGGAGTGGCTGGGCGAGGACCGCATCGCGAGCGCTTACGCCGACCAGATGAAGCGTATGGCCGAGCAAGGCATCACCTCAATCTGCGATATGTCGCTCATGCCCATGCCGGGCTGCGACTTTATTCGCGACGATGTTTACGACAAGCTGCAGGCCTCCGGCAAGCTGGGCATCCGCGCCCATCTGTTTCCCACGCTGCTGGATGACCAGTCGCGCTTGGAAGAACTCCAGACCCGCTACGCGAACAACGCGCTGCTCTCGGCGCCAGGCTTTAAACAGTTCTTCGACGGCGTGTCGAGCGAGCATACCGCATACCTCACTGAGCCCTATACCAACCCGCGCTTCCCGGGCGACCAGGGCCGCCTGACGGTCCCTGTCGAGCGTATGCGCAAGTTGGTTTTGGCGGCAGCCGAGCGTGACCATACCGTGCGCATCCACGTTATCGGCGACGGTGCCATCCATGCCGCACTCGATATCTTTGAGGAGGCGGCAGAGCTCTACGGCTTGCCCCAGCACGGCCACAATACGCTTGAGCACCTGGAGAATCTGCTGCCTCAGGACATCGATCGTCTGCGCAAGCTCAACGTCATTGCCTCGAGCCAGCCTTGCCACATCACGCTCGACCCGGGTGGCCCGGAGCGCGACCTGGGCCTGGAACGCAGCCGCATCATGTGGCCGTTCGCAACTTATCAGCAGCGCGGTATCCGTCAAGCTTTCGGTACCGACAGCCCCATCACGGCCGTTACCAGCATGAACGTGCTCTACACGGCTATCACACGCCAAGATCCCCGCAGCCACTGGCCCGAGGGCGGCTGGCTGCCGAGCGAGCGTATCGACGCGGCAACGGCCCTGCGCAGCTACACGCTTGGCAGCGCGTACGCAGCGGGCGACGAGCAAAACCTCGGCAGCCTAGAGCCCGGCAAATACGCCGACCTGGTAGTCCTGGACCAAAACCCGCTCACCATCGACCCCCAAGAGCTGCAAGCCACCAAGGTTCAGGCCACCTACCTGGCGGGCAACTTAATCTACGAGCGCTAATATTCATGCCGTACCGTTAAACGCGGCTCGGGCAGCATATTTTGGGATGGCGCTCGAGCCGCGTTTGTTTGCCGATGGGGGTTCGTTAGGAGCGTCCCCTCTCTGCTGGATTTGGGCACAGGGTGGAAGCGCTGCTGCTCCGCGCGCTCAATTGGGACATCGGCGATGCTTTCTCTTAGCGTTTTGCATACTTCCAGTTGCAGATTGCAAAAAAAGTTGAGATGTTCTTTCCGGTCCTGATGTACCCCCGCCTGGGCCGTGCAAAAAATGGAGTATTCAGCACCGTGAGCTCTGCCGGTGCCGCTGCAGTCGGGTGGCATTGCGGAGATCGACGTCATTTTGGGGTCCGGTGCGGCGCGAGGCACGCTTTTTTGTCCTGACGGGGTTTGCCCGTCGACCCAAATCGCCGGTCAAAGGCGTTCTTGGGACCAATATGGTGTGTCCGGCGCGTATGCAGCCGTCCTGGCCTGCTGAAAACTCCCAAAAATGCACGCTGCTCCCCAGGGGACCCGTGCGAGCGGCGAAAACCATGCCCAAGTCGCTGTCCGCATCGCGATTTTGCTGCACTGACTTTTCTGAATACCGGGCCCGAGATTGGTCAACCCTAGGCTCCCGGAGCTGCGTTGGGGTCGGTTTCGTTGGCGGCCGCCTGCTTATGGGTGGCAAAGACCGAGCCTTCGTGGTCGAAGAGCTTACGATATTGCATGCGGTCCAGGCGATCGCGCGCGTTAGCGGTCTTGGCGGGAACGTACTTGGCCTCGGCTGTATACCAAACGCCGTGCGCATCCTGCGCCCCCACCACGTTTATCGCCGGCATGTGCGCTCGGTTTTGCAAGCGTGCGCGTTGGTAGGCGGTGAGCGGGGCACCGATGGCATTGAGTGCGAGTGCGCCGACGTTATTGATGCTTGTGTTGAGTTCCCCACTCGTTTGTGCGTTGCCGGCGACATCGTAGTTCGCCCAGACCACATAGCGTGTCTGCCAGATGCGCTCGGTATGGGTGGCATCGTCCTCATCGGTAAAGTAGAGGTCGTTGTAGCGGTCGGTGAAGAACGGCTGGTGGTCGCCGTACATCACTACGACGACGGGGCGGTCGAGATCACGCAGCTTTTCCAGGAAGGCGGCGAAGGCGGCATCGGACGCTTCCATGAGCGAGCAGTATTCATTGGTCCAGGTGATAACTTTGTCGGACACACCTTCGACGGCAAGGTGCAGTTGCTGGTCGGTGGGCACCAAGCCCGTGTCATAGGCGGAGTGGTTCTGCATCGTCACGTCGTGGATGAAGATCGGCTGGTCGCTCTGCTTTAGCACCTCGAGGCACTTGTCGTAGGTGGCGGCGTCGGTGACCTTGCGGCAGAGCTCGGGTGCGCCGGCGAAGTCCTCGATCGAGAGGAACTCGTCGAATCCCATGTCCGCGAAGACGTTCTCGCGATTCCAGTTGGTGGCGTGGTTGGGGTGCATGGCCACGGTGCGATAGCCGAGTCTCTTGAACTGACGGGCGAGGTTCTCGCTCGGGGCCAGGTTGTAGCTCATGAACGGGTAGACGCCAGCGCCCAGGAATGCCATGGAGTGTCCGGTTAAGAACTCGAACTCGCTGTTACAGGTGCCGGCACCGAAGGCGCTCGTGTAGCTCACTCCCTGCAGAAGCGCGTTATCGATGGCTTTGAAGCGCTCGGGCCCCTTATAGCCACAGCCCAGTTCGTTAAAGATTGAAAGGTCGGCGAAGGACTCGTTCATGATGCAGATGACTGAGGGCTTGAGCTGGTCAAACTGTTCGACGGCAGCGGCACGGGAGGAGTCGGCGATGCCGTTCGTGCCCGCGTTTCAGCGCGCGGCAAGGCGCTTGATGATCGCCGAGGCCTCACCGCTCTTGTAGTGCTTGGGTTTAGGCGGCACCATTTTTTTGCGCGCTCGAAATAAAGGTGGGGAGAAACCCCTGACTGTAATAGCTTTCGAGGGGCTTCCAGGTATGAAGCTTGATGCCCAAGGTGTCGTAATAGCTGATGAAGGCCTGCGCCCCCAGTGCGGCTCCGGCAACAAGTGCGGTACGACGGTCGACGGAGAGGGGGAGTTTGGATTTGGTTGCGACTGGATGCTCCCTCGGCGCTGTCGATGTCCCCTCGGTTGCCGGAGACGCCTTTGAGTCCTTCGATTTCAAGGACGCAGACATCGCATGGTCGATGGACTCGGGGGACGTTTCCGATGCGCGGCGCGGCGGTCGCCCACATGCATCACGCGGAATGAGGACGATAAGCGCGATTCCCAAGGCCGCGGCGGCAAGCCCCATGAAGCAGAAAGTGCTGAGCTCATAGGTGTAGCTGCCGGCGACCGTCGCAGCGGTCGAGAGGGCGAACAGGTCTCCGGGTTGGATGGGCATCGATTTGAACGTGATTACGAAGTACTCGGCGATACCGATGCTGGCGAGCGCAACGATGCCAACGATTGCGGGGGTCTTACGGCGGTGCGGCAGATAGAACAACAGGCACAAGAAGCAGAAGATGAGCAAAAGCTCCAAAAGTGCCGGTCCGGCCTGCATCTTCCATAGTTCATGGTTGGAGGGCAGCTCGAGGGCGAGCATCGAGCATATCGATGCGCCGCCGATCGTTGCCAGCGTACGGGGGTAGGGATGGTCGGTCATCCAGCTTTTCAGATCCTTCATGCTCATCTTCATCGTCTCTGTTCCTTACTCCTAGTTCAGCGTCTTCACGAGCTTCTCCAGGTTGTCGTTCATGATGGGTGGGTAATCCTCGCCGGCTTTAAGCTGTTTGTCAGTGAGCCCCTCGACGGGGTCGAGCTGGACGCATTGTCGTCAGAAGCGGCGAGAGCAAAGACCGCACTTAAAAGGGGCATATATGCCGCCGCCATGGGGCCACGGTGACGAATAGGACGCCGCTTGGGATGGCGACGGTAGATTCGGTTGTCCATAGATTGCTCCTGAATTGAAAACGGCTGCGTCGGGGTGCCGACGGCCGAAGGCGATGCCGCTGTGGCACGCGGTAGCTATTTGATTCAATTGGGAGCCGTTAATCGTCCAGACGGACCCTGAGGGATAATAGGGTGACCGGGGCATATGAAGATCGCTCGGTGCCGATGACGGCTAGGGCGGAGATCAGCAAGAGGGTGATGAACGATGTCGCGCCCACGGGGACGGTGTCACCGCCACGGGCGATCGACAGATTGCCGGCGAGCTCGGCGCAGATGGTGCAGCCCGCGCCGGTGCAGTCATGATGCAACTCATGGGCGGTTGCGATGGGGGAGAGGATGGTTACCGCGAGAAGGGCGAAGACGAGAGCCAGGGCGAGCAGGCGAGTGCGAACGGGCGGCATGGAGTCGCGTGCATCGCGATTCGGTGCTATATCTCGCCATGCCGAGGTGCTCAGCTCATCAGTCATCTGCCCTCCCTTCCTCTCATCCGGGCATATTTCATCTGGAGGATTGTAGTCTTGAGAAGCTGATTCACAAAGTTGCCGCGCTAAAACTTCATGCTTTCCGGTCCGCCTTGGGGCTGCGCATAAGTTATCCTCCGACATTCAGAAAATCTAAGTGCCAAAAAATAAGATTTTTTGACTCCGTGTTGTATAACCCGCCATTCGTGGGTACCATTCAACGCGTACGCAAACAAAAAGGGTTAATTCGCGTGGCATAACCACGCGGCCCAAAAAGGAGGAGACAAGCATGTCGTCTTTGAAGCCGCTTGCAGATCGTGTTCTGGTCAAGCCCGACGAGGCCGAGCAGAAGACCGCTTCTGGTCTGTATATCGCCAGCAACGCCCAGGAGAAGCCGCAGCGCGGCACCATCGTTGCCGTTGGTGCCGGCAAGGTCAACGACAAGGGTGAGCGCATCCCCATGGACGTCAAGGTCGGTGACGTTGTCATCTACGGTAAGTTCGGTGGCAACGAGGTCAAGGTCGACGGCGAGAAGTATCTGCTGATGCGCGCCGACGACATCTACGCTGTTGTCGAGGCCTAGTCTCGTCAGAATCTCTGATTCGTCTTTGAACGCGCCCGCCGCATAGGACTCGGAAGCGGCGACGCGAGTCACGTTTCTTTTGGAGGATTACCTACCATGGCAAAGAACATTACGTTCAACACCGATGCCCGCGCTAAGCTCGCCAAGGGTGTCAACACTCTGGCCGACGCCGTTACCGTCACCATGGGCCCCAAGGGTCGCTACGTTGCTCTGCAGCGCACGTTTGGTGCCCCGACCATCACCAACGACGGCGTTTCCGTCGCCAAGGAGATTGAGCTCGAGGACAACATCGAGAACATGGGTGCCCAGCTGGTGAAGGAGGTCGCCACCAAGACCAACGACACCGTGGGTGACGGCACCACCACCGCAACCCTGCTCGCTCAGGCCATCGTCAACGACGGTCTGCGCAACGTCGCCGCTGGCGCCAACCCGCTGGCCATCCGTCGCGGCATCGACAAGGCCGTCAACGCCGCCGTCGCCGAGATGAAGAAGCAGGCCAAGCCGGTCGAGACCAAGGAGCAGATTGCTTCCGTCGGTACCATCTCCGCCGGTGACCCCGAGGTCGGCGAGAAGATCGCCGAGGCCATGGAGGTCGTGGGCAAGGACGGCGTCATCACCGTCGAGGATTCCCAGACGTTCGACATCACCATCGACACCGTCGAGGGCATGCAGTTCGACAAGGGCTACGTCTCCGCTTACTTCGTCACGGATAACGACCGCATGGAGGCCGTGATGAAGGATCCGTACATCCTCATCACCGACCAGAAGATCTCCAGCGTCCAGGACATCATGCCTGTTCTCGAGGCTGTCCAGCGCGCTGGCCGTGGCCTGCTCATCATCGCTGAGGACATCGATGGCGAGGCTCTGCCGACCCTCGTCCTCAACAAGATCCGTGGCGCCCTCAACGTCTGCGCCGTCAAGGCCCCGGGCTACGGCGATCGCCGCAAGCGCATCCTCGAGGACATCGCCGTCCTCACCGGTGGCCAGGCTGCCCTGGACGAGCTGGGCGTGAAGGTCGCTGACATCACCGCCGATATGCTCGGTACCGCCAAGTCCGTCACCATCTCCAAGGACAACACCGTTGTCGTCGGCGGCGCTGGCTCCAAGGAGGCCATCGACGCCCGCATCGCTCAGATCAAGGGTGAGATGGAGAACACCACCTCTGACTTCGACCGCGAGAAGCTCCAGGAGCGCCTGGCCAAGCTCTCCGGTGGCGTTGCCGTCATCAAGGTCGGCGCTGCTACCGAGTCTGAGCTCAAGGAGATCAAGCATCGCGTCGAGGACGCCCTGCAGGCTACCCGCGCTGCTGTCGAGGAGGGCATTGTCGCCGGTGGCGGCGTCGCCTTCATGGACGCTGCTCCTGCGCTCGACGCCGTTGAGCTTGACGACCCTGAGGAGAAGATCGGTGTCGACATCGTCAAGAAGGCTCTGACCGCTCCGGTTGCTACCATCGCCAAGAACGCTGGCTTTGAGGGCGCTGTCGTGGTCGACAAGGTTGCCGAGCTGCCCGCCGGCCAGGGTCTCAACTCTGCCAACGGCGAGTGGGGCGACATGATCGAGATGGGCGTCCTCGACCCCGTCAAGGTTAGCCGCGTCACCCTGCAGAACGCTGCTTCTGTCGCCAGCCTGATCCTCATCACCGAGGCTACCGTCTCCGATGTGCCCAAGAACACCCAGCTTGAGGACGCTATCGCTGCTGCCACCGCTGGTCAGCAGGGCGGCGGTATGTACTAAGGCCGACAAGGTCTAGAACTCCCACCGGGAATCCGGGGGCGTGACGGGGTTTCTCTCCGGAACGTCCTCGGTTAGATTGGGACCCCTTGTCCCGCTCCTTTGGAGCCGCGGACAAGGGGTCTTTTTTTGTGTTGATGTCTTTATTTAATGAGGCGCTTTCCGCTTTGTTTGAATGGTGATGTAAGAGGAAGGGCGCCGAGGAATCAGAGCAGCCCTCTTGCTCGCTCGTCGTAGATTTTATTGAGCTCCGATTGCACGTACTCTTCTTTGAGCTTGGCAATGAAACGCACGTCCGAGAACAGTCGGTAGATGAGTATCGCTGCACCTCCGAGGTCGAGGCACTCGGGATTCTCTTTGATTAACGCCCGTATGACGCTGCTAGAAGTTGCGATGGTATCGGACAGGAGGATGATTTTCTTGGTACGTGCTTGGTACATCTCGGTGCAGTAATCCGATCCGTCGTCCTTGAATATCAGCGTGCACCCGTGAAGTGCCGCTATCAACCAGTTGATAAGAGCGGCCATGCCTGCCTGCGCGCCGACCTTCAGCACATCGCCGGTGCTGACGTATTTGGTAAGCGCCTCGGTATGTGTTTTGTCGAGGATGAGATTGGCGAATGGAATCTGTATCCCGCACGGCGTGTACAGGTCTGTGCCGATGTGGATCAGCTGCTTGATTAGAGCAGCCGCGGCGGCATCCGGCTCGCTCACGACGCGTCTTCCCGCCGCAACCAGCATCTCTACAGTCCCAGCAGACGCCCCAATCTGCGGATTTTTCCCAAAGGCGTCATAGGAGACCGAGTAGGTTGCGGGAATTCGTGCACCAATACCAAAAACATTGGTGTCTTTAACGCAGGTGATGCTGTTGGTCATGATGTTAGATGTTCCGAACACGAGACCGAGCACTGGGTCGTGGCCGAGGGTTGCGAACCGGTGGTTTGCGCCCTTGAAGAGTCCGATGTTTTCTGCCTCGTAGCGTGTCGCGTCGTAGGGCACTCCACGTGAATTAAGAATATGATGTTTTGAGGCGAACAGATGGTTCGATTCCCGTGGCATCCTGTCATCGAAACCAGAGAAGACACGACTTTGGAAGTCGTGCAGAGCATGTTCTTTTACGTTGCCCGCTCCGGCACACTCGACCTCCGTCAGTGAGTTGATGATAAGAATGCGGGCGACTTGGAGCATGGTTGCGGCGACGACGAAGGCGACGTCAGCATCCTGCAATCGCGTCCGCTCCTTGAACTCCTGGTCGATGTGCTGAAGGTTCTCGCCATACTCGCGGACGGACTTTTCGACTGCCTGCTCGGCCCGGCTCTCGTCAATGGCCACGCATGCCACCCTCGCCGCCATATAGTCGGCAAAGAGTCTGCAGGCATGCTCCTCTTCTTCTGTCACCTGACCGTCCGCCGCCGCGGCGACTTGCAACTGCTCGGCTATGGAGTCCAGCGACACGATGCTAACGTTGTCCAAACAGTTCTTGACTTGGTCGAAGGACAAACCCTCGTCATCCGCGATGACCTGCACCCTCGTCTTGACGTTATTTGGGAGGCCTCCGTCCAGCTTGAGGTAATCGAGACCCTCCTCGAGCCACTTCTGCTCCTCTTGGGAGAAGTCACCGTCGCAGCGCATCAAGAAGCAGAGCGTTGCCACATATGCGTAGATGAAATTGTGTCGCTTCTCTCCCGCAAGGTAGGCGCCCTGCTTGATTCCGTCACGGAAGCCCTTGATGCGTGCCCTGCGGAGTCGCGCGGAGAATGAGTTCTCCTTGATGGCATTGATCCCGCCCTCCACGGTCGACGCCGCGTCGGACGCAAGGGACGATGCTCCTTGGGCCAGATTTACGGCGGCACCGATGGCAATTCCGCCTACCGTGTTCGCGGCCCCTGTAATCGTTTTGCCTGCATCGGACGACACAATTTGCTCGCCGGCACTCGACATACCTTCCGCAACCGAGCACATGGCGCTGCCGATGGCCTCGGATGCCGAGGTGGCCGTGTCGACGATAGCGTTTCCCGCGCCTTCAGCTGCATTTGTGGCGCCTTTGGCGGCGGACTCGATAGCCGCCGATGCGTCTTTTGCCATCTCACCGGCGGCTTGGGCGGCTTGGGATAGAGCTTTCCCGAGATCAAGTTTTGCTGCCAATTTGTTCTCCTGACATACGCGGGTTGCGCAGTGACCTCCTTCATACTACTGCGCGGTGCGGAGCATTTGGTGCGTCGGTGGATTGATGATTGCGGAAAATGGGATACTGCATCTTCATTCCGCTTCCGTTTCCCCACCATAAATTACCCTCGGCATACTTGCGCGAAAGCCTACTGGTGCTACACTTGCAATTGCTGTTTCAGGGCGGGGTGAAATTCCCCACTGGCGGTAAATCGGGCGGTGTCAAAGGGGCGCCGTGGCGCAGGCGAGATGCCTGCGGCCGAGCCGATGAGTCCGCGACCCGTGTGTGCGTTGGTTCGCATGCCGGCTGAACTGGTGAGATTCCAGTACCAACGGTTAGAGTCCGGATGAAAGAGGCAGGTGATCTTATGTCTGAACAGTCGCAGCATATCCATTTTGAGAACACGAATAGGTGGAGCACCAAACAGCTCGTTACCATGGCGCTGATGTGCGCCCTGGGCGCCCTGTTTATGTACGTGCAGCTGCCCATCCTTCCTTCGGCGCCGTTTTTGACGTATGACCCGTCGCTGGTGCCGGCGATGGTGTGCGGTTTTGCGTATGGTCCTGGCGCCGGTACTGCTGTTGCCGCTATGGCGATTGTTATCCATGCGCTTACCACGGGCGATTGGGTCGGCGCACTTATGAACCTGGTGGCTACGCTGGGTTATATTCTGCCCGCGGCTATCATCTACCAGAAGATGCATACCTATAAGGGTGCCGTGATTGGCCTAGCGCTCGGCGTCATTGCCGCTACGGCGTTGTCTATGGTCGCAAACCTTACCATTGGTGTTTGGTTCTGGTATGGCTCGGTCGATGTGATCGCCCCGCTCATGATTCCTGCCGTGCTGCCGTTCAACCTCATCAAGACCGTGCTCAACTCGGTGTTGACGCTGGCGGTGTACAAGGCGGTCTCTAATCTCATTACGCCCAAGAAGGACCAGGTCAAAGGCCGCGCATGATTGAGTGTCGGGGCGTTTCCTTTAGCTATGACGGTGCCACACCGGCACTCGACGGCATCGATCTGAACATCGAGGATGGCGAGTTTTTCTGCATCCTCGGCGGAAACGGGTCGGGCAAGTCGACGTTCGCCAAGCATTTGAACGCGCTGCTGCAGCCCGATACGGGAACGGTGCGCGTCAACGGCATGGACGCGTCCGATCCCGAGCTGGTCTACGACATCCGCTCGACTGCGGGCATGGTGTTCCAGAACCCGGATGATCAGCTGGTGGCGACGCTTGTCGAGGACGATGTTGCCTTTGGTCCCGAAAACTTGGGCGTGCCATCGGCCCAGATCGCGCAGCGTGTGCGAGATGTGCTGAAGGCCGTGGGCCTGGTGGGCTTTGAGCGCCACGAGACCCATGCGCTCTCGGGTGGCCAAAAGCAGCGCGTGGCGCTTGCCGGCGTGCTTGCCATGGAACCGCGCGTGCTCATATTGGACGAGGCTTCCTCGATGCTCGATCCGCGTGGACGCAAGGGCCTCATGAAGGCTTGCCGCGCGTTGCACGCTCGCGGCATGACCATCGTGATGATTACGCACTTTATGGAAGAGGCCGCCGAGGCCGATCGAGTCGCGGTGTTTCAGGCGGGGCGCGTTGCCATGCTCGGTACGCCCGAGGAAATCTTGACGCGGGCGGACGAACTTGCGCAGCTCAACCTGGACATGCCGGAGTCGTGCCGTTTGGGCATGGCACTTCGTGCGAAGGGCGTACCCGTTTGCGCGCAGGTGCGCGAGGCGGATATGGTTGCCGAGGTTGCGCAGGCCTATACCGAGCGGAGCGGGGCAGGCACTGCGGGGCAGCCTTCCGCGTCCCAGTTGGAAATCGCTGACGGCACTGTTCCGGTAGACAACGAGGGCAACGCGTCGGAGCCCGTCATCGAGATTTCGCACCTCTCGCATAGTTACTCGCTGAGCGCCCGCGAGCGCCGCCGCTGGCATAAGCGCTCGGCCGTTGCGGGCAAATCGAGCAAACAGGCTCTCTGGGGAAACGACCCCAGCAGCCCGTGGGCGCTGCGCGATGTATCGCTGACGGTGCGTCGCGGCGAGTTCCTGGGCTTAGCAGGTCATACCGGTTCGGGTAAGTCGACGCTGGTCCAGCATCTCAACGGTTTGATTCGCCCCCAGGAGGGATTCGTTCGCGCGCTGGGGCTCGATCTGTCAAACAAGAAAGACGCCGCCGCGGTTAAGGCCAAGGTCGGCGTGGTGTTTCAGTATCCCGAGCGCCAGTTATTTGCCGAGACCGTGGCACAGGACGTGGCGTTTGGCCCGCATAACCTTGGCTTGCCGCAAGATGAAGTCGACCGTCGCGTCGAGTCGTCGCTCTCGCGCGTGGGCCTCGACCTTTCCACGGTCGGCGACAAGAGTCCCTTTGAGCTTTCGGGCGGTCAGCAACGGCGTGTGGCATTCGCCGGCGTGCTCGCCATGGAGCCCGAAGTCCTGGTGCTCGATGAACCCATGGCGGGGCTCGATCCGGCTGCGCGCAGGGATTTCCTTGAGCTTATCGATCGACTTCACCGCGATGGCCTGACCGTTGTCATGGTTTCACACAGCATGGATGACCTGGCCAATTGCTGCGACCGTATCGTCGTAATGAACGAAGGTGCGGTGTTTGCCGAGGGAACCCCCGCGCAGGTGTTTGCGCATGCCGATGAGCTCAAGTCGATCGGCTTGGGCGTACCTGCTGCTCAGCGCATGGCGTTGGCGCTCGCGGAGGCGGACGTGCCGCTGCGTTGCGGCGGGCTCTATACGGTTGAGTCGTTGGCCGACGAGTTGGCAGATTTGCCGATCGGTCGCTCAGGCGGTTCTTCTAACGTCTCGGACAAGGCCAAATCCGAAACGGTCGCGCGAGAGGAGGGTTGCTGATGGAGGCGTTTTCGTTTGGCAGCTACTATCCCGGCGATAGTGCAATCCACCGTCTGGACCCGCGAACCAAGTTGCTCTTGGGTTTTGTGTTTCTGATCACGATGCTCACGGTCAGTGGCTTCCGCGGACTGGTCCCGGTCGCAATCTTCGTTGTCCTGATTTATATCGTGTCCCGGGTGCCGGCTCGTCGCGTCCTGTCATCGATGGCGCCGCTGCTGGCGATCGTCGTGGTGGTCGCGGTGCTCAACCTATTTACCGACCAGAGCGGGCACATCCTATGGCAGCTCGGCTTTCTGCAGATAAGCGAGGGCTCACTGCGTTCTGCCGCCTTTATGGCGTGCCGCCTGACCCTGATGATGGCCGGCATGAGCGCCATTACGCTCACCACGCCCACACTCGACCTCACCGCGGGCTTTGAGCGTCTGCTCGCACCGTTTGCGCGCGTGGGGCTCCCTGCGCATGAGCTCGGCATGATCATGGGCATCGCGTTGCGCTTTATGCCGCAGTTCGCCACCGAGATGAAGCAGACGGCGGACGCGCAGACAAGCCGCGGTGCGCGCGTGACGGGAGGCCCGCTCGGCGGCGTGCGCATGCTCGGTAGCGTGGCGATTCCGCTGTTCACGGGCGTGTTCCGTCATGCCGAGACGCTTTCGGCCGCCATGGATGCGCGCTGTTATCACGGCGAGCAGGGACGTACGCGTCTGCATGCGCTTGCGTTTCGCCGCGGGGATGCGCTGGCTGCGGTGGTGACGATGCTGCTGTTTGCGTGTGTCATCGTCGTCAACCTTCAACTTGTTTAGGCGCGATTCGAGCGCAAGAAAGGGGTCCCTATGACCGACAACGACCGCACAGCTCAGTTTGAGCGCGCCTGCTCGTATCTCAGGCGCATTCCGGCGTGGTATCTGGCCACGATCGATGTGGCCGACGGGCATCAGCCTCGCGTGAGGCCGTTTTCGTTTGCCATGGTCGATGAAGGTAAGCTGTGGTTTTGCACGTCGCGCGACAAGGATGTGTGGGCGGAGCTGAGTGCGAATCCCAAGTTTGAGCTCTCGGGCTGGAAGCCGGGGGAATGCTGGATCGTATTGACCGGCGAAGCCGCACTTGAGGACGACGCAGTTGCGAGCGACAAGGTGCGTCAAGCGGGTTTTAAGCACATGGTGGGCATCGGCGAGGAACACGAGAGTGCCAACGACGGCCGCCTTGCTTTCTTTTCGGTCCGCAACATTGCCGCGCGCTTCTGTGATATCGACGGCAGCGAGGAGCGCCTGGAGCTCTAGCGCGTCTCAAATTAACTACCCGTTCCGAATTAGCTAGCGCCAAGAGGACACATGGACGGATTGAATACGGTGTTGGAGTATCTGACGTCGGTGCCGGCATGGTATTTGGCGACGAGCGTTGACGGACAGCCTCATGTGCGTCCGTTTTCGTTTGCGCAGATCCAGGACGGCAAGCTGTGGTTTGTAACAGCGCGCACCAAAGATGTGTGGCAAGAGCTGCTGCAAAACCAGCGCTTTGAGGCCACGAGTTGGTGGCCGGGCCATGGCTGGCTCATCTTGCGCGGGCGTGCCGGCTTGGATGACCGGGCTTTAGGCGAAATGCGCGAAGCTGGGTGGAAGCATCTAGAGCGCCTGGGCGAGCACTATGAGGGGCCTAACGACCCCACGCTCGTCTTCTTTAGCGTCGAGGATCCCGAGGCTTTTATCTGCAATCACGACGAATGGGTGCCGGTCGAGCTCTAGCCAGCTGGCTCATCCTAACAACTTGGTTTCGCATGGGCGGGCCCCGTATTGCCCGGCGCCGTTAGGAGCGCCGGTCAATACGGGGCCCGCTCCATTTGTCAATTCCTTCAAGCGAATGTGTCGGGAATGTTTCAATGCATGAATATGCAAGCCATTTACGTATTCATGCATCTTTTGGTGCTAAAGTTTCAACCCACTTCATAACGACGGCTGCGAGATGCGCATTGGTGCATAACTGCAGACAAGGAGTCTGATATGTCTGTAAAGGTTGGAATCGTCGGCGCGGCTGGATATGCCGGAGCCGAGCTCATTCGCCTCGTCCTCGGTCATTCCGAGTTTGAACTTGCTGCCATTACGTCCAACGCCGATGCCGGCCAGCCGTTGTCTGCGGTGCACCCGAGCTTCACCGGCGTAAGCGATCTTGTCTTTACGACGCATGATGCCCCTGAGCTCAAGAACTGCGACGCGGTCTTTTTGGCCGTGCCGCACACGGCTGCCATGGCACAGGTGCCCGCGCTGCTTGCATCGGGCGTCTCCTGCTTTGATCTTTCGGCCGACTACCGTCTGAACGACGCGTCCGTTTTTGAGGCTTGGTATGCCGCCGAGCATACGAGCCCCGAGCTGCTCAAGACCCGTGCCTTCGGTCTGCCCGAGCTGTTCTGCCAGGACTTGGAGACCGCCGCATCCGACCATGCCGACGGCAAACCCGTGCTGGTCGCCTGCGCCGGTTGCTATCCCACCGCAACGAGCCTTGCCGCCGCGCCCGCCGTGCGCGCGGGCTGGGTGGCCGAGAACGGTCCCGTGATTGTCGATGCCATTAGCGGCGTGACGGGCGCCGGTAAGTCCTGCAACGCCCGCACCCATTTTTGCAGCGCCGACGAGAACTTGGAGGCCTACGGCGTGGGCAAGCATCGCCACACGCCCGAGATTGAGCAAATCCTTGGCCTGACCGATCGCGTCGTCTTTACCCCGCACCTGGCACCGCTCAAGCGCGGTCTGCTCTCCACGGTGACGCTGCCGCTCGCGCCGCAGGCTCTCGACACGCTGGCTCTTGAGGATGTCGTCGACCATTACAAGCAGTTCTACGCCGGTCGCACCTTTGTGCGCGTGCTCGATGCCGGCCAGCAGCCCAAGACGGCTTCGGTCGTCGGCACCAACGCTGCCCAGATTGGCCTCGCGCTCAACAAGCGCGCGGGCGTGCTGGTGGCGACGGGCGCCATCGACAATCTGTGCAAGGGCGCTGCGGGCCAAGCAGTCCAGTGCGCCAATATCGTCTTTGGCTTTGACGAGCGACGAGGCTTGCCTACAGTGGCGTGCCCGGTGTAGCACATTCGATTGTTAACGATTTGGTAGTCGGGCATCGAATGGGGCGCCACTCTTAAGCTGGTCTCATGATCACGACTGGCATGGCGCACCAACCGATGTCCGTTTTTTTTGTTTGACATAAGGAGTCATAAAGACGATGGATACCGAGCTGTTTGATATCAAGATTCGCGCCGTCGAGGGTGGCGTTACGGCTGCGGCTGGTTTTAAAGCTGCAGGCATCCACGCTGGGTTCCGCAAGAACCCCGAGCGTCTGGATTACGCGCTCGTCGTGCCCGATAAACCCTGTCCCGGTGCCGGCGTGTTTACCACCAATCGCTTTTGCGCGGCGCCCGTGCAGGTGAGCCGTGCCAACCTGGGCGGTGCCGACAAGGGCTACGGTATCATCGCCGGTGTTTCGGTCAACTCTGGCAATGCCAACGCCGCCACGGGTGAGACCGGCCTTGCCTGCGCGCGCGAGACGTGCAGCATCGCATCGCAGGTCATCGGCTGCGAGCCCCAGCAGATTCTGGTTGCCTCCACGGGTGTGATTGGCCAGATTCTGCCGATCGACACGTTTGAGACCGCCATTCCTGCTGCCTACGAGGCGCTCTCCGCCCACGGTGGCGCCGATGCCGCTCGCGCCATCATGACGACCGACACGCACTCCAAGGAGTACGCCGTATCCTACGTCAGTGAGGCTGCGGGTCATGCGGGCAATGTCTATACGGTAGGCGGAATGTGCAAGGGCTCGGGCATGATCATGCCCAATATGGCCACCATGATCGCAGTTATCACCACCGATGCCCCCGTCGAGCCTGCGGCACTTCATGCCCTGCTGCTCTCGACCGTCAAGCAGACCTTTAACAAGGTAACGGTCGATTCCGACACCTCGACCAACGACACCTGCATCATGCTTGCCTCCGGCGCCGCTGCCGCAGATGCCGAGCCTATCGTCGAGGGCTCCGATGCCTTTGACGAGTTGGCATTTGCCGTGCACGAGGTGTGCGAGAGCCTGGCGCGCAATATCGCCGCCGATGGTGAGGGCGCATCCAAGCTTGTTACGGTCAACGTTACCGGCGCCGCCAACGACGAGGAGGCCGATATCGCCGCCCGTGCCGTTGCTAACTCGCCGCTCGTTAAGACCTGCATCGCCGGCCACGACTGCAACTGGGGCCGCGTTGCTATGGCGCTTGGCAAGTGCGGCGTGAAGTTTAATCAGGAAGACGTTTCCATCGACATGATGGGCATGCCTGTCTGTCGCGATGGTCTGACTGTTCCCTTTGACGAGGACGAGGCTCTACGACGTTTCGAGGCGCCCGAGATCGTGATCTCGGCCGACCTGGGCGCAGGCGACGCGGCAACGACCGTGTGGACCTGCGACCTCACGCATGAGTACATCTCCATTAACGGCGACTACCGTTCCTAGATTCCAGGCACGCTGCGCATCTTGCCGCGATTGCGGACAGCGGAGCACGGCGCGATAACGATACGAAAGACGAGGCAGATTATGAAATTCGCACGCGATTGTCGTTCGAGTGAATCCAACGAAGCAACCGCGCAGCTGCTGTTCGAAGCGCTGCCGTGGATTAAGAACCTGACCGGCAAGACGGTTGTTATCAAATATGGCGGAGCCGCCATGGTTGATGAGCAGCTGCGCCGCGACGTGATGAGCGACATCGTCCTGCTCAAGATCATCGGCATGCGCCCTGTTATCGTGCACGGTGGCGGCAAGGCCATCAACGAGGCGCTTAGCCACTACGACATCCCCGTCGAGTTTATGAACGGCCAGCGCGTGACCACGCCGGCGACCATGGATATCGTGCGCGAGGTGCTGGGCGGCAAGGTCAACCAGGAGCTGGTCGCGGCGCTCAACCATCACGGCAACCTGGCCGTGGGCGTTTCGGGCAGCGATGCCGGTACGCTCATCGCCGAGCCGCTCGACCCCGAACTCGGCCGCGTAGGCAAGGTCACGCACGTCAACACCGACTATATCGAGCGCCTGCTCGATAGCGAGTACATCCCCGTCATCGCTACCGTCGCGGCGGGGGAGGACGGCGGTTTCTTCAACATCAACGCCGATACCGCCGCCGGTGCCGTTGCGGCGGCGCTGCATGCGCATAAGGCGATCTTTTTGACCGACGTCGACGGCCTGTACAAGGACTTTAGCGATAAAGACTCACTCATCTCCAACCTAACGCTCGACGAGGTTAACGAAATGCTCTACGGCGGCGAGGTCGATAAGGGCATGATTCCCAAGCTGCGTGCGGCCGTCGATGCGCTTGCCGGCGGCGTATTTCGCGCTCACATCATCAACGGCACCACGCCGCATTCGCTGCTGCTGGAGCTGCTGACCGATGCCGGCGTCGGCACCGTGATCCATTCCACCGAGACGGCTTACGAGTTCGATACGCATCCGCATCCGCTTTCGACCTTTGCGGCGCGTCTGACCGAGAACCTCGACGAGGTCGAGAAGCTTCAGACGGTCTAACTGACTCGCAGCCGCCCCATTCCTGCACCCATAGGCCTGCGCCGTCTGGCGCCCAACGAAAGGCATCCCATGTCACTTGCAGCTCAGCAATCGCTTGAATCCCATTACGTTATGTATACCTTTGGCCGCTCTCCGGTCGAGTTTGTCGAGGGTCACGGCATGAAGCTCACCGGCGACGATGGCCGTGAGTACCTCGACTTTCTTGCCGGCATCGGCGTGTGCAGCCTAGGTCATGGCAACCTGGCTGTGCTCTCGGCACTTGAGGCACAGACCAAAAAGCTCATGCATGTCTCCAATTACTTCTACATTGAGCAGCGCGGACAGGTCGCGGCGCTGCTGTCCAAGCTTGCTAACGACGACGCAGATGGTGCGCGCGTGCTTGCCGATGCCATTGCCGCCGGCGATGAGACCACGGCAGCTGCTCTTGGTGCCCCGGCTGCGGACGAGCAGGTGTGGGAGACCTTCTTTGCCAACTCCGGCGCCGAGGCCAACGAGGGCTCGATGAAGCTCGCGCGCCTGTACGCCAAGCGTGCCGGTAACGGCGGCAACACCATCGTGTGCATGCGCGGCGGCTTCCACGGCCGTACGCTCGAGACCATTGCCGCCACCATGCAGGATTGGCTGCAGGATAGTTTCCGCCCACTGCCGGGTGGCTTTGTGGCCTGCACGCCCAACGATATCGATGAACTGCGTGCGATCTTTAAGCAGCTGGGGAGCGAAATTTGTGCCGTGATGCTCGAGCCGATCCAGGGCGAGAGCGGTGTGCACCCCATGACCGAGGAGTTTATGGCGGCAGCGCGCGACCTGGCACACGAAGTGGGCGCCGTGCTTATCGCCGACGAGGTCCAGTGCGGCATCTTCCGCTCCGGCAAGCCGTTTGCATTCCAAACCTATGGCGTGGAACCCGACATCATGAGCCTTGCCAAGGGCATTGCTGATGGCGTGCCCATGGGTGCCGTCGTGGCAAAGAAGGAGATTGCCGACGTGTTTAAGCCGGGCGACCACGGCTCGACCTTTGGCGGTAGCTGCTTGGCCATCGCGGCGTGTGCCGCGACGCTCTCCGCACTCGTGCGCGGCGATTATGCCGACCACGCTGCCAAGGTAGGCGCCTATATGGAGGCAAAGCTCGCCAAGCTGCCGAACGTGACCGAGGTGCGTGGCCGCGGCTTGATGCTCGGCTGCGATCTGGACGATACTGCGGGTGATGCACACGACGTTGTGGCCCGTGCATTGGGGGCTGGTGCCGTGATTAACGCTACGGGTGCCCATACGCTGCGTTTCCTGCCGCCGCTCGTCTGCGAGGAATCCGACGTGGACAGTCTGATCGAGATCCTGTCGGACGTTTTGGCCTAACACAGCGAAATAACTTAACTTTGACCGGGTTCCGGACTGCGGACGTGCCCTATGTGGCATGATTCAGCGGTCTGGAGCCCGTTTTGCCTTAGATTTGCTAAGGCGGGGAGACCTGCTGGTCAAAAAACATCAAATATGAGTACTGTTATCGATTTGGTAGCAGCAATTTTGGACTAATAAGGCCAGATAGCTAGTCGAAATGGCGATGAATGTACGATTTTGATCCAATTGTTAGTCCTTATAATGGACATATGTTGCGTAACTTAAGCAAATACTATCTTTTGATATGTTGTAAGCAAGGTAGCAGTACTCATTTTTGCCATTTTTTGGCCACGGCCTTTGTGACAGACGTGCTGGCGGGTTCGAATCCCATGCGCTGGGCCTGAAAAAGGAAAGGCCTCCATCGCTGGAGGCCTAACAATTCAGTGGTGGGCGATGAGGGATGTCCGCGTGCGGCCGGCGCCGCCCGCGCCCCGCTTCGCCGCTCCGCTCCTCGCGTGCTGCGCTGGAAAACGCTTGCGCGTTTCCTCAGCTCCGCACCCTGGCGGGTTCGAACCCCATGCGCTGGGCCCAAAAAAGAAAGGCCCCCATAGCTGGGAGCCTATCAAATCAGTGGTGGGCGATGAGGGATGTCGCGTGCGGCTGACGCCGCCCGCTTTCGCTTCGGGCCTGCGGCCCTCGCGTGCTGCGCTGGAAAACGCTTCGCGTTTCCTCAGCTCCGCACCCTTTCGGGTTCGAATCCCTCTGCGATGGGCCCAAAAATGAAAGGCCCTCATAGCTGGGAGCCTATCAAATCAGTGGTGGGCGATGAGGGATTCGAACCCCCAGCCTTGTGCGTGTAAAGCACCTGCGCTAACCGTTGCGCCAATCGCCCGTGCGGAGAGAGTATAGCAAAACAATCGCCTCATTCATCTCATATCCATTAAAGGTAACCGTCGCGTGTCACAGCGGAGCTGATTCAGTTGAGATTGCCTGAACATTCCGCCCCTCTTTACGCCCTCGGGTATACTCAAAAGCTACTGATTCGATTTGATACCCAGCAACAGCAGAGGGGATAGTATATGTGCGGTTTTGTCGGTTTTGTCGGTGGGACGGATAACCAATCCGAGGTGCTCACCAAGATGATGGACCGCATCGTCCATCGCGGTCCCGACATGGGCGGTCAGTTTATCGACGGCCGCGTTGCCCTCGGCTTCCGCCGCCTGTCGATCCTCGACCTGACCGAGGCCGGCGCTCAGCCCATGGCCAATGAGGACGGCAGCGTCGTTATCGTCTTCAACGGCGAGATCTACAACTTCCAAGAACTCCGTTCCGAGCTCGAGGCCAAGGGCTATAAGTTCCACTGCGGCGCCGACACCGAGAGCCTCCTGCACGGCTATGAGGAGTGGGGCGAGGCAGTACTTGATCGCCTGCGCGGTATGTACGCCTTCGTCATCTGGGACAAGAAGAAGAACAAGCTTTTTGGCGCCCGCGATATCTTTGGCATCAAGCCGCTCTACTACTATCCCATGGCCGATGCGGGCGACGGCGCTCCGGGCGTGCTCTTTGGTTCCGAGATCAAGAGCTTCCTAGACTACCCGCACTTCCACAAGGCGGTCAACAAAAAGGCCCTGCGTCCGTACATGACGCTGCAGTATTCGGCAACCGAGGAGACCTTCTTCGAGGGTGTCTACAAGCTGCCGCCGGCGCATTACTTTACCGTAGACATCCCGACCGGCAAGATGAACATCGAGCGCTACTGGGATTGCGATTACTCTGCCGTCGAGAAGCCGTTCGAGGAGTACGTCGACGAGCTGGATGAGGTCGTGCACGAGAGCGTCGAGGCCCATCGCATCGCCGACGTCAAGGTCGCGTCGTTCCTTTCCGGCGGCGTCGACTCCAGCTACATCGCCGCTTGCCTCATGCCCGACAAGACCTTCTCGGTGGGCTTTGACTACAAGAACTTCAACGAGACTAACTACGCCAAGGAGCTTTCCGATAAGCTCGGCGTCGAGAATGTCCGCAAGATGATTACCGCCGACGAGTTCTTCGGTGCGCTCGAGGACATCCAGTATCACATGGACGAGCCGCAGTCCAACCTGTCTTCCGTGCCGCTGTGGTTCTTGGCCGAGATGGCCCGCAAGGACGTCACCGTCGTGCTTTCGGGCGAAGGCGCCGACGAGCTCTTTGGCGGCTACGCCTACTACGAGGACACGGTCCCAGTCCGCAAGTACAAAAAGATGGTGCCGCTGCCCATCCGTCGCGCGCTCGGTAACCTGGCGTTGCATATGCCGTACTTCAAGGGACATAACTTCCTGGTCAAGGGTGCCGAGATTCCCGAGAAGTCGTTCCTGGGACAGGCTCTGGTATGGCCGGAGCGCGAGGTCGACGGCGTGCTCAAGCCCGAGTACAACACCGGCGATGGCGCCTTCGAGCTTGCCGCTCCCATCTATGCGCGCGTGAAGGGTCAGCCCGAGCTGGTCAAGAAGCAGTACCTGGACATGAACATGTGGCTCCCGGGCGACATTCTGCTCAAGGCCGACAAGATGTGCATGGCGCACTCGCTGGAGCTGCGCGTGCCCTTCCTGGACCGCAAAGTCATGGAGTTCGCCGAGCACATTCCCGACCGCTACCGCATCAACGAGAACGGCAACAAACAGGTACTCCGCCACGCTGCCAACAAGTCGCTGCCCGATGAGTGGGCCACCCGTCCCAAGGTGGGCTTCCCGGTGCCGATTGTCTACTGGCTGCGCGAGCAAAAGTGGTACGACTATGTCAAGGAGTACTTCACCGCGCCGTGGGCAAGCGAGTTCTTCGATACCGACGAGCTCATGCACCTGCTCGATCTGCACTTTGCGGGCAAGGGCGATTTCCAGCGCAAGATCTATACGCCGCTCGTGTTCCTGGTGTGGTACAAGCGCTTCTTTATCGACGAGGACCAGCCCGCTGTTCAGGCTGCCTAGCCTCGGCTTACGAACGCCTGCGCGTAACGGCTCCTCCGGGAGCCGTTTTTGCGTGGGTGCGTTTCAGTTACTATAAAAACCGTCCCTGCCAAATGGCTGAGAAAGGTGAAAGATGCACCATTCGGATTCCGCGACCGTGACCACGGTCGATACGCTTGCCAAGCTTCTCGATGTGTGCGGTAAGCTGCGCGCATCAGAGCAGGTTGACGAGCGTGCCGTGACCGGCTGCTCGTTTGATTCGCGCGCGGTCTCGGCAGGTGACGTGTTCTTTTGCAAAGGTGCTGCCTTTAAGCCCGCGTTTTTGAGCATGGCGCTCGATGCGGGCGCCGTCGCATTTGTGTGCGAGGAGTCGCTGGTCGAGTCTCTGGAGCCGCTGGCGCAGGAGAGCGGTGCTGCGATGCTGGTTGTTGATAGCGTTCGCACGGCCATGGCCCTGTTGCCGCCGGAGGTCTACGACCGTCCCGACCACGATGTCAAGATCGTGGGCATCACCGGTACCAAGGGAAAGACCACGGCCGCTTTTATGCTTCAGTCCATCATCAAGGCAGCGGGCGAGTCCTGCGGCATGATCGGCTCGGTGAGTACCGACGATGGCATCGAGTGCTACGAGAGCACCAATACTACGCCCGAGGCCCCCGAGGTCTGGCGCCATATCGCCAACTGCCGCACGTCAGGTCGCCAGTCCATGGTCATGGAGGTCTCGAGCCAGGCGCTCAAGTACCAACGCGTCGAGAATCTGCCGTTTGACGTGGCGTGCTTCCTCAACATCGGCCGTGACCACATCTCGCCGATCGAACACCCCACGTTTGAGGATTATTTTGAGAGCAAACTCAGGATCTTTGACCAGGCGAAGACCGCCGTGGTGAATCTGGGCACCGAAGAGGTTGACCGTGTGTTGGAGGCAGCGTCGACGGCCGAGCGCTTGGTGACCGTTGGCGTCGAGCATCCCGAGGCAAGCCTGTGGGCGAGCGATGTGCGCATGGTCGGCTTTAACATCGAGTTTAACCTGCATGGCCTGTGTGCCGACGAGTCCGAGGCGGGGGAGAAGGTCCTGCTGGGCATCGCGGGCGACTTTAACGTGGAAAACGCGCTGGTCGCTATCGCCGCTGCGCGCGAGATCGGCATCGGTATCGAGGCTATCAAGAAGGGCCTCTCCAAACTGCGTGTACCGGGCCGTATGGAGGTCGTGGAGTCGAAGGACGGCCGCGTGATCTGCGTCGTTGACTATGCGCACAACCAGCTTTCGTTCCGTTCGCTTTTCTCGTCGGTCAAGCGCGCGTTTCCCGCTAGTCCAGTCATTGCAGTGTTTGGCGCTGCCGGCGGCAAGGCGCAGGAGCGCCGCGAGCAGCTTCCGCGCGAGGCCGCACCATATTCCGACCTGATGATCTTTGCCAACGAGGACCCGGCTCACGAGGACCCGATGAAGGTCTGTCGCGAGCTTGCCGAGCATGTTCCCGACGATACGCCGAACGAGATCATCCTCGATCGCGAAGCCGCTGTGCATGCGGCGTTCAAGGCGGCGCGCGAGGAGTACGTCAGCCCCAATGCTCCCACCATTGTCTTGCTGCTGGCAAAGGGTGACGAGGAGCTCATGCACGTGGGTGACGAGTTCGTGCCTATCGAGAGCGACCTTTCGTTGGCCAATCGCCTGATCGATGTTACCCAGTTTGACTAATGAACCATGATGGCGGCGGCGCCCTGAGTGCGCTGTCGCCATAAGCGTGTTCCCTCAATCAAAACATGCCGTCCAAGTCCAAACCCTTCTACGTAAACGGAGTAACCATGTCCCACAACACCCTGCCGACCGTTGCCGAGCTTTCGGGCGAGATGCGCGAGCGCTTGGCCAAGGTCAAGTACGTCTTTACCGACCTGGATGCCACGATGCTCGCACCCGGCTCGTGCGTGCTGTGCGACAACGACGGCAACCCCTCGACCAAACTCGTCGAGGCCGTCGTGGCACTTGCCCGCGCTGGTATTCAGGTGGTTCCCACCTCGGGCCGCAACCGTACCATGATCCACGAGGACGCGCGCGTGCTCGGCCTCAACTCTTACATTGGTGAGATGGGCGGCCTGGTCATGTACGACCTCAAAGCCAACGATTGGGAGTATCTGACTGGCGACATGCCTTACGACCCCGTCTGCGGCCTTACTCCGCACCAGGTGATCGAGCAGACCGGCGTGTGCGAGAAGATCCTCGCCCGCTGGCCGCACAAGATCGAGTATCACAACGACATGTCGACCGGCTACAAGTACCGCGAGGTCACCGTCGGCATGCGCGGCGATGTGCCCGACGATGAGGTCCAGGCCATCCTCGACGAGGCCGGCTGCGGCCTGGTGTGGGCCTGTAACGGTCACCTGACGCATCTGTCCAAGCCGACGACGCTCGAGCTCGATCGCGTCGAGGACGGTCGCGCGTTCAACATCAACCCCGCGGGTCTCAACAAAGGCGTCGCCATTGCGCGCTTCTGCGAGCACCTGGGGATCGAGCGCGAGGAGACGCTCGCGCTCGGCGACTCCGAGTCCGACTTCTACATGGCCGATCACGTGGGCACGTTCTGTCTGGTCGAGAATGGCCTGACGAGCGCCGGCGCGCCCGAGTTCCTGGCTGCTTGCGAGAACGCTTTCGTTACGCGCGGCAAAATTGTCGACGGTTGGGCGGCGACGGCAGAGCTGCTGGTCGCGGCGCGTTCGTAGCGCGGCGTCGCCGCACTTGGATATGTCTTTTCGAGAGAGACTGGTGAGGTAATGTCCGATATCGAGAATCCGGCAGGCGACACGCGCCCGATCGGTGTGTTCGATTCTGGCCTGGGCGGTCTGACGGTTGCGCGCGCCATCGCGACGGCGCTGCCGCACGAGTCCGTCTACTACTTCGGCGACACCAAACGCTGCCCCTACGGCACGCGCACCGAGGATGAGGTGCGCTCGTTTGCGTTGCAGGCGGGCCGTTGGCTGTCGAAGCACGACGTCAAGATTATGGTCATCGCCTGCAACACGGCGACAGCTGCGGCCTTACGTCTGGCCCAGCAGGTGCTCGACGTTCCCGTGATCGGCGTGATCGCGCCGGGTGCCCGTGCGGCAATCAACAGTACCCGTTCGCGTCGCGTGGGCGTGCTCGCCACCAACCTCACCATTCGCTCGGGCGCTTACACGCGCGCCATTCAGGATCTAGATGCCGGCGTCGACGTATACGGCTGCCCCGCCTCGAGCTTTGTCGAGGTTGTCGAACACGAGCTCGCCTCGGGTGCGCATCTGCAAGAGCAGTGGCTTGAGAACGAGGACATCTTCGATACGCCTGCCGTGCGTGCGCTGGTGGGTGCCACGGTTGAGCCACTGCGCGACCACGGTATCGATACCGTGGTGCTCGGCTGTACGCATTTTCCGCTGTTGGTGGGACCTATCCGCCATGCGCTGGGGCCTGGGGTGCGCGTCGTGAGTTCCGCCGAGGAGACCACGCGCGAGCTGACCGATATCCTCACGCGCCGCGAGCAGCTGGCGGGCGTCGCCGCCGAGCCGCAGCATCGTTTTGCCACGACGGCCGATAACATTGCCGAGTTTGCGGTGGCGGGCAGCTTTATCTTTGGTCAGCCGCTCAAGAGCATTGAGCATATCGATATCGATGAACTGAAATAGATGTAAGGCAGCCGCCAAAGCCTTCGCCACATCTTTTGCCGAAAGGATATTTCTATGGAGTACATGCAGGTCAACCGTGCCAACGGCCGCGCCGCCAATGAACTGCGCCCCGTCAAGCTCACCCGTGGTGTTATGAAACATGCCCACGGCTCGTGCCTGGCTGAGTTCGGCGACACGCGCATGCTGTGTGCCGCCACAATTGAGGAGGGCGTGCCGGGCTGGCGCAAGGGCGCCAAGGCCGGTTGGGTAACCGCAGAGTATGCCATGCTGCCGGCATCGACCGGTAAGCGTTGCAAGCGCGAGTATACCAAGCGTAAGGGCCGCTCCATGGAGATCGAACGTCTCATCGGCCGCAGCCTGCGTACCGTCGTCAACATGAAGGCGCTCGGCGAGTACACCGTCACCGTCGACTGCGATGTGATCCAGGCGGATGGCGGCACGCGTACGGCGAGCATTACCGGTGCCTGGGTGGCGCTGCATGATGCTCTTGCTATGTGGGTCGAGGCCGGCAAGATCGAGCGCATTCCGCTCACGGGCCAGGTTGCCGCCATCTCTATGGGCGTTGTCGACGGCAACACCATGCTCGACCTCGATTATTCCGAGGACAGCCACGCCGAGGTCGACATGAATCTCGTCGCTACCGACACCGGCGAGATGATTGAGCTCCAAGGCACCGGCGAGCAGGCGCCCTTCGACCGCAAGCGTCTCAACGCCCTGCTCGACCTGGGCGACAAGGGCATCGCCGAGCTCATCGAGCTTCAGCGCCAAGCCCTCGCCTAACCTGCCAAAAAGGGATGTTAATTTTGGTAGGTTTTATCTGGGAAAACGTCGAAGTATAAGACTGCCGTTGATTGATAGGGGAGAGGCGGAGGCCCTCGTCGCCCTCGGCGCGGCATTGCTATAGAGACAAGGAGACCACTCATGGCACTTGAGAAGATCGACATCGACACCCTCGACCCGGCGGCGACCATTGTCGTGGCAACGGGCAACGCCCATAAGCTCACTGAGATCGAGGCCATTTTGGGCAAGGTCATGCCCGAGGTGCGCTTTGTGGCGCTCGGCCAGCTGGGCGATTTTGAGGACCCCGAGGAAAACGGCACGACGTTTTTGGAGAACGCCATCATCAAGGCGCAGGCTGCGGTCGAGGAGACGGGCCTTATGGCCATTGCCGACGATTCTGGCTTGGTCGTTGATGCCCTGGACGGCGAGCCCGGTGTGTATAGCGCGCGCTATGCGGGCGTGCATGGCGACGATGCCGCCAACAACGCCAAGCTGCTCGTTAACCTGGAAGGCGTGGCCGACGAGGATCGCACCGCGCGCTTTATGAGCGTCGTTGCGCTCATCGACACGGACGGTTTGGTCACCTATGGTGAGGGCGCCTGCGAGGGCACTATCGCACACGAGGGCCGCGGCGATCACGGCTTTGGCTACGACCCGCTGTTCCTGCCGGTCGACACGCCGGGCAAGACCATGGCCGAGCTGACGGCGGACGAGAAGAACGCCATCAGCCATCGATTCCATGCGCTCGAGCACCTATCCGCCAAACTGACGGGCGAGGAGTAGGCCGTGCGCGCGGTGGTGCAGCGCGTGCTCAACGCTGGCGTGACGGTCGACGGCGAGTGCGTGGGTCGCATTGGACGCGGCTACCTGGTGCTGCTGGGTGTGGGCCATGGCGATACGCGTGCCGAGGCCGATAAACTGTGGGGCAAGCTCCGGGGCTTGCGCATTAACGAGGACGAGAACGGCAAGACCAATCTGGCGCTTGCCGATGTCGACGGCGAGATGCTCGTGGTGTCGCAGTTCACGCTGTTCGCTGACTGCCGCCACGGTCGCCGTCCGTCGTTTACCGATGCAGGCGCGCCCGATGTTGCCAACGAGCTCTACGAGTACTTCCTGACGCTCGTTCGTCAAGATGTCGAACACGTGGCGCACGGCATCTTTGGCGCCGATATGAAAGTCGACCTCGTCAACGACGGCCCATTCACCATCGTCCTCGATACCGACAATCTGTAAGTAGCCAAATTAGCTACTTGCGTGTGGTCGCAACAGGGTGCTATAGTATTAGAGTTTTGTCTATCTTAGGGGTATTATCCCCTTTTTGAATTGCACCTTCTGGAGGCCCTGTTCATGGAAGAGATGGAAGTCAATCACGTCGACGACATCCACGAGAAGCTGACCGATATGGTGGGCGATCGCGTCAAGGTTAAGGCCAACATGGGCCGCACCCGCGTCGTCGAGCGCATGGGCACCATCAAGAGCGTCCACCCCGCCGTCTTTATCGTCGAGGTTGACGAACGTCGCGGCCGCAAGTCGCGCCAGTCCTATCAGTATATCGATGTCCTCACCGGGCAGGTCGAGCTGTTCGACCCCGAGAGCGGCGAGCATATCTTTACCCCGCTCGGCAATCAGCTCGAGGAGCACTAACGGTGACCGATCGGTCCCTGACTCTTTCCGCGCCGGCAAAGATTAACCTCTACCTGGGGGTTCATACCGAGCGCGATGACCGCGGCTACCACAGGGTCGATTCCCTGATGGCAGCCGTCGGTCTTTCCGATACCGTGACGGTCGCGCCGGCACAGGCGCTGACCGTCCAGACGATTCCGACATCCGACTTTCCCATGCAAAAGAATACGGCGTATCGTGCTGCGCTCGCTATGGCCGAGCATTATGGTCGTGAAGCAAACATCTGCGTGACGATTGAGAAGCGCATTCCATTGTGCGCCGGCTTGGGCGGCCCCTCGACGGATGCGGCCGCGGTCATTGTCGCCTTGGCGGAGCTCTGGGGAATTGATCGCACCGACCCCGCGCTCGACGACATTGCGCGGGGTATTGGTGCTGACGTCCCGTTCTTTTTGCACGCGAGCCTTGCGTTCTACGTAGGTGGGGGAGACGTGCTGGCAACTGAGTATCCCGCGCTGCTCGCAACGCCCGTCGTGTTGGTCAAGCCGCGCGAGGCAAGCGTTTCAACAATTGAAGCCTATCGACGTTTTGACGAGGCTCCGGTGCCTGCAGACAAGCCCGGCGCGATAGCTTCTGCCTTGCATGCTGGTGATGCCGAGATGGCATATGCGCTCATCCATAACAACCTAGGTGTCATTTCCGCACAGATGGAGCCGCAGATTCAAATGGTTCTCGATTGGCTGCGTAAACAGGACGGCACCGTTGCTGTAGATGTGTGCGGATCGGGTGCCTGCTCATTTGCCATTTGCGACACCGCCGCCACGGCCGAAAGGCTTGCCGACACTGCCCTGCAAAACGGCTGGTGGTCCTGCGCGACGGAGCTCATTCCCAACACGGTTCGCATCGAAGCGCCAAAGAAATAAAAATTTATCTAGCACGCGGCGAAAATCTTTGTTACTATAGTCGAGCTAACGGGTTGTGGCTCAGTTTGGTAGAGCACTGCGTTCGGGACGCAGGGGTCGCTGGTTCAAATCCAGTCAACCCGACCAGAGCATGAGGAGGGACCGCTTCTTGCGGTCCCTTTTTTTAGCTATTGTTGTGATACCGCGATACCCGCGGTATACTCATTCGAGCTTGTCTCGCTGTATTGTGGAGGTCTACATGTTTGGACTGAGGGCTCCTGAGCTCATCATTATTCTCGTCGTTGTCCTGATTATCTTCGGGCCCAAGAACCTGCCGAAGCTCGGCAAGTCCCTCGGCTCTACCGTCAAGAATATCCGTGAGGGTATGGAGGGCGACGATAAGGCCGAGACCAAGCAGGCCGAGGAGGTCGTGGTCGAGCAGTCCGAGGAGGACAAGGAGATCGCTGAGCTCGAGGCCAAGCTCGCTGCTGCCAAGAAGAAGCAGGCAGAGGACAGCGACGCGGACGCAGAGTAGTCCCATCCCTTTGGGGTGAGCACCTGACCGGCTTGCCCGCAGGCTAGCCGGTCTTTTTCGTTTTGTTGACAGTTGATTGTTTGATCAGAGTTGGGGAGATATCCGTATGGACGCAAGCCAGATCGTACTGACCGCTGAGGGCCGCCAGAAGCTCGTCGAGGAGCTCGCTTGGCGTGAGGGCGATTACGCCAAGGAGATCGTCGAGGACATCAAGGAAGCCCGCGCGTTCGGCGACCTTTCGGAGAACTCCGAGTACGACGCCGCTAAGGACAAGCAGGCCCAGAACGCCGCTCGTATTGCCGAGATCCAGGCCATCCTCGCCAACGCTCAGGTTGCTGCCACCACGGGCGATCTGACCGTCTCCATCGGTTCCACCGTTTCTCTGATTGATCCCAACGGTGAGGTCATGGAAGTCACGCTTGTCGGTACCACCGAGACCAACTCGCTCGAGCACAAGATTTCCAACGAGTCTCCGGTCGGCCACGCCATCATCGGTCACGGCGAGGGCGACTCCGTCGAGGTCGTTACGCCTTCCGGCAAGACTCGCGTCTACACCATCGCCAAGATTGCACGCTAGACCACGGTCCCGCGTAAAGGTATGTTTTCGCTCCCTGGGACCGAATCCTGGGGAGCGTTTTAGTTTGAGGAGCTAACTTATGGCAGAGAACCAGAACGCCGCAGATCAGGCATCGACGCTCAACGACGAGCGCGCCACCCGCCTGGCCAAGCGCGCCGCCCTGTTCGAGGCGGGCCAGAACCCCTATCCCGAGCACTCTGAGCTTGAGGACTACGTTGCCGATATCGAGGCTAAGTATGCCGAGCTTGCCGATGGCGAGGACACCGAGGACGTCGTGAAGATCGCTGGCCGTGTGGTCGCCAAGCGCGGTCAGGGCAAGATCATGTTCATCGTCGTACGCGATGCGACTGCCGAGATTCAGCTGTTCTGCCGCATCAACGACATGGACGAGGCTGCCTGGAATACGCTCAAGTCCCTCGACCTGGGCGACATCCTGGGCGTGACCGGCGTGGTTGTGCGCACCCAGCGCGGTCAGCTTTCCGTTGCCCCTAAGAGCGCGACCCTGCTTGCCAAGGCCGTTCGTCCGCTGCCCGAGAAGTTCCACGGTCTTTCCGACAAGGAGACCCGCTATCGCCAGCGCTATGTTGACCTGATCGCCAACGACGACGTTCGCGAGACGTTCCGTAAGCGTTCGCAGATTCTCTCCACCTTCCGTCGCTTTATGGAGTCCGACGGCTACATGGAGGTCGAGACCCCCATCCTGCAGACCATCCAGGGCGGCGCTACTGCCAAGCCGTTCATCACGCACTTCAACGCGCTCGATCAGGAGTGCTACCTGCGCATTGCTACCGAGCTGCACCTCAAGCGCTGCATCGTCGGCGGTTTTGAGCGCGTGTTCGAGATCGGCCGTATCTTCCGTAACGAGGGCATGGACCTTACCCACAACCCCGAGTTCACCACGATGGAGGCCTATCGTGCCTTCTCCGACCTCGAGGGCATGAAGGCGCTCGCCCAGGGTGTCATTAAGGCGGCTAACAAGGCCATCGGCAACCCCGAGGTCATCGAGTACCAGGGCCAGACTATCGACCTGTCCGGTGAGTGGGCCAGCCGTCCCATGACCGACATCGTCTCCGACGTGCTCGGCAAGCAGGTCACCATCGACACGCCGGTCGAGGAGCTTGCTGCCGCCGCGCGCGAGAAGGGCCTGGAGATCAAGCCCGAGTGGACTGCTGGCAAGATCATCGCCGAGATCTACGATGAGCTGGGCGAGGACACCATTGTCAACCCCACGTTCGTTTGCGATTACCCCATCGAGGTCAGCCCGCTTGCCAAGCGCTTTGAGGACGACCCGCGCCTGACGCACCGCTTTGAGCTGGTTATCGCCGGTCACGAGTACGCCAACGCGTTCTCCGAGCTCAACGACCCGGTCGACCAGGCCGAGCGCTTTGCCGCCCAGATGGCCGAGAAGGCTGGCGGCGACGACGAGGCCATGGAGTACGACGAGGACTACGTGCGCGCCCTCGAGTACGGTATGCCTCCCGCGGGCGGCATCGGCATCGGTATCGACCGCGTGGTCATGCTGCTCACCAACCAGGCTTCCATCCGCGACGTGCTACTGTTCCCGCACATGAAGCCCGAGAAGGGTTTCCAGTCCGGTGCCGCTACCGCCAAGGCTGCCGAGGCCGGCAACACCGCGAGCCCGTTCGTCAAGCCGCTCAAGCCCACGGTTGATTACTCCAAGATCGCCGTCGAGCCGCTGTTTGAGGAGTTCGTCGACTTTGATACCTTCTCCAAGAGCGATTTCCGCGCTGTGAAGGTCAAGGCGTGCGAGGCCGTCAAGAAGTCCAAGAAGCTGCTGAACTTTACGCTCGACGACGGCACTGGCACCGACCGCACCATCCTCTCCGGCATTCACGGTTATTATGAGCCCGAGGACCTGGTCGGCAAGACTCTGCTCGCCATCACCAACCTGCCTCCGCGCAAGATGATGGGCATTCCCAGCTGCGGCATGCTCATCAGCGCTATCCACGAGGAGGATGGTGAGGAGCGTCTCAACCTGATCCAGCTCGACGCTTCCATCCCTGCCGGCGCGAAGATGTACTAGGGGGTTACGCGGTTCTACGAACCGCGTAACGGCTCGACGCTGCGCGCCGCCCAGAGCGACAATTTGTCATTCAAAAGGCAAGGCATGACCAGAAGGTCTATGCCTTGCCTTTTTCATGCCAACTTGTTCGCTCTGGACGTCGCTCGCTGTCCGTCCTCAACCTGTGGTATTGCCCTGGTTGGCACTTAGGGACGTTCCTCTTGTGCCGGCACTTGGGGACGGTCCTAGCCGCCTGGGGTCTACCGGCGCATTGGGGGTTTACGCCTTCCATGCATGACAGTCGTCTCTTTTATGTTTCCTTTAGCCGTCGCTGCCTAGGATGGGGGTTAGTCGGTAGGAAGGGAGCGTCTATATGAACGACGCGAGCGATCGTGCAATCGAAGAGGACATGCTCGATCAGTTCAATTACTTTGACGATGAGGACGAGGAGCTGATCGATCGTCGCGAGCCGGCGTCGCTCGATGCTTTCGACCTTGTTGATGAAGGGCCCGACGAGGACGAGGTCGAATCGACGGAACCCCCACAGCCTTCGCGCCATGATTCGTTGCTCTCAAGAGTCCCTCTGCACCACGGTGTTCGTGCCGGCGCCCTCCATATGAAAACCGACTGGTGCCAGATCGTGACGGCAGGCGGTGAGCTTGCCGTCGATGCGCCGCTCACCGATAAATCATCCATCATTTGCCGCACCGGTATGCTTATGCTCGCGAGCGGAACGGGTGCCTGGCGTGTACGCGATACCATGAATCGCGTCGCCGCTGTACTCGGTGTCACCATCCACGTTGACTTAAGTCTCCTGTCGTTTGAGTGTACTTGTATCGAAGATGGTCACTGCTTTAACGAGGTCGTCAGCCTACCCACAACGGGGGTCAATACTCATCGCATATGGATGATGGAGAGCTTCTTAAAGGAAATCGAGGTTTACGGGCGCCGGTTTACCGTGCATGAGTACCACGAGATGCTCAAGACCGTTGAGAGTTCAAAACCCGATTACACTCCCTGGCAACAGGGCATTGCGGCGGCCTGTGCTTGCGGCGCCTTTGTCTTTTTGCTCGGCGGCGGCCCTATCGAGATGGCCTGTGCATTTGTGGGCGCTGGTGTCGGCAACTTTGCGCGCTCCCATATTCTCAAGCAGGGCCTTGGCCAGTTTAGCGCGCTGACGATCGGCGTTGCACTCGCTTGCGTCTCGTATCTGCTGGCATTGCTTGGCCTTGGCCAGGTCATACCGGGGGCAATGTCGCACCAAGAAGGCTATATCGGCGCCATGCTCTTTGTGATCCCCGGCTTTCCTCTCATTACGGCAGGCCTCGACATCGCTAAGCTCGACATGCGAAGCGGCATTGAGCGTCTTTCGTATGCTGTGTCGATTATTGTGATGGCGACCCTCGTAGGCTGGATGGTTGCCGAGTGTGTGGGGCTGGCGCCGGATGATTTTGCCCCGCTCGGCCTCTCACCGTTGGCTCTTACACTCTTGCGTATTGTGATGAGCTTTGTCGGAGTATTTGGCTTCTCGGTTATGTTCAACAGTCCGGTAAAGATGGCAGCGGCGGCAGGGCTCATCGGCGCCGTGTCTAATACCTTGCGCCTTACGCTCGTTGATGCGCCGACGCTGTTTCCCTTCCTGGGTCTGAGCGTGGGTATGCCTCCCGAGGCGGCAGCGTTTATCGGCGCGCTGGTATCGGGACTGCTCGCGAGCTTAGCCGAAATCAAGCTCACCTACCCACGCATCGCCCTCACGGTGCCGTCGATTGTCATTATGGTGCCGGGCTTGTATCTGTATCGCTCGATGTATTACATGTGCACCTTCGACACGGTCAATATGCTCGGCTGGTTTGTGCGTGCAGTGCTCATCGTGGCGTTTCTGCCCGTTGGCCTGGGCGTGGCGCGTACACTTACCGACCCTCGCTGGCGCCACACCAGCTAATTTGTCGTTGGGGACGTCCCAACGGATCAACTGCGCCTCGCATCTCCATAAACTCAACGCTTACGAAGCGCGTGCCGTTCGTGCTAGGCTGGTTCCACCACATAAGTAGTCGCAGACGCACGTACCACGGGCGGGCGAGATGAAGTCCCAACAGCTCCATCTCGCCCGCCCGTTTTTGTTACGTGGTGCCGCGGCGTAACACAGAAAGGACCATGCCCTTTATGCCTATCAACAAACGAGAGAGCCTGCTGTTCACCTTTATCATGTGCTTTTGCATGGTGCTCTGGATGAGCATCTACAACGTTGTCCTGCAGCATGGGGCCATCAACGGCGAGGTTGTTGCCGCCGCGTGGCTCGGCTTCCCCGTTGCCTACGTCTTTGCCATGTGCTGCGACTGGTTTGTTGCCAGCCCCCTTGCCAAGGGTTTCGCCTTTAAATTCCTGGTCACGCCGGGCAAGAGCTCGCCGCTTGCCATGACGCTCGCCGTCAGCTCCTGCATGGTCGTTCCCATGGTCATCATCATGTCGCTCTACGGCGCGTGCGAAGGTCTGTTCCATATGCCCGGCGGCCCGCTTGCAAACCTGCAGATGCTGCCGATGATGTGGCTCATCAACATTCCGCGCAACTTTATCATGGCCCTGCCCTGGAACCTGCTGGTGGCTGGTCCGGTTGCTCGCTTTGTCTTCCGCCGCGCCTTCCCCATGGGAACCGTCTTTGAAGAGCAGCATATGGAGCTCGTGCGCATGCCGGGCGCTCCCGTTGCCGAGGAGGTTGCCAACATTTCCGAGGGCATGGACGCCGAGCCCGCCTGCTAGACGGCAGTGCAAAACCAAACCGTCAAGCGGACCAGAGCGATTCCTTTTTTGTAGACGTTGTCACGCGGCTACGGGTGGGAAAGGTCCCAACGGTTAACATATACTCCATATGGGTAAAGAGACCAAAGCGCTGCCGCGGGGCGGCGCTTTGCGTTTGAAAAAACTAGCTCGTCTAAGAGGAACTAGCATGTTAGACCGTTTTACCGATCGCGCGCGCAAGGTCATGTCCATGGCCAAGCAAGAGGCGCTCGATCTTCATTCAAATAAGGTGGGTACCGAGCATCTGCTGCTTGCGCTCGCCAAGGAGGACGAGGGCATTGCCGCCGAGGCGCTGCGCTCGCTCGATATCTCCTACGACGACATCATGGATACTCTCAAAGAGGTCCAGACCACGGTTCCCGAGCCCAGTGAGGAGACCGAGGCGGCCAAGCTCGCCTTTACGCCGCTCGTCATTAGCGTGATGGAGCGTTCATTCCGCGTGGCGCGTGAGAACAACCAGACCTACGTGTCGACCGAGCACTTGCTGATCGGCATCGTCGAAGAGGGCAACGGCATGGCCATGGACATCCTCATGCGCTTGGGTGTGTCGTCCGCCTCCATCAAAAAGGCTATCGAGAAACTCACCGCCAAGGACCAGGACAAGAAGCGTCCGCTCGCCGGCGCCGGTGCTGGTCGTCCCGGTGCGGGCCTGCCGTTCTTTAGCGGCTCGGATGCCTCTCAGCAAAAGGGGAGTGGCACCGATACGCTTAAGCAGTTCGCGACCAACCTCACGCAGAAGGCGCGCGACGGCGAGCTCGACCCTGTAATTGGTCGCGAAAAGGAAGTCCAGCGTATGATGGAAATTCTTTCGCGCCGCACCAAGAACAACCCGCTTATCCTGGGCGACCCCGGCGTGGGCAAGACGGCCATCGTCGAGGGCCTGGCACGGCAGATCGCTGCCGGCAATGTGCCCGAGAACCTTATGAACCAGAACATCTGGACGCTTGACCTGCCGGGTCTTGTCGCGGGCGCCAAGTATCGCGGTGAGTTTGAGGAGCGCCTCAAGAACGTGATCCAGGAGGCGACCGAGGCCGACGACGTCATTCTGTTTATCGACGAGATGCACACCATCATCGGTGCCGGTTCTGCCGAGGGATCTATCGATGCAAGCTCCATGCTCAAGCCCGTGCTCGCGCGTGGTGCCTTCCAGATTATCGGCGCCACCACGGCCGAGGAATTCCGCAAGTACCTCACCAAGGACCCAGCCTTCGAGCGTCGCTTCCAGACCATCGATGTCGAGGAGCCGAGCGTCGAGGACACGGTCAAGATCCTGACTGCGCTCAAGCCGCGCTACGAGGAGCACCACCACGTGCGTTACACGCAGGGTGCCATCGAGGCCGCTGCGAACCTCTCCAACCGCTACATTCAGGATCGCTTCCTGCCCGATAAGGCCATCGACCTCATTGACGAGGCCGGTGCCCGCGCTCGCATCGCCGCGAATCGCGCACCCGAGCCGGTGCGCGAGGCCGAGCATCGCATCGAGGAACTCAAGGCTGCCGCACAGGAGGCTACCGAGAGCGACGACATGAACAAGGCCGCCGAGATCACCGAGCAGCAGAAGGCCGCCGAGATTGAACTCGCCGAAGCCAAGGCCGCCTGGACCGCCGAGCTCGACGCCAGCCCGCTCACCATCGACGTGAGTCAGATTGCCGACATCGTGTCCGTGACCTCTGGCGTGCCGGTTTCCTCGCTCACCGAGAGCGAGAGCCGTCGCCTGCTGCAGACCGAAAGCGTGCTCAAGACCCGCATTATCGGCCAGGACGAGGCCGTCGAGGCCGTCGCCAAGGCCGTGCGCCGCAGCCGCTCGCCGCTCAAGGACCCGCGTCGTCCCGGCGGCAGCTTTATCTTCCTGGGTCCCACCGGCACGGGCAAGACCGAGCTCGCCAAGACGCTCGCCGAGTACCTCTTTGGCAGCAAGGACGCGCTCATCAGCTTCGACATGTCCGAGTTCGGTAGCGAGTTCGAGGTCTCCAAGCTCATCGGTAGCCCTCCGGGCTACGTCGGTCACGACGAGGGCGGCCAGCTCACCAAGGCCGTTCGTCGCCACCCGTACTCGGTCGTGCTGTTCGACGAGATCGAGAAGGCGCACCCCGATATCTTCAACATCCTGCTGCAGGTGCTGGAAGAGGGTCGTCTGACCGATAGCCAGGGCAAGACGGTCGACTTCCGCAACACCGTGATCATCATGACGTCCAACGTGGGCGCCCGCGAGATTGCGCAGGATGCAAGCGTTGGCTTTGGCACCACCGGCGAGCAGGGCCTCACCTCGAGTGAGATCCGCGGCCGCGCGATGGGCGAGCTCAAGCGCCTGTTCCGCCCCGAGCTGCTCAACCGCATCGACGACATCGTGGTGTTCCAGAAGCTCTCGGGCGAGAACCTGACCAAGATCGCTCACCTGCTGGTGGACGATCTGCGCCAGCGCCTGATTGCCAACGGCATGAACATCAAGCTCACCGATGCGGCCTATGACAAGATCGTGGCCGAGGGCACCGACCTCACCAACGGTGCGCGTCCGCTGCGCCGTGCTATTCAAAAGCTCATCGAGGATCCGCTGTCCGAGGAGCTTCTGGCCGGCGAGTGGGGTGAGGGCGATACCGTCCTGTGCGACGTGGCCGATGGCAAGTTTGTCTTTAGCCATGGCACGGGCGAGATCCCGGCACCGCGTCCGGCGGGCACGCTCGGTGGCGATACCGCCCCGGCGGCACCGCACACCGGCAACGCTGCTCCTGTGGGAGGCGGCGTGACCTCGGGCCCCGGCGGCATGATGCAAGCCGGCTCTGGTGCGCTGTAGGGCGTAACAAAACCTTGTGTCTACGAGGGCGTTCCAAAGGAGCGCCCTTTTTCTGTTGGAAAGGCCCCTTCGTTCAAAGTGGATCTCATTAAACACATCAATGGCGTATGCATAAACGTTGATCAAGCGCTGAGGTTGGTTGAAGGGTCCAACGTCCCTTTGGTACGGCCCGTCTAGCCTGCTTTATCTTAATAAAGTGGCGTCTCCCCGCCGTTAGCCGATGATGCAAGGGCGCTCGGCGTTTTCGACTGGTTTATGCACGCAAAGTCTGGGAATATACAAGTCGCATGTCTTACTGTCTAACCAGTTGCGCCAAGGAGGCACCATGGATTACAAGATCACCGGCTACGAGCCCGCCCAGCTGTTCCATTTCTTTGAGGAGGTCAGCGCGATCCCCCGTGGGTCTGGCAACGAGAAGGGCATCAGCGATTTCCTGGTTGCGTTTGCTAAGGAGCGCGGCCTCGATGTGTACCAGGACGAGGTCTACAACGTCATCATTCGCAAGCCCGCTTCTGCCGGCGCCGGGAATGCTCCGACCGTGATGCTGCAGGGCCACATCGATATGGTGTGCGACAAGTTGGGCTCCGTTGAGCACGACTTTACGACCGATGGTATCGACCTGGTCGTCAAGGACGGCGTCCTCACCGCTAACGGCACCACTCTGGGCGCCGACAACGGTATCGCCGTCGCGCTTATGCTTACCGTGCTCAACGACGATTCGATTGCCCATCCGGCCCTCGAGTGCGTGTTCACCACCGACGAGGAGACTGGCCTGGTCGGCGCCGAGACGCTCGACAAGTCCCAGATTAGCGCCCGCACCATGATTAACCTTGACTCCGAGGAAGAGGGCGTTGCCACCGTCAGCTGCGCCGGCGGCGTCGTCGTTACCTACACCTGCCCCATCGCGCGCGAGCACAAGACCGGTAGCACCCTCACGCTCGACATCTCCGGCCTGCTGGGCGGCCACTCCGGCAGCGATATCCACCTGGAGCGCGGCAACGGCAACCTCATCATGGCCCGCATCATCGACCGCCTGATGGTCGCCGGCGAGCCCGCCATCGTTAGCTTTAACGGCGGCACTAAGGACAACGCCATCAACCGTGAGTGCAAGGCCGAGCTGGTTTACGCCGACCACGCTGCCGCCGAGGCCGCGGCCCAGATCGCAAAGGACATCATCGCCGACGTCACTGCCGAGCTCGAGGTCTTCGACCCCGGCTTTACCTGCACCGTCGAGATTGCCGACGACGCCGAGGTCGAGGCCATGGATCAGAAGTCCGCGCTTGCCCTCATCCGCGCCCTGCGTCTTGCCCCTAACGGCGTGATTCGCCGCAACGTCGCCACTGACGGCTCCGTCGAGGTTTCCTCCAACATCGGCGTGGTCGCCACTTCCGACGACCAGGTCAAGATCATGCTGTCCCCGCGCTCCTCGATCACCTCGCTGCAGAACGAGTTCAAGGACCGCCTGCAGACGCTGGCCGATGTCTTGGGCTTCGACGCCAAGTTCGAGTTCGAGTATCCCGGCTGGAGCTATGCCGAGCATTCGCCGGTCCGCGACGTTTTTGTCGAGAGCTATCGCGAGCTCTTTGGCTCCGAGCTGCGCATCGAGTCCATTCACGCTGGCCTTGAGTGCGGCCTGTTTGCTGAGGCCCTGCACGGCCTGGACGCCATCGCCGTGGGCCCGACGCTCTCCGATGTCCACACCCCGGACGAGAGCATGGAGCTCGCTTCTGCCGAGCGCTTCTACGAGCTGCTCATCGACGTCCTCAAGCGCCTTGCCGCGTAAGGGTCGCGCTAGCAGCAGTTCGAGCCACGTGCTAGCGGATTGCAAATGACATTACGAGAGGGGGCATCCGAACTTTTGCGACGGGTGCCCCCCTCTTCTTTTAAGAAATGTGGATTGATTGGCGCCTAGCCCATATCCGCCTTGATGAGGTCGAGGGTGCGCTGGCAGTTTTCGCGGACGGGGCCGAGCATGTGCTCGCGCAGGTCCGCCATGCCGGGCAGGTCGGCGTATTCGTCCATGATCTCTTCCATGCAAATGGGCACCTCGTAGGCGAGGTCCATCATGGTCGCAAAGCAAAACTTCTCGGATAGCCCGGCATCGGTGAGCGCCGCCTCCAGCGCGGGGTCGCCCATACCGTGGTATCGGCGGATAGCGCCTGGACCGATGCGCCCCACTCGATTTTCGCCGCCAACGCTCATGGCAAGGCGCGCCCGGCGGCGCATACGCTCGTACGCCAAGCCCGATGCGACATCGTACATGGGTGCGAGCGCTGCGTTTGTGCCTTTACCTAGGATGAGCGAGTAGTTTTTAGCGTGTGCGTCAGGCGCTCCGATAATGGCGTTATAGAACAACATATAGGTAAAAAGCACAAGATTCATGTGGTGGGGGACTGTGTTAATCAGTCGTTCTTGGATGTCTCGTGTGGTTGGTCCTCCGTCGGCGGTGTATTTCTGGCTTGGCAATACACCGAGCGCCTGGCAAAAGTCCTCCTGATGCAGCCTTTCGATATTTCCGCTGCTATTGACAATTCTGTCGTACCGTTCAACGACGAGCGCGGCTTCGTCTTCAAATGTGCAATAGGAGACGTTGGCAGTTGGAATGCCAACACGCCGAGCCGTTTTCATGCAGACGAATTCGTTTAAGGCCTGATGTTTGAACCCAACGACACCATTTTTGAAGATATGGGTAGTGGGGGATGACCCTAGACATTCGCACCATTGGCCATCATGCCAAGCTAGTGCAAATTTGCCTTGGTTGCCGCCCAGGGACCAGCTTTCGTTGGAGCCCATCCATGTCTCTCTTTCGTCATCGCGAATTGCTTTGAGCTTGTGAGCGATTTGAGAATTGGTAAGCGGGCGGTATGCCGAGACCCTGCCGCGGGCGGCGCCTAATTGATCGGTTCGACAAAACTGAACGGCCCCTGCGCAGTCAAGACCGATATGGCACAAGAGGGCGACGGGGTTGTTGGATGCAACGTCATGCTCGGCGGCAATAGCGCGGCGCTGCTCTTGGCTGTCGGGCAAAAGGCCAAATAGGAACGGGCGGACGATGTTATGGCCATACGTGCGATTGGAAAGCGGCATTGTAAGCGATAGTGGTGCTCCGCGATAGGTTGGGGCGTATACAAAGCTGCAGAGTCCATGCTCGTCTTGCCGGAGAGTGCCTGCGATTTCGCCACAAATGAGGGTCGCAAGCTCCATCTCTGCCATTTATTTCACAACCTTACAGCCAAAGGAGAGGTCTGAAGTGTCGGAAAGGCCTTGCTCGGCTGCGATTTGGGCCAGCAAGGCACCATAGGAAGATGGCGTTCCCTGTCGAGCGGGTCGTCTGCCTACGCTTGGCTTTGGCAGGGCATTCGAGTTCGCGATAGGGAGGTCCGCTTTCGTCGTCGGATGTTCGGAGGGCGATGCGATGGAGTCGTTATCGCTTTGCGCAAAGAGACCTATGCCGAGTGCGTTAAAGACGGACAGCAACTTGTCGAGTCGAATGCCGGTGGCGTCTCCTAGCTCGAGCGATGCGAGCAGGCGCTCCGAAACACTGGCCGTTTTGGCGAGGGCGGCACGGGTGAGACCCTGAGCCTCGCGTGCCTGGCGCACGTAGATGCCAGCTTGGCGTGGTGTGGTGATGGGAAGGGTATCCATGGCGATCTCCAACATGCAGACTTTTGCATATCAGTATGACATGCAAAAGTCTGCACGAAAAGGCCTCATGCAAAACTTTGCATGAGGCCTTGTACTGGCGTTGAGTTTTGAGCGATTGCGTTTGGCGTTACAGCGCCAAAATCCCCAGATGCTCAAGCAAGATCTTAAGTCCGATGAGGATGAGCACGATGCCGCCCACGATGGTGGCAGGTTTTTCGTAGCGCGCGCCAAAGGTGTGGCCGATCGCTACGCCGGCGACGGAGAAGATAAACGTTGTGACGCCGATAAGCGATACAGCGGGAACGATGTCAACCGAGAGCGCCGCAAATGAGATGCCTACGGCTAGGGCGTCGATTGAGGTGGCGATGGCGAGGATCAGGTACTCGCCCAGGTCAATCTTTTCGGCATCCTTGCCGTCGCCTTCATTCTCGTCCTTGGTAAAGGCTTCCCACAGCATTTTGCCGCCGATAAAGGCCAAAAGGATAAAGGCGATCCAATGGTCGATGGGTCCGATGATGCCCATGAATTGACTGCCAAGCGCCCATCCGATTACGGGCATGCCGGCCTGAAAGCCGCCAAAGAACAGGCCGAGCACCACGGCGACTTTAAGGTTGATCTTCTTCATGCCAAGGCCCTTGCAGATGGATACGGCAAAGGCATCCATCGAAAGGCCAACGGCGAGCAGCACGAGCTCTGCGAGTCCCATAGTCTGGCTCCCTCTCTGCGGGCGGGCCCGCGTGTACCTCTTGGGGGAGTAACAAAAAAGACCCGTGGCGTACGCGTTGCGCGCACGGCCACGAGTCTCGTTCATTAAGGCAAGCCAGGCCGCATCGGCCAGTGTGTTGACTTGCCGCGCCACCGGAGGCGAACCCGATCACGCGACTACTCCCTCATTTATGCGAATCCCGATGCTACCACATAAGCAGCTCATTTGGATTGGGGCTCTCAGCTGTGTTCGCTCATTCTGTAAGCATCGGATTTTGCGGGCGTCACAGAGGCAAACCGTGAGAAACTTATTGACGTTTATGGAGCGTATACGATGGGAGCGATGCCTTGGATAAGAACGAGCTGCAAAAGCGTATGGAACAGGCCATCCGCCTGACGGCACCTGGCCAGCCGATCCGCACCGCCCTCGACATGATCATTGCTGGTCACCTGGGCGCCCTTATCTGCGTCGGCGACACCGAAAACGTGCTCGCTGCCGGTAACGACGGCTTCCCGCTCAACATTTCGTTTACCTCGAACCGCCTGTTCGAGCTTTCCAAGATGGACGGCGCCATCGTCATCGATGGCGACCTCACCCAGATCCTGCGCGCCAACTTCCACCTCAATCCCGATCCCTCGCTCGCCACGAGTGAGACGGGCATGCGTCACCGCACCGCCGCCCGCATGTCGGTGCTCACGGATGCCATCGTGATCTCGGTCTCGGCCCGTCGTGCCGTCGTCAACGTGTACGTTCACGGCAAGAGCTACGAGATCCAGCCCGTCACCACCATCATGAGCTCGGTCAACCAGCTCGTCGCCACGCTCCAGACTACCCGTCAGTCGCTCGACCGCTCCCTGCTGCGCCTGACGGCCCTCGAGCTCGACGACTACGTTACGCTCGCCGACATCACCGGCATTTTCTCGAGTTTCGAGATCATGCAGCAGGCAAAGACTGAGCTTAAGGATTGCATCGTCAAGCTGGGCAACCAGGGCAAGCTCGTGCAGATGCAGCTCGAGCAGCTCGCGGGCTCCAGCATGGATACCGAATACGACCTGATGATCCGCGACTACGCAAGTGATTCTTCCGAGGCTAATGCCGAGAAGATTCGCGCCAACCTGAGTCGTATGACACCTAAGGACCTGTCCGACCCACAGCATGTGGCGGCGGTTCTGGGTTACGACGACCTGGACGAGGACTCCGTCATGACGCCGCTGGGCCTGCGCACGCTTTCGCGCGTGTCCGTCGTGCGCGACGGCGTGGCCGAGAAGATCGTCGACGAGTATGGCTCGTTGCAGGAGCTCATGGACGACATCAGCGAGGATCCGGAGCGCCTAGGCGACTTTGGCGTCAACAACCCTGCCATTCTTGCGGACTCGCTGTACCGCATGAAGGGCACCAAACAGGGGAACGCATAATGGCGCCCGTATGCGCCGTGGTCGTTGCCGGCGGCAGCGGCCAGCGCTTTGGAAATCCCGGCGGCAAGCAGCTCGTTAACGTGGCGGGCCGTCCGCTCATGAGCTGGTCTATCCGCGCGTTCGATCGGAGCGACAAGGTCGGCCACATCGTGGTGGTGTGTCCTGCCGAGCGCCGCGCCGAGATGCGCCGCCTGGCCATCGATCCGTTTGACTATGACACGCCCATCAGCTTCGCCGATGCCGGCGATACCCGTCAGGATTCCACCCGTGCCGGCATGCATGCGGTACCGACGGGTTTCGAATATGTCGCCATCCACGACGGCGCCCGTCCGCTTATCACGACCGAGGCCATCGATCATGCGATTGACGTGCTTGTGGGTGACCGCTCGCTCGACGGTGTCGTGTGCGGTCAGCCCGCGATCGATACGCTCAAGATCGTCGATGGCGACAACATCGTCGAGACGCCGCCGCGCGAGCTCTATTGGGCCGCGCAGACGCCGCAGATCTTTAGCGTCGACGCCATGAAGCGCGCCCATGCCGCGGCGATTGCCGAGGGCTTTATCGGCACGGACGATTCGTCACTGGTCGAGCGCATGGGTGGGCGCGTCCGCTGCGTCCAGAGCCCGCGCGATAACCTTAAGGTGACGGTGCCCGAGGACCTGCGTCCCGTAACCGCGATTCTGCTTGGCCGCATGGCCGAGGGAGAGGACCTTCCCCATGTTCAGTAACCTGCGCATTGGCCACGGCTACGACGTCCACCGTTTGGTGGAGGGGCGTCGATGTATCATCGGCGGGGTCGACATTCCCTACGAGCGCGGCCTGCTGGGCCACTCGGATGCCGATGTGCTCGCGCATGCCTTGGCCGACGCCATTCTGGGCGCCTGCCGCGGGGGAGACATCGGCAGGCTATTTCCCGACACCGATCCCGCCTACGAGGGTGCCGATTCGATGGTGCTGCTCGCTCGCGTGATGGACTATGCGCGCGAGCTGGGCTTTGAGTTTGTCGATGCCGATTGCACCATTGCCTGTCAGCAACCCAAGATCACTCCGCACCGCGATGCCATGCGCGCCAACCTTGCCCATGCCCTGGGCGTTGACGTCGAAAACGTGGGCGTCGCCGCCACTACGACCGAAAAGCTCGGTTGGGAAGGCCAGGGCGAGGGAATCGGTGCCTGGGCCGTCTGCCTGCTACAGAAAACCGTTAAGGAGTAACGAATGCGTATCTACAACAGCGCTACCCATAAAAAGGAAGAGTTCCAGCCCATCGAGTCCGGCAAGGTCCGCATGTACGTGTGCGGCCCCACGGTCTACGACAACATCCACATTGGCAACGCCCGCACGTTCATCAGCTTCGATGTGATTCGCCGCTGGCTCATCGCGAGCGGCTACGAGGTCACGTTCGCCCAGAACCTCACCGATGTCGATGACAAGATCATCAAGCGCGCCAACGAGCAGGGCCGTACGGCCGCCGAGGTCGCGACGGAGTTCTCCGACAAGTTCATCGGCGTCATGCGCGCCGCCAACGTGCTCGATCCCGATGTGCGCCCCCGCGCCACCAAGGAGATCGGTCCCATGATCGCCATGATCAAGACGCTTATCGAGCAGGGCCACGCTTACGCAGCCGATAACGGCGATGTGTACTTTGCCGTGCGCAGCGATCGCAGCTATGGTCAGGTCTCGGGCCGCAACATCGACGACCTTATGGTGGGCGCGCGCATCGAGGAGAACGAGGACAAGAACGACCCGCTCGACTTTGCCTTATGGAAGGCCGCCAAGCCCGGCGAGCCCAGCTGGCCGAGCCCCTGGGGCGAGGGTCGTCCCGGTTGGCACACCGAGTGCGCCGCCATGGTGCATCGCTACCTGGGCACCCCGATCGACATCCACGGCGGTGGCTCGGACCTTGCCTTCCCGCATCACGAGAACGAGTGCGCCCAGGCTACCTGCGCCTGGCACCAGGGCTTCTCCAACACCTGGATGCACACGGGCATGCTGCTGGTCGACGGCGAGAAGATGTCCAAGTCGCTCGGCAACTTCTTTACGCTGGCCGAGGTGCTCGAGCAGCACTCTGCCGCGGCCCTGCGCCTGCTGATGCTGCAGACGAGCTATCGCTCGCCGCTTGACTTCTCCTGGGAGCGCTTGGAGGGTGCCGAGAACTCGCTCACGCGTATCGCCGGTACGGTCGAGAACCTGCGCTGGGCCGCGAACCATGCGACGGCCGATGCCGATGAGGCATCATCCGAGGCGTTTGCCGCCAAGGCCGCCGAGACCCGTGCCACCTTTAAGGAGTGCATGGACGACGACTTTAACACCGCCGGTGCCATGGGTGCCGTCTTTGGCTTTGTGACCGAGTGCAACCAGTACCTGGAGCAGGCGGGCGACGCTGCCGACAAGGCCGCCGCGCTCGCCGCCGCCGATACGCTGGTCGAGCTGCTCGATACGTTTGGCGTCGAGCTTCCCGAGCCTAAGGTCGAGTTGCCGCTGGGTCTGCTGGGCGTTGCTGCCGGCCTGGTTGCCTACACGGGTGACGACGTGGACGAGGCCGCTGCCAAGATTCTCGAGGCCCGCGCCGAGGCCCGCGCCGCCAAGAACTGGGATCTGGCGGATGCCATCCGCGACCAGCTCAAGGATCTCGGGCTGACGATCGAGGATACTGCCGCCGGCACCCGTATCAAATCTCTCTAATCCCCGCGGGTTTCCCAAGCACTCGACCGCCCGAGCCACGGCACCTTGCCTTTCAATCGTCGGGCATGACCTCAAGGTCTATGCCCTCCTCTTTCAAGGCAATCTGCCGCACCTCGGGCGGTCGGTCTATTTGTTTCGTTTGATAGTTGTATTTAGGAGGTCGCTTCATGGCCGATAATCGCAAGCGTGCACCGCGTGGCGGCAAGCAGGCTGCTTCTGGCTCGCGTCCGATTCGCCGCAATGACCGCGCCGCCGCCCCCAAGGCTCAGCGCCGCCGCTCCCAGGCTGCGCGTCCGCAGCGCGAGCGTGGCCGCGAGGGCGTCCAGGCTCCCAAGGGTGAGTTTATCGAAGGTCGTCGTGCTGCCGCCGAGGCGCTGCGCACCGGTTTTCCCATCAAGTGTGCGCTCATTGCCGAGGGCGGGGAGCGCGATGCCGCCTTGTCGCGTCTGGTCGACGACCTCAACGCCGCGGGCGTTCGCATTAAGTATGTGTCGCGCGCGCAGCTTGATGCGCTGTCGAGCCATGGCGCCCACCAGGGCATTGCGCTCGAGGTGGGAAATTTCCCCTATGCCGATGTTGCCGATATTCTCGACCGCGCGGGTGACGGACCGGCGCTCGTCGTCGTGCTCGACCATGTGACCGACGATGGCAACTTTGGTGCGATCGTGCGCTCCGCCGAGGTCGTGGGCGCGGCGGGCGTCATCATTGCCAACAAGCGCGCCGCCGGTGTGACCGTTGGCAGCTACAAGACTTCCGCCGGCGCTGTCATGCATCTGCCTATTGCGCAGGTGCCCAATATCGCCCGTGCTCTCGATGACCTCAAAGCCGCTGGCTTTTGGGTGGGCGGCGCTTCCGAGCACGCCGAAGGCAGTTGCTGGGATGCCCCCTTCGAGGGTCGCGTGGCGCTCGTCATGGGCTCCGAGGGCGATGGCATCTCGCGCCTGGTGCTCGAGAAATGCGACTTTTTAACCAAGCTTCCCCAGCGCGGCATGACCGAGAGTCTCAATGTGGCCCAGGCGACCACCGCGCTGTGCTTTGAGTGGCTGCGCCGCAATGCCGGCGAGCTCATGGGGGAGGAGTAGCGCATGTCCAAGAAGAACCGCGCCAAGTCCAAGGCCAAGCGCTTTGGCGAAGGCTCGGCCAAGCCGATTGTTTCGGCCGCGACCTATGGCGTGGGCGGCAATGCGTTTGCGCAGGCCATCGCCGATCCTGTCTCGACGGTGCACTCCAATAAGCCCGAGCTGCTGGTGGTCGACGGCTATAACGTGATTCACTGCACGCCGCGCTACGAAAAGCTCGTGTACGACCATTCCGACGATCCGTATTCCAGCGACGTCCACGATATGGCGCGCACCGCCCTCATCAACGACGTCGCCGCCTTTGCCCAGGGCCGCTACGAGGCCGTGATCGTGTTCGACGGTGCGGGCAATATCTCCAGCGAGCGCCCCAACCTGCCGGCCCGTGGCGTGCGCATCGAGTTTTCGCCGACGGGTGTCTCTGCCGATACCGTGGTGCAGAAGCTCTGCATTGAGGCGCGCGAGGAAGGTCGCGCGTGCTCCGTGGTGTCGAGCGACGGCACGATCCAGGCCGTCGTCATGGGCAAGGGAGTCACGCGCATCTCGAGCCGCATGCTGGTGGACGAGATCAAACAGATCGACAACGACGTTCACGAGGCAGAGGAAGCCCCGCAGATCAAGATGACTCTGGGCAGTCGCCTGAGCCCCGATGCCCTGGCAAAGCTCAAGGCCCTCCGCGGGAGGTAGGGGAGCTGACGGTGCGACGCTGTCTCGCTAACTCCATTCAGCGATGTCGATCATTCTACGGAGGCGCCATGTAAGTGCCTCTTTTAGATATGGCAGCCTTGCCGTGAGCGCGTCATTTCTGGACAGAATCTCGAGTGCCTCGTCAACGAAGCCTTCGAGTTTGTCGCCGTCAAACCAGCTCATATCCTCAACAAGCAGCATTTGTTTCGCGGGGCTTGAATGAAACTGCGCGCTGGTAAAACTGTGCTCTCCTGCCCGAAGCTCCTCAAGAGAAATGTTGCACCAGAGCGATGAGCCCGAATCGAAGATGGGGGCAGGTCTGCAGGTTAGTGTGTTGACGTTTCGTACAAGGCCAAAGTTACGCCAATGGCGGTCATAGTTGGCGATGATGTCGTCGCATACAATCATGCGGTCAAGGGCATCCTTGACGCCTGTCACCCCGAGCTCTTCGCAGTTTGCTACATATCGCTCGTAGTCGGTTAGCCGTTCATCTGCGTTTGCGTGCTGGTTTACATAGAACGCAGGGACATACTCTTCTTCATCAGTTAAGAAGACATCGCATATGCTCAGGGCAGAAGTACCCACGCCTTCGAGCGAATAGGGTACATAATCGCAAGCGTTTAGGATACGACGGTGAAGTGCAGTCGCCACCATCTCGTTATAGGGTTCCTGGTTTAGATGCGCACCTGCCTTGTGGAGGATTCGACGGTCGCCCTCGCATGTCCAGTACTTTTGAAGATTGCCGTCCGAGGTGTTGTCGGGCTTTGCGGCAGCCGCCTTGCCCTCTGGGGCGAAGGGCGCGATGCTGAGAGAGACGTCGTCAAAAGCATTATTGAAGAAATTGATATCTTCCCACGAGAGACCGGAGTCTTGGGGCCTAATCCAATACTGGTCGGATAAGGAGAGGCCAAGATTTCGCTGAACGAGTTCATCGGGAACATCGACTGCGGCTTCTTCAAGCAGAGAGGTTAGCCCAATGCGTGCGAGCGGGATACCGCGGCCGCGCCACCAGATGCGGAAGGAGTCGAGCGATACAGGTTTGCTGGGAGCAAAAACTCCAATAGGGGCGTGGGCACGATCGACGTCGGCGCCGATATGGGTGAAGTCTTTCCGTGATCTGCTGTAGACCAGCTGGGCCACTTCGTGCGTGCGGTTCATGAGGGTGAATGCGATCTCGCTTTTCCCATGCCCACGACGAGGCCGTCCCCCTCTTTTGGTTGCGGAGCGGAGTCGCGTGTCTACGCTGTCTTTGTCGATGAGCCATACTCCAGAAGCCTTGCGGGCCTCAAGTGCTCCGTTTTTTATGAGCTCCTGCACCCTGCGCGGAGTGATGTCGAGCAGTTCGGCGGCTTCCTTGGTAGTTAACATCGCGAAACCCTTCGCCAGAACGAACAGTTTTATCTATTTCATTGTAATTAAAACTATTCGTTTTGACGAAGGGTTTTAAGATTGAGGGCGAACTGACAGAAATGAACGGGCCTGGTACGTGTTGTTGCTGGATTTTGCATATTTGTATAACGCTGTGCGGCCTGTTGCGCCTCGTCCGCAATTCCTTTATTCTTAATTGGCTTCGCGCGAAAGCGCCAAGTGTGCCAGTGTGGCGCAACGGTAGCGCAACTGATTTGTAATCAGTGGGTTGCGGGTTCGATTCCTGTCACTGGCTCCATGAGTTTTCGCAGGTCAGAGGCGATATAGCCTCTGATTCTGCCTTCTCATGCAACAGCTCATGCAACAAATATGCAACAATTAAATCTGAAAGTGCACTTGTGTGTTTTGCAACCGATGCTCATTGTCAATAAACGCGTGCAATGAGGCGGGAAAAGCCAAGCTTACAGTTGCTGTCTCCATTAGAGTTTTGGGCTTTGTGTCTCCAACTGGGATAGAGTGGAAAGTGACCAAGGCGCTGAGAGCTCCGATGCCGCTTCTCGAAAGATCGCACGCCGTGCACGGCTCTCTTTCCTGTAGCCCATGGGTATTACTATAGTCTAGATTTAATTCGGCGCGAGAAGTCAAGAGCGACAAGGATTTCCCGTCGTTTGTGAGCAAGGCGATTGAAAGGACCCATGATGATTAATAGCGTAGAGGACCCAACGGTTGCCAATATTCTGTCGACCGATATGCTAAAAATCTATGACATTCCTCGTTACCAGCGCGAATACACTTGGAATCAGCGCGACTGGGCGAATCTCTATGATGACATCACCCAAAACGACGCCGGTTACTTCCTGGGCTCGTTTATTGTCGTGAACGGGACCGTGAATTCCAAGATGGATACCATTCACTATGAAGTTATCGATGGCCAGCAACGCCTGACGACGCTCAGTCTTCTCCTTGCCGCCCTCTATACTCGCATCATGGAGCATAAGGATTCTATCGATGACGACATGATGTTGGACGATATTCGACCCCTGCGCAATCGTCTGATCTTGAAATCTGACAAGTCAATCACGCGCGTTATTCCTCAGGTTCAGAATCATAACCTTGAGGATTACCGCTGGATTTTGAAGGAACATATCGGCTTAGATACGGTTATACAAAAGCCGAAGTTCCTTGGTCTAAGAAAGATGTCTAAGGCATTCAACTATTTTTACGATCGGCTGGGTGAGGACGTTGAGGGCAGGGATGGAATCGAGTGCGTTCGCTGCCTCCTTGATATCTGCAGGTTGGTGTGTTCGGCGGTCGTGGTCCAGATTACCGTCGATAGTCATGCTGACGCCTACACCTTGTTCGCGTCCCTGAACAACCGCGGTGTTCCCTTGAGCGCCGTTGACCTTATCAAGAACATGCTTCTCGGCAAGGTTGCCGGGGTGGATGACGGACAGCTCAACTATTACTTTGAACGCTGGCAGGAAGTGCTCCACAATCTCGGCGATGACTACAAGACGCAGGAACGCTTCTTCCGCCAGAACTACGACGCCTTCCGCCGGGAGGTGAACAAGCCATTTATCGGCGAATCTGGTTCCCAGCTCCCCCTCGGTTCCGTTGCCACGCGGTCCAACCTTCTGAAAATCTACGAGAAGCGGATGGAATCTGATGACGGCGCCCTTAAGGTGTTGGACGAGCTGACCGAGAATTCCGCACTCTATTCGAGGATCATTGGACTCGATCAAGAGAGCCCGGATTCCGAGCTTTCGCATCAGCTTTTGGAGCTTTCGAGAGCGCAGGGCGTCGCATCTTACCTGTTGCTGCTGTTCCTCTTTAAGAAGCAGAGCCAATTGGAGCTAAAAGATGAAACCCTCGCGCTTCTTGTTAAGCTCCTCGTCTGCTTCTTTGTCCGGCGCAACCTCACCGATACACCTCCCACACGTGATCTTGAGAGACTCTTCATCAGTATTTGTGAGAGCCTCGAAAGCGAGGGGCTCAAGGGCATTGCAGCCGCGGAGTACATCAAGAAGCGTCTCGTCGATGTGTCTGCCAGCGACGCTTTCTTCAAAGAACGTCTTGAGGGGCCGATTTACGACGTCAATCCCGATATGACGCGCTACATCCTTACTGTTATCGCATCTCCGAGCGTTACGAAAGAGATGAAGCCACTTTGGGAACGATACGCCTCCGGAAACTACGTCTGGACAATCGAGCACATCTTCCCTCAGGGCAAGAACATTCCAGATGAATGGGTGAAGATGGTTGCGGACGGCGACATGTCTAAGGCGATTGAGGTGCAGGAGAAACAGGTCCACACGCTTGGTAATCTAACCATCACCGGGTATAACTCAAAGCTGAGCAACATGCCCTTTGTGACCAAGCGAGACCGCAAGGATGTCAACGGGGCGAATGTCGGATACCGCAACGGGTTGAACCTGAACGACGAGTTGGTAAACACTGATACCTGGACGAGCGAGCAGATTCAGGAGCGCACAGACAAGCTCGTTGGACTCACTTTGAAAGCTTTTGACTTTGACGAGATTGAGTTCTAGTGACCGCCAGCCAATATCTTGGGGCATTCAGCCCAAGCGATTCAATCTTGATCCGCAACATCTAGACCGGTATTTCTCTTCAAGCTGTTACAGATTGAGATGTTAAGACGGGTTGGTGGGTAATATCTCAATCTGTAACACGAAGAGGCTGAAAACCGTTCAAGCTGTTACAGAATGAGACGTAAGCTGGAATCTCTGCTTAATATCTCGATCTGTAACAGATAGGGGAGGAATAACCCTCTTACTGTTACAGATCGAGATGAAAACGGTGAAGCCCATGGTCTGCTTGATCGAGCGAGGATTTTCGGACGAACGAGCGTGGAAAATCTCCCGCTTAGTGAATGAGCGTGGATAATCTGCCACATTGGGCCCAGTGGCACGTCAAAAGTGGGAGATTATCCACGCTCGATTTCAAACGGAAGAAAATCCACGCTCGATTTTGCCTGGGAAGAGCAATCTTCTGTCTGGGAAGCTCGATCTCGACCTATATATAGGTGCAAATGAATCGCTATCGAAGCAATAATCTGCAGGCTCACTCCACTACGCCAAAGTGTTCCCTCGGGAAATGTCACCGCTACATGCAAATCCACTGTCCATCATATCTAAACTCAGCAAAACCGCAGGTCACAGCTAAATAGATACGCCCGGGGCCGTGTATCTAGAGGTTTTCGTTGACAGCCCCCAAGGTTGCATCGTATTATCTTTTTCGTTCGCGGGGGCGGCGGTCCAAAAGACCAAAGGACCTGCGGATACTTGAACGATTGGGAGTTTGCCCGAGTGGTTAATGGGGACGGGCTGTAAACCCGTTGGCTCTGCCTACATAGGTTCGAATCCTATAGCTCCCACCCGTCAAGTGCCTGTATAGCTCAGTCGGTAGAGCACTTCGTTGGTAACGAAGAGGTCACCAGTTCAAGTCTGGTTGCAGGCTCCATCCGGCGGTGTAGCTCAGTTGGTTAGAGCACACGGTTCATACCCGTGGCGTCACTGGTTCGAATCCAGTCACCGCTACCATAGGTAACACGGTGGCTTCTCAATAGTATGTTGAGAGGCCACTATGGTATAAAGGCAAAGTCCCGTCCGGGGACGACCTGTTTAGAGGAGGGCTTTATGGCCAAAGAGAAGTTTGAGCGCACTAAGCCGCATGTTAACATCGGCACCATTGGTCACGTCGACCACGGCAAGACCACGCTGACCGCCGCCATCACCAAGGTTCTCTCCGAGACCGAGGGCTGCAAGGCTGACTTCACTGCGTTCGAGAACATCGACAAGGCTCCCGAGGAGCGCGAGCGCGGCATTACGATCTCCGTCTCCCACGTCGAGTACGAGACTGCTGCCCGTCACTACGCTCACGTTGACTGCCCGGGCCACGCTGACTACGTCAAGAACATGATCTCCGGTGCTGCTCAGATGGACGGCGCTATCTTGGTCATCGCCGCTACCGACGGCCCCATGGCTCAGACCCGCGAGCACATCCTGCTCGCCCGTCAGGTTGGCGTTCCTTACATCGTCGTCTTCCTGAACAAGTGCGACATGGTTGACGATGACGAGCTCATCGACCTCGTCGAGATGGAGACCCGTGAGCTCCTCTCCGAGTACGATTTCCCCGGCGACGACATCCCCGTCATCCGTGGTTCCGCTCTGGGCGCTCTCGAGGGCGACGCCAAGTGGATGGACGCTATCCGCGAGCTCATGAACGCCGTCGACGAGTACATCCCGACGCCTGCTCGTAACAACGACCTCCCGTTCCTGATGGCCGTTGAGGACGTTATGACCATCTCCGGCCGTGGTACCGTTGCTACCGGCCGTGTCGAGCGCGGTGAGCTCAAGCTCAACGAGCCCGTCGAGATCGTCGGCATCAAGGATACCCAGAACACCGTCGTTACCGGTATCGAGATGTTCCGTAAGTCCATGGACTTCTGCGAGGCTGGCGACAACGTCGGTCTGCTGCTCCGCGGCATCAAGCGCGAGGACATCGAGCGCGGCCAGGTTCTCTGCAAGCCCGGTTCGGTTACCCCGCACACCAAGTTCACCGGCGAGATCTACGTTCTGACCAAGGAGGAGGGCGGCCGTCACACCCCGTTCTTCGATGGTTATCGTCCTCAGTTCTACTTCCGTACCACCGACGTTACCGGTACGGTCAAGCTCCCCGAGGGCACCGAGATGGCTATGCCTGGTGACCACATCACCATCGAGGGCGACCTCATCCACCCGATCGCCATGGAGGAGGGCCTGCGCTTCGCTATCCGCGAGGGTGGCCACACCGTCGGTTCGGGCATCGTCTCCACGATCATTGAGTAAATTAGCTCTTTGATATAGCTGACTTAGAGAACCCGGCACTTATATGGGTGCCGGGTTCTTTTCTGCAATGGATATTGAGCCGTTGCTGGTGTCGAGAGGATCGATAGTGGTCCTGGATGCACCGTCGATTAGCTCTCGATGGCTTCATTGATGTGTTCCAAATATGAATGGATCCACCGAGAACCAATTGACTCGAGGTTTTCATTGACAGCACTTACGTGGAGCTGATAAAGTAACAACTCGTGCCCGTACGGGGCGGAAATGAAAGGTTCAGGATACATGCGTACTCTAGTTACTCTTGCGTGCACTGAGTGCAAGCGCCGCAACTATACGACCACCAAGAACAAGTCGACCATGCCTGATCGTATGGAGATCAAGAAGTATTGCCCCTGGTGCCGTCACCACACGCTGCACAAAGAGACTCGCTAGTCTCTAGTCACATACGCCAGTAGTTCAATTGGTAGAGCATCGGTCTCCAAAACCGAGTGTTGAGGGTTCGAGTCCTTCCTGGCGTGCCAGTCATTATTCCGTAAGCTCCCACTTGGGGGCTTACGGTTTACTCATGTATAAGCGCATTGCGCGGAGGTAACCCAAATGGCCAACAAGAAGAACAAGAAGAAGGCTCAGCAGCCGGCACCTGCCAACAACGCTGCTGCCAACTCCAAGGTTGAGGCCAAGAAGGCCGTTGCCAAGAAGAACGAGAAGGCTGCGAAGTCCAAGAAGAACGAGAAGCCTGGTTTCTTCGCCCGCACCAAGAAGTATTTCGCTTCGGTCAAGTCCGAGATGAAGCGTGTCACGTGGCCTGATAAGAAGGAGCTCGTGAACTACTCGGTCGTCGTTTGCGCTTCTCTGGTCGTCGTCGGCGTCGTCATCGCTCTGCTCGATGCTGGCTTTGGCGAGGCTCTTGCTCTGTTCTCTGGATTGAGGGGCTAAACCATGTCTAAGCGTTGGTACGTCGTTCACACTTACTCCGGATACGAGAACCGCGTAAAGTCCGATCTCGAGCATCGTATCGAGACCATGGGCATGCAGGACCGTATCTTTGATATCGAGATTCCTATGGAGCGCGTCACCGAGATCAAAGAGGGTGGCAAGCGCGAGACCAAGGATTCCAAGATCTTTCCGGGTTATGTCCTGGTTCGCATGGAGATGGATGACGATGCGTGGACGTGTGTTCGCAACACGCCCGGCGTCACCGGTTTCCTAGGCGGCAACGGCAAGCCCGCTCCGCTTTCCCGCGACGAGTACAACAAGATGACTCGTCGTCCCGGTAAGGGCGATTCGCCCAAGCGCACCTCGGTTGATATTCAGGTCGGCACGTCCGTCCGCGTCACCGATGGCCCGCTTACCGACTTTGATGGCAAGGTCTCCGAGGTTAACACCGAGGCTGGCAAGCTCAAGGTCACGCTGATGATCTTTGGCCGCGAGACGCCGGTCGAGCTCGACTTTAACCAGGTCGCTGTCATCGCTTAAGTTTTCGTCCGTTCGCGCGAGCGTGCTTCTTCTGTGACTGCTCATCTCAGGAGTGCTTCTAACACGTGCGTGCTTACGATATAGCAAGTACTTCACACTCGTGATTCGAAAGGAATGACCATGGCTGAGAAGAAGGTTGCCAACGTCATTAAGCTCCAGATTCCTGCTGGTGCAGCTAACCCCGCTCCTCCCGTCGGCCCCGCTCTGGGCGCTGCTGGCGTGAACATCATGCAGTTCTGCCAGGCCTTTAACGCCGAGACGCAGGACAAGAAGGGCGACATCATCCCCGTTGAGATCTCTGTCTACGAGGATAAGTCCTTCTCCTTCATCACCAAGACCCCGCCGGCGGCTCACCTCATCAAGAAGGAGCTGAACCTCAAGTCTGGTTCCGCTAAGCCCCAGGCCGACAAGGTTGGTCAGCTCTCCCAGGAGCAGCTCACCAAGATCGCCGAGATCAAGATGCCGGACCTCAATGCCAACGACATTGACGCCGCCAAGAAGATCATCGCCGGTACCGCCCGTTCCATGGGCGTCACCATCGCTGAGTAGCGATTTCTTATGGTAACGACGGGTGCTCCGACCTGGGCGCCCGTTAAATGTGTGCAATAGGGCACACGATACGATGTGGGAGGGCTCACGCCCGTTTAACCACAGGAGGTAATGCACATGGCTAAGCATGGTAAGAGCTATAACGCCGCTGCCGAGAAGATCGATCGCGCCACGCTCTACACCCCCCTTCAGGCTGCCAAGCTCATTAAGGAGCTCGACACCGCCAAGTTCGACGAGACCGTCGAGGCCCACTTCCGTCTGGGCATCGATACTCGTAAGGCTGACCAGAACATCCGTGGTTCCATCTCCCTGCCCCACGGCACCGGCAAGACCGTTCGTGTTGCCGTCTTCGCCGAGGGCGAGAAGGCCCGCGAGGCTGAGGCTGCTGGCGCCGACATCATCGGTTCCGACGAGCTTGTCGCCCAGATTCAGAAGGGCGAGATCAACTTCGACGCCGCTATCGCTACGCCGAACATGATGGCCAAGGTTGGCCGCATCGGTAAGATCCTTGGTCCCCGTGGCCTCATGCCGAACCCCAAGCTCGGCACCGTGACCATGGACGTCGCCAAGATGGTCTCCGAGCTCAAGGCTGGCCGCGTTGAGTACCGCGCCGACCGCTACGGCATCTGCCACGTGCCCCTGGGCAAGAAGTCCTTCTCTGAGCAGCAGCTCGTCGAGAACTACGCTGCCCTGTACACCGAGATCCTGCGCGTCAAGCCCTCTTCTGCTAAGGGCAAGTACGTCAAGTCCATCTCCGTGTCTTCCACCATGGGCCCTGGCGTCAAGGTCGATCCCGCTATCCAGCGCGACTTCCTGGCTGAGTAACTAACAGTTACTGCCTGAGCAAAGCAAGCATTGCTAAAGAGACCCGGTTCTGCCTCGTGCAGGACCGGGTCTCTTGCTTTTGAGTCAACGAAACCACCACGAAGGGGACAGGCACCCTTGTGGTGGTTTTACTTGTGTTGTACTTTAGCGCGATGTAGTACTACCCGAGGCCGAAGGGAGCCCAACATGTTTAAGAACACGCAACAGCTCCTAGGCCTAGCGCTACTAGATTGGATAGCGCGCTAGGGTTGTAATCTCGCTATAACGATTTGTTGTACCCGGGTGCGCTATCGTCTGCCGCTTTCAGGCGTGATGAGCGACACGGGTATTTTTCTATCTCTAGGCCTTCTCTCTCTCCTGAAAGCCATCTGTCATAAAACGGTCAATCAGGAGGAACATATAAGCCGCAAAATCACAATCTTTGACGCCACCCTGTGCGACGGTGAGCAGTCGCCGGGCGCCAGCATGAATACCGAGGAAAAGCTCTTCATCGCCCGCCAGCTGGTGCGCATGAACGTGGACGTTATCGAGGCGGGCTTTCCCATCTCGAGTCCTGGTGACTTTCGCTCCGTACAGGAGATTGGCAAGATTGCGGGCGACCGATGCACGGTATGCGGCCTGACGCGCGCTGTCGACAGGGATATCGAAGTGGCTGCAGAGGCGCTCAAAACGGCCCAGAGGCCCCGTATCCATACAGGGCTGGGTGTGAGCACCAGTCACCTGCGCGACAAGCTCCATATGACTGAGGAAAGGGCAATTGAGTGAGCGATCCATGCCGTCAAACATGCTCGCAAGTTCGTTGACGATGTTGAGTTTTATGCCGAGGATGCCGGCCGCTCCGATCAGGAGTTTCTGGTGCGCATTATCGAGGCGGCCGTAAAGGCCGGTGCCACGGTCGTGAACATCCCCGATACGATGGGCCACAACATGCCGTGGGACTTTGGCGTCCGCATCCGTGACCTGCGCGGGCGCTGCGGGTGCGGCCGGTCAGCGTGCGGTCGACGTGATGGAGTATCGCGAGTACGAGATTGAGCGCATTGCGCGCCAGGCATTTGAGGCGGCGTGCAAACGTCGCGGCAAAGTGACGAGCGTTGATAAGCGCAACGTGCTGGAGACGAGCCGCATGTGGCGCGAGATCGTGCATCGCGTGCAAGACGAGGAGTACTCCGACGTGGAGCTTGAGGACCTGCTCGTCGACAACGCCGCCATGCAGCTCATCAGTCGACCGGCAGACTTTGACGTCGTGGTGACGGAGAACATGTTCGGCGACATCCTGTCCGATGAGGCGGCTCAGATTACCGGATCGCTCGGTATGCTTGCCTCTGCCTCGCTGGATGATGGCGTATCGCTGTTTGGGCCGAGCGCTGGCAGCGCTCCTGACATCGCGGGGCTCGGCGTGGCCAATCCGCTGGCTCAAATCTTGTCGGTGGCGATGCTGCTGACCTACGCGCTCGACATGGGCGAGCAAGCCGCGTGGATCGAGAGCGCCGTGGCGCGCGTGCTCGACGAGGGCTGGCGCACCCGTGACATCGCCGATGTCAACACCCCGGCAGATAAGATCCTCGGCACCACGACGATGGGCGACAAGGTCGTCGCCGCGCTGTAGGCGATGCCGATTCAAGCTGTCAAATATCTCAATCTGTAACATCTAAGGGGCAAAATCGTTCCTACCTGTTACAGATTGAGATTTTCGGCTGAGCATCCGTGGTCTGTCTCGATCTGTAACAGCTAACCGATTATTTGGGCCCTACCTGTTACAGATTGAGACAAACCGTTGGGACAGGTCGGACGAGTCAGCAAAACCACCACAAAGGTGCCGGTCCCCTTCGTGGTGGTTTTTAGCGCAACGAGGTGTTCCCAGCCGACCATACGGGCGGCCTTGCGCTCACGCTGCTCGATGACAGCGCATCTTTAGACGCGAAGTGTGGAACCGGGTGCATATACGAGCCGCGTAGCGTTACGAATTCATGGGAATGACCGTATCGCCAATTTGTACGCTTGCAATCTTGTCTGTGTCACAAACTTGCGAGAACGGCCAGGTCTTGTGGACATCAGTGGTGCCGTTATCCAGTTTATTTGCGAAATAGCCGCTGTGGCTGGTTGCGTCCTCAACATGACCGTCTTTGAACGTCACGATGAGGGGTATGTTGCCAACGGCATCCATAGACTCCTCCATGTTTTGAGACATCTTGCCGCTGTTGTTGTCGTGTTCGATGGAACGATCTATGTTGTAGCGGACTGAAACGCCAACGCAGGATACGGTGGCCTCTTGAATCGTCGCCTTGGTGCCGTTAAAGTTGACCGATTTGGGCGCGGGAATCGTAACGGATGTATCTTCGTAATTCAGCTGGAACTTAAGATCCCATGGGCCCGTAAGTATTTTCTTATACTCGGGAAGCTCTTTGCCAGCACGTGGCACAACGAGAGAGTTGATATGCGTGCGGACGGTCCTGCCCATAAGGCCGGGTGATTCAACGCTGAACTGTGCAAAGTATTGAATGCTGGAGTCATTGGGGTTCTTGTCAATGAGCCATGATTGGCCTTGGCCGCCATGCTCGCCATCAACGTATACGTTTCCATCGACACTTCCGGTGATAGTTCCGTTCTCGCCCGGCTCGGAAAGCTTTTTCAGGGCAGCGGGATCGTCGAACGTAAGCGTATAGGCGATGGTAACCATATCCTTGTCGCCCATGATGGCGTCGGCGGTCACGGTGACTCCGTTGTTGGAGCAGCTAGCACCGACGGGCCGGCCAATACGGTCGATGATCTCGGTTTGAGAAGCAGGTCCGTCAAAGATGTCGGAAAGCATGTCAGAAGGAAGCGGCAGGACGCCTGTTGCCATAGCCGTGCCAGCGCCTCCAATGACGATAGCGAGGACTGCCGTTACAGCGGCAATGCGAGCGACTGTTCTTACGGGATGGCGGGCGATGCGCGGCTTGCGTCGCGTGCCATTAAAGTTGCTTTGAGCGGTCGCCGCATCGCTCGAGGCGACGGACTGAGCAATCGAGTTTGCCATGTGCTGCTTCGCATTATCGGTAAACGAAATGTGCTCCAGGGCGTGGCGATAGTCATTCGAATTCGTAGTCATTGTGGTCTCCTTTCAAGGAAAGCCGAAGTGACGCACGTCCGCGGCTAAGGTGCTGGGCGGTTGCAGCTGGCGTCGCGTGAACGGCGTCTGCGATTTCCCTGATGCTCATGCCTGCGTAGTAGTGCAAAAAGATGGCGATGCGCTGTGCTTGAGGCAGGGCCGTGACAGCGGAAAGAATGGCGCAGTCGCGTTGCGCGAATTCTTGCTCGGTATGTGTTACGGGTGCGCAGAAATCGGGGAGCGAATCGAGGTCGACAACCGGGTGATTCGCGTGCGTACGGCCGATATCGCGACATGCGTTCAGTGCGACTCGGATCACCCAAGCACGTTCGTGTTCGAGCGAGTCGAACGGTTGAGTGCGTTGGAGAATCTTGATCAGCGTGTCCTGGCAGATGTCTTGAGCGTCGTCAGCGGATCCAAGGGCCGAATAGCACAATCGAAGGATGAGGTCGGAATACGTGTCGACCAAGCGCTTTGCTTCCCGCTCGATCTGATCGGCATCGCATCGGAGCGTGCTATTGCGGTTACGGCGTGCAGGCATAGTGTCACCTCCAATTGGTCGTGGTGGATATAGGGAAGGCGTCTCGCGAGATCCCTCTACATACAACACGGTCGAGACTGCATAAGTTGACAAAAAAAGACGGCATGTGAGCGCCGTCCTTACAAAACAATGAGTGTTCTCGTTAATTACACAAGCACCGTGATGGACAGGTCGGACGAGTCAGCAAAACCACCATAAAGGTGCCTATGAACTGCGCCCCGAAACTTGGACTGAATAAATAGCGACTACGCCGCAAGGGC
>CABJBO010000003.1 GCA_902363875.1 Coriobacteriaceae bacterium | reverse complement strand
GCAGGGGACTCTTAATCCCAAGGTCCAGGGTTCGACCCCCTGACGGCCCACCAAAGCATGTTTAGACGGTCAACGAAAGTTGGCCGTCTTTTTTTGTTAACAGTACCTGGGGTCGAACCCGTAAGGGCGCGGAGCTGAGGAAATGCGCGAGCATTTGCCAGCGCAGCGCGCAAGGCGCGAAGCGCCGCAGCGGCCGCCTGCGCAGCAGGCTGACCCCCTGACGGCCCACCAAAGCATGTTAAGACGGTCAATCTCGGTTGGCCGTCTTTTTTATTAACCTCGCATGGGGCCGAACCCGTAAGGGCGCAGACGCTTTACAAGTCGAGCCTGCCCTGGGGGTCGGTGAATCCGTCTGTACCCTCCTTGAGCTTTTTCTCGTCTGCTTTCACGCGACGTTCGAGCTTCTTTGTATCTTCGGCAGGCGGTAGGTTCTCGGGTACAATTCCGCGGTCGATGAGGCTGCCACGCACGCTTGTGTTGTTCTCGACGTGCTCTTGCTTGATCTGGTCCAGACCGTACAGGTCGTGTTCCTCGGCGTTGAAGGCCGTCATCGAGTTCGTAAGGTCCTTTGCTTTGATGAGAACATCGGCTAGCCTGTCCGCCAATGCCGAGCTCTTGGATACGCCGAGCTGTTGCTTCATTTCCGCCGTGCTTCTGCCGCCGAATAACGCTTCATCGCCCTTCGACTTGATGATCGCGAATCCTTTGGAGTCCACGCCGCGTTTGAACGCAATACCCGAGAGCTGTTTCTCTGAATCAGATAGCGAGTGGCGCGCCTGCAAGCGCTGAATCTCTGCGAAGCGCTGCTCTATGAGCTCTTGGCGGCGCGTCTGCACGGCGAAGTACGCCTGTGCGAGCGCGATTTCTTGCTTGTTTGAATCTCCGTTCTGGGCGATTAAATAGCATGCATAGCGCGTAAGTTTGTAGTCTTTAACCGCGCGAGCGGCGACACCGGCAGTTACCATTTTCGTGGTGTCACGAAAATGGGAATCAACTGGAGTTTTGTTTGTTTCGCACGAGACTTTTGCCCTCTTAACAACTTCGGCAAAGTTCTCCCATCGAGTGTACCCCATGGGTTCCATTAAATCGCGTGCGAGCCAATACTCAACGCCGTCTTCCACATTGGCGTAGCTATCAAGTTTGACACGCCACTTCTCGATATCTCTGCTGTCCATATCTCCTCCTCGCTGGCCTATTGTCTATGCGGGCTTTGCCCGCTCTGTATTCAGAATTAGGATACGCTGCCGTGCGGACACGAATGGGCCCCGTGCCACTTCGAGTTCACGGGGCCCATAGATATCGATTAGTTGTGTTTTGCTTTAGATAGGTGTCCAGTTTAATTCGCTCGATAGTGCGATCCGAGACTTTCGGTTCGCTTGCGCATGGCTTTGACCATTTCCTGTGCTAGTTGAATCTGCGATTGCAGGCGGGCGAGGGCTGCGATTTCGCTGTCGTTGGCGTGTGGCTTGCTCAGCGCCGTTGCCTCGTCTTGCAGGCTTTCAAGCTGTTGCAGAGCCTTGGATAGACCTGCTTCGGTTCTGTTGATCATGCAATAGGTACTCATCGCGTGCTTAAGGCTGCGTGTCAGGCGTTCGGCATCTGTTGCGGCTATGCCGTACTGGGGGAGGGCGATATCCACCTTCAGGGCTGTCTCAGGCTCTTTCTGCGCTGCAAGGGCTGCCGATGCGCCTGCGATGCGTCCGAATACGATGCCGTTGGCGCTTGACAAGCCACCAATGCGGTCGGCGCCGTGCATGCCGCCTGTCGCCTCGCCGCAAGCGTAGAGGCCCTCAACGCCCGTGTACGCGGTCTTGTCGATCCTGATGCCGCCGTTGGCGGCGTGGGCATACATCGCCACGCGCATCTCGTCGGTCGGCGCGATGCCGTGCTCGTCTTGTAGCCAGGTGGCAAAAGTCTGCACAAACTCTGGGACATCTTCGCGAGGGAAGTCGTAGTGGAGCGCTAGGCCTTTGGCACCCGCTTGATCGATGGCAAGATCGATGGCGCGGGAAGCCAGGCGCGATGTGAAGGGGCCATATCCGGAGCGCTGTTCAAGCAAATCGTCCAGTTTGTCGTTGGCAATATCTGCCGGCTGGTTAAATGTGACGTAGCGCCAGGTTTTCTCGTTGAAGACCAGGTTGCGCTTGGGCTCGATGAAGCCGGGCATCATCTGCATGAACTCTATATTAGTAAGCGATGCGCCGTGCGCCAGTGCGATGGCCTGTGAGGAGCTGAGCACGTCGGCGGAAGTGAGGCTTCGCTCGAACAGGCCACCCGTGCCGCCCGCAGCGATGATAGTGGCTTTGGCTGCCATAGACACGAGATGCTCGTTTGCGCGGTCGTAGAGCACGGCGCCGGTGATCCTGCCGTTCGTGTCCTCAACAAGGTCAATAAGCTCATGGCGGGGGAGCAGGCGAATACCGAGCGACTCGATCTGGGCCATACACGCGTCCTCAAGGGGCTTGCGGGTGAGGCCGCGCCACATGCGCGTTTTGTGGTCAAAGCAGGGGATAAACTGCTTTTGCTGAGCGCTCTCAGCGCTTTGCGGACGCTGGAGCTCAACGCCTAGGTCTTGCTCGAGCCATTCAATTGCCTGGGGAATGCCGTGCACAAACGTCTGGACAAGCTCGAGGTCGGCGACACCGCCGCCGACGGTCTGGATGGTGCCGATGAGGTCCTGCTCGTCGTCTTCGTCGACGGGACCGATGAGGCCGAGGCCCCAGGTACCCGGGAAGAAGCTCGATCCGCTCATGGTCTTGCCGGCGCTTGCCACAGTGACGGCTGCACCTGTGCGTGCCGCTTCGATGGCGGCGCAAAGGCCCGCAATGCCAGATCCAATTACCAGTACATCAGTCGATTCCATTGGATTCCTTTCTCGTCCGGCGCATTGTCGCACGGGTGATCGGCAATGGGGTCGCAAAGACTCGGCAAATCGGTAAAGGGCAAATATGGCAGGTGGGCGTCATGGACGCTCTGACGCTCTATCTCTTCACATCTCGTATTTCGCCCCAGCTGATATACCGGCATTAGCTACCCTGCGACAGCGCAAACAAAAAGAGCCGCTACCCGGGTGGGTAGCGGCTCCAAAGCTCAACTATATGAGCATCGCGCGGGCGCGATTAGGCCTTGAGGGCCTCCTCGACGGCGACAGCGCAGGCGACGGTGGCACCGACCATGGGGTTGTTGCCCATGCCGATGAGACCCATCATGTCGACGTGCGCAGGCACGGAGGAAGAACCGGCGAACTGGGCATCGGAGTGCATGCGGCCCATGGTGTCGGTCATGCCGTAAGAGGCAGGGCCGGCGCCCATGTTGTCCGGGTGCAGGGTACGGCCAGTGCCGCCACCAGAAGCGACGGAGAAGTACTTCTTGCCAGCCTCGAGGCGCTCCTTCTTGTAGGTGCCAGCGACGGGGTGCTGAAAGCGCGTGGGGTTGGTGGAGTTACCGGTGATCGAGATGTCGACGTTCTCGTGCCACATGATGGCAACGCCCTCGCGGACGTCGTCGGAGCCGTAGCAGTTAACGGCAGCGCGGGGACCATCGGAGTAGGGGATGGTCTCGACGACCTTGAGCTCGCCCGTGTAGTAGTCGAACTGGGTCTTCACATAGGTGAAGCCGTTGATGCGGGCGATGATCTGAGCAGCGTCCTTGCCCAGACCGTTGAGGATAACGCGCAGCGGCTTCTTACGAGCCTTGTTGGCGTTCAGAGCCAGGCCGATAGCACCCTCAGCAGCAGCGAAGGACTCGTGACCAGCCAGGAAGGCGAAGCACTCGGTGTCGTCGGAGAGCAGCATAGCGCCCAGGTTGCCGTGGCCCAGACCGACCTTGCGGTCCTCGGCGACGGAGCCGGGAACGGTGAAGGCCTGGATGCCCTCGCCGATGATGGCGGCAGCCTCAGAAGCGGTCTTGGCGCCACGCTTGACAGCGAGAGCGCAGCCGAGGGTGTAGGCCCACTCGGCGTTCTGGAAGGCGATGGACTGGGTGTTGTTGACGATCTCACGCGGGTTGAAGCCCTTGTCGGTGCAGATCTGCAGAGCTTCCTCGAGGGAGGCGATGCCGTTGTCGGCGAGGCACTTGTTGATCTTGTCAGCGCGGCGCTCGTAACCTTCGAACGTAACAGTCATAGTTATTTCCCTCCCTTTCTACTCGTGAACCGGGAACACGCTGGCGACGGAGTGAGTCTCCTCGTCGGTGCGCGGGTCGATGTACTTGGCAGCGTTCTCCCACTGACCATAGTGGCCCATAGCGCCAGCGATGGCCTCCTCGGGGGTCTTGCCGGCCTTGACGGCGTCGGTGAACTTGCCGAGGTTCAGGAACTCGAATGCGATGATCTCGTTCTTGTCGTTGAGAGCCATGCGGGTGACGTAGCCCTGAGCGAGCTCGAGGTAACGAGCGCCCTTGGCCTTGGTGCCGAACATGGTGCCGACCTGAGAGCGAAGGCCCTTGCCGAGGTCGTCGAGGGAGGCGCCCACGGGCAGGCCGCCCTCGGAGAACGCGGTCTGGCTGCGGCCGTAAACGATCTGCAGGAAGATCTCGCGCATAGCAACGTTGATGGCGTCGCAGACGAGGTCGGTGTTGAGGGCCTCGAGGATGGTCTTACCGGGAAGAATCTCGGAAGCCATGGCGGCAGAGTGGGTCATGCCCGAGCAGCCGATGGTCTCAACGAGGGCCTCCTCGATGATGCCGTCCTTGACGTTCAGCGTGAGCTTGCAGGCGCCCTGCTGGGGTGCGCACCAACCCACACCGTGCGTAAGACCGGAGATGTCGGTAATCTCCTTAGCCTGGACCCACTTGCCCTCCTCGGGGATGGGTGCGGGGCCGTGGTATGCACCCTTGGCAACGGGGCACATGTTCTCCACTTCCTGTGAGTACTGCATGCCTCTCCTCTCTATCGTGTTGGCGTCCCGTCTGGGGGTCGTGGCTGGCGATTGCCGGGCGACCCTTCGAAAGGGACATGACATGCAGCCCCTATAATACCGCGAAATGCACGGAATATTCGGCGAACGGCTCAGTTTTCGTAGCGAGAAGTCCGGAAGTTTTAATTGAAACGGTTTAACTATATGTTCGGTGGTCGCGAACTTCCGTAGAGGGGGTTCGTCTTGGGCAAGCTTTTGGTCAGCTCTTGTATGCGTTGCGGGGTCTGACCTGTTGCAACGGTGCCGTTCGCCGCCCGTTTACTGCCTTTGGCCGCGCGAGTGTATTGTTTTGCGTGAATGTTTTGATGGCACGCTTCAATCGTGCTGTATTGGATGGCAATCAGATCCCGGCGAAGGGAGCGCCATGCAGCGCGTTTGGAGAACGGTTACCGGCTTTTACCATGTCTGTGCCCGCGGTGTGGGCAAGCAGCTCATCTTTGAGGGCGATGAAGACCGGTGGGAGTTTTTGGAGCTGATGCGCGAGTGCTGCCGCGAGGCGGGCGTGACGGTTATCGCCTGGTGCCTTATGGGCAATCACGTGCATCTGGTGCTTGCAGATTACGAGGACGCGATGAGCGCGGCGATGCACCGGCTGCTTTTGACGTACGCGCGGCGGTTCAATAAACGCACGGGGCGCACGGGCCATCTGTTCCAGAACCGTTTTGACCGGCGCTCGCTCGATACCGACCGTTATCTGATGGCTGCCATTCGCTATGTTCACGCTAATCCGCAGGAGGCGGGTATCGCCCTGATCGAGCGTTATCCCTGGAGCAGCTTTGCCGAGTATCTGAGAGCGTATGACAACGATACGACGAGGGGATTTTCGGACCCTTCTTGTGTGCTTGAGCTATTTGAGTCTGCCAAGGGGTTTCTGGATTATTCTCTGTCGATGCCCGATGGTTCCGATCCGGTGATTCACGATATGGATGAGACAGAGTGGGAGCGGCGTGCGTTTGCCGACAAGATGGCGAAGCGCCTGGGCGTGCCGCTCAACGAACTCAAGACCGTAGCGCCCTCGCGGCGAGATGGAATCATTTTCGCCCTGCACAATGTCGGCTACACGGTGCGCGAGATCGAACGGTATACGGGAATCAGCAAGAGTACCGTCTCTCGTATCGTGCGCGCTTATGCGCGGGTGAATGCTCAGGCTGAGGGCTCGGAATAGAAAATGGCCGAACCACTCTTGTCAAGCGATTCGGCCAACAAAATTCTTAAGATTTGGGACAAATACTACTGATTATTTTGTCCCGTGAGCATGCCGTCGAGGGTGCGCCAGGCGAGCTCGGCGCATTTGACGCGGGCGGGCATGTGCGAGATGTCCTGGAGCTGAGCGGCTTCGTCCAGGTCTTCCAGGTCCTCCTCGGAGAGCTGCTCGCCGCGGATCATGGCGAGGAAGAGCTCTGCCAAGCGGCGAGCTTCCTCGACGGTCTCGCCGGTGATGAGGTCGGCCATGATGTCGGCACTGGCCTGGCTGATGGCGCAGCCGTGGCCGGTAAAGGAGGCCTCCTCGATCACGTTGTTCTCGACACGTAGCTGCAAGGTGAGCTCGTCTCCGCAGCTGGGGTTGATGCCGTCGTGCTCGTGCGTGGGGGCGTCCATCTCGTACTTGTAGTCGGGGTGCGAGTTGTGCTCCATAAATGTGGTGGAGGTGTACAGATTACCCATTGAATGTGCTCCAAACGTGATGCAGACCGGCGATGAACTTGTCGATGTCGGCCTTGTCGTTGTAGAAGGCCACGCTGGCGCGGCAGCAGGCAAGGTTCTCGACGCCCAGCCAGGTGAGCAGCGGCTGCGCACAGTGGTGGCCGGCGCGAATGCAGACGCCGTCCATGTCCATGATGCTCGCTACGTCGTGCGGGTGGATGCCCTTGACGTTAAAGCTCACGACGCCGTGGTGGTTGTCCCAATAGATGGAGCCGATGATCTGGACAAAGTCGAGCTGCATGAGTTCGCCCATCAGATAGTGGACGAGTGCCTGCTCGCGGGCCTGGATGTTCTCGTAACCCACCGTGTTGACCAGGTAATCGAGTGCGGCGCCCGTGGCGAAGATGCCGGCGGCGTCCTGCGTGCCGGCCTCGAACTTCTCGGGGACGGGAGCCCAGACAGCGTCCTGCTCGGTGACCGAATCAATCATCTCGCCGCCGGTAAGCATGGGCGGCATGGCGTTGAGCAGGTCCATCTTGCCCCACAGCACGCCGATGCCCATGGGGCCCATGGCCTTGTGCGCACTAAAGGCAAAGAAGTCGGCGCCCAGGTCGGCCACATCGACCGGCATGTGCGGCAGCGACTGCGCGCCGTCGACGACCAGGTAGCCGCCGTACTTGTGCACGAGTTTGCCGAGGTTCTTGACCGGGTTCTCGACGCCCAGCACGTTGGAGACCTGTCCCACGGCTAGGATCTTGGTCTTGGGACCCACCTTGGCAAGAACCTCCTCGGTGGTGAGCTGGCCGGTCTTGGTGGGGTAGAGGTAGACGAGCTTGGCGCCGGTCTCGCGGCAGACCTGCTGCCACGGAATCAGGTTGGAGTGGTGCTCCATGATGGTGATGACGACCTCGTCGCCCGGTTCGAGCACTGTGGGCGCAAAGCTCTTGGCGACCAGGTTGAGCGACTCGCTCGTGTTGCGGGTGAAGACGACCTCGTTGGCGTTGGGGGCGCCGATGAGGTCGGCAATCTGCTGGCGCACCTTCGCGATAGCCTCGGTGGCCTCGACGGACAGCGAGTACAGGCCGCGCAGGGGGTTGGCGTTCATGCGCTGATAGAAGTTGCGCTCGGCGTCGAGCACACAGGCAGGGCGTTGCGCGGTGGCGGCGCTATCGAGGAAGGCGATCTCGGGGTGCTGCTGGAACAGCGGGAACTGGCCCTTGTAGGGGTTGGTCTCGATGTCCACGGTGGGCCAGCCGCGCGAAGCCTCGTCGCTGGCGTCGAGCTCCATGGGCTCGGGGGCAGTGCAGGTATCGCATTTAACGTGCTCGGTGTCGATCATGCGAGCTCCTCTTCAAAGTTGTCGATCAGGTTGTTGCCCAGGCGGACGACGGCGGCGCGGGTGCGCTCGTCGGTGGCGGAAAGCGCGGCGTCCTCCAGCTTGGCGCGGATGAACAGGTCCTCGGCGGCGTTTTGGTCAAGGCCGCGGCAGGCGAGATAGAACAGCTGCTCGTCGCGGACGTGGCCGATGGTGGCACCGTGGTTGCCGGCGACGTCGTCCTCGTCGCACAGGATGACGGGGACGGTCTTGTTGTCGACGCCCTTGTTGGCCAAAAGCACCGTCTCGCGCTCGGTGCCGGTTGCACCCTTGCAGCCGTGCACGAGGTCGATGGTGCCGCGATAGACCTTCTTTGACGTGCCGGTCAGTACGCCGTTGGCGTCGATCTCGCACTCGGTTTTGCGACCGCGGTGGCGCAGCTCGTAGTTAAAGTCGCGCACCTGCTCGCGGGCGCCCAGGTAATCGGTATCGATGGTGACCTTGGCGGTATCGCCCAGCAGGTCGCCGGCAAGGCCGGTGGCGCTGGCGCCGGCACCCAGGACGGTGTGCTGCACGTTGACGCGCGCACCCTCGTCCAGGAACAGGCCGGTGTCGTCGAGCGCGATCCAGCTATCGTCGAGCGTCTGCGTGCAGGTCACGTTGACGATGGCGTACTCGTGGGAGCACACACGTAGCACGGAGCCCACGACACCCTCGCCGGCAACGGGGGAGTCCAGGGCGATCTGCAGGTCGAGCGTTGCCTGCGGGCGAGCGACGATGTCGATGGCGGCGATGGCCGCGGCGGCATCGACACCGCTCACACGCACGGTAACCGTGGCGTGCTGGTATGCGGGCACATCGATGACGATGCGCTTGGTAGCGTGCTCGGCCAAGTAGGCGTAGGCAGCCTCGCCCATGCCGGTTTCGAAGGCTTCAGCAGGGGAGAGCTCCTCCTCGAGCTTGATGGCGCCGGCCTGGTAGACGGAGGTGGCGGGCACGTCGAGCTCGGTCTCGGGCGTGATGCGGGCGCGGTCGGTGGCATCACCGGGGGCGGAGGCGCGGCGCTCGGGGAAGCGCTCGGCCATGGCGTTCGTGGCGGTGCCAAACGCGTCGGCAGCGCCGGCAAACTGCTCGTCCAAGCCCTCGACCTCGACGGCCTCGGCAGGAGCGACGGCAAGCTCGTCCGAAAGCTCAAGCTTGGTCTGGTTCATCTTGAGCCAACCCCAAGTGGCAGCAGGCATCGCATTAACCTGCTCGAGCGTGGTAGCAGCGGTGTTCGTGGTCTGTTTCATTATCCGATCGCTCCTTCCATCTCGAGCTTGATCAGGTTGTTCATCTCGACGGCATACTCCAGCGGCAGCTCCTTGGAGACCGGGTTGGCAAAGCCGTTGACGATCATGGTGCGGGCCTCTTCCTCCGAGATGCCGCGGCTCATCAGGTAGAACACCTTGTCGTCGCCGATGCGGCCGATGGTAGCCTCGTGGCCGATGTCGACGTTCTTGGCGCGGATGTCCATGGCGGGGATGGTGTCGGAGCGGCTCTGGTCATCGAGCATGAGCGACTGGCAGCTCACGGTTGCCTTGGAACCCTCTGCCTTGGGCGTGGCCACGATAGAGCTGCGGAAGGTCTGAATGCCGCCACTCTTGGAGATGCCCTTGGTCTCGACGGTTGCCGAGGTCTCGGGCGCGTTGAGCACGACCTTGCAGCCGGTATCCAGGTTCTGGCCGGCGCCGGCAAAGGTAATGCCGGTAAAGCTCGAGCGGGCGCGACGGCCGTTGAGCACGCTCATGGGGTAGAGGTAGCCCACGTGGCTGCCGAAGGAGCCACTGATCCACTCGATGTCGCCATCCTCGTCCACGCGCGCACGTTTGGTGTTGAGGTTGTACATGTTTTTGGACCAGTTTTCGATGGTCGAGTAGCGCAGATGTGCACGCTTGCCCACAAAGAGCTCGACGGCGCCGGCGTGGAGGTTGGCAACGTTGTACTTGGGCGCGGAGCAACCCTCGATAAAGTGCAGGTCGGCGTCGTCCTCGACGATGATGAGCGTGTGCTCAAACTGGCCGGCACCCTTGGCGTTAAGGCGGAAGTAGCTCTGCAGCGGAAAATCGAGCTTGGTGCCCTTGGGCACGTAGACAAACGAGCCGCCCGACCATACGGCGCCGTGCAGGGCCGCAAACTTGTGGTCGGTGGGCGGGATGAGCGTCATAAACTTCTCGTGGATGAGCGGTTCCCACTGTGGATCGTGCAGGGCTTCTTCAATACCGGAGTAGACGATGCCCATCTTGGACGCCGTGTCCTGCATGTTGTGGTAGACGAGCTCGGAGTCGTACTGCGCGCCGACGCCTGCCAGGTAGCTTCGCTCGGCCTCTGGGATGCCCAAGCGCTCAAAGGTGTTCTTGATGTCGTCGGGCACCGACTCCCAGTCGTGCTTTTGGTCGGTGTTGGGCTTGACGTAGGTGACGATGTTGTCCATGTCCAGGCCCTCGATGGAGGGGCCCCACGTCGGGTCGGGAAAACGGTTGAAGATCTCGAGGGACTTTAAGCGCAGGTCGAGCATCCACTGCGGCTCGTCCTTTTTGGCGCTGATCTCGCGCACGATGTCGGGCGTGATGCCGGCGTCGAGGCGCTCGAATCCCTCCTCGCCATAGGTGAAGTCGTAGAGGCTGCGGTCGATGTCTGCGACCTCGGTGCGGTTCTTGGTCATTGCGTCGCCCCTTTACGCCTGCTGCCCGGCAGCGGCGGCCTCGGCCTGGGCGCGCTGCTCGGCGGCCTCGCGCTCGAAGGTCTCAAAGCCGTTCTTGTCGATCCAGGGGATGAGCGAGGCGTCGTCCTCGCGCACGATGTGGCCCTTGACCATAACGTGGACACGGTCGACATCCAGGTGCTCCAGGATGCGCGTATTATGCGTGATGATGAGCATGGAACCGTCGCAGCTCTTGCGGTAGGCGTCCATGCCGTGGCTGACGGTGGAAAGCGCGTCGACGTCCAGGCCCGAGTCGGTCTCGTCGAGGATGGCGAGCTTGGGCTGCAGCAACAGGAGCTGGAGCATCTCGACCTTCTTCTTCTCGCCGCCCGAGAAGCCCACGCCTAGCTCGCGGTTGAGGTAGGCGGTATCCATGTTGAGCTCGGCCGCGAGCTCCTTGACGCGACGACGGAATTCCTTGCCCTTCATCTCCAGGCCGGGGCGGCCGGCGATGCTGGCGCGCAAAAAGCTCGACAGCGGCACGCCCGGGATCTCGACCGGGGCCTGGAAGCTCAGGAACAGGCCGGCGCGCGAGCGCTTGTCGGTGGTGAGCCCGGTGATGTCCTGGCCGTCAAAGACGATGCGGCCGTCGTTGACCGTGTAAACGGGGTCGCCCATGACCAGGTGGCCGAGGGTGGACTTGCCGGCGCCGTTGGGGCCCATCAGCACGTGGGTCTCGCCGGCGGCGACGTTGAGGTTGACGTTGTGGAGGATGGTCTTCTCGTCCACGGAGGCGGTCAGACCTTCGATGGAAAGCAGCGGATTTGCGCTCATGCTGTCCCTCTCTGCATATGGTGTACTCATGGGTGTACGAAACCCTAGGAATCTTCTCGGAATAAAGTTACTATGGGTTCGGCGTTAGTCAAGGGAAAACCCGACTAATCCACTCGACTTTTCAAATTCTGGGACAAAATAACCTGTTGTGTTTGTCCCACTTACTTAAGATTTGGGACAAACAAACTTGGTTATGTTGTCCCAGATGCAATGGGAGGGTAGGTATGCTCATTTCTTCCAAGGGCCGCTATGCCCTCCGGCTGATGATCTATATCGCGGCGCTGGGCGACGCCGAGGGCAAGATTGCCCTGCGCGAGGTCGCCGACCGTGAACATATCTCGCAAAAGTATTTGGAGCAGCTGGTTCGTCCGCTTATGAAGGCGGGCCTGCTTAAGAGCGTGCGCGGCAAGGGCGGCGGCTACATGATGGCCAAGGATCCCTCCGAGGTGCGTGCTGGCGACATCCTGCGCGCCGTCGAGGGCAGCACGGCTCCGGTGGCGTGCGATGGCATCGACAACAGCTGCGCCCGCAGCGATCTTTGCTCGACCGTCAAATTCTGGCGCGGTCTGGACGACGTGATCGAAAAGTACGTCGACGGCGTGACGTTGGCCGACCTTGCTGCCGTCCCCGAGATCAACTTCGACATTAAGCTGTAGGTTGAGCGCAATTCCTTAAGATTTCGCGGAGGGTTGTTGCCGTTTACCGAGGGGTTGTTGTGCAACAACGGGCGAGCTGCAATACTTATTTTTATCTTTGCAAACTGCACTTTAACTACACCAATGCAGGGAGGATCTTATGCAGCCCAAGCATTCTGCTATTGTCGCGGGCCTGACGCTGGCGCTTTCGTTTGGCGCCGTTTCCGTGCCGGCACCCGCCGCTGCCGAGGAGCCCACGCCGGGCGTTGCCTCGGATGCCACCGATATCGATAAGGGTCTCTACACCCAGCAGTCCTTCTCGGGCGTGCTGAGGTCGGTCCAGGGCGTTTCGTTTGTTAACGTGACTCCCGAGATGAAGTACTTCACCAAATACGAGAGTCACGGCAACTATAACCAGGGCTTTTCGTACGGTGACGGTTATAACGCGCTGGGTTATTACCAGTTCGACCGTCGTTGGTCGCTCATTCCGTTTATGAAGCAGGCCTACAACTACAACCCCGAAAAATACAGCATGCTCAAGGATGCGATTGATCGCGGCAGCGAGATTTCCAACATGAGCAATGCCATGTACGAGAACGGCCAGCTCACCGAGTTGGGCCGTATTGCGCAGGAGGCCTTCCAGGGCGCTTATAACATCGATCCTGTTGAGTTCTCAGCTCTTCAAGATGCCTATGCGTACAACTCGTACTATGCGGTGACCGAGGCGTGGCTCAAGAGTGGCCTGGGCATTGATATTTCGGGCCGTGCCGATTGCGTTAAGGGCATGGTGTGGAGCATCACCAACATGTGCGGCACCGGTGGTTGCAGGGACTTCTTCCGTTGGGCAAACCTTTCTAACAGTATGACTGATCGCGAGGTTGTGACGGCGCTTTCCAACAGTGTGGTCAATAACGTGGCGACCAAGTATTCGAGCCAGCCCCAGTATCATGAGGGCTGGAAGAACCGCTACCGCAATGAGCTGAAGGACTGCTTGGTTTATATCGCCGAGGACGAGGCCGCTGCGACGCCCGTGCAGCCCGAACCTACGCCGGCGCCCTCGCCGACGCCTGATTCGAATGACGACTCGAGCGACGATGCCAACGATGACAGGATGGATGCGCCCTCGACCGGTGCTGACGGTGATGGCTCTGCTGGTGGCACTACCAACAACGGCTCTACCTCGAACGGCTCCGTTTCGAACGGCTCTGCTGCGGGCGATTCGTCTTCAAGCTCTGCCGGCAATACGGACAGCGACGCTTCTGGTTCGACCGGCGCTGGCACCTCTAACTCATCCACCGGCTCGAGCGATTCGTCCGTTGGCACCGGCTCTCACAACGGCTCCGGCTCTGACGCAACCCCTGGTTCCGATGCTTCCAAGGATGACTCGAATAAGGCGCCGGACGTTCCCGTTGCTTCGCCGGACAAGAAGCCTTCTTTCTCCGAGCAGCTTGGTTCTACGCTGGGCTCTTCGCTGATGGCTGGCGTCAATAACGGCTCGACCCAGAACAAGGGCAACTCTGATCAGGTTTCCACGGAAAAGATCGAAGCCGCAAAGGGCGACTCCAAGGACAAGGCTTCCGAGAAGACCGAATCCGATAAGGGTTCTAGCTCTGAGGAGAAGAGCGACAAGTCCGAACAGAAGAAGGACGAGGATAAGAAGTCTGAATCTGAGGAGAAAGACAAGAGCAAGGGCAAGACTGAGGACGGAAAGCAGCAGAGCGAGGACAGCGGTAAGGGCAACACCGATGACCAGGTCCAGGAGCAAAATGACTCCAAAACGGTGACCACCACGACCACGACGACTACAACTACCAAGTCTTCGGGCGGCAACATGCCCAAGACGGGCGATCTGATTGTGATGGCGAGCCTTGCTAGTGCAAGCTTGGCCACACTGGGCGCTACGTCTATCGTAAGTGGTAAGCATAAGCTCGATCAGCAGAAGAAGGCTTCTGGGGAGGACGGCTCGGAGGAGTAATCTTCCAGATCGTTTTCTATAAGAGTTTGGGACGGGGTCCGGTGCGGCGGCATCGGGCCCCGTTTTGTTGTGCAACGATTTGTTATGCCCCCTCGGGGGTCTGTTGCTACCGTTGCCCGAAACGTTTTCATGTCGATATTGTTGCGCTCTACCCGCTAGCTACAATGGGCATCGTGCTGCGTTAGAAGGAGAGTTTACGGTGTCTGAACAGGCGAATTATGGTGTTGCTCATGCGTTTGGTGCACGGTTGCTCGGTTATGCGGATAACGCAGCTCTGCCGGTTGATGTACACGACTTTTCCGATGCAATCAATCGGTGCTTAGTCGTCGATAAGACTATGTTTATTGCCGATATATTGGACAGCGAAGTACCCGTTGCGCTTTGCTGTCGGCCTAAGGGTTTTGGCAAGAGCATGAATTTATCGATGCTCAAGTGCTATTTGGAACGACCTGATCACCGGCTGCCGGATCGAAGCCTGTTCGCTGGTACCCAGATTTGGCAGGCGGGCGGCGGTCGCTATCGTGATGAGTACGCGAGTTATCCGGTCATCATGCTCGACTTTACAGCTGCCGCTGCGAGGCGCGACGCCGATGCTGCGGCGGCTATTCGCAGCGCTGTCGCGAACGAGTGCGCCCGATTGCTGCCGCTGCTTGCCGCACCTGATCTGTCAAGACGTGAGGTCCGTCTTATCGAGAGGGCGGCGCGTGGGGTGGCCAGCGATAAGGAGATCGATGCGGCGCTTGGCGTGCTTATCAAGCTGCTCCAGGCAGCTTTCGATGAGCAGGTTGTTCTTCTGATAGACGACTACGACGCGGTATGTCCAAAGCGTTTGGACGCTAAGGACGACGGTAGCGTGGATTCCCTAGAGTCGCTCAGCCGAATGTTGTTCGACACCATTGCCGATGCCGGCGACTCGTTGCGATTGACGTGTCTGATGTGCGAACGCCCCGGTCATGCCGAGTTTGCGTTGTCCCAACGTGGGGTTTCCTATCGGTCGGCGACGCCACTGTCGAGTTGGTGTGATCGATGGTTCGGTTTTTCGGACGACGAAGTCCAAGTGCTGTTGGATTGCATCGGTCGCAACGGCTGTCTGGATGACGCGCGTGAGTGGCTCGAGGGCTATCTGTTTGGTGGTTTTTATTGCTCGAGCCCGGAGCGCGTGGTGGACTACGCACATCGCGATTGCGTCGCGCCCGTTCGGGCGGATCTGTATTGTTACGCCGACCGTCTGGGCGCATGCGTCGGCGACTGGAATCTCATTCGCCTGTCCACATTGTTCGATTTGGTTGAGCCGCATGGGTTTATTGAGGCGCCAGTGCATATGCATGCCGAGGAGGTCGATGCCGCCAAGCCCGAAGATATCTGGACTGCGCTGTATCTGTCTGGATTCCTTACGACGGATATGACGGGGCATTCGGAGGACGGCGCGTGCCTTCGTTCCCTGCGTCTGCCTAATAGCGAAGTGCGTCAGGCGCTCCGTCTTGTAATTCTGGAATGGTTTGAGTGCACCGTTGAGGACGTTGGAGTTATCGACTCGTTCCATGACGGGCTGTGTCGAGGAGACGAGGACACTGTAAAGCAAGCTTTGAGCTGTGCTATCGGCGATCTGGGCATCGATGTGGGCCAATCAGATATGCCGACAGCCTATCATCTGGCGCTTCAGGGGCTCTGCTTTGGACTGCCCGGCTATTGCAATCCCAGCTCCAAGCGAAGTGGCGTCTCGGATCGCTGGGATATCCAGGTGATTCCCACCGGTCGGGTGTTTGACGTGGCCGACACGCTCGGCATGCTCGATGAGCGACCGCTCATTACGGTCAACATGTTGTACGACCCTGGCGTCGATGCCCTGGGCCTGGAACTGTTGGCGGTTCAGGCGCTGCTCGACATAGAGCGCGACGGCATCGATGATATCCGCGTGCCGCGCCCCGCCGTCGGGCGCATGCGTTGGGGCTTTGGCTTTGACGGTCAGCGTGTGTCCGTGGTGTGTCAACGACTGTAGCGGCGGGCGAAAGCCCTTTACTACTCGGCGTCCTTCAGGGGCGGCATGGGCTTCCAGTTGGGATCCTTAACGATCTTGCGGGCGTCCTTCATGCCGCGGCGCAGCGCCGGAATGCCGGTCTTAAAGCACTTGTCAACGGCGGCCAGGCGAATGAATTCCTTGCAGAAGGTCGCGGCGTTGCCCAGACGGAACAGCACTGGGTGGTAGTCGCCGTAGATCTGCATGTAGCGTGCCAGATAACCGCGGTTGCGCATGATGTAGTAGCGGTTGGTGTCGCTCGTGGAGTTGAGTTGGCGCTTGCCGGCGATGTCCCAGTTGGAGACGGCGCGGGCGCGCTTGAGCACCACGTCGGCGACCACGGCGGCGGGGAAGTGCTGGCTGGCGACATAGCCGTAGCAGGCGTCGTCGCCATAGATGAAGAAGCGCGCGTCGGGCAGGCCGATCTTGTCGACAACGCGACGCGAGAACAGGCCGCCCTCAAAGCACAACTGGTTCATAGGACGATAGCCCTCGGGGCCCAAGTCCCACTTGGCGATGGGATTGGGGATACCAAGCGAAAGGATCAGCTGGTACTGCCAAAAGAACGCGCCACCGTCGAAGTCTAGGCGTGAGCCCTGGATGACGTCGTAGCGGTCGGTCCACTTGGCAAGGCGCTCGATGCCCTCGGGAATGACGAGCACGTCGTCGTCCATCACCCAGAACCACTGGGCGCCTAGGTCGTAGGCGCATTTGGTGCCGGCGGAGAAGCCGCCCGCGCCGCCGCCGTTTTCGAGTTGCGGCGCGTAGATGACACGGTCGGTGCCACCCTTTGCATCGGGCTGCTCAGTGTCGATGCCCCACAGGTTGGCCAAGCGCTCGTTGAATGCGGTGCACATGACCTCGGTCTCGCGCGAATTCTCGTTATCGACAATCACGATGCGCCAGGGCGTTGCCGTGAGCTCGGTCATGGAGTCGAACAGGTTGGCCAAGAGTTCCTGGCGCTTGTACGTAACGACAACGATGGCGAGCTTATCGATGGGAGCGGGAAGGGTTGAAGGCATGGGGCAATATATCCTTTCACGCGCGGCGGGCGAGCGCTGCGCGGAAGCTATCGAATACGTCCTTGGGACTGTTCTATTGTAAAGGCTCACCGCACCTTGTCGGCAAGCTTTGAATAAAACGCAGGAACCTGCCACGGGTGTAGCGGCTTTGGCGTCTGACGGCAGCGTGTCTATTGCCGCTTGAGCTTGCGAGCGATAAGGCTTCTAGCTGCATCGATGATGAGAAGCGCCAGAGCAAAGACGATGCTAATGACGGTACCCGTGACGATACATATAGCTGCCGGGCTGTTTTGGCTGACCAGTATGTTTGCGAGCAGGGTGTTGAAGACGGGACGCCACAGGCTACTGGTGAGCGACTGCATCACATAGAAACCGAGCGTGGCGGTCGATAAGGTGACGATGACACCTGCATTCCGCGGATTGCCTAAGGCCCTGCGTCGGGTAGCCGCAAAGAGCAGGGAGGCTGCAGCGAGGGCAAACGAGATCAACGAGGTCGATTTGTAGGAGAGGACTGCCATCGCCGTGAGGTTGCCGGTGAAGGAGAGTGCTCCTTCCAGGATGGTGGCGAGCGCCAAAATCGCAGCGAGCGACCGCATGCCCAAGGCGCCCGCCCTGTCCGAATCCATGACATCGGTAACGTCGCGGAGCAGACCGCCGATCAAAAACGCGATTACGTACGTGGCAGCGCTCATGAGCTTCTGGAGCCAAGAAAACTCGCCGGCGCTTGTCGTACTCATGGCGGCTATATACCCGTTAACAACAAATGCGAGGATGCCAACGGCGATGGCCGTCGTCGTGTAGCTCTTCTGGGAGAGTCGACTCTTAGCCAGTCCAAACCATGGCGCCATGAAGACCGTGGCGGCATAGACCCAGATAAACTCAAGGCCTAGCGTGTACCAGTAGTGCGTGCTGAGGGTAACATCGGGAATGGGGGAGACGACCGTGGACCACGAGAGCGCCACGACACAATAAAACGCAGCGGGCATAACAACCTTGCCTAGGCGCTGCGCCGTCCGTTGCATTTGCGACTTCCACGTTGCCCCACCGTCCCAAGCACGCGCGGCCGAAGCGATGAGAAAATAGCCCGAGATCATAAAGAAGACCTCGTTGGCCCAGCAGCCCAGCAGGTTAATAAAACCGAGCACGCCGGAATGGGGGAAGGCGGCAAGCGGCGCGTATTCCGGCAAGCCGACGCAGGTCGCTTGGAAGGTCCACTGAAAGGTGTGAAACACCGCGATGCCGGCGACCGCGACCAAACGCAGCGCTTCGATGGGTATGTTGCGCGCGGCTTTGGGCTGCATGACGTCCTTTCGTATCGGTTTTTCCTCTGCGAGCTCCATAGATTATATAAACGCCGGCTGGCGCGCTGACCCTTTGATACCATGAAACGACAGGTATTTCCTAAGGAGCACATTTGTCTACTAACGCCTCTGGCAGCCCTGTTCTATCGCTGCTTATTCCCATTTACAATGTTCAACGCTACCTGCGCGAGTGTCTCGATTCCGCCCTGGCGCAGACGCTCAAGGATATTGAGATCATCTGCATTAACGACGGGTCGACCGACAACTCGCCGGCGATTATCCGCGAGTATATGGAGCGCGATGGGCGCGTCAAGATGATCGACAAGGCCAACAGCGGCTACGGCGACTCGATGAACCACGGTCTGGAGATGGCGCGTGGCAAGTACGTTGGCATCTTGGAGTCCGATGACTTTATGGCGCCCGACGCACTCGAAAAACTTGTCTCGGCCGCCGATACCAATAATGCCGACTTTGCGAAGGCGAACTTTGACCTGTATTGGTCGAAGCCGGAGGAGCGCCGAGAGCTGATGGAACTCTTTAAGGCTAAGGATTGCAACAAGCCGGTGTGCCCGAGTGATACCGTTGACGCCTTTTCGCTTAAGCCGTCGATTTGGTCTGCGGTGTATCGTCGCGAGTTCTTGAATCGTAATGGCGTCCGATTCTTGCCGACGCCTGGGGCCGCGTTTCAGGATGCCTCGTTTACCTTTAAGGTGCTTGCCCTTTCCGATACGGCGGTTTACCTGCATGACTCCGTGCTTTCATATCGCCAGGATAACGAGGGGTCTTCGGTCAATTCTCCTAATAAGGTTCATTGCGTTAATGATGAGTACGCCGAAATTCATCGCTGGATTGTTGAGGATTACGCCGAGTCGCACTCTTCGCAGGATGTTGCCAAGCTGCTTAGGTTTGCAAATATCATTAAATACGATTCGTATATGTGGAGCTACATTCGCCTGAATCCCAAGTTTTACGCTGAGTTTTTGGACCGTATGGCCCAAGAGTTCCATGGGGCGCTTGAGGCTCATGAGTTTGAGCTAACGGACCTTAAGCCGTGGAAGCGCGCAAACCTGAAGACTATTGTCGACGACCCGCAAAAGTGGCTGGCAGAGTCTTCGGACTTTGCCGGTGCCGGCGCGATGTGTCGCGCGAAGCATTATGCGCGTGTTGGTGGCCCGGGCGTGGTTGTGGCATTCGTCCTAGATGCAATTAAGAAATAGGGGAGTTATGGTAAACCCGAAGGTCACATTTATCGTCCCTGTTTATAACACCCATGAATTCCTGCCTCGTTGTTTTGACTCCCTTTTGAATCAGACTTGTCCAGATATTGAGATTATTGTCGTGAACGATGGCTCACCGGATGGCTCCGCAGCGATTATTGATGAATATGCTCGAATGGATTCTCGCGTGCGCGTTGTCGAGAAGTCTAACGGGGGGCTGTCATCTGCCCGTAATGCCGGCATGGATGTTGCGCGTGGCGCCATTATCGATTTCGTTGACTCGGATGATTACGTCGAGCCTAATCTTGCCGAATTCTTGGTTGGTACGTTTGCCGAGAAGCATCCGGAGATTGTTGTGTTTGGAGCTGAGTGCGAGCCTGCTGAACTGGCCTCTAAGCGCATCCAGCAGCTTCTTTCTCCTGAGGCGTGCGTGTTTGAGTCGTTTGATTCGGCGCTGCTGTTTTCTGCGAATGCGCAGCCCTATGTCTGGCGTGCGGCTTATTCTCGTGAGCTGATTGAGCGTGAGTCTTTGCGTTTTGCCGAAAATGTCCGGTTTGCCGAGGACGTTGTGTTTCAGTTTGAATCGTATCCGCTGTCTGCCAGGACGGTCCTTGCGCCTGATCGGCTGTATCACTATGTGATGCAGGAGAAGTCGCTGACGCATACGTTCAATGCGGGCGTCAAGCGCATGGACAAGGTCGGTGCCCATTTACTGGTGCTTCACGAAGTGCTGGAGCGCTGGGGTAGGCGAGGTCTTTTAGACCTGTGCCCCGGAGAGCTTGTCACGTGGTTCTTGGATTTGGTCGTGTTTGACCTTGCACGATTGGATGTCGAGAATTATGCCGCGGCTGTTGCGAGCGCTAAAGGCGAGTTCCGGCAGTACTTTGGTTCCAGCTGGACGGATCTTCCTTCTGCTACTGTCGTGCGCAACGTGGCAAGAAAAATCGCAGCCGGCGCGGGCGTTTCTCTCATCGACGTCGTTCGCCTCTATCTGTCGACCCGTGGGCTGAAGGCTTGCATCGAGCGGTTTGTTTAGGGGTCAACTATCATGGCTTGGGAGTGCTGCGCGTATGGGATCTGATTATAAGAACATCCTGGTTACGGGTGGTTGTGGTTTTTGCGGTTCGGCGTTTGTCCGCTATGTTGTGAGCAACGTTCCGAATGTGCGTGTCACCATCTTGGATAAGCTGACCTATGCCGCTAATCCTGGTAACATTGCTGGGCTTCCGGAGGACAGGGTTAAGCTTGTTGTTGGTGACATCTGCGATTCGGATTTGCTTGATCAAGTGGTTCCCGGGCACGATGCAATCGTTCATTATGCTGCGGAGTCTCACAACGACAATTCAATCATCGATCCAGAGCCTTTTGTAAAGACGAACATTGAAGGCACGTATCGGCTGTTGGAGACCGCTCGTAAGCATCAAGTTAGGTTTCATCACATTTCGACCGATGAGGTGTTTGGAGACCTGGCGCTTGATGATCCGCGTAGATTTACCGAGGAGTTTCCTTATCGACCGAGTAGTCCTTATTCAAGCTCCAAGGCGGCATCTGACATGCTTGTGAGAGCTTGGATTCGCACCTATGGTCTGCAGGCAACAATTACTAATTGCTGCAATAACTATGGTCCATATCAGCACCCCGAGAAGTTCATTCCGCATTCGATTGCATGTGTCCGGCGCGGGGAGCGTCCCAAATTGTACGGGGACGGTCTAAACGTACGCGATTGGATTCATGCCGATGACCACGCTCGCGCCGTGTGGCTCATTTTGACCAAAGGGAAGATCGGGGAGACCTTTCTTGTCGGAGCCAATTGCGAGCGCAGCAATCTCGAAGTTCTCAAGCTCATTCTTAATGCAATGGGCAAAGGCGAAGGCTTTATTGACTGGGTTAAGGACCGTCCCGGCCATGATCGACGGTACGCCATAGACGCTAGCAAGCTCCGTCGCGAGCTTGGTTGGGCACCGATCCATGGTGACTTTGCAGCAGAGATTTCGCGATTGTGCCATAGCAACATGCTTTTAACCTGATTAGCCTTTCGGGGTTAAGCTGCTGCTGCTCACGAATCTCTCGTCGATGGGGCGCGCTTCTTGGCATAGAGTGTAAGCAACCGTATGAAAGGGGACAGACATGGGCAATCGAAAAGCTATGTTTGCTTCCGTGTTTATCTTGCTTCTGTTGGGAATTTGTCTCGTTCCCGCATTTGCTGAAGACGGCGTGACTACCGGTCAAGATGCAATTGATTCCATGGCTGCAGGACGGTTAAACGAGTCCGAGCTCGTTACCAACGAAGCTATGTCCGTGGACAGCGCGTCCGATTCGACCGATGCTGTGAAACCGGAAAAGCCCAAGTCTGTCTATGATCTTGCTTCCGAGCATGTTGTCGATCTTGCGGACGGACTGTATGCCTTTGGCTCTTCTGCTAACAGTGGATTTGTGCTCGACGTTCCTGGCGGTACGGCGTCTGCTGGTAGAAAGCTGCAGCTGTTCAGCGGAAACAAGACGAATGCTCAGGTCTGGCGTGTGTCTCACGATCAGAATGGCTTCGTTGTCATTGCGTCTGTCAAGGGTTGCACGCTTGATGTCTCGGGCGGTAACGCGAGCAATGGAAATCCCGTTCAACTTTGGTCCGATAACGGCACCCTTGCGCAGCGTTGGATCGCAATTAAAGAGGCCGATGGCAGCTATACCTTTATTTCGGCGCTTAACCAGTCGTTTGCCATTGACGTGGCGGGTGGAGTTGCCGCAAATGGCTCTACCGTGCAGTTGTATGAGGCAAATGGTACGGCAGCTCAGCGATGGGTGCTAACGCCTGCTAAAACTGAGCAGCAGCAACTCGATGATCGGGCGGAGGCGCATCTCGCTGACTTTCCCGATGGAACATATGCTATGTTGGCTTCGAACGATTCGTTTGCTCTGAAGCCGGCTAGTGGCTCTTTGTCATTCGATACGTTTGCTTGCTCTTGTATTCAAACGTTCGATGTCTCAACTACGTCGGACGGGTATCGCACCATTGCGATTCATGGTGCTGGCACGGTTTTGGACGCGACGGGCGGCAATGATGCCAACGGCACGAAGCTGCAGACCTATGCCGCCAATGGAACCAAGGCCCAAAAGTGGATCATCGAGAAAGACGGCGAGCGCTATCGGATCGTGTCGGGCTTGAACGGACAAAAGGTCGCCGACATCCCCGGTGGCTCTATTGTGTCCGGCGCAGGACTTCAGCTTTACAGCGCAAATGGAACAGCGGCCCAATCCTTCTGTTTTATAGATCCGACGGTCGTACGATCTGACCTCGATAGGCTCGCCTCTGATAACCGGGAAGTCGTCAAAGACGGTGACTATGCGATCGCTGCTGGTCCGGACTTGTCTCGAATGGTTCTCGATGTTGCTGGTGGTTCAACTTCTAGCGGCGCAAACGTGCAGATCTATCAATCGAATACGACTGCCGCTCAGCGTTGGCGTGTTTCGCATGACGATGACGGCTACCTCACGATAACGAATGTAAAGTCTGGCAAAGTACTTGATGCTTCCGCGGGCTCAACTTCTTTGGGAACGAACGTCCAACAATACGCGGCTTGTGGCGATGCGAACTATGCACAAAAGTGGATTGCGGTACCGAATGGCGATGGAAGTGTTCGGCTTCTTTCTCCTGTTTGGCAACAGCGCATACTTGACGTTGCCGGTGGCTCTCTGAACTCTCAGACAAACGTGCAGCTATATGCTCCGAATGGAACTGCCGCGCAGCGCTTTACCTTTATTGCCGCAAGCCCTGCGTCAGTTAACCCGTGCGATGACATTTTGAAAGACAAGGGCTGGAGCGTTATTTCGCCCTCCTCAAATGGCTCTGTTGCCTTTGACGTTGCCGGTGGATCATTGAAGAATGGGGGCAACGTTCAGACATATTCCTGTAATGGCACACTGTCCCAGCTATTTGAGGCCGAATACCGAGACGGTTATTATGTTCTTCGTAATGCCGGCTCCGGTAAGGTGCTTGATGTTGCAGCTGGTGACGTTGTCCCCGGGACGAATGTCCAGCAGTGGGATGAAAGTCCCAACGACAACCAACTTTTCAGCGTCATTGCCAATGAAGACGGAAGCTATTCGTTTATCAATAAGGGCACAGGGCTCATGCTCGCTGTGTCCGGTTCAAATCTGGTTGCTGCCGCGCCGGGAGATTCCGTTCAGACGTCGTTTGTTTTTGCCGAGCAAGAAGACTTGCTGAGCGAAGGGCTTTATGAAATCTATCCGTCTGCAAATTCCTCCCATGTGCTTGATGTCGCGAGCGCATCTGCTGACTCCGGCGCCAACGTTCAGCTCTATTCCAACAATGGTTCCTTCGCCCAAAAATGGCTGCTTAAAAAGGTGGATGGAGCGAAGAATACCTATACGTTTGAATCTGTTTGCTCAACTAACAGACTTGCTGTTTCCGGTACTAATGTTTGCACGATGGCACCGGCAGATGTGAAAGCGCAGCAATGGGTGGCGCGAATCGATAGCAATGGTATTGAGTTTTTGTCTGCGGATGACCAAGGCCTTTCGCTTGATGTGAAGGGCGGTAATTTTGCATCGACTTCCAATGTTCAGGTCCACTCCTCCAATGGTTCCGCTGCGCAGAGATTCCGCCTGCGCGCTACTTCGGCAACCATCGACAACGGTACGTATTTCATCCGTATGGCTTCTCACGCGGGCTCGGTCTTAGATGTTTCTGGCGGATCTTACTCGGACGGCGCAAACGTCCAGATTTGGCAGAACAACGATTCGGGTGCTCAAAAATGGAACTTCTCTTGTAACGGTGATGGCTCATGCAACATCGTAAATGCCGCCAGTGGCAAGGCTCTTGACGTAAAAGATGGGGCTGCATCTTCTGGAACCAATATCCAACAATGGTCTAGGGATGGCAGTGCTGCCCAGCGTTGGTTTATCGATTATGTACCCGGTGGATTTAAGCTGTCTTCCGCTCTGAATGGAGCGCTCGTAATCGATGTTTCTGGAGGCGACAGCGCAAACGGGACGAACGTTGCTCTGCATGCAAGTAACGATTCAAGGGCGCAGCGGTTTACCTTCGGTGCTACTACGTACGTGCAACCGCTGCCTGCCGACCAGCAGGCTATGTATAACCGTGCACAGTGGTACAACAGCAACACGGAATGGCTAATTTTGACTGATACCGGCGGATGCCGTACGGGTATTTTTAGGGGCTCTCGTGGTAATTGGAGGCTCTGGTCCTTCTGGCAGTGTGCTCCGGGCAAAAATGGATCACCAACGGTATTGGGCGAGTTCTCTGTTTACGGAAAGGGCATTTCGTTTGGACACGGATATACCTGCTGGTACTACACGCAGTTTTATGGAGACTATCTATTCCATTCGCAGCCTTGTTATACGGGAACGTTTAATGTGAAGGATCACACAATGGGGCGGCGCGCTTCGGCAGGTTGTATCAGGCTTACAACTGATCATGCCAAATGGATTTACGACAACATTCCCTATGGAACGAAGGTAGTTAACTACTAAGGTAGAAGGTGGCTCGCAGCTTGTGAGCCGCCTTTTTTGACGTAAAGAGTTGCATATTGCGCTAAACCACGATTAAATGAACCAAAAGTATAGGCATTTTCACCGCATGTTTGATTGCATGATGCAATGCTTAAGCAATACGAACTCGTGGGGGGATGCATTACGTCGTAGGAGTTGGCGAGACCTTCTGGGGGATGTCATGCGTCATATAAAATGCGCTTGCACATTATTGCAAGCGGGATGTTTACTGGGACTGCTTCTGGCGCTGTCCATCGGGCTCAATTCGGGTTCAACGGCATTTGCCGATACTTCTTCGATTGGACTTTCCGCCGAAGATGCTGAGCATGCCGAGGATGCCGCCGGCTCTGTTTCGGATTCACTTTCGAGCGATATTGCCCAGGAGGGTGAGTCGAGCGACGAGAGCCTCGACAGTGCTTCCGAGGACTCCACTGAGGACGTTGATCTGACTAAATATGCGACTCTTGACGCGGGTACCTATTTTCTTACCTCGACTTTGTCGGGGCATCGAGTGCTCGATGTTACGAGCGGTTCGGTGAGCGCCGGCGCTGCGATACAGTTGTATGGGAGACATGAGACGGCTGCACAGCAGTTTGTCCTTGTTGATCTTGGCGGCCGTCAATACGCTTTTAAAAACATTAAGTCGGGGTTGTTCCTTTGCTACCCAAACGATGCCTCTCATTTCTCGGACCATCCGCGTCTTACGCAGAATACCGGCGATGATGGCGTTTGGGGCTTTGCATGGCATGCTCGACAGGTTGGCGGCGGATTTGTCTTTTCGCCTGTCGCCGATGATGATTTTGCCATCGACATCGCTGGCGCCAGCGATTCCAACGGAACAGAAATCCGTCTCTATCAATCCAATGAATCCGTTGCTCAGACGTTTACGCTCGAGAAGCCCAAGGCTACCATCCTCGCTGAGCTTGCTGCCGCCCACGCCTCCGACTTCGCTGACGGTACCTACTATATTCGCTCGGCAAAAAGTTCCTGGCAGGCGCTTGATGTTGCTGGTGGGTCTAGGTCATCTGGTGCGAATGTCCAAATATATGCTCTCAACGCTACAGCTGCACAAACGTGGAACATCTCTCATGACCAAAATGGCTTTGTCACATTAACCAATAGTGGTTCCGGTCTTGTTCTTGATGTTTCTGGCGGAAGCGCTCAATCTGGAACAAACGTTCAGCAATATGCGTCAAATGGTTCTGCCGCTCAAAAATGGATTGCCGTTAAGGATGGGGACTCGATCAAGCTGGTGTCCGCGCTTGATCCATCGATCTGCCTTGATATCGCCGGCGGCAATACTAGTAGCGGCACGAATGTGAGAACTTGGTCGGATAACGGCACGATCGCTCAACGTTGGACATTTTTCAATTTAGACGTTCAGCGCGAACAACTGGATGCACTTGCCCAGCAAAATGCTGGCAATATTGCTGATGGACGCTATGTCTTAGCACTTGGCGTCGGAGGAGCTAAGGTTCTGGACGTGAACGGCGGCTCTAAAGCCAACGGCGGCAATGTTCAGTCGTATGTTTCGAATATGACAGCGGCTCAACAGTGGGACATTTCGCATGATGAACTCGGTTATTTGATTATCAAAAACGTTTCCTCTGGCAAGGTGCTCAACATTGCGGGCGGTTCTTGTACGTTGGGCACCAATATTCAACAGTATTCATCCAATGGATCGCGTGCCCAGCGCTGGATCGCCGTTCCCTCGGTGCCTGGTGGCTCCTTCCGGTTGCAGTCCGCGGTTCTGCCCGATCTTGTTCTAGATGTTGCAGGCGGATCCTCCTCGAATGGTGCCAATATTCAAACATATGTGAGCAACGGTACCGCCGCCCAAAACGTTCGTTTTGTATCGGCCGTTCCCAATGTAGCCCCGTCCGACGATCTTGGTTTGGACGGCTGGTTCACTATTTCGTTGGCATCGGATTCCTCTCATGTGTTTGATATCTCCGGAGGGTCCTCTTCTAACGGGGCAAACGTCCAGACTTATGCTGCTAATGGCACGTTTGCTCAGGTTTTTAAATTTGTATATGAGCATGGCTACTATCGAATCGTGAACGCCCAGTCTGGCAAGGCTCTCGATGTCTATGGTGGCAATGTGTGTCCTGGAACAAATGTCCACCAATGGAGCGGTGACGGCAATAACGTAAATCAGCTGTTTTCCATTATTCGTAACGACGACGGTTCCTATACGGCAACGAATAAAGCAACCGGATTGGTCCTAAGTGTTGCCAACTCTAATGTGTACGGAGACATCCCGTCTGATTCCGCGTCGCAGCATCTTGCCTTTACAAAGTTGACCTCGCTTTTGCCCGAGGGCTACTTTACCATTTCGAACTCCGCATCCTCCTCTGCTGTTTTGGACATTGCGAGCGGCTCTGCCAGTGATGGCGCTAACGTTCAGCTCTATGGAAGCAACAAGTCGATTGCTCAGAAATGGAAAGTTGCCAAGGTTGCCGACCGTGATAATACGTATACCGTTGAAAGCCTGGTGTCTGGCAAGGTCTTAATGGCAGATGAAGATGGCAACGTCTGCGTCCGATCTTTTGATAATGGTGATGCTCAGCTTTGGACCGCACAGATTGACAAGGGCGGTATCAACTTCGTTAACGTTGCAACCGGTAAGGTCCTCGATGCCGCAGGTGGCTCAACAAGCAACGGAACTAATATCAGGTTGTATGATTCGAACGGCACCTTGGCACAGTCTTTCAAGTTGTCTGCCTGCTCGTTAGTTGATTCGGGTACCTATGTTATTGCCGCTGCTTCTAACCGTTCAAAGGTGCTAGACGTGGCGAGTGGCTCTCGTTCAAACGGAGCTAACGTGCAGCTTTGGTCTTCCAATGATTCTGGCGCCCAAAAATGGAACATCAACGTTAACTCGGATGGAACCATTTCGATTCAAAACTGCCGAAGCAAAAAATATCTCGATGTCCTGAATGCTCAGGGTGCTTCGGGCGCTAACGTTCAGCAGTGGCAGGGGAATGGAAGCTCCGCTCAGCGCTGGCGTGTTGACTACGTAAACGGCGGCTCCTTTGTCATTCGTTCTGCGCTTAACGACTCACTTGTTTTGGACGTGAACGGAGGTGCGCTTAATGATGGAGCCAATATCCAGATTTACGCTGCTAATGGCTCCGACGCGCAGGGATTCTACTTTGCCCAGACGAGCTATACGCCCGAGGCGGTAGATCTGGCTGTCCCAGTTTATAATCAGTACTCCGTTGGTCTTCCCAATGGCTGTGAATCGGCGGCTCTGACCAACGTCCTTAACTATTACGGTTTTGGTGTTGGTCCGTGCGAGATGGCCGATCGATGGATTCCCCGTAGCTCTTGGGACTTTGTCTGGTGCTTCTGGGGAGACCCTCACAGCCCTAACAATGGTAACGAGATCTGCGCTCCTGGACTCAATAAGGCTGCCAATAATTTCCTAGCAAGTAGTGGGAGCAACCTGCGTTCGTACGACGTGTCGGGAACCTCTCTGTATGACCTCTGCAATTACCTTGATGATGGACATCCGGTCATTATTTGGACTACCGTTCATCAGGGCAACGTTGGATATATCTATGCCCGACAGGGTGGATATTTTGCTTGCGTTAACTCGCATACGGTTGTTCTGAAGGGTTATAACCCTCAAACAAACAAGGTCATGATCTCCGATACCATCGATGGCTATACTACTTACGATCGCGATTGGATTGCTTGGGTTTACCAGCAACGAGGTGCGCAAGCGATCGTTATTAAGTAACCAATTGCATCAATATTGCGGCTCGTATCAACTATTATAGATTCAGTGTTAATTTGAATCGGGGGTCTGATATGAGTTGCAGCCGATACGCCCGTGGCCTAGCTGCTATTTCGGTAGTGGCTTTGGCTGCGGGTCTTTTTATTTCCTCCGTTGGAGTTTCTCCATTATTTGCCGATGAAGTGTCCACAAGCGGATCCGATGCTAATCGAGTAATCGAATTGGGTGCTGCCGATGACGGTGACGGTAGCTTCGCTCCGAATAGCTCGATTGTGCTATCTAGCGAGGGGCGATCTGAAGACTCGTCGACATCTGCCGTCGAATCGGCCGATGGTACGACGCCTCAAGATGTTGAGAGCGTTGAGGATTTAGCCTTCAAAAACAAGGGGACGCTTTCTGACGGTGCGACATATGTTTTTGCTTGCAGTAATTCCTCGCGCAAGGTGTGGGACGTTGCGGGCGGATCTTCCTCAAATGGCGCTAATGTTCAGATGTACAACTCGAATATGACTAAAGCTCAGCACTGGTTAGTACATGAGGACGAGAACGGCTTTTTAACGTTCGAAAACACCGGTTCCGGTTTGGTGCTTGATGTTTCTGGTGGTATAGCCGAATCGGGTCGTAACGTCCAGCAGTATGTGGCTAACGGGACGCGCGCGCAAAAGTGGATTGCCGTTAAGGACGCCGATGGAGGCTTGACGATACATTCCGCCCTTAACTTTGATTACGTGCTCGATATCGCGGGCGGTAGCTCTGCTGATGGGGCTAATGTCCAGCTATATAAGGCCAATCAGACCGCCGCACAGCTGTTTTTTGCAATCGACTCCAATCCGGTCGTTGACTCTTTAGGACAGAACGTCGCCGACGGTGTTTATTGTTTTGAATCTGCCGGGTTGGTGCTCGATGTGAAAGGCGCTTCTGCTGAGTCCGGTGCGACTCTTCAGTCGTATGCAAAGAACGGTACCGTCGCGCAGGCGTTCCGTCTTACGTATAACAGCGCATCCGGCTATTACACGATCGCTTCGCTTGTTTCGGGCAAGTTGATTGACGCCGATTACGGTAGCGTCGTACCCCGCGGCGCCGCCCACCTCTACGGATCTCTTGATGACGCTGGTTCATATACAAAGAATCGTTTTTGGATCCTCGAGCCTTCTGGTGAGGGATTTACCATTAAAAACGCTGCTAATGGGTTATATCTTTCGTTCGAAAGTGGCGTTGCCGTTACCTCTACTGATGCTGCGACCTGGACTTTGACGCAGACGAAGGGCTTTACCTGGACGCAGGCTGATATCGACGCCTTTGCTGCTGCGCAGGGCTTGCAGATCCCCGATGGAACTTATGCCCTCGGTATGGACTCATCACCGCGAAGTGTTGTCGATGTTTCTGGTGATTCTGCTTCGAATGGTGCCAACATCCAAATCTATGCCTCCAACAACACCGCAGCTCAACGCTGGGTTATCAAGAATGCGCTCGACTCAAATGGTCAGCCTACCGGCTATGTGACGATTGCTCATGCGGGGACCTCTTCAGCCCTCGATGTCACGGGTGGTGGTAAAAAGTCCGGCAACAACGTTCAGCAATATGCCGTGAATGGCACCGCCGCGCAGCGTTGGATTCCTGTTAAGCAGACAAATGGGTCATTCGTGTTTTATTCCGGCCTTGGACGAAACCTTGTTTTAGATGTAAACGGCGGAAGTGTCTCTAATGGCTCAAATGTTCAAATTTGGACAGCAAATGGCTCTGCGGCTCAGCGTTTTATTGCCATCGATGCTAATCCTCATGTCGGAGCAGGCACCCAATCGGTTGCGGATGGCATGTATCAGATCAATTCCGTTTCCGATTCTTCTACATGCCTTGACGTGGCGGGAGGTTCCGTCTCCAACGGCGCCCGAATTCAAACGTATGCCACAAATGGCACTATGGCTCAGTGTTTTAAGCTTTCGTACGATTCCGCCACGGGTTTCTACTCGATTCGTTCCGCGAAGTCTACCAAGGGACTTGATCTTGATAGCGGCGATATTATTCCTGGTGCTAAAGTTCAACAGTGGGATTATCCCGGGAATGGTTCGAATCAACAATGGCGTATTGAGCCTGTTGGATATGGCTATTTAATCCGATCTGTTGCAAGCAATTTGGTGCTGGAACGCAAGTCAGATGGTTCCGTGACGACCGCAATCGAGTCTGGTAGCGCTGCACAACATTGGACCTTTGAAACCTTCGCCGTTTCGTTCAGCGAGGGCTGCTATTCCATCCATTCAGATTCTACGGGTAAATATCTTGACGTTACCGGTGGTTCCTATGCAGACGGGGCTCCGCTGCAGGTTTATACGGGAAACGGTACCCTGGCTCAGAAATTCTGGGCTCGTAAGGATGACCAGGGCTACTATTTCTTCCAATGTGCCAATTCTGCCAAGTATCTTTCGGCTCGAGAGTCCGATGGTGCCATTCTTCAAATTTCGGATAAAGAAGCCGACGAGGTCAAATGGTCGATTGAAATCTGCTTTGGGAAGGGGGTTGAGCTTAAGAATAAAAAGAGCGGTAAGGTGCTGTCCGTCTCTGGCTCTGGCGGGTCTGTTGTCTGCGTTGACGAGAACGGGTCTGCAGCGCAAGGGTGGACTATTGCGTCCGTCCCCCTTATTTCTGACGGTTTCTATGAGTTCGCTCCCATGCATGCGATTGGACAACGACTTGATGTGGCTGGTGGCTCTCGCTCGAATGGCGCAAACGTTCAAATATATGCTTCTAACGGTACGTTAAGCCAGCGTGTTTGGGTCCGTAGCGTCGGCGGCGGCTGGTACTCGCTTACGGCTTGTTGCTCTGCTTACCCACTTGATGTTCTCAACTGTTCCAATGCGGATGGCGCTAATGTTCAACAGTGGCAGTGGAATGGGTCGAACGCGCAAAAGTGGCGTTTCGAAATGGGGGAGCGTGGAATCAAGATTGTTTCGGCTTGCGGCAATAAGGTCCTGGAGGTAAGCGACGGGGCCACCGTGAATGGAGCCAATGTCCAGCTCTGGTCTTATACTGGCTTCGCTGCTCAGTCTTGGCGCGCTCTTTCTGCCGAACGTCCTGCGAAGATTGGTTATCAGAACCCTGCGAACTACCCCCAGGTAAGTAGCTTGACGGTAAGGCTTCCAAGCTATTGTACGGGCGAGTTCACCTATGTAACGCCGTCTCGTATTGCGATCGATGCCACACGAGACGACTGCGTCAATGCCTTTATCCAGCGTGCCTATGGGTATGTTGGTACGAGGTATATCGAGCCCTACTCTACCCCGCCTGGTGGCGCCGTCGATTGCTCTGGCTTTGTGTTGCAGTGCCTCTATGCTACGGGTATGGATATGGGTATCTACAACCCCTATAACCATCGTTGGCTTGCATGGCAGACGTCCAACTCTATGAATTGGTACAATAACGGTACATTTTTGCCGGTAGGCGTTAACAGCATGCAGCGAGGTGACGTTGTCTATTATCGTGGTCATATCGCTATCTATCTGGGGGATGGGCGCATGATTGACTCCTGGCCGCATCAGGGCGTCGGTGTCCATGGTGTTTACGAGCGCGGCAATCCCATTGGTGCTGCACGCCCGTTCGTATAGTCCTATTTCTTTAATCGAGGTTTATTAGAGATTAAAAAAATCAGTCCTGTTCGTGCCGTTAATTCCTGCGTGCTTCGCGGTCGCTGCTTTGTGCTCTCCCATTCAAGTTTACTCAATTGAGTTGGCTACTCCGAATGATGAGGCCCTAATTTCTCCGGTAGTGTCTACTGAAGATGATTCGATTGAAGCCGATGGTGCTTTTGGAAAGGATTCCTTGGGGTCCACAGGAGATGCTGGCGATATCACTCCTGCCGATGCACAGACTCCTGCCGTGGGTGATGATGAGGCTGGCGTTCCTTCTCCTGTTTCAGATGTTCCTGCTGAGCCTTCTGCCCTGCCTTCGAATCCGCAGATTTCCGACTTTCCTTCAGCGGATATCGATGAGGGCGTCTATGAGATTTCTAGCGCCGGCTCTAATAGGGTCCTGGATGTCTCGGGCGGCTCATGCGATAACGGCGCCAATGTCCAGCAATATGTTCTCAACCATACGAATGCGCAGCTTTGGGATTTTGTCGCCCGTCAAGATGGCGGCTATTTTATTAAGTCCGGCCTTGGCGACTAAGTGCTCGATATTTCTGGCGGTAGCGTTGCCAATGGGGGAACGCACAGGTTTATAGATGGAACGCTACGAATGCACAGGTTTGGAATCTCGTTAAGATCGCTCAGACTATCGATGACGGACTGTACGAGATCTACTCTCGCGTAGACGGTAACCGTCTCATCGATGACTCTGGTGGATCGAAAACGGACGACGCTAAATTGCAGGTTTGGAACCGTAACGGCACTTTGGCACAGAACTGGTTGATTAGTGTCTGCGACGATGGGTCGGTTCTTATCAAGGGTGCAAATTCGGGTAAGTACCTTTCGCAAAGTGACGGCAAGCTGATGAGTGTTAAGGAGGCGGCGGAAGGTTCCCACTGGATTCCGCGCGTGTCTCCAATGGGCGGTCTTGTTCTTGTGAATGCGGTTTCGGGCGCTGTGATTGACTTGACCGGCGGCAATGCCGCTGCAGGCACCGCGATTCAGATGTACGCCAATAACTTTACGGTAACTCAGGCATGGCGTTTTGTTGCGGCTTCGCTTATTGATGATGGCGTCTACGTAGTGGTGAACCAATCGAGCGGTAATCGTGTTTTGGATGTTGCTGGCGGATCCAGCAGTGCCGGAGCTCGAGTGCAGCTATATACCGCTAATGGAACGAACGCGCAAAAGTGGTATGTCCGTTATTTGGGAAACGGTGCCTACAGCCTGACTACCTTTGTGTCTGGGAAGGCGCTCGACGTGCCGAGCGCTAACGCATCTAATGGCGCTTCTGTTCAGCAATGGGACTGGAATGGTTCTGATGCACAAAAGTGGCTGCTTCGCCTTGCCGATGACGGCGGCATCGCAATTTATTCGATGCTCGCTGACGGTTCTTTCGCGTTGATGAACAGCGATAACGGTCTTGTTCTTGGCAATGGTGGTAGCGACTCATGGCGCTTTGATACTACGATTGTTTCCGAGCAACCTTATGCTGACGCTAACGGCGCGCAAAGGCGACTCGTCGACATTGCATACTCCACTCCTACTCCTGGCGCAAATCTATGTTCCGAGTGGATTTCAAGGGTGTTTAATGCGGCCGGTTATGGCTATGCCTACGGCGATGCCTGCGACATGTTTTGGGCTTATTGTCACGACAGCAACCGCGCTAATTTGAAAGTTGGTATGATTGTCGCTGTCCCATCCCACTCCCACAATTGGGCGGGCTCACGGTGGGGCCATATTGCAATCTATATTGGCGATGGCAAAGTTATTGAGAACATCGGTCGAGTTAACGTTCGCGGGCTTAATGACTGGGTCAATTATTATGGAACCACGTATACGCCGCTTTGGGGTTGGTATCGCAATATCGCCCTTTGTTAGTTTGGATTTAGGTTGATGGTTATGCGTAAGAAAACTTGTCTCGCATCGTCGCTATTGGTTGCCCTCGGTCTGCTTTGCAGCCTGGGGGCAACCCCTGTTTTTGCCGACGATGGTTCGCTCCCGGTCGATGCATCTCTCGAGGAGCGTCTTGCCTATGGTGAGGCGCATCCCGCGGATGATTCCAACGACTATACCGCCGGTAGCTCGATGGAGGGTGAGCCGCTTGCCGCCGCGCTCGATGATCGTTCTGCAAGCGGGTCTCCCTATTGGGGCGGCACGAACGCTTCTAAAGTGTTCTATAACGGGTATGGCGAGGCTTTTGCGTCTCCGGCGCTAAAGGTCATTGACGTTTCTGAGTGGCAGGGGTCGATTGACTGGAATAAGGTTCAAAATTCTGGCGTTGATGCTGTAATTTTGCGCTTTGGTTATTCGACGAGCCATTTTGATAAACAATTTGAGCGCAATTTGCGTGAGGTTCGCCGCTTGGGAATTCCTTTTGGCGTGTATATCTTTAGTACGGCTCAGAATTCGAATGATGCCGCAAGCGAGGCGTACTTTACCCAACAGATCGTAAGTAAATATAGCCTATACGATCTATCGCTGCCGATTTTTTACGATTTGGAGTCGTTCTACGACAGCAAAGGTAATGCAATATCTCCTAATAGCGCATCGGCGTACGAGGGCATTGTGAACGCGTATTTTAATACGCTTTCTGGTTTTGGCATTAACAACGTATCCATTTATTCTGGTCGTTGGTACGCGGATACCTATCTCAAAGCTGCAAGTGTGCGCCCCCGCGTGTCTTGGATTGCGGAATACGGCCCCAAGCTCAGAACTTCGTTTAGTTGCGCCGGACAGTACGGATGGCAGTACACTTCGTCGGAGCGACTTGATGGCATCACTGCCAACACTGTTGACATGAATGCTTTTTCCTCGGCTGATTTTGTCAACGTCGTTAATCTGCCCGATTATGCTCTCGCGGACGGGACTTACTATATCGATTCGATAGCGCAGGATTCCTCGAGCGTTACTGTTGGTGATGACGGGCAGCTTTCTTTGTTCCATGCTCAAGGGTCTTCAAATCAGCGCTTTCGTCTTGAGTCGGCTGGTTCCGGGGCCTATCGAATTAAGAGCGAATCTACTGGACAATATCTATCCGTTGAGGGCGACAAAGCGCAAAGTGGTTCTTCGGTTGTTCAGGCCACTTATGCTCAAGACAGTCGTCAGCTTTGGCATATTCGTGTTGCCGATAGCGGATTTTATATTCAGTCCGCTCTGGGTAATTGGGTGCTCGATCTTTGCAGCGGTAGCACTGCGGATGGCACTTCGGTTAGGATTTGGGCTCCGAATAAATCGAATGCCCAGCGTTTTACTCTCGCTTCTTCCTCGACCGTAGAGACCGGCAAAGCTTTTGTTATTAAGAGTTCGCTCAATCCGCAGCTGGTCATGGATATCAACGGCGGGTCTTCTGATGATCGTGCGCGTCTTCAGGTTTACACTGCCAACAACAGCCAGGCGCAGATGTTTACTTTTAAGCAGGTCGGTAATGGCCTGTACGAAATCGTAAACGTTAACTCTGGCAAGCCCTTTGAGGCTCAGGGCGGTTCCGTTTCCAACGGCGGTGCCATTTCTCAATACTCTTCTAACGGCACCAGTGCACAGCATTGGTCTGTTATTGACTGTGGCAATGACGAGTATTCATTCATAAACTCTAAGTCCGGCAAAGCCATTGATGTTCCTGGCGCCAATGGCGTGAGTGGGTCCGCGCTGCAAATTTATACCTATAACGGATCTGATGCGCAAAAATGGACGCTCGCTTCGGCACGCACCGTTCGTCAGCAGCTTGACGATCTTGCCGCTTCTAGCAGGGGACTTGTAAAGGAGGGCACTGAATACGCCATCGGTTCTTTATCCGAGCGCCAGGTCCTCGATATTTCCGGCGGATCTACGAATTCCGGTGCAAATCTGCAGGTGTATGCATCTAATGCTACGCCGGCTCAGCGCTGGACGTTTACGTATGACAAGAATGGCTATGTAACCATCACCAATGTAGGGTCGGGCAAGGTTTTAGACGTTTCCAGCGGGAGCAAGAAAGCCGGCGCCAATGTTCAGCAGTACGCGCCTAACGGCTCTTGGGCCCAGAAATGGATTCTCGTTGATTGCGGAAATGGTTCCGTTAAGATTTGCTCCGCGCTTAAGACCGGCTTTGTCTTGGATCTTGCATCTGGGGCTACTTCCAACGGGACGAATGTCCAGGTCTTTGATGATAATGGTACCGATGCCCAGCGGTTCTGCCTGTATACAGCCGGAAATGTCTCTAATGGTAAATCAATTGATTCTCAGTCTGCTATCGTAACGGCTTCTGATGGTCGTGTTTTTGATGTGACCGGCGGTAGCATGGATAGCGGTGCCGCTATTCAGCTATATAACCCTAATGGGACTATTGCGCAGGGATTTGGCTTTGAATACGATGCCGACAAGGGTCTTTACGCAATCAAGTCTGCAAAATCCTATCGCTATCTCTATGCCCAGGACGGGGATATAGTTCCCGGCGCTGCCGTTAAGCAGGGGAGTGCCTCGCCCTCGTCGTCTAATTATTGCTGGGCTATCGAAGATACTGGTAATGGCTCGTACCGTATCGTTAACGATGCTTCTGGCTGTGCTCTAGGCGTAAACGCCTCCGGTAAGCTGGCAACGGTTTCCAGAGGCGATGCCCGTGAGCTTTCGGTCGCATTTGCACCTTCTGGCTTTAAGTGCTTGCGCTCCGAGCAAGACGCTGAGGCCACGGCACACGTATCCGATTTGGCAGACGGCGAGTATCTCATAAGCTCCAGCAAGAACCACTCGTTTGTCTTGGATGTTACTGGCGGCTCGAAAGTCAATAGCGCCAATATCCAGCTGTACAGGTCGAATATGAGCAATGCTCAGCGTTGGGTCGTTTCACATGACGACAAGGGCTATGTTACGTTTACGAATGTTGGCTCTCATAAGGTGATTGATGTTGCTGGAGGAAACGCTTCCGCTGGAACAAACATTGCCCAGTACGCCTCCAACGGCACGTATGCTCAAAAGTGGATTGCCGCCAAGCAGCCTGATGGTACGTATCTCATTGAGAGCGCCCTGAGGCCCGGATTTTATCTTGGATCGAGGGGGTCCGGCGTATCCAATGGGGTAAACGTTGAGCTGAGCTCTAATGAGGGTGCCTCTCACTTTGCCCTGTTGAGCATGTCCCCGTCGGTCGCAAAATGCGGCGATATTCTTCTGAAGGGTTATTTCAAGTTAAGTCGCGCATGTAGTTCCACCGCTAAGGTCATTGGCGATGCCTGTAGCTTAAGCTCGAACGGAGCGATAATTTAGTTTTGTAACAGCAATAGAACGCTTCCTCAGCTTTTCAGCTTCGAATATTGCGATGGCCGCCATGCTATCTGTAATACAAAGCCTCAAAGGCGCTTGATGTAAATAGGGGTAATTTTAGTCCAGACGCCAATGTTCAGCAATGGCCCAGCGATTTTGAAGAAACGAATTGGCTATTTGATGCACTCGATAATGGCGATGGTGCGTTCTCCCTTGCGAGTATATCAACTGGCTTAGCTTTTGATGAGGCTCAGGCTATTTGGATGCATGTCTTCCCAATGGAACCGCCGCTCAAAAGTACTTGCCTCATCGGGTTAATGAGTTTTTGGATGAAGGCGCCTTTTCTTTCGAGTCGGACACGAGCTCAAGAGTCCTAGATGTTGTCGGCGGTTCTATGAAGGATGGTTCTGCGGTCCAGCTATACACAGCAAATGTATGCGTTCTCAAAAACGGTATTTGAGCAAGATAACTGGGCTGCAGACCTAATACGAGATTAAGTGCATCGGTTCTAGAAAAGTGTTTTCTCTGACTGATGGGGGGGGGCTGGTTCAGCTGATATCCAGCGGTGCTGACTCTCAGCGGTGGCTTAGTGCATTGTCTTGCGGTAAGATTGCCCCGCAAAAAATAGCTACAGGTCAGCGTCTCTGGGCTTCCGGCTCCTCTGCGTCCTTAGGAATGGTCGATCGAGCATTTGGGGACTACGGCCAATACACCTTAGTATGCTACTCTAATTACAAACACGCAATCTAAGGTTGTGCTCGCTAGATCAAAAGGGTGGAGATATTTGACGATGGGGGGGATAATGTCGGAATTCACAAGTGGTATTCATCGACTAGCTGTCCTGCAGGTACGAATGTTAACTGGCTTGCAGTAAAGGCGATTCAGTATTTAGGTAATTAGAACCATTTTGAGAGAGTAGTTTATTCAATGCGGTCCTCAAACATAAATAGCAACGAAGTTGGGCTAAATAAGTTTATTCTGCTCCTGATCTTGTCTGTAGCCTCTGCTTGCGCACTTTCGTTTAAGGTGCTTGATCAGGCACAGACTTTTTCACTCCGGCAATTGCTCCTCCATGTTTGTGATGTGATCGGAAGCAAAGGGGCCCTTTCTCTTACTATTGTCAGCGCGGCTCTTTTTTGCTGTGCGTTTTTTGGTGAGTCATATTTTGCCAATTTGAGTCGAAGAAAAAAATTTCTAACCGTATTCTTTTCATCTGTGGTCTCATGCAGCCTCGTTATTCCTGGGGTTTGGGGCCAGGGACAAGAATCGAACGTTTCATTTCCTTGGTATACTAACGTTGATTTGAGTCAGGCAAGTGTTTATTTAATTGTTCTCTATATTGTTGAAATTGCATTATGCACCTGGGCATTTTCAATAATAATCGCGTCGGTAATTCGGGCTATCAAATCGGAGAATATAAAGATTGTAAGCTTTAAAGCTCAAGTTTATTTAGATAGAATTAATTTCAGCTTAAGTTCCATCATTAAATTGGCCTTAGTGATTTTTAGTTGTTGGATTCCAATTCTGGTTATAAATGGACCAGTTTGCATTCCGATGGATTCCATGGTCCAGCTAATTCAAGTTAGAGGTTTTCCTGCATGGGATCCTATGATGATGACCCCGCTTCCTGGATATTGGTTCAGCGACCATAATCCTGCGTTGGATACTATTATCTATGGGGCATTTGATTTCTTTGGTCGTTTGTTAAATAGCGAGTTATTTGGATTGGCTCTGTATACTTGGGTTTGGGCTTTTTTTGCTTCCGTTTCGCTTTCAGCTGAGATTTTATGGGTGAAGTCGCGTTTTAAGTTGCCAACGAGTGTCTTATTTATTTGCGTGGCTTTAGTTTCATTCATCCCTGCTTGCTCTTCATACATGACAATCTTGATGAAAGATAGCACGTGGATTCCCTTTTATGTTCTCTGGATGGTGGCTTTTGAGGAATTGTGCTACAGGGTGTATTTAAACAAGAATATAGGGTGGAAGTTTGTACTGTTTTCGGTATGTTTAACAGTTTTAGCTGGATTAACAAAAAAGACTTCCATCTATATTTCTGTACTGTCCCTTTTGACGGTATTGATTTCAGCAAATTCAAACCGAATTAAAATATTGTTCTCATTACTTTTTCCGGCTATTGTGGTTTTATTTTTAGTTCCCTCCTTTTTGTTTCCTTTACTTAGGATTGCCCCCGGTGGTGGTCAGGAGATGTTGGGAACTCCGATTCAGCAAACCGTATATGTCGTTAGTTTGCATCAATCTGAAATTGAAAAAAAAGATATTGATACAATTTCTCGTGTTGTTGATCTAAGTTCGGCAAAACAAAATTGGAACCAAGCGACTGTCGATCCCGCTAAGCAGTCTTATAAATCGCATGCTTCGACGATGGACAAGCTTGCTTTTATAGGTTTATGGGTCAAGCTATTAATTCACTATCCGCTTGATTGTGTAAATGCAGTTCCCTTTTTAAGAAATTTCTTTTTGCTTGGGCCAACTTACTATACAAATGGTGCTTTAAAGAATGGATGGGAGCCGAGTGGCGGATACGCCATTTTGTCCCAATTCGCTGATTGTGAACTGTCATGGACTCAGGAGCATCTGTCTGTTCCCCTAATTAACTTCTTAAATAAGACCCCTGTGTTAATGCTGCTTGGAGCTGAGGTGCTTTATACATTGTGGCTCCCTTTGGCTGTTCTTTGCGCTAATCTAGCCCATCGTAAGAAAGTTTCTATTCCGATGGCCATGCCTTTTCTGTTTACATATCTTACGATGTTGATGCTTCCTGCATACCAAACTAGGTACTCAATATCTTTTCTGTTTTGTTTCATCTTTCTGATCGCATTTGCATTCCCGGTAAATAAAAAATCCCTTTGTTAGGATCTTATTTTGAAGTTTTCAGAGTTTAAAATTCTCGATATACAGCGGAAGACGTCAATACTTGTTTTTGTTGCCCTGTGTTCTTGTTTTATATTCAGTTTCAGTTGCTCACTCGACTCAAATGGTTGCGCTATTTGGGTTCGAAGCTCTGTTTTGGAAATCACGGCCTGGATTTTAGCGGTATCGCTTACCACTTATTTTTATATACTGCATTGTTCTGGCGCTCAATTCGATCTGAGTGTTTACGTAGTTTCGTTCTTTATTGCAATGCTTGATATGCTTGGCGGGTCTCTTCATAAAACGAGTTCCCTTTCGCCTCTATGCGATAGTCCGATTCGAGCTGTGAGATCAATTGCATATGCTTTGTTGTTTACTTGGTTTATCTACATGTTATTTAAAGTTGGAGTTTATTTTGCTTCCAATTTTCAACGATGCAAATGGCTTGCACGGGCAAACAACTGGATTGTGTCGCAGAATACTGTCAAAATTGGTCTGATTTTAATCATTCTTTGGCTTCCGTACCTGATTGTGTTCTTCCCGGGATCCTTGCCGACTGACACAGCCCGTCAACTTGGTCAGTGGTATGGCGCTCGTGGAGTAGCACTTGATAATCATTTTCCCTATCTAACAACTTTAACCTATGCTTTGATTTATAGCTGTGGGCGTTATTTTGGATCAAACGGAGTTGCATCTATGGTTTTTCTGACTGTCTTTCAGACGGTCTGCGGTGCCTATGTTTTTTCTATTTCACTTAAAAGACTTGAGAATGCCTTTCATTCTAATATTGCTTTATTTGCTCTTTTGTTTTTCGGTCTCTTTCCTGTAATACCGAGTTACGTTTTATCAATTAGCAAGGATTATCTTCATGCGCTTGCTGTTCTATATTTCTGTGTCTGTCTGCTTTTGTTTTACCAGCAAGATAGTACAGTCGAGCAAAAGCTATCTATTAAATGCCGTATTGAAATGGTAATTAGTTCAATACTTGTTTTGCTTACGCGAAATAACGGTTTCGTAATTGTATTTATCGGTTTAATCGCATTACTTGCCCTTTCCGAATCAAAGGGATTTAAATTATTCCTAATTATGTTTAATGTTGCATTTTTTGTCCTATGGAATTCTTTTCTTCTCCCAATATTTGGGGTTCTTCCTACTGAATCAGGGGAGATGCTTTCGATTCCAGTGCAGATGATCGGCAGGGTGTATCAAACCGAGAAGGAAGTTCCTGAAGACTTGGATGCCCAGATTAAATGTTTCTTTGATTCCGACGAGTTTGATATTAAAAAAGCATATAACCCTTTAATTTCTGATCCGCTAAAGGGTCACCTTAAGTTTGATGATGAACACTCGGCTATTGATTTTGCAATTCTTTCTCTTAGGCTTGCTTGCCTGTTTCCATGTACATCTTTATCTGGTGCGCTTTGCACGACATTCGCTTATTGGTACCCGTTTACTCAGGGTACGTATTGGATGGAGGATGCTCCTTATTATTCATGGGATCAATGGTCTCTAATAGATGCGGGCTGGTTCGAGGGCTATTCATGGAGCCAAGAATGGAATGATAAGCATTCAGTTGATAGTTTTGCTCTTAATGATATTCACTTGAATAGCGTTGTTTCAATTCTTTATAAACCTGGTTTTTATTGCTGGTTTTATTTAGTTTTGATTTGTCTTTCGTCGATTTATAAGAAATATCAACGGGAAGTTACGATCTTTTGTGTTCCTATGTTCTCACTACTTCTATCATTGGTGGCCGGCCCGTGTGCTTCGCTTCGATATACTCTCCCCTTTATCTTTTCGCTTCCAATTGCTGTTTATTTATTAGTGAATATTGCTGGAGGTAAAAGTGCGTTGCAGGAATAGCAAGATTGAAGCACTCAGGCTTGTATCAATGTTAATGATTGTTGCGGGACACTATTTTTCTGAGGATAACTGGGCATGTCATGCCGATGGATCTCTTTTGCATTCATGGTGTGCGTGCTTTCATAATGCACTGATTATGTTTGGACAAATTGGGGTGTGTTTATTCGTTTTAATTAGTGCATTTTTCCTCTCAAAATCAAACTCTTCTCCTAAACGACGTTTATTTCGGCTCTGGGTGCAGGTGGAGTTTTATTCAGTATCGTCCCTGGTGGTTTTTTCTTTCCTTATCATGTATGGGCTTATTGATCAGGGTTATGCCGAATGGCTCTCCTTTAGGAATGTGTTGACCTCATTTTTTCCAGTTGTTCAAGGTGCCTATTGGTTTATCAGTGCGTTTTTTGTCTTGAATTTAGTTGCTCCATATGTCAATAAATTATTCAATGATATGGATGGCATTGCTGTTCGTAAATTCGCTGTATTTTTTTGTATGATTACATTCGTTTGGAAGTATATTAATCCATCCAACTGCTATTTCAATGATATTTTGTATCTCGTGGCTGTTTATTTAATTGGATATATGGTAAATAGATTTTTGGATCAGTTGCCAAGTTTTAATCTCCTAACTGTTTTTGGAACAATTTGTTTTTGCTACTTAGCGGTTGTAGTTGGTACGCGAGCCATCACTTCCGCAACTGTTGCTAATCTTGGGATGTCCTATCCTTCAAATCTATTTATTGCCGGTCCTGGAGCTTCTCCCCTGCTCTCGCTCGTAGCTGCGTGTCCTCTTTTTATTTACGTTGTTCAAAAGGACTCATCTTTTGAGTCGGATTGGTTTAATCGTATGGTCAACTCACTTGCATCTGCTACGCTCGGGGTCTATTTGATTCATGAAAACATGTTCTTGAAACCCTTTATTTGGGCGACAATCTTTCAATTGTCGGAGCCTGCTTCAATTCTTGGAAAAATCGTTCTTTCCTCTGTTTCTATTTTTATCTTATATACTTTATTGTTGCTTCTATCGTTTGTAATGCAGCGGGTTATTGTTAAACGTATTGTTAATATCGCTTCTATTTCTTTTTTATCTAAAAAGGTTTCCTGATTTCGGAGAGATTGATGTCAAAAAAAATCGCTGTTTTAATTCCTTGTTATAACGAAGCTCTAACAATTGGAAAAGTTGTCGATGATTTTATGCGCGAGCTTCCAGAAGCAAATATCTATGTTTATGACAATAATTCAAGCGATGATACTGCTTGCATTGCTCGTGAACATGGGGCCATTGTTCGATTTGAGCCTCGTCAGGGTAAGGGCAATGTTTGCCGTCAGATGTTTCGTGATATCGATGCTGACTGTTATCTGATGGTTGATGGCGATGATACTTATGACGAGACAATGGCTCGCGCGATGTGTGAGCCGATTCTAAAAGGTGAAGCGGATATGACGGTTGGAGACCGTCTTTCTAACGGTACCTACGCCGAAGAGAATAAAAGGGCCTTTCACGGGTTCGGTAATAATCTTGTTAGGGCAATGATCAAGTGGATCTATGGCTATTCGTTTGATGATGTTATGACGGGTTATCGAGCGATGAGCCGTCCTTTTGTCAAAACTTTCCCTGTATTATCTGAAGGTTTTCAAATTGAGACCGAACTTTCAATTCATGCTGTTGACCGTCGTTGGCGCATCAAGGATATTCCAATTGTTTACCGCGACAGGCCAGCCGGATCTGAATCTAAGTTGTCTACTTTTTCTGACGGAATTAAAGTTGTCTGTATGATTGGCACCTTATTTAAGGACTACCGTCCTCTGAAGTTCTTTGGTCTGGTTTCTGTTCTTTTCCTGCTTCTGGGTCTTATAGCTGGAATTCCGGTAATTGTTGATTTCGCACGCACTGGCCTTGTTGCACGCCTTCCTACCGCTATTCTCGCTACTGCCTTTATATTCCTTTGCGGCCTTTCTTTGACAACAGGGTTTATTCTTGATTCTGTTGCCAAAGTTGAGCGTAAGGAATGGGAACTTAGCGTCTATAAGATTAGCCAAAGTTTCCAAGATAAGGAGTGCTAGATGTCTCATGCTTTATATGGGGTTATCTACGAGGATGTTTTCAACGACGGCTTAATGTCGAGTCGAATTAGATCTCTTGTAGATTCTGCAATTAAGTACAACTCTCTAATCCAGCCTGGTCGTTCGCTTGTCTATCATTTCTATATGGGTGAAAAGTGGCAGTATCCTTGTTTAAATGATCTTTCGACATTAAATGGTGGGCTAACTGTTACCGAGGGACTTCAGCCTTTCTTTTCTGTTAAAGCTGAATCTTTGGTTCAGCCTTTGTCCGAGTATTCACCCCATTATTTCGCAGGCCTTGAGCATATCAAAGACGATGGACATCGTTATATTCTTTTGACGCCTGACGACGCCACCGATGCTGACGTTGAGACACATAACTCTCTTTCGAAGAAGCAGGAGCTTTATCGCAATCTCGAAGCGTGCTGCCCGATTGCTTTTGACGATATTCGCGAAATTCAGCGCCAGCGTCGTTGGAGTAGGGGATTGGGCCCTGTTGATCATTTTGAGGCTCCAGATTTAGCGAAGATTAATCAAGAGCAGGCTACTCATCATCCCTATCTAGAGATTGCTCCCGGAGCCGTTAGGCTCGGGGCTGAGAAAGCCGTCATTATCGGTATGCATTGGCTTCAGGCCGGCGGCGCTGAGCGCTGGGCTGTTGAGACGGTGCGCCTTGTTCGCGAAGCGGGCATGCTGCCTATCGTCATAACGGATCGACCCAGCCATCAGCCTTGGATCGATAGGCCGGAGTTCAAAGATGCCTTGGTGCTGTGCCTTACGTTCCCTATACAGGAGCGTCCAGGCGATGAGCCTTTGCTTCGCTCGCTTGTCGAACAATTCGATATTAAGGGCGTCCTCATTCATCATTGCCAATGGCTTTATGATCGTCTGTGGTGGATCAAAAAGTATCGACCCAATGCGACTGTAGTTGATTCTCTGCATATTGTTGAATATCCCTATGGTGGTGGTTATCCCAATCAGGCGGTTAGCCGCGATGCGTTCATTGATTTACATCATGTGATTTCTCCCCAGCTTGTGTCTTGGCTTGTTGAGTCGCATGGAATTGATGCTAATAAGGTTGTAGACGCTCCGCTTGTTGGGCTTACTGCTAATGGGACTGCTAAGGCGTGCAAGAAACCCGCGTCTAAGAGCAAGCTCACTGTTTGCTTCGTGGGCAGGATTTCCCGCCAGAAGAGGCCCGAAGCATTTGTCCTTCTTGCTAAGAAGCTCGATAAGTGTGCTCCTGGTCGTTTTAGGTTTATCATGCACGGCAACGGTGATTTGGATCCTATGGTGGACAAGATCATTGCTCGTCATGGACTCTCCGACTTAATTGAGCGGAGGGGGATGCAGATTTCTGTCGATAAGACCTATTCTGATTCTGATGTCCTCGTTGTTTCTGCCATTAATGAAGGAATTACTTTGACGACGATTGAATCTCTCAGTGCTGGACTGCCTGTTGTCTCAACTGATGTCGGTTCTCAGAATACGCTTATTCCAACTGAAGCATTGACTCCACGGTCCACTCGCGATTTCATTAAGTGCGCATCGCGTATCCTTTTGAAGATGCTCGAGGATAACGATTTCCGTAAATCCGTCTGGCAATCTGAGATGGATAGGCTTGTGGAGTTTTCAAAGCTAAAAAATGCCAACACCCTCTTTACTGAGATTCTGGGGAAGTGGAGTGATGATGAGCAATAGTCCTACTGTTACCGCCGTTGTGGTGACATATAACCGTCTCGACAAGTTGAAGAATGTTCTTTCTGCCCTTGAGGGGCAGACGCTTCCTCCTAGCGAGCTTGTTGTTGTTGACAACGCTTCGACTGACGGCACCGGTGATTTCCTGGCTTCATATGCATCTGAGCAGCACGGCGGCATGCCCGTTAAGGTTATTTCTTGTTCGGAGAATCTTGGCGGAGCTGGTGGTTTTTCCACTGGAATGAAATCCGGTTACGACAGCGGTTCAGATTTCGTTTGGATCTTTGACGATGACGGCTATCCCGAGCCCGATGCTTTAGAGAAGCTGATTCAAGGCTATAATGGCGCCGTTGATGAGCTTGGTCCCGATGTCCCATACGCTTGCTCGGTCGTAAAGTTTATTGATGGTTCTATTTGCGAGATGAACAATCCCGTGCCCACTTGGGATTGGGGTCGATTGCTCGCAAAGGGGCAAAACTCTGTCATGGTCACCTCCTGCTCGTTTGTTTCGGTGCTGATTCCACGTTGGGTTCTTGAATCTTTCGGCCTTCCTTTTAAGGAATATTTTATTTGGTTTGATGATGCCGAGTACACACTTCGCATTACTAAGACCTGCCCCGGTGTTCAGGTGCTTGACAGCGTGATCATTCACGACATGGCATCTAATAAGGGTGTCAACTTCTCGATGATTGATGAAAAGAATGCGTGGAAATTCTCTTACGGCATTCGTAATCAGGCGTCGTATAGACTCCATCATGAAGGCAAGGCTGCGTATTTGTTGTTTTGTGCCCAGGTTTGCCGCAGCATGAAAGCTGGAGGAGTGACTAAGAAGTTGCAGCGTCAGATGCGTAAAAAGATGCGTGAGGCCATTAAGTTCAATCCTAAAATTGATTATCCTCAGACTATGTAACCATTATTTGTTACACAGGGTTGATTTATTTGGCTCGTCATGTTTATGGCGAGCCTTTTTACTGTTGGTATTTACTGGATTGCATGATGCGCAATGGAGAGCTTCGCTCTTACGGGTATTATTACTCTTAAATTATTGTTGATATTGGAAATGGACGGCGGAGCTGTTAATGATATCTAAAAGCGATCAGGGAATGATTGTCTCCTCTCATGCGAAGAATGAGGTAGAGAAAGATCGATTTATTCTCAAGCAGCTGGTTACCAAGGATTTTAAGATTAAATATCGGCGGAGTTTTTTGGGCGTTGCTTGGTCCGTTTTGAATCCGCTGCTTATGATGATTGTTATGGCTGTTGTCTTTTCGACCATCTTTGCCCAGGGGCGAAACGGCGCAGTGAGTCCTGAGCTTTACCCTCTGTATCTTATCGTGGGTAATGTTACTTTTTCCGTAATGTCGGAATCTACTAACCAGGCTCTCATGTCCATCATTTGGGCGTCATCGCTGCTAAAGAAAGTAAAAGTCCATCGATGGGTTTTCCCTGTTCAGAAGGTGCTCTTTTCGCTTGTTAACTTTGGTTTTTCCCTCATCGCCGTTGCCATTGTTATGATTTGGTTCCATGTTGTTCCCACTTGGCATTTGATTCTGCTGCCCGTCTGTCTCTTCCTTCTCATGCTTTTTTGCATGGGGTTAGGTATGATGCTTTCGGCTCTAACCGTATTTTTTCGCGACATCATGCACTTGTGGAGTGTTGTGATTACTGCTTGGACCTATCTCACTCCCATTTTCTGGACAACAGACTTTATCGGCAAGATGCCGCATGTTGTTCGCATTATCATGTACGCGAATCCCATGTATAACTACATTCAGTTTATGCGCGATATTTTCTTGTTCCAGACGACTCCGACTTTTTTCACGGTTGGTATGTGCGTAGCTTGGGCTGTTGTTGCCCTTGTATTGGGATACGTCGTATTCCATAAGTCAGAGCACAAGTTCATTCTCTATATCTAAGGATTGACCATGCCTTTTTCTGTTAAGGATTACGGGGATCAGCCTCTTGCCGTTGAAGTCAAAGACGTAACTATGATTTTCAATATGGCCTCAGAGTCCCTCACTAATCTTAAAGAGTATTTTATTAAGCTTGCAAAGCATCAGCTCTTTTTTGAAGAGTTTCGAGCCCTAAAGCACATTTCTTTTGATATTCATCGAGGCGAAGTTGTAGGTCTCGTTGGTACAAACGGATCCGGCAAGTCAACCATGCTTAAGATTATCGCCGGTGTACTCGAGCCTTCTGAAGGCGAGGTAAAGGTTCATGGCAACATCGCACCTTTGATTGAGCTTGGTGCAGGCTTTGATGCCGAGCTCACTGCCCGTGAAAATATTTATCTCAATGGCGCACTCTTAGGCTATACAAAAGAGTTCGTTGATGCCAATTTTGACGGCATAATTGAGTTTGCCGAGCTTCAAGATTTTGTTGATATGCCGTTGAAGAATTTCTCTTCGGGTATGGTTGCCCGCATTGCCTTTGCAATCGCGACTATCACTGAGCCAGATATTCTGATTGTCGATGAGACGCTCTCTGTCGGCGATGTATTCTTCCAAGAGAAATGCGAGCGTCGTATCCAGCATTTTATTGAATCTGGTGATGTTACCGTCCTTTTCGTTTCTCATTCTATGGAGCAGGTTGAGCGTATTTGCCAGCGTGCTGTGTGGATTGAGAAGGGTGATCTTAGGATGGATGGTCCCGTGGATGATGTTTGCAAAGCGTATCGAGATCAGTTCAAGTAGGCTATACTTTTCTTGTTTGCTCCATTAGCTCAGTTGGATAGAGCAGGGGACTTCTAATCCCAAGGTCGACGGTTCGAATCCGCCATGGAGCACCCTTTGTATCTCAGAGCCATCTTTATGATGGCTCTTAATCTATTGGAGTATGGAATGGGCTCGCTTTCATCTGTTCGCCTGGAAGCTAATTCTGAACTGCTTTCTTCGAAGTATTCCGAACCTGGTGGCCGACATTCATTAAAACGAGTGCTGACATACGGAACGTTTGATTTGCTTCACTATGGTCACGTGCGACTTCTTCAGCAGGCTTCAAAACTTGGCGATTATTTGATTGTTGGCCTTTCAACGGATGAGTTTAATTCGCTTAAGGGTAAGAAGAGTTTTTATCCATATGAGGTCAGGCGTGAGATGCTTGAGGCGCTGCGGTACGTTGATTTGGTAATTCCGGAAGACAGTTGGAATCAGAAACTGGGGGATATACAGGCGTATCATGTTGATATAGTTTGTATGGGTGGCGACTGGAAAGACGATGAGCGATTTGAAGCTCTTAGACCGTATTGCGATGTTGTTTATTTACATCGCACTGCCGGCATCTCGACTACAGAGGTAAAGAGTCGTCTTGCTCAGTAAAAAAGTCTTCCGGTGCATCTTAATGGTGCACCGGAAGACTTTTATGGCTTGCTAGTCACTAGCAATTATTTTTCTGATTGCATTATTTGCATTTCCACATTCGAGATCATCATGATTTACGTGTTCAAAATGCGTATTGATATCCTTTGGAAGATCGTATATGTTGCCATAACGGCTCCAGAGAAAGATATCAGGATTGCACGGCGCTTTAAGCTGTTCCCCTTCAAATTCTATTTGCTGTGTAGGGTACAAATCTTCGATAGGATAGACCCACTGCCTTTGTTTGCCGTCATCTAGATTATCGATAGACCACATGATGCCGACTGCATCTTTCTTATCACAGATGAGTCCAGCTTCCTTAGACCTTTCTAGGCAGCTGTCAAAGTGTTTCTGGATGTTACAGTTTTTTTCGCCCGAATAGTAAGGTTCATTTTTCCAAAAATCGAGCTCTGAATCTGTTTCCATTTCCTCAACCATTGTCCGCCGTAATTCCCTTTGCTTTTCAGCGTAGTCGTTATCAATCGAGGGTGCCCAGTCATAGATAAACAGATCAAGGAAACATGGGATATCCTCATCGTTATAGAGAAAACGAATTTGACGACAATGCACATAGTGATCATAGACAACAGTAATTTTATATCTACGGTCACTGCGGACAATTTCCTGTAACCTTTCGAGATCATCTCGCATTATGCCAAGATCAGTATCATCGTCCCAAGGTATGAATCCTTTGTGTCTGATGGCACCGATAAGGGTTCCGAAATTAATCCAGTAGTCTATGTTATTGTCTTTGCACAGCGCGTCGAATTCTCCGAGCAATTTTCCGCATCCGAGCTGGAGTAGGCGAAGACCGCCCTCTGCTTTGGGCAGTTCTCTGAAAAAGCGTTTCTTGGCGTCCTGTATGCTCTCGCCCGGTTTCCGATAGTTGTCCCAAGCGAACATCTTCATGTGTTCGTCGTGTGCGTCAATATCGTTAGCGATAGATTCGATCATGGGGATAGTTCGACAATCAAACTTGTAATCGATATTCATGTTAATACCGTTATCGGCGGTCTCGACTCGTTTATAAAGACGCTCAATCTGTTCTTGCGTTTCTTGTTGGAAACGAATGATGTTATCACGAAGGATTTGAATGTCGTTGTGCATGGCGTGTAGGGAACGCGAGGAACCTGGGAGGAATTGTTTAATCTTACTGAGCATAAAAGGCTTCCCTTCATAAATGGCTTCCAATAGCTCATGGCAAATTTGGTGCGTAAGTGGAATTGGAAGGGTTAAAGTGTCTTGATTGTTTGCGTGACAGGGGAATCTTCCTATTAATAGAATTCCAGCTTTTATTGTTTAACTATAAATTATATTATCGACTTTCTCCTATTGTGAATGGCACAAGAACTGTGCTTGGAATATTAATTCCCTTCTGCAGCACAAAGGCCTATTTTAATTTCTAAGTGCAATGCTGCTATTGGTCTAATGGGGCGACGATAATTGATTCAACTATGGTTGTTGCTGAATCAATTGAAAACGTTGACACGGGCTGCCGCTTATTTCCTGAGTCGGTAAGAGGCGCCTTAATACAGTGGCTACTGATCGTTTGTCTTATTTACCTTAGGTTCCCATTCCTTTCGCTCCACCTCGGAGACGGAATCCAATATGAAGCCTGTGGCGGGCGACAATCCGTACAGGAACATAAATGCGACTGCGAGTCTTGCGGTGGGGAAGCGAGGCATCAAACCGGTGGCAAGGTATTCTGTGATGAGAGGAAATCTTATGATAAGACAGATAACCGCAAAGACGAGCGCAACAAGCGAGAAGAATTTAAGCGGACGGTAGTCCTTAAAAGGGTACCGATCATGGCAATGACTCTAATAACATCGCTTATGGTATTGAGTTTGGACTCCGATCCAGCCGGGCGGTCGCGGTACTCGATGGATACATCTTTGATCCGGCAACGATGGTCGATCGCGTGGATGGATAGTTCTGTTTCGATTTGGAAGCCTTCGGAGAGCTCGGGAAGCGTCTTAACGAAGAGCTTGCTTTGGCACGATAGCCAGTCATGACGCCGTCAGAGCTGTAACCATAAATCCACTTGATCATGCTGCGTACAAGGTTGTTGCCAAATTCGTGAAAGCGCGCTTGTTCTCCTCTGCGTACGTTCCGTTGGACAGACGATCACCGACGGTTATATCAGCTTCGCCGGCAAAGATGGGTTTGCACAAATCGTGCACTGACTCCGCCGGATAGGTGTCGTCTTCATCGGCCATGAGATAACAATCGGCCTCGATATTACGGAACATTTGACGGCATACGTTGCCCTTGTCTTGTCGGGGTTCAAATTTTACGGACGCTCTGTGTTCACGTGCAATTTGCACAGTGCTATCAGTCGAATTGTTGTCATAGACATAGATTGTGGCTTCAGGCAGTTCGCGGTGAAAATCGTCTACAACCTTGGCGATGGTCGGCGCTTCGTTGCAACAGGGAATGATTACGGCAATATCGCTTGAATTCACGTTGCTCTCTATGGTTTTGTTTGTGACCGTAAGAAGCATAGTCGTTGGTTATTTAGTCTGGTTTTAATGACTTTAAAACCAGATGGAATTCATTCATGAACCGTGCTTTTGTTTAAACACTGGCCGTAAGACATAGGGATGACTTACGGCCCAATTTGTTAATCTGGACCGTGGTGTGCTTCAATCGTCGCATAAAGAGACCCAGTGCAGCAATTTCACCGCTTGTCGATTTCCGTATTGCTCTAATTGGGCTGTTCGTTCAAGGTGTAGTTAAGTAGTGTTTAGGGGATTAGGTGATTTGATGGTTGGTACTGATGCGGTTCGAATCTGCATTCGAAAACGATCGAGGGGAATGGCACTGCTTCTCTTATTCATCGCGTTTTGCGTAATGCCAACTCAGGCAGAGGCCAAGAGCTATGCTGAGCTTGATGACGGTGTTTACACTATCACTAATGTTATTGCCGATAAATCATTGGATGTTGCGGGCGGTTATTGCGTTAACGGGTCGAACGTGCAGGTTTATGAAGGTAATCATACCTATGCCCAGGCTTGGAGAATTTCTAAGAAAGGGTCCTCTTATTCCATTGAGAATTCGATTACCGGCATGGTGCTTGATGTTGCTGGTGGTTCAAAAATAGCGGGTGCTAATGCGCAGCTATATGATTCGAACAACACGCAGGCTCAACGATGGAAATTTGTCCAGAATGCTGACGGATCGTATTCGATTCGTTCTGACTGCAATGATTTATTTCTTGATGTTTCCGGTGGAAGCTCAAAAAAAGGAGCTAATGTCTGCCTTTATACGTCAAATGGCACCAAGGCGCAAAAATGGAGGGTCGAGCGCGTCACTCAACCTGTTAAAGACGGCTCCTATCGTATTTCTACCGCTCTGTCGGATAAAAAGATGATTGACCTTTGGGGCGGATCTTTAGATAACGGAGCCGCTGTTCAAATCTACGAAGATAACGATTCGTTGGCTCAGGCTTGGAATGTTGTGTTCGATCAGAATACAGGATACTATTCCATTTTCTCTGCGCTGTCAGGTCGTTCATTTGATATTCCTGGTGGTTCCAAGTCTTCCGGCGTGCGCATTCAGCAGTACTCATCTAATCGAACTCCGGCACAGCAATGGCGTCTTTTGCAGACTTCTGACGGTCACATTGAAGTTGTCTCGGCACTAACAGGTAGGGCGTTGGACGTTCCCAGTGCTTCTCTTTCTAATGGCAACCAACTGCAAATGTATCAGGCCAACCATACTGACGCTCAAAAATGGACGTTCAACACGTCTCCAGTAGATCATTCTGGTTCTTTCCAGCTTAAGACAACTGTTGACGAATCAGGTGTTCTTGACGTTTCCGGTGGGTCAAAGGATTCTGGTGCTGCATCGCAGCTTTGGAGTTCAAATCTGTCTCTGGCGCAGAAGTGGGTGCTTGAGCGTCAAGATGATGGCTCGTATACCTTTAAAAATGCCAACTCGGGCCTGTATTTGACGGAAATCGCGAAAAGTGGAATCGAATATCGTAAAGAGCCTTCGGGTTATTCATACTGGATCTTGGATGCTAGCTTAAACGGGGGATATCGTATTAAAAACAAACAGTCCGGCAGATGTATCGATCTTTCCGGTGGATCGAGCGCTGCTGGTAACAGTGTTTCTACGTACTCGAGTAACGGAACCAAGGCCCAATCGTGGTTGCTCGTCCCATGCAATTTGATTGAGAATGGTGACTACTATCTGCTAAACCAGAGTGGCACCAGGCAAGTTCTTGATGTTCCGAACGCTTCGTCTGACGGGGGACTTGCGCTTCAGACGTACGTTTTCAATGGCTCGGCGGCTCAACAGTGGCATCTCGAGAACACGGGCGGCGGTTTCTTTACCATTAAGAACATCAACTCGGGTTTGTGTCTTGATGTTCGCTCAGGCCGTGCCAAATCGGGGACCATTGTCCAGCAGTATGCCGAGAACGATACCAAAGCTCAGTCTTGGAAGTATGTTCCTACTTTCAGCGGTGGTTATATCCAGTCTGCGCTCGGTGACTATGCGCTATCGACCAAGCGCGGGGCCGAATCGGGTGTGCTCGCTATTATTTCTATCGACATGACAACTCCGCAGTCCGAATGGGAGTTTAGGAATGTTAGCAATCCCGGCGATCTTGTCATTTCGCATAGCGCGGCTGCGTCTGAATACAATCTGAGTCTTCGCTCGGACTCGCTTGAAATTGGAATGACCTTTGATCGTTACGGCAATGCGCACTTTGCGCTTCCGTCTGTTTTTGACCTTAACACTGCTCAGCTTGTATACAGCGGCGGGCCGGAGACGTCTATTACCGTAGGAGACTACTCTGTTGGACTTACCGTGGGGTCTTCGGTGACGTTGAGCGATCTTGGCCTGACAAGCAGTGTAAACTCTGATAATCCGATTGCCGTTCGATCCGCCCTTGATGCGGCCGATTTGTTCACGTTTGACATTAAGCAGACCGCTGGCGTGGCTTCGATGTTTATTAGCAGCGACGATCCGGTCAATTATGGGCGTGGCTACATCGAATCGAGTGGAGATCATACTGCAGTTGCTACCGGCTCCATGAAGCTTGTTGACGCCTCCGGCGTCTCTGTGTATGACGGCGCATTATCTCAGATTAAGGGCCGCGGCAACAGCACATGGATGATGGACAAGAAGCCATATCAGATCAAGCTCGATAAGAAGGCCGACCTTTTGGAGACGGGCGATAAAGCGAATAAGAATAAGACCTGGGTGCTTTTGGCAAACGCTTACGATGGAACTTCGATGCGCAATGCTGCGGCATATTCGCTTGCGTCTGCATTGGGAACTCATGCACCGATTGAGTACCGTGCCGTTGATCTGTATTATGACGGACAATACCGCGGTGCCTATATGCTCTGCGAGAAGGTCCAGATCAACTCGGGTCGCGTGGACATCGACAACCTTGAAGACGCTAACGACGCCGTTAATGGCGGGACAAGCTATCAGCTTGTCGAGGGGGTTAACTCTTGCGGTAATCGAATGAAGTACGCTACGGGACTGCAAAATCCCTCCGACATCACGGGCGGCTATCTGATTGAGTTTGATCAGGAGCGCTATGTGAATGAGGGCGCCTGGTTTAGCGTAGATTCGGGAAACGGCGTACTGTACTTTGTGTGCAAGTCGCCTGGTGTTTGGACCAAGGATGAAGCTGAATATTTGAGTTCTCGTTTCCAGGAATTCTTCGATTGCATTCGCAACGGAGGTGTCAATCCTGAGACGGGAAAAACGACGGCGGATTACTGCGACATTGATTCTCTTGCGCGCCTTTACTGGCTCAATGAGATCACCAAGTGCGTTGACGGTTTTAATTACTCGTCAACGTATCTGTTCAAGAATTCTGATACCTCTGGCGACTCGCGGTTTGTTTTCGGTCCAGCCTGGGATTTTGACTTGGCGATGGGAAACGCTCTTTCATCCCAGTCAAGTGACAGTTACTTGTCGCCGCAGGGTTGGCATACGCGCAATGCTCTTTTAGGCTTTCGTCTGCTGCAGGATCCGACGGTTCGCGCTGCTGTTGATGCCGTCAAGCAGGAAGTGCTTGACGAAGCCCGGGGGTGCATCAATGGGCAGGATTACCTTGCGTATGAGTCCAGTGTTGCTACCTCTGTGAACATGGAGTCCATACTGTGGGGTGTCTCTTCTGAGTCTCCCGATGATGTACGCGCATGGCTCAACAGTCGTCTGGATTGGCTTGAGACGGCGCAATAGGGCTTTAGACTGATTTTTTACGTCCGTGTTTAGGGTCTTGTTGTTTTATTTGGCTATTTACTGAGGTCGTTCGACTTGCGTCGGGCGGCCTTTTCTGTTCATGAGTAACTCATGGGCTGGGCCGTTTGCTTGATCGCCGCGAATTTTGGCATCGCGGTGCGCTTGATTGCTCCACAAATAAGCCCGGTACAGCGATTGATGCTGCACCAGGCTTTCTGCTCTTGTGTATATGGCTGTCTGCCTTTGTCGTTGAGCTCTCTACGCCTCAGTCGGCTCCACGCCCAGCTCGTTGCGGACGAGCTCGAAGGCGGCGGCGATGGCCTTGTCCATGTCGTAGTACTTGTAGCCGCCCAGGCGACCGGCAAAGATCACGTCGCCCTCCTGCGCCGCCAGCTCCTCGTACTGCTTGTACAGGGCCTCGTTCTTGGCGTCGTTGATGGGGTAGTAGGGCTCGTCGCCGGGCTTCCAGTCGGCCGGGTACTCGCGCGTGATGACGGTCTTGTCCTGCGTGCCGAACTCAAAGTGCTTGTGCTCGATGATGCGCGTGTAGGGGATCTCGCGCTCGGTGTAGTTGACCACGGCCACGCCCTGGTGGTCCTGCTCGTCGAGGGTCTCGGTCTCAAAGCGCAGGCTGCGGTACTCGAGCGTGCCCAGCTTAAAGTCGTAGAACGCGTCGATGGGGCCGCAGTAGATCGTCTTGGCGGCGATATCGGGCTCGGCGGCGATCAGCTCCTTGTATTCCACGCCGCAGCGCACCTCGACGCCCTCGAGCATGTTGGCGACCATCTTGGTGTAGCCGCCCATGGGGATGCCCTGGTAGCGGTCGTTGAAATAGTTGTTGTCGTAGGTAAAGCGGCAGGGGAGGCGCTTGATGATGTTCGCGGGCAGGTCCTTGCAGTCGCGGCCCCACTGCTTCTCGGTGTAACCCTTCACGAGCGTCTCGAAGATGTCGCGGCCGACGAGCGACAGTGCCTGCTCCTCGAGGTTCTGCGGCTCGCCGATGTTCTCGGCGGCCACCTGCTCGGCGATCTTGGCCTTGGCGTCCGCCGGCGTGACGACGCCCGGCCACATCTTGGCGAAGGTGTTCATGTTGAAGGGCATGTTGTACATGTTGCCGTGGAAGTTGGCTACCGGCGAGTTGACGTAGTTGTTGAACTCGGCGAAGCGGTTGACGTAGTCCCAGACATCCTTCATGGAAGTGTGGAAGATATGCGCGCCGTAGCGGTGCACCTGGATGCCCTCGACGTCCTCGGTGTAGATGTTGCCGGCAATGTGATCGCGGCGATCGATGACCAGGACCGACTTGCCGGCGCGCTTGGCGGCATTGGCAAAGACGGCGCCCGAAAGGCCGGCACCGACGACAAGGTAATCGTACTGGGACATGGATATGCTCCTTTGTATGTCAATTGGACAGTTACTTTAGTTTAGGGACAAACCTTTCTGACTCATTTCCCCCAGTGATTAGTGTAGCAGATACCCTTTCAGCAGCTCCAGCGCGTGAGCGTAGCCTTGGAGGCCTTCGCCGGTGATGGTGGCAAAGCATGCCAGGCGTGCATAGCTCACCTGACGGAAGTCCTCGCGCGTCTCGACGGCGCTGATGTGGACCTCGACGGCAGGGATGGCGACGGCCTTGAGGGCGTCGAGGATCGCCACGCTCGTATGCGTGTAAGCTGCCGGGTTGATGACGATGCCGTCGACCTTGCCGTATGCCTCCTGGATCTTGTCGACGATGCTGCCTTCGTGGTTAGACTGGAAGACCTCGACCTCGTCGAAGTCCTGTGCGGCGCCCGCTTCCTGGCAGATCTGCACTAAGCGGTCGTAGTTGTCGCTGCCATAGATGCCCGGCTCGCGAATGCCGAGCATGTTGAGGTTGGGGCCGTTGATGACGAGTGCTTTCATGGTTGCTTCCTTTGCGGTTGGTTGGCGTGGCCGGTCTTATGGTCTTCGACGTTTGCCCAGATAAAACCTGCCAAAATAAACCTGTCCCTTTTTGGTAGGTTAGAGGGTTTCGACGATGGCGGCCGCGGTGTTGGCGGCGCAGTCGCGTGAGTCGATGATGTAGTCGGCCCAGGCGCGGTAGCGCGGCATGCGCTGCTCGGCCAGCTTGTCGATGCCGTCGCGGGCGGTGATGGGGCGACCCTTGTGGGCGAGTTCGTCGAGCTTGCGGTTGAGCATCACAATCTGGCTGTTCTGGTGCAGCAGCGGGTAGTTCTCGTCGCGCGTGACCACGCCGCCGCCGGTGGAGAGCACCAGGCCGCTGCGCTTGGAGATGTCGGCCAGTGCCGCCGTCTCCTGCTCGCGGAAGGCCGGCTCGCCGCGCTCGACGATATAGTCGGCACAGGGCATGCCCAGGCGTTCCTCGAGGGCGCGGTCCAGGTCGATATGCTCGCGTCCCGTGAGCAGGGCAATCTGCTCACCAACGCGGGTCTTGCCCGAGCCCGGCATGCCGATCAGTGCGATGTTCTGTTCGCGGCGTGACAAGCGCTCCGTTACGTCCAGGATGCGCTCACGCGGGGTGACCTGGCCGGTATAGCGCTCAACGGCTTGCGCCGCCTGGGCCACGAGCATGAGCAGGCCGCCGATGCAGGGGATGTCGCGGCGCTCGGCCTCGAGCATCAGGCCCGTACGGGCAGGGTTGTAGACAATGTCGATAACGCCTTCGAGCGCATCGAGCCCTTCGAGCGTGCAGGGGGCGTCGGGGCAGTGGGGGAACATGCCGGCGGGCGTGCAGTTGACGAGCAGGGCAGCGTCGGACTGCTGCGAGATATTGTCGTAGTTGACCTCGCTCGTGCGGCCCACGGGCACGACGGTGGCGCCCAGATCGCCGAGCACCATACTGGCCGTAGTACCCGCGCCGCCGGTGGCTCCGAGCACGAGAGCCTTCTTGCCGGCAACATCAACCCCCAGCTCCTCGACCAGGCACTGAAAACCGAAGTAGTCGGTATTATCGCCGCGCAGGCGGCCGTCGGGCAGGCGCGTGATGGTGTTGACGTTTCCCATACGCTCGGCGAGTGGACTCAGCTCGTCCAGGTATTCCATGACGGCGCGCTTGTAGGGGATGGTCACGTTGGTGCCCTCCCATTCGTTGCCTGTCATAAAGGCCTCAAGATCCTCGGGCTCGCGCTCAAATCGTACGTACTCGAGCCCCGCGAGCTCCTTGTAGATGGTCGGGGTGTAGCTGTGGCCCAGCACGCGGCCCAGCACGCCGTAGGGGCGGGTTGCGGCGACATCGGTCATCTAGAGCACCTCCGTGTAACTGCCAAAGTAGGTGAAGCTCTCGCACACGTCGTCGATGGAATCGAGCAGGTCATCGAGGGCCTTGCTGCCAAAGGGGCAGTCCAGGTCAAAGTAGAACATAAACTCAAAGTCGTGCCCGGGGATGGGGCGGCTCTCGAGTTTGATGAGGTTGATATTGAGCGCGTAGAAGCGCTCGAGTACGCGATAGAGTGCGCCCGGCTCGTTGGCCGTGGTAATCATGAGCGAGGTGCGGTTGGCGCCGGGGTAGACGCGTGGCTCGCGGCTGATGACGACAAAGCGCGTGTAGTTGTTGTCCGAGTCCTGGATGTTGGGCTCCAGTACCTCCAGGCCGTAGAGTGCGGCGCAGCTGCGCGATGCGATGGCGGCAACATCGGTGCGCTCGGAGCTGGCGACCATCTCGGCCGACATGGCGGTGTTGGGGTACTTGGTGGCGTGCAGGCCGTGCGCCTCGATAAAGCCAGCGCACTGCGCGATGGCCTGACCGTGGCTGTAGACCTCGCGTATGCCCGCGAGCTTGGTGCCGGGCTTGACGAGCAAGTTGTGGTCGATCTTGAGGCGCAGCGAGCGCACGATATGGAAGTCGAACTGGGCGAGCAGGTCGTAGACGGCGTTGACCGAGCCGGCGGTGGAGTTCTCGATGGGCAGCACGCCAAACTCGCAGAAGCCGTCGCGCACGGCGCGCATAACGCCTTCGAAGGTCTCGAAAAACGCGATGTCGGGCACGTCGAAGAGCTTGCACGCGGCGATCTGGCTGTAGGCGCCTTCGACGCCCTGGCAGGCGACGGTGGCCGTCTGGGGGAAAGGCGTGTCAAAGGCCACGGCCGTAGCGTGGGCCTGTTGCGAGACGGTGATGCCCTTGAGTTCGTTGATGTAGCGCTGCTGCTCGGCCTTGCTCATGCTCATGAGGAGGCGGAACAGGGTGATGGTTTGCGCCTCGTAGCGCTCGGGCGCGCGGCTGGCGAGGTTGTTGAGCTTGGAACGCTCACGGGCGGGGTCGAAGACGGCCTTGCCCATCTCGATTTTTGACTTGGCGACCTCGGTGGCAATGTCCATGCGCTCGACAAAGCTGTTGAGGAGCGTGGTGTCGATGCCATCGATGGCCTGGCGGATGTCAGCAAGGTCCATGGAGACCCCTTTCACGTGTCGGGGGATGTTGAGGGGTTGGTAGTTAGCGCTGGGCGGCGTCTTCGAGGAGGGCGTCCCAGATGGCGAGGGCGGCGGCTGCTTCGGCTACGGGGACAGCTCGGGGGACGATGCAGGGATCGTGGCGGCCGTGGACCGAGAGCTCGGCATTTTCCATAGCGTCCATGTCCACCGTCTGCTGCTCGCGGCCAATTGAGGGCGTCGGCTTTACGGCCATGCGCCACATGACGGGAGCGCCGGTCGAAATACCGCCCAGGATGCCGCCGGCGTTATTGGATTCGACCTCGATCTCGCCGGTCTCGGCATCGATTCGATACGGATCGTTGTTCTCGCTGCCGCGCATGGCGGCCACGGCAAAGCCCATGCCGAACTCCACGCCCTTTACGGCGGGAATGCCAAACGCGATTTGCGCGATGCGGTTCTCGATGCCGTTGAACATGGGGTCGCCGATGCCTGCGAGAAGCCCGTAAATGCCGCACTCCACGATGCCGCCGATGCTGTCGAGTTCGTCGCGCGCGGCTAGGATCTCCTCGCGCATGCGGCCGGCTGCGGCGGCGTCAATGCACGGCAGATCGTTCGTAAGGATCGCCTTGCGGTCGGCCTCGCGATAGACCATATCGTCCATCGGCAGGTCGGAGATGCCGCCGATCTGCGCCACATGCGCCATCACTTTAATGCCGCGGGCCTCGAGTGCCTGCAGCGCAATGCCGCCGGCGATGCACAGGGGTGCCGTTAGGCGGCCGGAGAAATGCCCGCCGCCGGCGACATCGTGCATGTTGTGATACTTCACGCGCGCAGGGAAGTCCGCATGTCCGGGACGGGGCTTGCGGCGCAGCTCGGAGTAATCCTTGGAGCGCGTGTTGGTGTTCTCGATAATCGCGGCGATGGGCGCGCCGGTGGTATGTCCATCGACAACACCGGCGATGATGTGGGCGGCGTCGGCCTCGCGGCGTTTGGTCGCGGTCTCGTCGCGACCGGGGGCACGACGGTCAAGGAAGGCCTGCAGCCGCTCCTGGTCAACAGCGATGCCCGCCGGGATGCCATCGAGGGAGCAGCCGATGGCGGGGGAGTGCGACTGGCCGAAGATGCTTAAGTGCAAGACGTTGCCAAAGGTCGAGGACATGCTATTCCTCCTCGAGTGTGACCTTGCCGCCCAGCAGGCGGTAGTGGTCGAAGAAATCGGGATAGGACTTGTTGACGGCCTCGGCACCGTGGATCACGACCTCGCCGGTGGCGCGGCTCGCGGCGATAGCGGCCATCATGGCGATGCGATGGTCGTTGTGCGAATCGACCTCGCCGCCGGTAAAGGCGTCGACGCCCTTGATGATGAGGTCGTCGCCGGCAATGCGCACCTGCGCGCCCAGCGCGGTGAGCTCGCGGGTGGTGGTGACCAAGCGGTCGGATTCCTTGATGCGCAGACGGGCACAATCGCGGATAAAGGTGCGGCCCTGTGCCAGCGAGGCCACGGCCGAGATGACGGGCACCAGGTCCGGAATGTCGTGGGCACTCATCTCAAAGCCGGCGAGCTTGTCGGACTGCACGGTGGCGGCGTTGGTGGAGCGCACGATGCGGGCGCCAAAGCGCGAAAGCGCGGCAAGCACGTTACGGTCGCCCTGTGCGGAGCTTAGCGACACGCCCTCGACGGTGATTGGGTCGGTACCGATGGCGCCGGCGCACAGCCAAAAGGCGGCGTTGGACCAGTCGCCCTCGACGGCCACGCTGCCGGGCGTGCGGTACGAGCCACTGCTCACGCGGAAGTTCGTGACCTCGGGCTGGCCGTCCTTGGCCGGAATGCGCTCGACGTTGACCTCGACGCCAAAGGCCTTCATGGCCTGTATCGTCAGGTTGATGTAGGGGCGGCTCTCGATGAGGCCGGTTACCTGCACGCAGGAGGGCTGGGCCAGCAGCGGGGCTGCCAGCAGCAGGCCCGAGATGTACTGCGAGCTCACGTTGCCCGGAAGCACAAAGGTGCCCGGGCGCATGCGGCCGCTCGTCTTGAGCGGAAAACCGCCCAGACCCTGTAGGTCGCAGCCGGCGGCGATGATCTCGTCCGAGAGCGGGGAGAGCGGGCGGGCGCCCAAGCGCCCCTGACCCACAAAAGTTGCTTCTGCGCCCAGCGCGCAGGCGACGGGCAACATAAAGCGGAGCGTGGATCCACTTTCACCGCAGTCAAGCGTGCTGCCGGCAAGGGCCTTGAGCAGGCCAAACTCAACACTCTTCATGGTGGGGTGGACCTGGAAGCCGTCCTCGACGGTCTCGATGCGAGCACCCAGGGCCGTAAGGCAGCGCACCGTAGCCTCGATGTCGGCGCAGGTGGTGTTGCAGGTGACGTGTGTCTCGCCGTTGGCAAGCGCAGCGCAGATGATCAGGCGATGCGCCATCGACTTGGACGCGATGGCGGGAACGGTGCCCTTGAGCGGGGACGGGGTGATGCGGGCTAGCATGCGGATGCGTCTCCCTTCTGGCCGAGGCCCTCGGCAATGAGTTCGTGGAAAGTGGAAAGCGGTGTGCGGTCGATGCTGCAGCGGCCAATGCCGTGCGGAATCACTAGATCGATGGTGTCACCCGCGCGCTTCTTGTCGTGGAGCGCCTCGGCAAAGACGGTATCGGCATCTAGGTCGCAGCGGGTCTTGAGGCCATGGCGGGCGCAGAGTTCCTCAATACGATCGGGCAGTGCAGCATCGCAAATGCCGTGCAGGGCCGCGGCGCGCGTGATGATGCCCATGCCGATTGAAACGCAGTTGCCGTGTCCGAGCTCAAAGTGCTCGCAGGCCTCGACGGCGTGCCCGGCGCTGTGTCCAAAATTGAGGAGCTTGCGCTGGTAGGTTTCGCGCTCGTCGGCGACGACCACGGCGCGCTTGATGTCGATGTTGCGGGCGATGATGAGTGCTACGCGGGCCACATCGCGGTTGAGCAGCTCCAGCGTGAGCGGGGTCTTCTCCAGCTCGGCGAAAAGCTCCGGGTCGGCGATCACGGCGTGCTTGACGACCTCGCCGCAGCCGTCGGCGAACTGCTCGGGCGTGAGTGTGGCCAGACACCCCACGTCGGCGATAACCACGCTCGGCTGCCAAAAGGCGCCGGCCAAGTTCTTGCCGGCAGCCAGATCGATGGCGGTCTTGCCTCCCACCGACGAATCCACCATGGCGAGCAGGCTCGTTGGGATCTGCACAAACTTGCAGCCGCGCATGTAGGTGGCGGCCACAAAGCCCGCCACGTCGCCCACGACGCCGCCGCCGAGTGCCACGATCACGTCGGAGCGCGAAAGCTCGTGCTCGGCCACAAACTCCAAAATGGCAACATAGGTTTCGGCGCGCTTATGGGCCTCGCCGGCCTCGAAGGTGCAGATGCTCACCTCGTAGCCTGACGCCTCCAGGCTCTGCTTAACGGGCATCTGGTAGAGCGGGCCCACGTTGGTGTCCGTCACGATGACGGCCTTGGTGCCGCCGGCAGTGGCACGCACGAGCGGTCCCGCCTGCTCCAGCAAAAACGTGCCAACATGCACCTGGTAGGGGCGTGCAGTGTCGATATCGATGGTAATCGCCATAAGCTTCGGTCCTTTCGACCTGGCGTGATGGGTTGTCTAGTGGGAGGCCTCGTCGTCGAGTGCGCGCTTAATGCGGTCGCCCTCGGCAAGGAGATTCTCCAGATAGCGCTGGTCGCGGTCCTTGAGCGCACGGCTGTAGGCGCCAAGCGATTCGATCAGATGGTCGATCTCAAAGGCGAGCGCGTCGGCGTCGTCGATCATGAGCTCGGACCACATTTGCGGGTTGAGGTGCGCCACGCGGGTGAGATCGCGGTAGCTGCCGGCCGAAAAGCCGTGGTGGACCTGAGCGGTCGGGCTCTTAACATAGGCGTTGGAAACGACGTGCGCGAGCTGGCTCGTAAAGGCGATGACGCGGTCGTGCTCGGCGGCGCTGGTCACGCTGAACTTGCCAAAGCCCAAGGGGCGTACCATCTCGCGCACCTGGCCCAAAAGCTCCAGTTTGAGCGCATCGTCCACCGCGGGCGGTACGAGCACGAGCGGTGCGCCCTGGAACAGGTCGGAGCGGGAGTGCGCATAGCCCGAAAACTGGGTGCCCGCCATGGGGTGCGCGCCCACAAAGTAAAAGCCGTGCTCGCGGGCAAGCTCAAAGGCGCGCTCGCACACGATGCCCTTGACGCCCACCGTGTCGATCACCACGGGGCCCATGATGGCTTCGGTATCGGTGGCGTCGGCGAGTGCCTGGGCGTGCGCCTCGAGCCACTCGATGCAGGCCTCGGGGTAGCAAGCCAGGACGATGATGTCACATTCGCCGAGCGTCTCGTCGTTGAGCTCTCCGGCGACGGTGCCCATGCTGGCGGCTGTCATGACATCGTCATCGGGATCCCAGGCCAGCACGCGAACGCCCGCCTGCGCATAGCCGCGGGCAAAGCTGCCGCCGATGAGGCCAAGGCCGACGATACCGGCACGCTTGGGGCCGCCCTGGTTAACGCGCGCGTTTCTCACTGTACCCATGGGCTACTCCATGGTCTCTTGGCAGACAACCTCGCGGATGGCTCGGATGCGGCGCATGGTGTCGTCGAACTGATCGGGGGTGAGGGCCTGGGCGCCGTCGGACCATGCGCGGCTGGGCTCGTCGTGGACCTCGATCTCCAGGCCGTTGGCACCGCAGGCGGTCGCGGCGAGCGCCATGGGCTCAACGTAGCGGGTGTAGCCGGTGGCGTGGCTGGGGTCGGCGACGACGGGCAGGTGCGACAGGTGGTGCAGCACCGGCACGGCGTTGAGGTCGAAGGTGTTGCGAGTACGGGTCTCGAAGGTGCGGATGCCGCGCTCGCACAGGATGACGTTGTCGTTGCCCTCGCTCATGATGTACTCGGCGGCCATGAGCAGCTCATCGATCGTGCCGGACATGCCGCGCTTAAGCAAGATCGGAGTCTTGGTCTTGCCGACCTCTTTGAGCAGGGGGAAGTTCTGGGCGTTGCGGGCGCCGATCTGCATGACGTCGATCTTCTTGTCCAGGAAGACCTGCACGTCGCGTGGGTCCATGATCTCGGTGACGATCGGCATGTCGAGCTCAGCAGACGCCTCGCACAGCAGGTCCAGACCGGCGGGGCCCATGCCCTGGTAGGCGTAAGGGGAAGTGCGGGGCTTGTAGGCACCGCCGCGCAGCATCGTGGCACCGGCGGCCTTCACGCGGCGGGCGATGCGGATGAGGTTCTCGCCCTCGACGGAGCACGGGCCGGCGATGACCTGGAACTGATCGCCGCCGATCTTGACGCCGTGGCCGCAGTCGATGACGGAGTCCTCGGGGTGGAACTTGCGATTGGCGCGCTTGAACGGCTCGGAGACGCGCTGCACGCGCTCGACGACGTCCATGGACTCGAGCAGGAACGGGTCGATCTTGGTCGTATCGCCCACCAGGCCGATGATCGTCTCGTTCTCGCCGCGCGAGACATCGGTCTTCAGGCCCTTTTTCTCAATCCAGCTGACGATATGGCTGACGGCCTCGTCGCTGGCGCTCTCTTTTAAAATTGCAATCATGGTGTGCCTCTCACCTCGATGGATAACCCTTGCAAAAACGGCCCGCATCGCGAGCCGTGTACATATGGTGCATGAGAGTTTATACTATCAGACTCGCTTTTGCCTTCTAAAGTGGGCCGTTGAGCCGCGTCTTCCTCGGAATTGCAAAGCTTTTTCTTTTATTTTGATAGCCCGTGGTGCACTTGGGTATAATGCCAAACGTTGGCCCTATTAGCTCAGGGGATTAGAGCGTCTGCCTCCGGAGCAGAAGGCCGTTGGTTCGAATCCAACATGGGGCACCATCGAACGTGAGACCGTCCGAACCTCGCATGGTCCGGGCGGTTTTTCTTATACCGACGCGACGTGATGGGACGTGGTATGGCAGCAACGGATATCGAGCGCGGACTCTCGACCGCCGAGGTCGAGGAGCGCATCGCCGCCGGTAAGATCAACCGCAACATGGAACTCAAGACCAAGTCGGTCCGCGAGCTCATCATCGAGAACCTCTGCACGCTGTTCAATTTGATCAACGTGATTTTGGCGTTCCTAGTCATTTTGACCGGTTCGTTTAAGAATCTGACGTTCCTGTTCGTGGTGTTCCTCAATACCGCTATTGGCGTCATCCAGTCCATGCGTTCCAAGAAGATGGTCGATAAGCTCACGCTGCTGACCTCCAAGAAGGCCATTGCGGTGCGCGACGGCGCCGAGGTGGAGCTCGACCTGGACCAGATCGTGCTCGACGATATCATCCGTCTGGGGCGCGGCGACCAGATTCCCGCTGACGCCGTGGTGGTTTCGGGCGAGGCGCTCGTGAATGAGAGCCTGCTGACGGGCGAGAGCGATCTTATTAAGAAACAGCCCGGTTCCGAGCTCATGAGCGGCAGCTTTATCGACTCGGGCCTGCTGCGCGCCCGCGTGATCCATGTCGGCGCCGACAACTACGTAGCCAAAATTAATAACGAGGCCAAGTACGTCAAAAAGGTCAATTCCGAGATCATGAACGCGCTTAACGCCATCGTGCGGTTTGCGAGCATCATCATGATCCCGCTCGGTTTGGCGTTGTTTTCCTCGAGTGTGAGCGAGCTGTGGGATGCCGCGGGAACCCCGGGCGATAGCGCGCTTTCGTGGTGCTTCTCCGAGCTGCTGGCCGGCCGCGTGCCCTCGTCGGCGCTGCTGTCCACGGTGGGCGCCCTGCTGGGCATGATCCCGCAAGGCCTGGTGCTGCTGACCTCGTCGGTGCTCGCCATCGCCACGGTGCGCCTGGCCCGCCGCAAGGTGCTGGCGCAGCAGCTCTACTGCATCGAGACGCTCGCGCGCGTCGACGTGCTGTGCCTGGACAAGACGGGCACCATCACGTCGGGTCGCATGGAGGTCGAGGGCACGTATCCGCTGCCGGTCGAGGGTATGGGTGCGGGGGAGAGCGACGCCGCCGTTCCCGTCGATACCACGGTGCTCGATTTTGCGCTGGCTAACGTGGCGCGTGCGACTTCGGCCGATGCCAACGAGACCTGCCAGGCGCTGCTCAACTATTACGCCGATCGCCCGGTCGAGGTGTCTGAGCCGCTGTCGGTCATTCCGTTCTCGTCCTCCAAAAAGTGGAGTGGCGCTTCGTTTGCGCAGGGCTCCTATGTGATGGGCGCTGCGCAGTTTGTGCTTTCGGAGCGTGCGTTTGCCCAGGTCGAGAACCGTGTCGCCGAGCTTGCCGATACCTGCCGCGTGCTCGTGGTGGCGCTCGTGGACGGCTTTACGCCCGATGGCGATATGGTGGGCGAGGCTGAGCCCGTGGGCTTTGTGACCATCCGCGACGAGATTCGTACCTCGGCGGCCGAGACCATCGGCTACTTTAACGAGCAGGGCGTGACCCTCAACGTGATCAGTGGCGACGACCCGCGTACGGTGTCGTCGATCGCGCGCGTTGTGGGCGTGCCGGGGGCGGACGCTTATGTGGACGCCACGACGCTCGATACGCCGGCCAAGCTCGATGCCGCAGTGGACCGCTACCATGTCTTTGGTCGTGTGACCCCGCAGCAGAAGCGCGAGCTCGTGCAGGCGCTCAAGCGCCGCGAGCACACCGTGGCCATGACGGGCGACGGCGTCAACGACGTGCTGGCGCTCAAGGAGGCCGACTGCTCCGTGGCCATGGCGGCCGGCTCCGATGCCGCGCGTAACGTGGCCGAGATCGTGCTCGTCGACAACGACTTTGCCTCGATGCCCGCCGTGGTGGCCGAGGGCCGTCGCTCCATCAACAACCTGCAGCGTTCGGCTTCGCTGTTCCTGACTAAGACGCTGTTCTCGATGGGCCTGGCGGCGCTGTGCATCGCGCTGCCGCCGTACCCTTTCGAGCCGATTCAGATGACGCTCATCAACTTCTTCTGCATCGGCGCGCCGGGCTTTGTGTTGGGCCTGGAGCCCAACAATGCTCGCGTGAAGGGGTCGTTCCTGACGAACGTGCTCAAGCGGGCACTGCCGGCGTCGATTGCGGTCATTTTGGCTGCGGCGCTCGATATCTTTGTGGCGCGCGTGTTTGGCTTTAGCCAGCTCACGCTGTCTACGATGTGCCTGCTTACGTCGTGCGCGGCGAGCGTCAGCCTGATCTGGCGAATCTCGCAGCCCCTCACGCCCTTACGTGTGGTGCTCTTTGTGTTTGTAGTCGCCGGCATCTTGGTAGGCGTTATCGGATTCCCGGAGCTGCTGTCTATTGCCAATCTGACGATGGGTCAGATGGTTTTCTTGGCTGCCATCGTGGTCTTTACCTGCTCGGTGTTCTTTAAGCTCGCCACGATGATGGATTCGCTCAGGCCGCGTCGTCGTCATGCCGCAACTGGTTTTGGCCGCGGTGTGCGCGTCCGCCTGGGTCGCGGTGGCGGCAAGGTGAGCTCGACGGGTTCGACGGCGGAGCGTTTTGCCAAGCGCGTCGCCGCCGACATGGCGCAGCGCCGCGAAGCTCGCACCGTTCGTGAGGCCGAGGCCCGCGCACTCGAGGGCGTGGCCCAGGCCCAGCCCAAGAAAAAGAAGAGTACCGGAGTCAAGCGCTCCCGCGTAACCAAGTCCGCCCAAGGCATCAAAGTCTCGATGCCGAGCAAAAAGAAGAAGTAACTACGCGCCCTGGCGATGTTGAATTGGTGCCTTGCTCCTGTGGGGCCTTGGCGATGTTATGCTCTAACCTCGATTGTTTGAATTGCTTCGAAAAGAGGATGCCGTGATCTGTCCGCATTGCCTTAAGACCATCGAGGACGGCGCCTCGTTCTGCCCCTACTGCAACGCCTATGTGGGTCCGGGCGATGGTCCCGAGCACACCGAGTTTGTGTTCTGTGAGGGCTGCGGTGCCCGTCTTTCTCCGCATGATCGTACGTGCCCCAAATGTGGACGCCCCGCTCCGGGTATCCTCTCCGAGGACGCGGCAGCATCCGACCTGGCAGCGGGCCGCACGGCGGGCTTTCCGCGCCTAACGCAAGAGCAGATCGATACCGAGGTGCCGCATGCGCCGGCCTCTGCCGCTGCGGTGCTTTCGGACGCCGCCGACCCCAATGAGACCTGCGTGCTGCCGGCTTTCGATAAGGATTTCGGTATCCCCAAGGTCGATATTCCCACGCCCGTTTCCCTGCATGACGATGCTCAAAAACCCAAGCGCAAGGTGCACCCCGACGAGGACGCCTATCACAAGCATAAGCGTCATATCCCCAAGCCGCTCGTCGTCATCGCGGTCCTTGCCGTCGTTTGCGGCGGTGCCTATTGGTTCGTGACGACCGATCCCATGGGTGTCATGCCCGGCTTCTACGACCAGTTTGGCCAAGCTGCACAGACCACCTTCCCCACGCGCCAAAAGGGCGAGGCCACTGAGGACGATACCAAGCAGGACGATTCTGCGGAGGTGGTCCAGGAAGAAACCGTGCTCACCGATGATCAGCTCTATACCAGGCTCGACGGTCTGTATCAGACCATCGTGTCCTACGCTGACGAGGACCAGATCGGCGAGGTCATCGATTCCTTTAACAACGGTTATCTCCGAACGCCGCTGTCCACCCGTCAGGAGCTGTCGCAGAGTGCCTACGCCCTGCGCGACCAGATCAAAAAGACGCAAGATGAGCTTAACAACCTGAAAGTACAGGACGATACGGTCTATGCGGATGACATCGCCCACTTAAAGCAGCTTGCCGAGTGGATGTATGAGCGCGTCGACGTGATCTGCCAGAGCTGGGATATCTCGCTGGCCATTCCCGATGGCGAGTCGATGAGTTCCCACCAAAGCGAGATCCTGGCGCCCATCGCGCAGGGCGGCAACAGCGCGCTGAACCAGTACGATGCCAATGTGGGTTCCTGGAAGCCGCAGCAGCGTTCCTTAAATTAGTTCGCCATAGTCGGCATAACCTACGTGCGCAATTGATGTAAGCCCGTGCTTATTGCTACAATTCGTACAAATATGCTTTAAACGCACGAGGAAGGAACCACATGTTTGGTTTTAAGAAAGAGCTCTACACGCCCGAGTATCAGCTTGTCGGCGACGAGTGTGCCGTAATCGAGACGTCGAAGGGTACCATCAAGGTCAAGTTTGACGGCGAGGGCGCTCCCATTCATGTCGCGAACTTCTGCGAGCTTTCCACGATGGGCTTCTATGATGGCCTTAAGTTCCATCGCTATGTGCCCGGTTTTGTTATCCAGGGCGGGGACCCCAATACCCGCGACATGTCCGGCGCCGACGTCGCTGCCGGTCTTGAGGGCCCCGACGGCATGCCCGGTACCGGTGGCCCCGGCTACTGCATCAAGGGCGAGTTTGCCACCAATCCGCGCAACAGCCATGTCGATGGCGCCCTTGCCATGGCACGCTCCATGGACCCCGATTCCGCGGGTTCGCAGTTCTACTTCTGCCTGGGTGCCCAGCATAATCTCGATTCCGGTTACACCGTCTTTGGTACCACGGTCGAGGGTCTCGATGTGATTTCGCAGCTGCGTGCCGGCGACGAGATCGTTCATGTCGAGATCGTTCACGAGTAAAGGGGACTTCCTTGAATAGCCAGCTGATCCAACAGGGCCGCGCCGCTTACCGCGCGGGTGATTTTTCCGCTGCAGCCCAGATGCTTGGGGCGGCAAAGACTCCCGATGAGATTATGGGCGAGGCCGATCACCTTCGTGGCAACGCCTTGATGCACCTGGGCATGTATGCCGAGGCCGCCGAGGCCTATGCCGCCGCCCTCAACGACGGTACCTACGGCAAGCGCGGCGCGCTGCTCACCAACCGCGGCAAGGCGCTCGCCGCCGTGGGCGACTACACGACGGCCGCTCAGGCTTTCTCTGCCGCTACGCAGGATGCTTCCTATGCCACGCCGTTCAAGGCCTATCTGGGCCTGGGCAATGCGCTGTTCCAGTCGGGCGACTATGCCAACGCGGGAACCGCCTTCCGTCAGGCTGCCATCGACGGCGCCAATCCGGCTCCTGCCGCCGCACTCGGCGAGCTCGGTCGTTGCTTCATTAAGCTCGGCCGTCCGGCGGATGCCGTGGAGACCTACCGCACGGCTATCGACTTCGCCGGCCCCCGCGACGACACGCGTGCGCTCAACGCCGGCATGGGTCAGGCGCTTTCTGCCGCCGGCCGTCCCTCCGACGCACTCGACGCCTTTAACGCCGCTACTGCCGATGGCATCTACCAGCTCACCTCCGAGCAGGCCGATGAGCTTGCCCGCGTGCAGGATTCGCTTGCTGCGCTGTCTGCCCAGACGGCTATGGCCACGGCTCCGGCGCCCGCGATGGACGCTCCTGCCGTCGATCCGCTCGATCCTACGGGCGCGACCGGTCAGTTTATGCCCGATCCCTCGGACACCGGCTTCTTTACGCTGTCCGAGTCCGAGATGGTCCAGCAGGACCGTCAGGATCGTAAGCAGGCCAAGGTCCGTCGCCGCCATCGCCACACGGGCCTCAAAGTCTTCATCGTGCTGCTTCTGCTCATTTTGATCGCCGCGGGCGGTCTGGGCTTTGCCTACACGCGCGGCTTTGGCTTCCCGTCTCAGGAGTCTGTCGTTACCGATCTGTTCCAGGCTGCCGGTGACGGTGACACCGCAAAGGCCGAGTCTTGCCTGGCCTCGAGCCTGTCCGAGGACGCTAAGTCGATGATCATCTCCTCGATTCCGCAGGGTGCCACCGTGTCCGTCGAGGGCATGGATCAGTCCATGACCGAGACGACCGCTAAGGTGAAGGCATCGCTGTCCAAGGGCGGCGAGCAGGAGTACACCGTCAAATTCGTGCGCTCCGACAACCATATCGGCTGGGCCGTTTCTTCGCTTGATATGGATTTCTCGGCTGCTGACAACCAGTAGTGACCTTATGGGATTTAGCTTTGCCCGGCGCTTCACCGCAAGTGAGGTGCCGGGCTTGCGCTAGTATGATGAGCTAGTAGTTTTCCAGCAATCATCCAACACATCAGGAGTTGCGTTGTTTTCTTTGATGGATATGTTCTTCGGTAGCTATGCGGGCGATCTTGCCATCGACCTCGGCACCGCCAATACGCTTGTCTCCGTGCGCGGCAAGGGCATCGTCATTCGCGAGCCCTCTGTTGTCGCCATCGACAAGAACGACGAGCGCATCTTGGCGGTCGGTATCGAGGCAAAGCGCATGCTCGGCCGTACGCCCGGCAACATCGTGGCCGTTCGTCCCCTGAAGGACGGCGTCATCGCCGACTTCGATGTTACCGAGGCCATGCTTCGCTACTTTATCGATAAGGCGTCCGAGAAGCGCTATCCGTGGACTCCGCGTCCGCGTGTTGTCGTCTGCGTTCCCTCCGGTGTCACGTCGGTTGAGAAGCGCGCTGTCTTTGAGGCCACGATCCAGGCCGGTGCCCGCCAGGCCTATCTGATCGAAGAGCCTATGGCAGCCGCTATCGGCGCCGACCTGCCCGTCGAGGAACCCACCGGCTCCATGGTCATCGACATCGGCGGCGGTACCACCGAGGTCGCCGTTATCGCTATGGGCGGCATCGTCGTCTCGCAGTCCATTCGTATTGCCGGCGACGAGTTCGATCAGGCCATCCTCACGCACGTTCGTGATGCCTACAACCTGGCCATCGGCGAGCGTACGGCAGAGGACATCAAGATCAAGGTCGGTTCCGCCGTGCCGCTCAAGGACGAGCTCGACGTTGAGGTCAACGGCCGCGACGTGATCACCGGTCTGCCCAAGACCGTGCGCATCGAGAGCGAGGAGATTCGTCGCGCGCTCAACAAGCCGCTCGACGAGATGGCCAAGGCCGTCAAGGACGCACTCGACGCTACGCCTCCCGATCTTGCCTCGGACCTTATGTACTACGGCATTTTGCTGACCGGTGGCGGCGCGCTGCTGCGCGGTCTCGATGTGCGCCTGCGCGATGAGACCGGCGTTTCGGTCAACGTCAGCCCCACGGCGCTCGATAACGTCGTTAACGGCTGTGCCCGCGTGCTCGAGGCCAATGCGTTTGATGGCGGCTTCGTCCAGACCAATGCTTAATTTCCAAAAGGTGGATTCCATTTGGCACGATCTTCGGGTTTCTCCACAAATCTGAATACCAAGCGACAATCAACGGGTATGCGCCCGTTGATTGTTTTCAGCCTGATTTCGGTGTTGCTGCTCACGTTTTACATCCGCGAGGGCGAGGCAGGACCGATTCATGCCGTGCGCTCGGGCGTGACGACGATTACCTCGCCGGTGCGCTTTGTGGGCTCGGCTGTGGCGGCTCCCTTCAATGCGATCGGTAACGTGTTCTCTAACCTTACGGCGTCGCAGGACACGCTTGACGAGCTTAAGAAGCAAAACGAGGAACTGACCTCTAAGGTTGCCGAGCTCTCCGAGGCTCAAAAGACCGCCGAGCGACTGGAGGGGCTGGTCGGCCTGCAGTCGACCTACAACCTCAAATCAACCGCAGCTCGTATCGTCGGCGCTTCGGGCGATGCCTGGACCTCGACCGTCACCATCGATAAGGGTTCTGCCGACGGTCTTACCATCAACATGCCTGTGACGAGTTCTGCCGGTGTCATAGGCCAGATTATCGAGGTCTCGGCCAAGACGTCCACCGTGCGCCTGATTGGCGATGAGAACTCGGGCGTGTCCGCTATGGTGCAGGACACGCGCGCCCAGGGCATGCTGCAGGGTCAGGCTGACGGCACGCTGCGTCTTGAGTACGTGAGCGTCGATTCCGACGTTAAGGTTGGCGACATCATCGTGACCTCGGGCATTGGCGGTGTGTTCCCCAAGGGTCTACCGCTCGGCACCGTCTCGTCTGTTGAGAAATCGGCTAACGACGTGTACTACACCATTGTGGTGCGCGCCCAGACGACGGCCGAGAACAACGAGGAAGTGCTGGTCATTACCTCGCTGACCGACGAACAGTCGGCCTCGGATGAGGACGTGAACACGGCCAACAGCACGCCGCAGGGAACGTCGCGCGATGCTGCGACCAAGACGAAGGACGAGAGCCCGGATGACAGTTCCGACACGTCCGAGACGACCGATTCCGGCTCGAGCGAATAGGGGGCATGTCCATGGATCTACACGAGCAGGGGATGAGCTCCCGCACGTTTGTAATCGCCGCCATTGTGTGCGTGCTGCTGCAGGCAGGCCTGGCACCGCAGATCTCCATTGCGGGCGGTCGCGTCAACTTTATGATTATCCTGGTGTGCCTAAGCGTGTTCTCGGGCGACCCGACCCGTGCCGTCGTGTGCGGTTTTTGCAGCGGCTTGTTCTATGACCTTTCCGCTGCCGTGCCGGTGGGCGTTATGTCGCTCCTGCTGACCGTGGGTTCTTTTGCCCTGGTGCATAGCGCCGCCGGTCAGACGGGCGGTACCCCGAGCGCGCGCGGCATCACTGTGGGTGCCTTCGCGCTTGTCATTAATGTGATCTACAGCATCATCTTGCTGTTTATGGGTTTGGAGACGAGCTTTGTCGTGGCGCTCTTCGGCCATGCGCTGCCGTCTTCGATCCTGACGGGTCTGGTTGCCATTCCGTTTTTGATGTCCGGCGTCGTGCCGCAGTCCGGTTATGGATTCTCCGCACGTGGCGGACGCCAGACGGGCATGCGCTTTAAGCCCAAGACCCGTAAGCTCAAATAGGGGAGGCCTGTAGATGTCTTCCCAGATGACGGTTATTATCGCCGGTATCGTGCTGGTAGTGGCCATCGTGGTCGCGCTGGTCATCATGCGTCGCGGCGATTCTCGTTTTACCTACGATACGCAGCATGGAACGGCCCCGCGCGCCACCGAGGGCGAGGGCAATACCGCGGCGACCGCCTTTAAGGGCCGCTTCTCCATCCTCACCACGGGTGTGGGCGCGATGTTCGCGGCGCTTGCCGTCAAGCTGTGGGGCATGCAGATGGTCTCGTCGGACTATTACGAAAAGCAGGCTAATAGCAATCAGACGCGCACCGTTACCACACCCGCTGTGCGCGGCCGCATCCTCGACCGCAATGGCGTGGCACTTGTCCAGAACCGTCCCTCACTTGCTGTCGTGGCCTACCGCGACCTTGCCGAGGATGAGGTTCTGGTTCGCCATCTTGCCAACGTGCTCGGTATGCCCTACGTGGCGGTTCTGCGCAATATTCAGGACAATTCCGAGGGTGCTCAGAGCCTGCATACCATCGCGACGGACGTCCGTCGCTCCACGGTTGCCTATATTCAGGAGCACGCCGGCGAGTTCCCGGGCGTCAAGATTGCCGAGCGTACCGAGCGCCAGTATCCGTACGGCGAGACGGCATGCCATATCTTGGGCTATACCGGCACCATTACCTCCGAGCAGCTCGAGGCCCAGAATAAGAAAACCTCTGGCGATGATGATGCTTCTGCTGGCCGGATTACGTACCAGTCGGGCGATATCGTGGGCCAGGCGGGTGTTGAGAGCTACTACGAAAACCTGCTGCAGGGTATTCGTGGCGAGCAGACCGTCAAGGTCGATGCCTCGGGCAATGTGACCGGTCAGGCCGGCGCCGTGCCCGCCAAGGCCGGCTCCGACATTAAGCTCACGCTCGATCTTAAGATCCAACAGGCCTGTGAGACGGCGCTGGCGAGCGCCATCGAGCTTGCCAAGACCACTGGCTACAGCAATGCCGGCAACGGCGCTGTGGTGTGTCTCGATCCCAACAATGGCGAGATCCTGGGCATGGCGAGCGAGCCCAAGTTCGATCCGTCCGTCTTTATCGGCGGCGTCTCAAATGACGTGTGGACCGAGCTCAATGATGACAAGGGTTCGCACCCGCTGCTTAACCGCGCCATTAGCGGACAGTACATGTCGGCCTCGACCATCAAGCCGCTCTCGGCACTGGCCGGTCTTGAGTTTGGAACCTACACTTCAACGCAGACAACCAACTGCACGGGCTATTGGACGGGCCTGGGCAAGGCTTGGGGCAAGCGCTGCTGGCTGACGTCTGGCCACGGCACCATGACGCTGCAGTCGGGTATCGCCAACTCGTGCGACCCCGTCTTCTACGACATGGGCAAGGCCTTCTTTTATGACGAGCAACATTCCGAGGGCCTGCAGGAGGTCTTTCGTCGCTGGGGCCTAGGCAAGACCTGCGGTATCGATCTGCCGAGTGAGGGCGCGGGCCGTATTCCCGATGCCGAGTGGAAAGAGTCGTACTTTACCGACGCCTCTGCCGAGGACCGCAAGTGGAATGCCGGCGATATGACCAACATTGCCATCGGCCAAGGCGACATCCTGGTGACGCCCCTGCAGATGGCGTGCGCCTATATGGGTCTTGCCAACGGCGGCAAACAGTACGTGCCTCACGTGTTTTTGTCTGCCGTGTCGCGCGATGGCGACGGCGATGCCTATAAGTACAACGGCAAGGGCAAGAAGAAGCGCCTGGAGGCCAAGATCAACAGCGATTCGGATTTGACTCTTGTTCGCAACGGCATGCACGACGTGATTTACACGGCATCGACGTCCCTGGCGGCTCACTTTGGCACCCTGACGCCGCAGGTGTACGGCAAGTCGGGCACGGGCGAGAAAAGCGGCGAGGACGAATACGCGTGGTTCTGCGCCTATGCACCGGCCGATGATCCCAAGTATGTCATCGCTACTGTCCTGGAGCAGGGCGGCGGTGGTTCGGATACCGCGATGCATGTCGTGCGCGACGTGCTCGGCGTGATTTATGACGAGCCCGATACCTCTTCGGCCTCGGGCGATTCTTCGGTTCGATAGGAGGTTGCGATGGATTTTTCTCCGGCGGATCTGTTCCGTTCAACCAAGACCGGCTCTCGCAGCAGCCTGGACCGCGTCAACAAGCAACTTTCGGCCTCGCGCGGTACGTTTCGCCAAAAGGTGCATATCGGTGTGCTGCTGGCTACCGTCGCGCTCGTTGCCTATGGCGCCATCATTATTTGGTCGGCTTCACAGTTTAAGGCCGATGCTTCGTTCTCACGCCATCTGCTGGGAATTGGTATCGGGGCGATGCTGGCGGTGCTGGTCTGGCGTACCGATCTGCGCGGCATCTCTAACTTCTCGACGGCGCTGCTCGTCATTGACCTTATTGTGATCTTCTCGCCCAAGATTCCGGGCCTGTCCTATACGGGCGGTCTGGGCATGACGGGCTGGATCAAGATTCCCGGTATCGGCTTGACATTCCAGCCGGTTGAGCTTGCCAAGCTCATCACCATCTTCTTTATCGCCACGCTTGGCTCGCAGTATAACGGCCGCATCGATACCGTTCGCGACTACGTCAAGCTCTGCGGCATGCTGTCCATCCCGTTTTTGGCCGTCGTTGCCATGGGCGACCTGGGCTCGGGCCTGGTCGTGCTGGTCTCGGGCGCCATCGTCATCTGCATGAGCGGTGCGCGCCGCGAATGGGTGCTGTCGACCCTGGCCCTGCTTGTGGGCCTGGTGGCCCTCGTCCTGGCGCTCGATTCGGTCTTTGATTCGTTGCTCGGCCACGATGTGCTCATCAAGCAGTATCAGATGAACCGCCTGACGGTCTTTATCGACCCCGATAATGCCGATTCGGACGATGCCTACAACCTGCAGCAGTCGCTTATCGCCGTTGGCTCGGGCGGCTTCTTTGGTAAGGGTTTGGGCCATGCGACGCAGTCGGCCGGCGGCTTTCTGCCTGAGTTCCACACCGACTTCGTCTTCGCCTTCCTGTCCGAGACCTTTGGCTTTTGCGGTTCCTTTTTGCTCCTGTGCCTCTACGTGCTGCTGATCTTTTCGACGATTCGCGTCGCCTTTAAGTGTGAGTCGCTGTTCTTGCGCCTATCGTGTGTGGGCATCGTTGGCATGTGGGCGTTCCAGACCTTCGAAAACATCGGCATGTGCATCGGCATGATGCCGATAACTGGTATTCCGCTACCGTTTATTAGCTTCGGTTCGTCTTCGATGATGATTCAGCTGCTGACGGTGGGTATCGTACAATCCATATGGCGGCATCGTTCGGGCGCCGCGTAACCGCTGGAGGGGTTTGCTATGAAAATTCCCGTAGATAAGCTGACCCGCGCTTTTAAGATGGGCGCGTCCGTTAAGAAGGATTCCGATACGCCGGTGCGCGTCTCGGTCTATTTGGATTCGTCCGCCTCGCGCTTTCTGGCCGAGACGGTGCGTGACGCCTTTGTGCCGCAGACGACCTCGGGCATTGTGCGCGTCGAGCGTCTGGGGGAGGAGCGAATTACTCCAAAGACCGATACCGATGTGGTGCTGGTGCTCTCGTGCGGCTCCGACCGCTTGGAGAGTGCCGTGCAGGAGCTCGTGATCGCCGGCGCCCCCGTGTGCGTGCTTGCCGAGTCTGCTGTGGAGGTGCCGTTTATCGAGGAATCCACGCCCATGCTCGGCGTGGTAGCAGCAACCGATAAGACGTATCTGCTCGAGACGCTTGCCCGCTGGATTCTCGATCGCACCGAAAAGGAAACGGCTTTTGCGGCGAACTTTGCCTTCATGCGCATCGCGGCGGCCAATCGTATCATCACCTCGTGCGCGCTCACCAATATGGCGACCGGTGCGCTGGTGTTTTTGCCGGGCGCCGATTATCCCGTTATGGCGCTGGCGCAGGTGGGCATGCTCTTTGAGCTCGCTGCCGTCTTTGGACGCGGCATTAAGCCTGAGCGCGGCTACGAGGTCGCTGGCGTGCTTGCCGGCGGTCTTGTGATCCGCGCGGTCACCCGCGCGCTCGTCAAGCAGACGCCGCATATTGGGTTTGCCGTCAAGGCGCTCACTGCTGCTGCGGGCACCTATGGCATGGGCCGTGCGCTCGTTTCGCTCTACGAGCGCGATGTCGACTACAGCCGTGCCAACGAGGTGGTCACTGCCACGTTCTCCCGCGTTCGCGATCTGGTGACCACGGTCGCGGGTGCTACCCGTCCTATGGCGTCCTACCAAGACGCATCCGATCTCGCTGCTTAGGGGTTATCCGTTGCGCGTTCCGTATCAAGACTGTTTTCATTTAATTGAGCCGCTGCTCGCCAAGGTCGAAAAGCCGAGTCGCTATATCGATCACGAGTGGGGCACGCTTTCAAAGGCCGATGCCGACTACCGTTGCTGCTTGATCTACCCGGATGTGTACGAGGTTGGTCTGCCCAACCAGGGCATCGCCATCCTCTACAATATCCTTAACCAGGCCGAGGGCATCTCCTGCGAACGTGGCTATGTGCCGTGGCCCGATATGGGTGACGCCATGCGCGAGGCGGGTATTCCGCTGCTGTCGCTCGAAGGTGCAGCGCCGGTCGCTTCGTTTGATATCGTCGGTCTGCATGTGCCGCACGAGATGGCGGTGACGAACTTCCTCGAGGCTCTCGATCTCGCTGGCATTCCGCTGTTAGCGGCCGACCGAGGCGAAGACGACCCCATCATCATCGCCGGCGGTCCCTCGGTGTACAACCCCGAGCCGTACGCGGCCTTTTTCGATGCCATCCTCATCGGCGAGGGCGAGGAATCGCTGCTCGAGACCTGCCAGCTGCATCGCCGCCTGCGCGACGAAGGAGTCCCGCGCGCGCAGATTGTTGAGCAGCTTGCATCCATTGCCGGCAACTACGTGCCGTCGCTCTATGAGGTTCGTCACGACGAGCCCTGCTCGCCGCATGGCTACACCGTGCCGCGTGAGGGCAAGGATGCGCCGACCGTGGTCTACAAGCGCGTCGTCGAGGATTTCGGCGCCACGAATCCGCTGTCGCAGTCGTGCGTACCCTATGCGCAGCTGGTCCACGACCGCCTGTCTATCGAGATCCTGCGCGGCTGCGCCCGCGGCTGTCGTTTTTGCCAGGCCGGCATGACGTATCGCCCGGTGCGCGAGCGCTCGGCCGACCAGATCGTCTCGTCGGTGATTCAGGGTCTGGAAAAGACCGGCTATGACGAGGTGTCGCTGACCTCGCTCTCCACGACCGACCACTCCTGCATTCGCGACGTGCTCGGCAGGCTCAACCGTCGCCTGGAGGATACGGGTATTCGCGTGTCTATTCCGTCGCAGCGCCTGGATTCGTTTGGCGTGGATATGGCCGAGTCGGTCGCCGGCGAAAAGAAGGGCGGCCTGACGTTCGCGCCCGAGGCCGGCAGCCAGCGCATGCGCGACATCATTAACAAGAACGTGACCGAGGAGGACCTGGACCGTGCGGCCAAGGCGGCCTTCGAGGCCGGCTGGAACCGCATGAAGCTCTACTTTATGATGGGCCTTCCCGGCGAGCGCGACGAGGACATCGTGGCCATCGCCAATCTGGCCGATCACGTGCTGGAGCTCGGTCGTTCCGTGGTGCCCAAGGCTCGTCGCGGCTCGATCTCGGTGTCCATCTCGGTTTCGGTCTTTATCCCCAAGGCTGCCACGCCGTTCCAGTGGTGCCCACAGCTCGACTACGACGACGTCAAGCGTCGCCAGAAGCTGCTTATCACGAGCGTTCGCAACCGTGCCGTCCGCGTGCATTACCACGATGCCGAGACCTCGCTCATCGAGGCCGCTCTGTCCCGCGCCGGTCGTGACATGACGCCCGTCATCATCGATGCTTGGCGCGCGGGCTCTCGCTTTGACGCCTGGGTAGAGCATTTCTCGCTCGATAACTGGAAGGAGGCTGCTGCCAAAAACGGCATCGACCTCAATGAGCTCGTGCACCTGCCCTACGAGTTGGACTGGCGTCTGCCGTGGGAGCATGTGAGCCCCGGCTGCACGCGTGGCTTCCTCGAGCGCGAGTACCGTCGCTCGCTCGAGGGTGTCACGACTCCCGACTGCACCCGCACGTCGTGCACCGGCTGCGGAATCTGCCCCACGCTCCACGCCAAGAATGTATTGGTGGGTGATCGCGCATGAGTGAGCGTCTGACCGACAACCCCATGCTCTTTAGACTTCGTGTTCGCTATGGCAAGCGCGATCGCCTTAAGTACCTGGGCCATCTCGAAGTAATCCATACCATTGAGCGCATCGTGCGCCGTGCGGGACTTCCCTATGCTGTCACGCAGGGCTTCTCTCCGCACATGCGCGTGGGCTTCTCTTCGGCGCTACCGGTGGGTACGTCGTCGACCTGCGAGTGGTATGACCTGTTTATGACCGAGTTCGTGGCGCTCGACGAGGCGTTTGGGCGCCTGGCTGCGGCGTCTCCGGCCGATCTGGCGCCCATCGAGGCGGCGTACATCGACGTGCGCACGCCGGCGTTGACGGCGCAGCTCACGCGTCTGTCGTATCGCATCGACCTGCACTTGGATCCCGAGGCGCCCGTAAGCGCCGACGAGGTGCGTCGTGCGATCGACACGCTGCGCGCGGACCATGGCATCGACTACGCGCGCGGCAAAAAGAGCAAGCGCTTGGATTTGGATCACACGCTCGTGGGCTATGAGCTCACGGCGGGGGAGCGCCCTGACCATTTGGTGCTCATGCTCGACACCCATGCCGACAACGAGGGCTCCATGCGTCCGGAAATTTTGCTTTCCGCTGCTGATGTTTTGTTGCAGGGCTTGACCCCGGGCGTGGATGCACCTATTGTTTCCACCGGTATGCAAGACCTCGTGACCATCTGCTCCTACGATGTCGAGCGTCAGAATCAAGCATGCGAGGACGACGAGGGCCGACTCGTCAGCCCCATACCTGTGCGAACTTGTGGATTTGCTCCACATACTCGTTGACGGGGGTATTTTCGCCTGCTACTATATTCGGCTGTTGCACTAACTGATGCATGAAGGGCAAGTAAACATGTACGCAATCGTTAACACGGGCGGCAAGCAGTACAAGGTCGCCACCGACGATGTCATCACCGTCGAGAAGATCGAGGGCAATGAGGGCGACAAGGTCACCCTGCCGGTCATCTTCCTCAACGATGGTAAGAAGATCGTCACCGATCCCGACAAGCTGGCCAAGGCCAAGGTTACCGCTCAGATCGTTGAGCAGTTCAAGGGCGAGAAGCAGCTGGTCTTCAAGTTCCACAAGCGTAAGCGCTATCGTCGTCTGAAGGGTCACCGTCAGCAGCTCACCAAGCTGAAGATCGTGAAGGTCCAGGCTACGTCCCGCGCCAAGAAGGCTGTCAAGGCAGAGGCCGAGGCTGTTGCCGAGGCTCCCGTCGCCGAGTAGATTACACTCGTAACGAAAGAGTAGGTATACACAATGGCACACAAAAAAGGACTCGGTTCCTCCCGTAATGGCCGTGACTCCCGCGGTCAGCGCCTTGGCACGAAGCGCTATGCCGGCCAGACGGTAACCACGGGCACGATTCTCGTCCGTCAGCACGGCACGCACATCCACCCGGGTGAGAACGTTGGCCGTGGCAAGGACGACACGCTGTTCGCGCTGGTCGACGGTACCGTTGAGTTCCACAAGGGTATCAAGCACAGGGTCAGCGTACGCCCGCTCGCGAACGCGTAATTCACCCTTCATAGAGCACATATGTGGGAGGCACTTGAGTTTTAGGATTCAAGGGTCTCCCTCTTTTTGTAGGAGGCGATTCTGTTGTCACAGTTCACCGATATCAGCCGCATTAACGTGTGCGGCGGCGACGGCGGAGCCGGATGCATGTCGTTTAGGCGCGAGGCATTTGTCCCCAAGGGCGGCCCCGATGGCGGTGACGGCGGTCGTGGCGGCAATGTCGTCATCCAGGCCGATGCTCAGCTGTCTTCGCTGATCGATTACCGCTTTAAGCATCACTTCCGCGCCGAGCGCGGCACGCACGGGCAGGGTGCCCGTCGTAACGGTAAGAGCGGCGAGGACCTTATTCTCAAGGTTCCCATGGGTACCGTGGTGCGCGAGCTCGACCCCGAGACGCAGACCCCGATGTTCGAGATTGCCGACTTGGTGCATGATGGCGAGCGCGTCGTTGTGGCGCCCGGCGGTGCCGGCGGTCTGGGCAATACGCACTTTGTGACGTCGGTGCGCCGCGCGCCCGCATTCGCCCAGCTGGGCGAGCCGGCCGAGGAGCACTGGATTGAGCTCGAGATGAAGCTCATGGCTGATGCCGCGCTCGTGGGCTTCCCCTCGGTGGGCAAGTCCTCGCTTATCGCGCGCATGAGTGCCGCCCGACCCAAGATCGCCGACTATCCGTTTACCACGCTCGTGCCCAACCTGGGTATGGTGCGTGCCGGCGAGTACTCCTATGTCGTTGCCGACGTCCCCGGCCTCATCGAGGGCGCGAGCGAGGGCAAGGGCTTGGGCCACCAGTTCCTGCGCCACATCGAGCGTACGGCGCTCATCATGCATGTCGTCGACATGACGGGCGGTTTTGAGGATCGCGACCCGGTTGAGGATTACCGCATCATCAACCGTGAGCTCGAGCAGTATGGCGCCGAGCTTTCGGAGCGTCCGCAGATCGTCGTCGCCAACAAGTGCGATGCGCCGGGCACGGCCGACAAGATTGCCGACCTTAAGCGCGCCGCGCTCGACGATGGACATATGTTCTTTGCCGTGTCCGCCGTGACGGGCGCCGGCCTCAACACGCTGATGCTTGCCGTGGGCGAGCAGGTGGCTAAGCTGCGCGCCGAGCTGGCGGTCTCCGATGAGCCGGTCGATCTTCGCGACGAGGAGTGGGAGCGCCGTCGCCTGCAGCGCGAGAAGCGTTTCCGCATTGTTCAGGAAGAGCCCGGTGCCTTCCGCGTGGTCGGTCGCGCCATCGAGCGCATGGTTATCCAGACCGACTGGGAAAACGAGGAAGCCGTCATCTACCTGCAGCACAAGTTTGCGCGCATGGGTGTTGACGACGCGCTCGAGAAGGCCGGCTGCCGTGCGGGCGACGAGGTCCGCATTTGCCAGCGCGCCTTTGACTTTGAGGGCGCCGAGGACTTCTCGGAGTACGAGGAGCTCGAGGACGCTGGCGAGGACGCTGCCGTTGAGGCCCTTGACGTGACCGATGCTCCGGATGAGGGCGTCGAGGTTGTCGATGCGGCGGATGCCGCGGACGATGCCGAGACCTCGGAGGGCGAGTAAGCCATGTCGCTGCGCGGTGGAATCGGTTTGCCCGAGCTGCCCATAAAAGAGGGCAAAGAGTTTCGGCTTGGCATTATGGGCGGCACCTTCGACCCGATTCATTACGGGCACCTGGTGACTGCCGAGCAGGCGCGCGAGTCGCTCGACTTGGACGCTGTGCTCTTTATGCCGGCCGGCTCTCCTGCCTTTAAACTCGACAAACCGGTGACGCCTGCTGAGGACCGTTATGCCATGACGGTTCTCGCCACCGCCGCGAATCCGGCTTTTTTGGCGAGCCGTTTCGAGATCGACCGTCCGGGCGTGACCTATACTGCCGATACGCTTCATGCCCTTCGCGACTTTTACCCGCCGCAGGTAAAGCTCTTCTTTATTACGGGCGCCGACGCGATTATTGATATTGTGACCTGGCATGATGCCGAGCGAATTGCTGAGCTTGCTACCTTTATTGCGGCGACGCGACCGGGCTTTGATATCGATACGGCGCGTGCCCGAATCAAAGAGTCGGGGCTGCCGTTCGACGTGCGCTATATTCAGATTCCGGCGCTGGCGATCAGCTCGACGAACATTCGTAAGCGAGTTGCCCGCGGCATGAGCGTGCGCTATCTTACGAGCGAGTCCGTGCTCGGCTACATTCGCAAGCGCAGGCTATATGCCGATTTGGGCCAAGAAGATTTTGAGTGATGGGGGCTACGTTGTCGGTAGAGGATCAGTTTGAGGGCGATGAGCGCGCGCTGCTCAAGCGCATTCAAGAGCTGCTCGATGTTCGCATGAAAGATAAGCGCAAGCGCTATGTGCATTCGCTGGGTGTTGCCGAGACCGCACTTCATCTGGCCGAGGTCTACGGCGTTGACCGCTTTGATGCGGCTGCCGCCGGCTTAATTCACGACTGGGACAAGGTTCTTTCCGATGACGAGCTCGTGGCCCGCGCGCTTCACTATGGCATCAAGGTTGCCGGCTCTCCTTCCGCCGCGACGCCGCTTTTGCATGGCCCTGTTGCCGCCTATGAGCTTCCGCAGCTTTTTCCCGAGCTGTCACCGGCCGTTTTCCAGGCTGTCGACCGTCACACCGTGGGTGCCTGCGACATGACGCCGCTCGATATGGTGGTCTTTGTGGCAGATGCCATCGAGCCCAACCGTCACGGCGACTATGCCCATGCGCTGCGCAAGATGGTGGGGAAGTCCTCGCTCGACGAGTTGTTCTTCTCCTGTTTTGCGCAGGGTCTGGTCTATGTGATCCAGTCCGGGCGCTATCTTTATCCCACGGCTATTACGATTTACAACCATTACGCCCAGCTGCGCTAGCTCGGGTGTGTCTAGAAAGAGGTATTCCATGGCCGACGAGACCATGACTGACGAGCAGATTCTTGAAGGTGTGGAGCACAAGAGTTTCGTTGCCACGTCCGACCGCACCGCCGCCTCGCTGTCCGCGAGCGGTGTCGCCGCCGAGGATGTCGCCCGCGCCGCCGCGCAGGCCGCCTACGACAAGAAGGGCGAGGACGTGCAGGTGCTCAACCTGACCGAGCTTTCCGACGTGTGCGACTACTTTGTGCTTGCCACCGGTACCAACAACCGCCAGGTCGATTCTATCGTCGACGAGATCGAGGAGAAGGTCGCCGCGGCTTGCGGCGAGCATCCGTTCTCCATCGAGGGCCGCGAGCAGAAGACCTGGATGCTCATGGACTACGGCTCGGTTGTCGTTCACGTCTTCACTCCCGAAGCCCGCGACTTCTACCGCCTAGAAAAGCTCTGGGGTGACGCCCCCCAGCTCCCCCTCAATCTCCTCTAGTAGCTCATTTGATACGGGGATTTTTAGCTAGCTTCGCGCATTTCGCCGGGCAGTTGCGGTTTTCCGCACCTGCCCGGCTTTCTTTTTGCCTAAAGGCGGTTAATCGTTGAAGCGGGATTGGCGGCCGAAGGATAGGGCGGTGTCGCCGAACTTGTCTCGGACGGCGTCGATAGCGACTGAGAGGTCGCGGCGGTCGCTGGATTGGGCTCCGCGGTCGTCGACTTCGCAGAACAGGTCGGTCTGGATGCCGCCTTGGTGGTCGAAGTCGCTCATGCCGATGCCCGCTAAGCGAACATGCGTGCCTTCCTGCCAGATGTTGTCGAGCAGTTCGAGCGCAACCGCCACGAAGATGTTCTCATCGTCGGTCGGATGAGGCAGCCGGCGCTGTGCCGTACGCCCGCTGCCATACGAATACTTGAGCTTGAGCGTCACCGTGGCGCCCGTCAGTCCCTGACGGCGCAGGCGGCGTCCCACTGACTCGCCCAACAGCGCAATCGCCGCTTCGATGTCCCCGCGCTCAGTCAAATCTTTCGCGAAGGTGCGCTCATTGCTCACCGATTTAACCTCACGCTCTTCATCGAGACTTGTGACTTCGGAGATTTCGAGTCCCAGCGCACGCTGGCGCATGCGTTCGCCGTTGACGCCAAAAATAGAGGCCAAGGTGGATTCCGGTGCACGTGATAGCTCGCCGAGGGTGTAGATGCGCATGCGGCGCAGTCGTTCCTCGGCCGAGCGCCCGATGCCGCTCATGGCAGACACTGGTAGCGCGGCCAAAAAGCGCTGTTCCGTCCCGGGGCGCACAATCGTCAATCCAAACGGCTTGTCACGCTCGCTTGCGATCTTTGCGACCGTCTTGTTGCAGCCCACGCCAATGGAGCAGGTCACTCCCAGCGCTGCCACGCGGTCGCTTATACGCCGCGCAACCAGTAGCGGGTCTTCGGGCGCAAAGCGACCCGGTGTGATATCGATAAAGGCTTCGTCGATGGATACGCGCTCTACGCGCGGCGTTTCCTCGGCAAGAATCGCCATGACCTGCGCGCTCACCTCGCGGTAGCGATCAAAGTGCCCGTGCGTCCAAATGGCTTGCGGGCACAAGCGCCGCGCCTCGGCCGAGGCCATGGCAGAGTGCACGCCAAAGCGACGCGCTTCATACGAACACGTGGACACGACGCCACGCGAATCGGCGTCTCCGCCCACGATGAGCGGCTTTCCGCGCCATTCGGGATGATCGAGCATCTCCACGCTAGCAAAAAACGCATCGAGGTCCATGAGGCCCACCGCCGGACCCGTCCAGGGAGGTGGCGTGACGCCCATGGCATCCTCATAACCGTATGTATGTTCGCGTCTTTCCATGTCATGAGTATACCGCGCAGCTCATGTGGGGTGCGTGTATGTGCTTGCAAATCCCGAATTCTTGTCTAAGATATGGATTTGCCCTCGACTACACCGAAGAAGTTGGTCTCACGGACTTCACCTGCCCGCGTCGATGGCGTATTATGTTCAACTGTTTGTTTGTAGTTGCAGCCTAAAGCTGCTTGGTTGGAGGAGTTTCCTTTGGCAGTCAAGATTCGCCTTGCTCGTCACGGCGCTAAGAAGCGTCCGTACTACCGTGTCGTCGTCGCCGATTCCCGCGCCCCGCGTGACGGTCGTATCATCGAGGAGGTTGGCCGCTACAACCCGATGACCGCCCCCAAGACCATCAACCTCGACCTCGAGAAGATCGCCGACTGGCAGTCCAAGGGCGCTCAGCTCACCGACGCCGTCGCCGCTCTGGTCAAGGCCGCCAACGAGGGCCAGAAGACCGAGACCGTCGTCAAGAAGTCCAAGAAGCAGCTCGCCAAAGAGGCCGAGGCCGCTAAGGCTGCCGCTGAGGCCGCTGAGGGCGCCGAGGAGTAAATCGTGCCTGAGGTTGACGCTGCACAGCTCGAGGGTGAGGCAATGCTCTCAGATCGCATCGCCGATCTCGTCGAATATCTCGTTGTTCAGATCGTCGACGACCCGGATTCCGTGAGCCTTGAGGTCATTGATGGTGATGACGCCTCTACGATTGAGGTTTCTGTCGCCGAGGATGACGTCGCTAAGGTCATCGGCCGTCGTGGCCGTACCATCAAGGCCATTCGCACGCTCGCCCGTGCACTGGCCGCTCGCCTCGACACTGCTGTCGAGGTAGAGGTTCTGGGCTAGGACCTTGAGGTCCCAGTACAAAAACATCGCCCGTGTGGTCAAGCCGCACGGAAGGAAGGGGGAGGTCCTCGCGCAGCCGCTGCGGGGGCTTCCTTCTGTATTAGAGCCGGGTATGCGCGTCGCCCTGACGCCGCCGGCGCTCAAGCGCGACCGCTTTTGCACGGTCGTGTCCGTCACCGATACGGGCGATGGCGATCTGGTCTCGTTTGAGGGCATTGACGACTTGACGGCCGCCGAGGGCATCACGGGATGCTATGTGTTGGCAAATCGTGACGATTTTGAGCTCGATTCACTCGACGCCGCCTATACCGACCTGATGGGTCGCGAGGTGGTCGACGAGCGCTTCGGTTCGCTCGGCACGATCGTCGAGATCATGTCGACGCCCGCTAACGATGTTTGGGTTGTCGAGGGTGATCGGTACGGCGAGGTACTGATTCCCGTGATCGAGCAGGTTGTGCTCGATCTTCCCGACACAGGAACAATTTTCGTCCACGTTATGGACGGCCTGATCGATATGGACAAGTAGGGAGGACAACATGCTGATTGAGACCCTTTCGGTCTTTCCCGAGATGTTTGAGCCCGTCATGTCCACATCGATTTTGGGCCGCGCCCGCAAGGCCGGCCTTTTTGATTTTAAGGCGTATAACCTGCGCGACTGGACGCACGACCGCCATCGTACCGTCGATGACGAGCCGTACGGCGGCGGGCAGGGCATGCTCATGAAGGTCGAGCCTATTGCCGAGGCCATCGAGGCTATTAGCTCCGAGGGTCCTAAGCCCACCGTGGTGTTTTTTACCCCCTGTGGCGAGCCCTTTACACAGCATGTGGCCGAGCGCCTGCTCAAAAGCGAGCGCTTGCTGTTTGTGTGCAGCCGTTACGAGGGTGTCGACGAGCGTGCCTATGCGTATGCCGACGAGCGCCTGTCGATCGGCGATTACGTGCTCACGGGCGGCGAGCTTCCCGCTATGGTCGTTGCCGATGCTGTCGTACGCCTGATTCCCGGCGCCCTTGGTGACGAGATGAGCAACGTCGACGAGTCGTTCTCGACCGCCGAGGACGGAGGCCTGCTCGAGTATGCGCAGTACACTCGCCCTGCTGAATTCAACGGCGAGGGCGTGCCGCCGGTGCTCGTGAGCGGTGACCATGCCAAGGTCGATGCCTGGCGCCGTAAGAATGCCATCGAGCGCACCTGCCGCTGGCGTCCCGACCTGATCGAGACGGCACGGCTTACGCCCCAGGAGCGCGCATACGCGCAGGAGATTCTGGACGCTTCGTATTCGCAGAGCGAGGAGTGAGAATGGTTCCATCGCAGCATTCCGCGTTGAGGGGCGCTTTTGAGTGGGTCGCGGTCATCGCGATCGCGCTCGTGGCCACCTTCCTGATCCGCACCTTTGTGGTCGAGCCCTTTGTGGTACCCACCGGCTCCATGGAGGACACGATCGAGATTGGCGACCAGATCCTGGCACAAAAGGTGAGCCTCGAGCTCGGTCAGCCCGTCAAACAGGGTGATATCGTGGTGTTCCACAACCCCGATGCCACTTCCGAGCATGATGTTCTTGTCAAGCGTGTTATTGCCACGGCCGGTCAGACGGTCGACCTGCAGGACGGCAAGGTGGTCGTTGACGGCCAAGCGCTCGACGAGGACTATACGACGGGCATGAGTTGGCCGCTTTCGGTCCAAGCGCCTGGCGCCCAGGTGAGTTATCCCTACACCGTTCCCGACGGGTGCGTGTGGGTGATGGGCGACAACCGCGAAAACTCTGCCGACTCGCGCTACTTTGGTCCCGTCGATCGCTCCGATTTGATCGCTGTGGCGCTTGTGCGCTACTGGCCGCTCAACCGCATCGGCGCTATCGACTAAAAATCGCTATAGTACAGTACCTAACCGTGTAATCGTTTCGACGAGGGGATATTAGAGGCATGAACGCTTCATCGCTTTCCTTCCAAGACATCATCCTGCGCCTCCAGCAGTACTGGGGCGAGCAGGGCTGCGTCATTATGCAGCCCTATGACTCCGAGGTCGGTGCCGGTACCTTCCATACCGCGACCACGCTGCGCTCGCTCGGTCCCGCCGAATGGCGCACCTGCTATGCGCAGCCTTGCCGCCGTCCCGCCGACGGCCGCTACGGCGAGAACCCTAACCGCATGCAGCACTACTATCAGTTCCAGGTGCTCATCAAGCCGTCGCCGGTCAACGCCCAGGAGCTCTACCTGGGTTCGCTGGCCGCCATTGGCCTGGACCCCAACGACCATGACGTCCGCTTTGTCGAGGACGACTGGGAGAGCCCGACCTTGGGCGCCTGGGGCCTTGGCTGGGAGGTCTGGCTTAACGGTATGGAGGTCACGCAGTTCACGTACTTCCAGCAGGTGGGCGGTATCGAGGTCGACCCCGTGCCCGTCGAGATCACCTATGGCCTGGAGCGTATCGCCATGTACGCTCAGGGCGTCAACTCGGTCTACGATCTGGTGTGGAGCTATCTGCCCGACGGCACGCCCATGACCTACGGCGACGTGTTCCTCGAGAACGAGCGCGAGTTCAGTGCCTATAACTTTGAGGTCGCCAACGTCGAGATGATGCGTCAGAAGTTTGACGACTACGAGGCCGAGTGCCATTCCTGCCTGGAGCGCAAGCTGCCGTTGCCGGCGTACGACTGTGTCATGAAGTGCAGCCACGCCTTCAACCTGCTCGATGCCCGCGGCGCCCTGTCCGCGGTCGAGCGTGCCAACTACATCCTGCGCGTCCGCGCCGTCGCCAAGGCGTGCTGCGAGGCCTACATGGCCGAGGTCGCCGGAGTCAACGAGAATGCCGACCAGGAAGGCGAGGTGGCGTAAGCCATGGCAGACGCTAAGGATTTCCTGTTTGAGATCGGTACGGAGGAAATGCCCTCTGCACCGCTGAACAATGCCGTCAAGCAGCTTGGTACCATGATCGCCAAGGGTCTCGACGAGGCCGGTCTGGCCCACGGCGAGGTCCGCGTGATCTCGAGCCCGCGTCGCCTGGCTGCGCTCGTTGCCGACGTTGCCACCGCGACCGATGAGGTTCACGAGGTCAAGCGTGGCCCCGCGGCAAACATCGCCTTCGACGCTGACGGTAACGCCACCAAGGCCGCCCAGGGCTTCGCCCGCAAGTGCGGTGTGGCTGCCGAGGACCTGGTCCGTCGTGAGGATACCGACGGTCGCGAGTATGTCTTTGCCGAGAAGAACATTCCCTCCGCACCGGCAACCCCGATCCTGACGGCCCTGTGCGAGAAGACCATTGCCGGCCTGCAGTGGCCCAACTACCGCTCCCAGCGCTGGGGCCACGAGCACGCGACGTTCGTGCGTCCGGTCCGCTGGATTTGCTGCCTTCTGGGCGAGGATGTTGTGCCCGTGTCGTTTGCCGACGTGACGAGCGGCAACACCACGCGCGGCCATCGCGTGCTCGGCCCCGGTGACCACGTTGTCGCCAGCCCCGCCGCCTACGAGCAGGTACTCGAGGACGCCGGCGTGCTTTCTGCCGAGCGCCGTCGCGAGGCCATCCTTGCCGGTATCTCCGAGGTCGAGGCCGCTCGCCCCGGCTGCCATGTCGATACGCCCAAGAAGGTCTTTGAGGAGGTCATTAACCTCTGCGAGTGGCCGACGGTGCTCGTCGGTACTTTCGACGAGGAGTTCCTCAAGGTCCCGCACGAGATTATCTGCGAGTCCATGCTCACCAACCAGCGCTACTTCCCGATCTATGACGGGGAGGGCAAGCTGACGCGTGAGTTCGTGGTCGTCTCCAACAGCAAGCCCGAGAACGCCGAGCGCGTGATCGACGGTAACGAGCGCGTCGTGCGCGCCCGTCTGGACGACGCTAAGTTCTTCTACGAGGAGGACCTGAAGATCTCCCTCGACGAGTTCCGTGAGCGTCTGTCCAAGGTTGCCTTCCAGGAGAAGCTCGGTAGCGTGCTCGCCAAGTCCGAGCGCATCGAGCAGCTCGCGCTCGCTATCGCCCGCGAGGCTCACCTGGGCGCCCATCTTGCCGCCGACGCTGCTCGCGCCGCACACCTGTGCAAGGCAGACTTGGTGTCCAACGCCGTCGTCGAGTTCACGAGCCAGCAGGGCGTGATGGGCGGTTATTACGCGACCGCGATGGGGGAGAACGACGAGGTCGCCCATGCTATTCGCGATCACTATCGTCCCCGTTTTGCCGGTGACGAGCTGCCCGAGGGCACCGCTGGCTGCATCGTGGCCTGCGCCGACAAGCTCGATACCATCGCCGGTATCTTTGCCATCGGCGAGCCCCCGACCGGCTCCTCCGACCCCTACGCGCTGCGTCGTGCCGCTATCGGCATTATCAACATCCTGCGCGACCGTCTGCCGATCGACCCCACGTCGCTCATCGACTTTGCCCTCGAACTCTACAGTGAGCAGGGCATTGAGTTCGACGCCGCCGAGGTCGCCCAGCAGGTTCGTGACTTCTTCCATGGCCGCCTGGTGAGCATGGCCCGCGACGAAAAGATTCCGGCCGATACCGTCGCCGCCGTCTCCGCGGTGCACATCATCGCCCCGTCCGTCTTCTTTGCCCGCTGCGCCGCCCTCGACGAGGCCCGCAAGAACGACGCTGAGACGTTCGACAACCTGGCGACCGCCTATGCCCGCGCCGCGCATATCTCCAAGCCCGAGCTGGGTGCGGAGTATGACCGCAGCCTGATGGGCGAGGTCGAGCTTGCGCTCGCCGACGCCTCCGAGGCTGCTCAGACCGCCGTCGATGCCGCCCTTGCTGCCGAGGACTACCCGGCCGCATTTGCCGCCCTCGCCGCCCTGCGCGCGCCCATCGACCGTTTCTTCGATGAGGTCATGGTCATGGACAAGGACGAGCAGCTTCGCGATAATCGCCTTAAGCTGCTCAACCGCTTCGAGGCCGTTTTCTCCGGCATCGCCAACATCGGTGAGCTTGCCCGCAAAAAGTAAGCCAGCCTGCGCATAAGCGCAAAAGGAGCCCCGCATGGATTGCCCGGTCACCGCTCGTCCCACCGTTATCGTTATCTCCGATTCGCTCGGCGATACCGCTTGTGAGGTGGTGCTTGCGGCGTCCGGGCAATTTGATGAAGGGGCTTTTCGTCTCTTGCGCCTGCCCAAGGTGACCTCGGTGGAGCAGGTCAAGTCATTTGTGGGGCCGCGCGTCGATGCCGACCATCGCGATGTCGCCGTGTTCCATACCATTGTCGATCCGGCGCTTCGCGCCCGCGTGCTCGATTACCTGGGTATGCTGCATATCCGTTCGGTCGACCTGATCGGCCCGACGCTTGCCGTGCTGTCGTCGCTCATCGGTGTGCCGCCCAAGTGCGTTGCGGGCGTGATTCACAAGACCGATGACCGCTATTTCCATCGTATCGAGGCCATGGAGTATTTCGTTGAGCACGATGACGGTCGTGGTTGCGACGATCTGTCGGGTGCCGATATCGTGCTGCTGGGTGTGTCGCGTACATCCAAGACGCCGCTGTCGATGTATTTAGCCTATCAGGGCTACAAGGTCGCCAATGTCCCACTGGCGCATGGCATGGAGCCGCCCAAGTCGATTTACGAGGTTGACCCGATGCGCCTGTTCGGCTTGATTTCGACCGTCGATGTGATTTCCGAGATTCGCGATAGCCGCTTGGGCGACGACTACGCCCGCGCCGTCGCAGGCTCCTATGCCGAGCCCGAGAGCGTGCGTAGTGAGCTTGCGGAAGCCCGCGCGCTCATGAAACGCCTGGGCTGCTTTGTAGTGCGTACCGACGGCAAAGCCATCGAGGAAAGCGCTGCCGAGATCATTGCTCACCTCGAAGAGATTCAAGAGGCAAGAGCACGCCGTGCCGCCCGCCGCGCTCAACAGCAGTAGTCCTTTCTGTGATGATTTTTCTGGGACGGGGATTAAAAAATCATTAGGTACTCAATGATTTTTTTAATCCCCGTCCCAGAAAAATCATCGGAGTGGCTAAATAGCCTGAATTGATAAAGCGATTTAGCAAATACATCGCATCTGACCTGCATTCTTCTTGTAGTGGTATCTTCATAAGGTAACCAACTTTACCTACCGTTTACCGCCTGTTTTAGCACGTTTACCAAACCGCGCACCCTCTGCTCAAGCCTGCCCAAAACCCGCCGTATAGTTCCCTCACGGCCTGCATCCGGCGGGTCGATTCGTTACCACGGTCGTGCGCGTAAGCGCATGGAAGGGGAAGTATCGTGAGCGATTGCAAGAGGGTTTACCGTTTTGGAACCGACGCCCAGGGCACCTGTGTCACCGAGGGCGACAAGTCCATGAACTTCGTGCTTGGTGGCAAGGGCGCTAACCTTGCCGAGATGAGCCGTATCGGCCTGCCGGTTCCCGGTGGCTTTACCATTACCTGCCAGACTTGCGTTGAGTACTCCGGCGCCGGCAACGTGTGGCCGGAGGGCGCGCTCGACGAGATCGTTGCCGCCGAGGTCGACCTCGAGGCCCGCTGCGGCAAGAAGCTCGGCGATGCCTCTGATCCGCTGCTCGTGTCGGTCCGCTCGGGCGCTCCGTTCTCCATGCCCGGCATGATGGACACGGTTCTCAACCTGGGCCTCAACGACGATTCCGTCCAGGGCCTTATCGCCCAGACGCAAAACCCGCGCTTTGCCTGGGATAGCTACCGCCGCTTTATCCAGATGTTCTCCAACGTCGTCATGGGTGTCGATGCCGACTTGTTCGAGAATGCCCTGACCCAGGCCCGCCTGGTCGCCGGCGTTCGCGTCGATTCCGAGCTTTCGGCCGAGGACCTGCAGGAACTCGTCGAGACCTTCAAGGGCATCTTCTCCGAGAACGTCGAGGCTGCCCTGTATCCCGAGCTCGAGGTCGCTGACGGCAAGCCCGTCTTCCCGCACGACCCGGAGCTTCAGCTGCGCCTTGCCATCCAGGCCGTCTTTGGCAGCTGGATGAACGAGCGCGCCTGCATCTACCGCAAGCAGCATGGCATTTCCGATGAGCTCGGCACCGCCGTCAACGTCCAGGCTATGGCCTTTGGCAATAAGGGCGAGACCTCGGCGACCGGCGTCGCCTTTACGCGCAACCCGGCCGACGGAACCAAGGAGTTCTACGGTGACTTTCTGGTCAACGCCCAGGGCGAGGACGTCGTCGCCGGCATCCGCAACACCGAGCCCATCGCCGACCTCAAGACCACCCCAGGCCTCGAGTCCGCAGGTGAGGAGCTTGAGCGTGTCTTCCTGACGCTTGAGGACCACTATCGCGATATGTGCGATATCGAGTTCACCATCGAGCAGGGTAAGCTCTGGATGCTCCAGACCCGCGTGGGCAAGCGCACCGCCACCGCCGCCCTGCGCATCGCCATCGAGATGGTCGAGGAGGGCCTCATCACCCGCGAGGAGGCCGTGAGCCGCATCGACCCTGCACAGCTCGACCAGCTCCTGCACCCGCAGTTCGACGCCTCCAAGAAGTACGAGGCGCTCGCTACCGGTCTTAACGCCAGCCCCGGTGCCGCCGTGGGCGAGGTCGTGTTCTCGAGTGATGACGCCGTCGCGCGCGCCAACGAGGGCCACAAGGTCATTCTGGTTCGCTGGGAGACCAACCCCGACGACCTGAAGGGCATGGTCGCTGCCGAGGGTATCTTGACGAGCCATGGTGGCAAGACGAGCCACGCCGCCGTTATCGCCCGCGGCATGGGTACGCCCTGCGTCTGCGGTGTCGAAAGCTTCCATATCGACGCCGCCGAGAAGGTCGTGCACATCGAGGGCAGTGACCGCCTGCTGCATGAGGGCGACATCATCTCCATCGACGGCACCCAGGGCATCGTCGTCGACGGCGCGGTCGACTTGGTCTCTGCAGAGCTCACCGGCGACTTGGACACCATCCTGTCCTGGGCCGACGAGATCCGTCTGGACGAGACCAGCGGCCACGCCAACCACGTGCGCGTCAACGCCGACAACCCCGAGGATGCTGCACTCGCGCTCGAGTTTGGCGCCGAAGCCATCGGCCTGTGCCGCACCGAGCATATGTTCCTGGGCGACCGCAAGAACATCATCCAGAGCTTTATCCTGTCCGATGACGAGGCCGTAAAGCAGCAGGCCCTGGCCGACCTGCTCAAGGTCCAGACCGAGGACTTCCTGGCGATGTTCAAGACCATGTCCGGTCGCGATGTGGTCGTTCGCCTGCTCGATCCGCCACTTCATGAGTTCCTGGATGATCCTCGCGAGCTCGAGGTCGCCATCACCAAGAAGGAAGCCGCTGGCGCCAGCGAGGAAGAGCTTGCCGCCCTGCGCACCCGCCTGCGTCGCATTGACAGCATGGTCGAGTCCAACCCCATGCTGGGCCTGCGTGGTGTGCGCCTGTCCGTCGTCTTTAGCGATCTGCCGCTCATGCAGGTTCGCGCCGTCGCCACGGCTGCTGCCCGCCTTATCAAGGAGGGTGTCGACCCGCGCCCCGAGATCATGGTTCCGCTCGTTTCCATCACGGCCGAGCATGTCCAGACCCGCGAGGTTATCGAGCGCGTGATCGCCGAGGTTTCCGCCGAGGAAGGCGTCGAGCTCAATATTCCCGTGGGCACGATGCTCGAGCTGCCGCGCACCTGCATGGTCGCCGACGAGATCGCCCATCACGCAGATTTCTTCTGCTTTGGCACCAACGACCTCACCCAGACGACCTTTGGCTTCTCGCGCGACGACGCCGAGGCCAAGTTCATCCCGCTGTACCTGCACAAGAAGATCCTGAAGGACAACCCCTTCGAGACCATCGATACGGCGGTGCTGGAGCTCGTGCGCATGGCCGTCGAAAAGGGTCGCGCCACCAACCCTGGCATGCACTTTGGCGTGTGCGGCGAGCACGGCGGCGACCCCAAGTCCATCAAGGGCCTGTTTAACGTGGCCGATGTGGACTATGTGTCCTGCTCGCCCTACCGCGTGCCCCTCGCGCGCCTAGCTGCCGCTCAGGCCAAGCTCGAGGCCAAGCGCAACGCCTAGCCCCCCCTGCGCATCGACGCCTAGCGTAGCCCCCCCCTTCATGCCGCCCGTCTCATTCGTGAGACGGGCGGTTATCATGTGCGGGTTTTGTCTTTTTGTCTGCGTAAAAAATTGTTCTTGCAGCAGAAACCCGCGCGTGTATACTCGAATACGTTTGTTCAACTACGTGCCGGCCAAGGTGGTACGGCACCTCTAGAAGAGTAAGGAATTGCACATGGATTACATCCGCGCAATCGAGCGTCAGCAGATCCGCGAGGACATTCCTCAGGTTCGCGTCGCCGACAACGTCAAGGTTCACTACCGCATTAAGGAAGGCGACCGCGAGCGTATTCAGGTCTTCCAGGGCGACGTTATCCGCATGGCCGGCGCCGGTGCCCGCGAGACCTTCACCGTCCGCAAGATGTCCTTCGGTGTCGGTGTTGAGCGTACCTTCCCGCTTCACAGCCCCAAGATCGCCAAGCTCGAGGTCGTTCGTCATGGTCGCGTCCGTCGCGCCAAGCTGTACTACCTCCGCGACAAGGTGGGCAAGGCTGCTCGCATCCCCGAGAAGCGCTAAGAAGATCGCAGCGTCTGTCCACTCGTTTGGACACAAGGGTCACCTTCGGGTGGCCCTTCTTTTTATCTGATTTGCATGCAAGGAGGGCCTGGTATGGCCAACATGACGAGCTCGGTTTCGGCATCGCAGGTTGCCGGTGAGTTGGCGAGCGCTACGTTTGAGGAGATTCCCGCCCTCGTGGAGCATTATCGCGAGGACCCACGCCAGCAGGTGATCAAGGCTTGTGAACGCGCCCTCAAACGCCATGCCAAAGAGCTTGCCGAGCGCGAGCGCGTCAATGACATGTACGAGCTTATGCATGAGCTTGGTGGCGATGGGGTGGTCGTTGGTGTCGACGAGGTGGGTCGCGGATCGGTGGCCGGCCCTTTGACGGTATGCGCCGTCTGTCTTCCTATGGAGCCGCGCGTCTGGGGTATCAACGATTCCAAAAAGCTCACGCCCGCGCGCCGCGAGTTGCTCTCAGTGAAGATTGCCGAGGTGGCGACGGCGATCGGTTTTTGCCATATCGCGCCGAAGGATATCGATGAAATGGGCATGGCCCGTGCTATCCGTACTGCCGTTGCGGGCGCCGTGGCCGATACGGGACTTGAGCCCGACTGCGTCCTCATGGATGGTAACCCCTTGGGCGCCGTTCCTAACGAGCGCGATGTGGTAAAGGGCGATGCCAAAATCGCCTGCATCGCCGCGGCGTCCATCATGGCCAAGGTCACGCGTGACGAGATGATGGTCGAGTACGACGCCGAGTATCCCGAGTACCATCTGGCCGAGTCGAAGGGCTATGCAAGCCCCGAGCATATCGAGGCCATTCGCAAACATGGACTTTGTCCACTGCACCGCGTGAGCTTTTGCGGAAACTTTCTGCAGACTGAGCGCCTTTTCTAGGTCAATTGTGGAGACAGGGACCTCTGGGGTTTTATAAACTTGCTGGTAACGGGCCGTATGCAACACCATTGCTGCGTACGGCCCGTTTTTTGACGGCATTTGGTCAGCTTTTGGTTTGCTTCCGGTACTTACCCGCACGAAAGGTGCCCTCATCATCGGGGCAATGCAGCGTGCGGGAAAGGAGACCCCATGAGTGCCGCAAGCAAAAAGAGCAAGACGCAGCAGCTCAAGGAGCGTTGGGAAAACGGCGAGCTCGACTGCGGGGCGATGACGCCCGAGTTTATCAAGGGACTCAGTCCCCGCGAGCTGGGCATGCTGGGCGAGCTGATCACCATCGACTACTTTAACGAGCGCGGCTACACCTTGCTGGAGCAGGGTTATCGTTGCACCGAGGGCGAGGCCGATCTGGTGCTGCTCGATGAGCTCGACGATGTCGTGGTGATGGCCGAGGTCAAGACCAGACGCGTCGCACTGGATTGCAACACGCGGGTCTTTCCTGAGGAGGCCGTGGACGCCCAAAAGCAACGCCGCTACCGCCGCATCGCAAGTTGCTATCTCATGGAGCATTATCCGCTCAAGGCGATTCGCTTCGATGCCGTGGGTGTCACCATTCGCGGCGGGCATATCGCCGAGATCGAGCATCAGTACAACGCATTCGATTGGCAGGTGTCGTGATGGCGTTCGAGACGTTTGCCGTTCACGCGGCCTGCATCCGCGGCGTCGAGGCGATTCACGTCACGGTCGAGGTCTCGCTTGCCGGTGGTGTTCCGGGCATCCAAATGCTCGGCATTCCGAGTATGGAGGTGATGGAGTCACGCGGTCGTATTCGCTGCGCGATGCGCTCCGCCGGGTTCGAGATCCCACGCTCGGGCATTACGGTCAACCTAGCGCCCGGCGATATTCGCAAGACCGGTAGCGGCTTTGATCTGCCCATCGCCATCGCGGTTCTGGCGGCCGATGGGCAGATTCCCCGTGACAACCTCGATCGCTGCCTTATCGCCGGCGAGCTCGGCTTGGACGGTACGGTGCTTCCCGTCAAGGGCGAGGTGGCGTTTCAGCTGCTGGCTCGCGACATGGGGCTGTCTTTTATCGCCGGCAGGTCAGACCAGCATGTGCCACTCGCGGGCGTGGATTGTGGATTCATCGATCATTTGTCTCAGCTTGCCCATGGCATGGGCGATGCCGCGCGGCACTACTTGGATTCTGAAGTGCTCGAGGCGACCTTTGAGCCCGAGCTCGACTATGCCGACGTACTGGGGCAGGAGGTCGCCAAGCGCGGCATGGCGCTTGCGGCGGCAGGAGAACTCGGCTTGCTCATGATCGGGTCCCCGGGGTCGGGCAAGACGATGCTCGCGCGTCGTATGACCGGCATCCTGCCCGAGCTTTCCGTTGAGGATCAACAGGAGGCGCTGTGCATCCATTCGGTTTTGGGTGAGAACATTGATGGCTTGTTGGCGGGGCACCGGCCCTTCCGCAGCCCCCATCACAGTATTTCGACCGCAGGTCTTATCGGCGGTGGGCGCCCGGTGCACCCGGGTGAGATCAGCCTTGCTCATGGCGGCGTGCTATTTTTGGACGAGCTTGCCGAGTTTCCCACGGGTGTGCTGCAGACGCTGCGTCAGCCCATCGAACGCGGCTACGTCAGGATCGTACGCGTCGACGGGGCTTTTACCTTCCCGTCGCGCTTTCAGCTGCTGGCTGCGAGCAATCCCTGCCCCTGCGGCTTTTTGGGCGATCGTGAGGTACCGTGTCGCTGCTCGGCGGCGATGGTCGAGCGCTATCGGTCTAAACTGCGCGGTCCTTTGGCCGACCGTATCGACATGATGATCGATGTGACCCGTCCCGACCCTCAGGTGATTATCGAGGGCGCGGAGGGTATGTCGTCAGCTGAGTTACGTGACTACGTTGTGCGCGGTCGCGCTTTTCGCGCTTGGCGCGAATCCCGTATGGACGATGCTGATGCCGAGGCCGGGGATGACGAGACACGGTCCATTGACGGCGTCGTTTCGACCTTTGAGCTCGATGATGCGGCGGAGAAGTGTGTGCTCGGCCTGTCGAAGCGCACGCATCTCACGGGCCGCGGCATCGTGCGCCTGGTGCGTATCGCGCGTACAATCGCTGACGTCGCCGAGAGCGAGCAAGTGACGCAGGACCACGTGCTCGAGGCAGCGATGTACCAGGGAAGGAGGGACCAATGATGGCCGAGGGGACCTTCGAGCTGCATCCAGGTGACGCGTTGTATCCCGAGACCGTTTTGGAGCTTTCTGATGTGCCCCAGACACTCTATGTGCGCGGCAACCCCGAGGTGCTTTCGACGCCCGCGCTCTCCATCATCGGCGCGCGCAAGGCCTCTCCGTATGGTCTTGCCGTGGCAGAGCTTGCGGCAAAGGTTGCGGTCGAGGCGGGCGTGACGGTAGTTTCGGGCGGCGCGGTCGGTTGTGACCAGGCCTCGGGTTGGGCTGCGGTCAATTCCGGCGGCAAACACGTCGTGGTGCTGGGGACGGGCGCCGACGTGGTCTATCCGCGCTCGAGTGCTGGCCTCATCACGCGCACACTCGATACGGGCGGCGCGGTCGTGTCGATCTCCCCGTGGGGCATGGGTCCGCGCAAGTTTGCCTTTCCGCGCCGCAATCGCGTGATCGCGGCCCTGTCGCAAGCCCTCTTTGTATCCGAGGCGGGTATGCCTTCCGGGACGTTTTCTACAGCCGAGGCTGCTATGGATTTGGGGCGAGAACTTCTTGCCGTGCCGGGGTCGATCCTATCGCCCGAGTCGCGTGGCACGAATTACCTCATTGCGAACGGTGCCTGCTGCATCATCGACGAGGAATCTATCGAGATAGCTATCTCACGCATCTACGGCACCCTGCGCTACTCGCGCCCCGATGCTCCCGGCATTGCCGACCTGGATCCAACGCAGCAGACCGTGATGCATGCGCTCATCGCCTCTCCGCTCAAAGTCGACGACATCGCGGCGCTCGTCTCGCTCGATGCCGTCGGCGTACTTAAACTCCTGGGTTCGCTTGAGCTCGAGGGCCTTATCGAGCGCATGATGGATGGAAGGTATGCGCCCTCCAAGTTTGCTCTTCACGCCCAGACACCCTTCGGTCACAATGGAAAACATGTCAATTAGAAAGGTGTTTGCAGATGCTGTTTGATCAGGTGACGGTTGTCGGTGGCGGTCTGGCGGGTTCGGAGTGCGCGATTCAGCTGGCAGACCGCGGGTTTGCCGTAAAGCTGCGCGAGATGCGCCCCCAGGTGAGCTCCCCGGCCCACCATACCGATCACCTGGCAGAGCTCGTCTGTTCCAATTCGTTTAAATCGACCCGTCCGGACTCTGCGGCGGGCTTGTTAAAGGCCGAGCTTGAGCGCATGGGTTCAGTCCTGCTCGATTGCGCCCATCGCGCGGCTGTTCCCGCCGGTGGCGCCTTGGCGGTCGACCGCGTCAAGTTTTCCGAGCTTGTCGAGGCCGAGGTTGCCGCCCGTCCCAATATCGAGGTCGTGCACGGCGAGGTCACGCAGATTCCCGAGGGCCACGTGGTCATTGCCGCGGGCCCGCTGTGTTCACCGGCGCTGAGCGAAGAGGTCATGAAGCTCGTTGGTGGCGACGCCCTTGCGTTCTTCGATGCCGCGGCGCCGATCGTCGATGCCTCCACGCTCGATATGGACGTGCTGTTTTCGCAGTCGCGCTACGAGGAGCAGGGGAGCGGCGACTATCTCAACGCTCCGCTCAACAAGGAGGAGTACGAGGCCTTTATCGAGGCACTTACCACGGCCGACCGCGTGGTGCTCAAAGACTTTGAGGGCGGCGATCTGTTTCAGGCCTGCCAACCTGCCGAGGAAGTTGCGCGCACCGGCAAGGACGCCATTCGCTTTGGCGCCATGAAGCCCGTCGGCCTCACCGACCCGCGTACCGGACGTCGCCCTTGGGCGGCGATTCAGCTGCGTGCCGAGAACAAGGAGAAGACCGCCTATAACCTGGTGGGCTTCCAGACCAACCTGACCTTTGGCGAGCAGAAGCGCGTCTTCCATATGGTGCCGGGCCTGGAGAACGCTGAGTTCTTCCGCTACGGTGTCATGCACCGCAATACCTTTGTCGACGCCCCGCACGTGCTCGATGGCACCTTTGCCGTGCCTGGTACCGGCGTGCGCCTGGCCGGTCAGATCACCGGCACCGAGGGGTACATGGAAGCCGTGGCGACCGGTCTGCTCGCGGCGCTCAACACCTATGCCGAGGCTATCGGCGCCGCGGGCGTCGAGTTGCCCCGCGTGGGCGCCCTGGGCGCGCTCGTGGGCTATGCGACCGATCCTGCCACCGTGGGCTACCAGCCCATGCATGTCAACTTTGGCCTGGTGCCGCCACTCGAAGATGGTAAGCGCCACAGCAAGCGCGACCGCTACCAGGCCTATGCGGACCGTGCGCTCGAGGCCCTTGATGCCTATCTGGCTACTCGCCCCGATCTGTTTGGAGGCGACCGGTCATAGCCTTTGACCTGTACGACACCGTCGACTCGTTTATCGCCTATATCGCACGTGTCGAGGGGCTTTCTCCCAATACGGTGACGGCCTATGGCTCGAGGCTGGAGCGCTTTGCTGCCTGGTGCGAGCGCGAGGATATCGATGCTTTCGCTGCCGACGTGCGCACCATTCGTCGCTATCTTGCCGAGCTTTCGCGTGAGCAGGTGGCTCCCCGAACGCTTGCGGCGCATCTGTCGGCTATCCGATCGCTCTATCGATGGATGGCTGCCGAGGGGGTCGTGGAGGGCGATGTGGTCTCGGCAATTTCCTCGCCCAAGCTCCCGCGCGATCTACCCGGTGTGCTGACGACCCAACAGGTGGAGGCGCTTCTCAAGACGCCTGATACCTCAACACCCGCGGGACTGCGCGATGCGGCGATGCTCGAGCTGCTCTATGCCTCGGGCGCCCGTATCTCTGAGCTCGCAGCACTCAATGTGGAGTCCATTGCGTGGTCCGAACGCACGCTGCGCCTGTGGGGCAAGGGGAGCAAAGAACGTATCGTCCCTCTGTATCGTCGTGCGCTCGAGGCGACGCGTCTCTATATTGAGGAGGGAAGGCCGGAGTTGCTCGCTCAGGCAAAGCGTCGTGACCCCGTTACCGGGCCGCATCCGCTGCTTATATCGGCGCGCGGTAATCGCATGAGTGCCGCCATGCTCAGGCGGCGGTTTCATACGCTGGCGACGCTCGCCGGCATACCTGCCGACATCGCCCCGCATGCGATGCGCCATACCTTTGCGACCGACTTGCTCGAGGGCGGTGCGGACCTGCGCTCGGTTCAAGAGCTGCTGGGCCATGCGAGCCTGTCCACGACGCAGATCTACACGCATCTCACACCCGATCGGCTTAAGCGGGCTGTGGCTCAAGCCCATCCCCGCGGCGAATAGTGGCTGGGACGTCCCGCGCCGCGCTCAGGTGTGTGGTTTTGATTGCGGGTTGGCAGGAAGATGCATTCCTGCTATCATTCATCGGGTTGCTTCACGGCAACAGGTTTTTATCACGCACGCGCGGCTACTTCATACCGTGGTGCCCGGGCTTTGGTAGCACATGTCCGGGTTGGTTTTGGAGGATGACCCCGCGCGGAGGCAAACCACAGGAGGTTTAACATGGCTACCAAGATTAATATCCGCACCCTGCTCGAGGCCGGCTGCCACTTCGGTCACCAGACCCGTCGTTGGAACCCCAAGATGAAGCCGTTCATCTTCGGTGAGCGCAACGGCATCTACATCCTCGACCTCAAGCAGACCATCCTCGACGCCGACCAGGCCTACACCTTCGTCAAGAACGTCGCCAAGGGCGGCAACGTGCTGTTCGTCGGCACCAAGAAGCAGGCTCAGGAGGCCGTCAAGAACGCTGCTGAGCGCGCCAACATGCCTTACATCAACCAGCGTTGGCTCGGCGGCATGCTGACCAACTTCGTCACCATCCGCTCCCGCATCAACCGCATGGAGGAGCTCGAGGCCATGGTCGAGGACGGCCGCATGGCAGTGCTCCCCAAGAAGGAGCAGGCTGTGCTCGGCAAGGAGCTCACCAAGCTCCAGACCAACCTCGGTGGTGCCCGCGACATGAAGGGTCTGCCCCAGGCTCTCTTCGTCATCGACACCAAGCGCGAGGAGAACGCCATCAAGGAGGCTCAGCGCCTGAACATCCCCGTCGTCGCTCTGATCGACACCAACTCCGATCCCGACGAGGTCGAGTACGGCATCCCCTGCAACGATGACGCTATCTCTGCTGTCACCCTTATGTGCGAGCTCATGGCTGACGCCTGCCTCGCTGGCTCCGGCAAGGAGCAGGTCTCCGAGGCCGAGATGGCCGCTGAGCCCAAGGCCGAGTAAATCAGTCTTAGTTAATTCTTTTTCATCTCTTTGAAAGGAACCACAATGGCCCAGATTACCGCCGCTATGGTCAAGCAGCTCCGCGAGATGACCGACTCCCCGATGATGGAGTGCAAGAAGGCTCTCGTCGAGGCTGACGGCGACATGGACGCCGCTGTCGACGTTCTGCGTAAGAACGGTCTTGCCAAGGCTGCCAAGAAGGCTGGCCGTGAGACCAACGAGGGCGCTGTCGCCGCGTTCGTCTCCGAGGATGGCAAGACCGGTGCTCTGCTCGAGCTCTCCTGCGAGACCGACTTCGTTGGCTCCAACGCCAAGTTCACCGGCTTTGCTTCTAAGGTCGCTGAGGTTGTCGCTACCACCGAGCCTGCTGACGTCGACGCTCTGCTCGAGAAGCCGATGGGCGAGGAGACCGTTTCCTCCGAGCTCACCGAGATGATTCACATCATGGGCGAGAACATGAAGATCTCCCGCTTCGCTGCCCGCAAGGCCGAGAACGGCGCGCTCGCTTCTTACATCCACATGGGTGGTAAGATCGGCGTCCTCGTCGAGTTCGCCTTCGAGAAGGCCGAGACCGCTCAGGCTGAGTCCTTCAAGACCTTCGCTCACGACGTTGCCCTTCAGGTTGCCGCCGTCGCCCCGATCTGCGCTACCCGCGATCAGGTTCCGGGCGAGACCGTCGAGCACGAGAAGCAGATCTACATGGCCCAGGCTGCCGAGTCCGGCAAGCCCGAGGCTATCCAGGAGAAGATGGCTGTTGGCCGTCTGGAGAAGTTCTACAAGCAGTCCGTGCTCACCGAGCAGGAGTTCATCAAGGACAGCTCCCTCACCATCAAGAAGTACGCTGAGCAGGTCTCCAAGGAGCTCGGCGACACCATTACCGTCGTTGCCTTTGACCGTCTGGTCCGTGGCGAGTAAATAAGCTCTTGTAGCTGGTAATGAGCAGGCTGTGGGTTTTACTCACAGCCTGCTTTTTCATGGCTCTTATCAGAGCCTTTGATATCATATTGAGAGTCTAATTAAAGGAGGATCGCTTTGTCCGACATCCGATATAAACGAGTGCTTCTTAAGCTTTCCGGCGAAGCGCTGATGGGCGACGGCCAATATGGCATCGACCCCAAGGTTACCGATCATCTTGCCAAGCAGGTCAAGGAGCTGCTCGCCGTTGGCCATGAGGTCGGCGTCGTTGTCGGCGGCGGCAATATTTTCCGCGGCATGGCAGGCGCTGCCGGTGGCATGGAGCGTGCTCAGGCCGACTACATGGGCATGCTCGCGACCGTTATGAACGCGCTCGCCCTGCAGGATGCTTTCGAGCATAACGACGTTCCCTGCCGTGTGATGAGCGCTATCCAGATGAACGAGATCTGCGAGCCCTATATTCGCCGTCGCGCCATCAACCACCTTTCCAAGGGCAACGTCGTTATTTTTGCCGCCGGTTCGGGCAATCCGTACTTTACGACCGACACCGCCGCGGCTCTTCGTGCGTGCGAGATCGGCGCCGAGATTCTGATTAAAGCCACCAAGGTTGACGGCATCTACGACAAGGATCCCGTCAAGTGCGCCGATGCCGTCCGTTTTGACAAGATTACCTATCACGAGGTTCTCGTCCGTGGTCTGCAGGTTATGGATTCCACGGCTACGGCACTGTGCCAGGATAACCGTATGCCGATTTTGGTCCTCAACATCGATGGCGAGGACACCGTCAAGCGCGCGCTTTCGGGTGAGCCCGTCGGCACGCTCGTCTATCAGGAGGATTAAGCATGGCAGAGAACATCACCGCCCACATGGACAAGTCGCTCGAGTCCCTCAAGCATAACTTCTCCAAGGTCCGTACCGGCCGCGCCAATGCCAACATTCTGTCCGACATCACCGTCGATTATTACGGTGTTCCCACGCCGGTCACGCAGGTTGCCGCCGTCAAGACCCCCGAGGCCCACATGCTGCTCATCGAGCCGTGGGACAAGGCGCTCATCAATGCTATCGTCAAGGCCATCGGCGCTTCCGATCTGGGTATTACCCCCAACTCCGATGGCACCGTCGTTCGTCTGCCGTTCCCGGCTCCCACCGAGGAGCGCCGTCGCGAGCTCGTCAAGGAGTGCCGCGAGTACGCCGAGCAGGCCAAGGTGTCTATCCGTAACATCCGTCGCGACTTCAACAACAAGCTCGAGCGCGATGAGGAGCTCACCGAGGACGATGTCCGTCGCGAGCAGGCCAAGGTCCAGAAGCACACCGATGAGTATGTCGCCAAGGTCGAGGAGCTTCTGAAGGAAAAAGAAGCCGAGGTCATGGAGATCTAAGGTGCAATACGACGAGCATAAACTGGTCGAGTACTTTGCCGACGCCCCTGCGGGCGTCGGTTTTTCCGACCTTGACCTCAATAACATTCCGCACCATATCTCGTGCATCATGGACGGCAACGGTCGTTGGGCCACGTCGCGCGGTCTTGCGCGCACTGAGGGCCACAAGGCGGGTATCGTCTCGCTGCGCGAGATCATTACCGCCTGCGTGCGCCTGGGCGTCGACGTGCTTTCGGCGTATGCATTTTCGACCGAAAACTGGAATCGACCGCAGCACGAAGTCAACGTTCTGATGCACCTGTTTGCCAAGACGTTTATCGACGAGCTGCCGCTTCTGAAGCGCGAAAATGTGCGCGTAGGCTTTTTGGGTGACATTTCCGCGCTGCCCAAGAAGACTCGCGACGTTTTTGAGCGCGGTCTTGCCGAGTGCGCCGATCACACCGGTATGACGCTGGCGCTTGCCGTCAACTACGGCGCGCGTGCCGAGATTACCCGCGCTGTCCGTCAGATCGCATCCGACGCTGCCGCCGGTAAGATCGATCCTGCCGCAATTGATGACGACATGGTGGCTTCCCACCTCTATACCGCCGGCCTTCCCGATCCTGAGCTTGTGATTCGCACTTCTGGTGAGCTGCGCCTTTCGAACTATCTGCTGTGGCAGGTGGCTTATTCCGAATTCTACGTCACCGATACCTATTGGCCCGACTTTGATCGTTGGGGCCTTGTCGACGCCATTTTGGCCTATCAGGGCCGTGACCGTAGGTTTGGTGGTCTGAGCAAGACCGAGGAGGCTTAATCGTGTCCGATCGTCCCAAGGCAACTGCTCCCAAGACCTCTGAGCGCAAGGCTGCCGCTGCGGGAGCGCCTGCAGCAAAGAATGGCACCGGTTCGTGGCTTGCGGGCTTTATCACCCGGGCCGCCGCCGGTATCGTCTACGCCGTCGTCTTTATCCTGTGTCTGGTTTTGGGTATCGTCCCTACGGCCATCTTTGTTTCTGTTATGAGCGGTCTGTGCTGCTATGAGTTTTTCCGTATGACGAGGCTCGATGGCAAGATGGCTAACGAGCGTATGGGTATCGCTGCCGCCGTACTCTTTCCGCTGTCGGCGTTGGGCGATTCGATGTTGCTAAATGCCCTGCTTTTTGCCCTGATGCTCGCTGTGGGCATTTGGTATGTCTGGTCGCCGCGTACCCGTATCTCTGATGTGGCCGTGACGCTCATGGGTCCCATCTACACTGGCTTTATGCTGTCGGCTATCGTGTTGCTGCGCGATGCCGTGCCCGGTTTTGCCGGCGCCCTGCTTTCGGTGGGCGTTTGCGCGTCCCTTTGGGTCTCCGATTCGTTTGCCTACATCGTGGGAAGCCGTATCGGCAAGCACAAGATGGTCCCCAAGATCTCTCCCAAAAAGAGCTGGGAGGGGTTTGTCGGTGGCATCCTGGGCTCGGTTTTGATTTGGCTCATCCTGTGGGCGACGCACTTCTACAAGCTCAGCCTGCCCTATGCGCTGCTGTGCGGCGTGGTCGTGTCCGTCCTAGGCGTTATCGGCGACCTTATCGAGTCACGCATCAAGCGCGGTGTGGGCGTCAAGGATTCCGGCAACCTTATCCCGGGCCATGGCGGCATGCTCGACCGTAGCGACTCGCTTATCTTTGGCTGCATCACCGCACAGCTGTTGCTGATGATCGGAGGCGTGCTGTAATGTCCTTCCAGACGACGTATGGCCCCGATGGACGCCTTCGCGTTGCCATCCTGGGTTGTACGGGCTCTATCGGCACCCAGGCGCTCGATGTGTGCCGCCAGCATGCCGATCGCCTGCAGGTGACGGCGCTGTCCGTTAATTCCAGCACCTCGGAGCTCGTTGCCGCTGCCCGCGAGTTCTCGGTTCCGGCGGTTGCCGTTGCCGATGTCGCTCATGGCGATGACGCCGTGCTGCAGGAGTTGCCCGAGGGCACACAGCTCGGCGTTGGCGCGCAGGCGGTTTGCGAGCTCGCGCGTCGCGACGATGTCGACTGCGTGCTCGTCGCTATTGTGGGCGCCGCCGGTCTCGAGGCGAGCCATGCGGCCTTGACCTCGAATAAGCGCCTTGCCCTTGCTAACAAGGAGTCCCTCGTCGTCGGTGGCGACTTGCTTATGCCGTTGGCGCAACCGGGCCAGCTTATTCCGGTCGACTCTGAGCATTCCGCCATCTACCAGTGCTATCTGGGGGAGAACCCGCGCGAGGCCCACTGCATTTGGCTCACCTGCTCGGGCGGTCCGTTCTTTGGCCGCACGCGCGACGAGCTCGATCGCGTGACGCGTGCCGATGCCCTCGCGCATCCCACGTGGGCCATGGGTGCCAAGATCACCATTGACTCCGCCACCCTCATGAACAAGGGCCTGGAGCGCATTGAGGCCATGCATCTGTTTAACTGCGACCTCGATTTCATTAACGTGGTCGTGCAGCGTCAGTCCAAGATTCACTCTATGGTCGAGTTCGCCGACGGCTCCGTGATGGCGCATCTCGGTGCATCCGACATGCGTATTCCCATCCAGTTCGCGTTCTCGTATCCCGAGCGTTGGGATACTCCGGCGCCTCGTATCGATTTCCGCGAGCTGGGGCAGCTCACGTTTGATGCTGCCGACATGGATACCTTCCGCTGTCTGGCACTGGCCGAGCGTGCCGGCAAGACGGGTGGCACCATGCCGTGCGTGCTCAATGCCGCCAACGAGGTCGCCGTCGATGCCTTCCTGCACGATGGCTGCAGCTTTACCGATATCGATCGCATTGTGGAATCCTGCATGGACGCCCACGATATGCAGGTGGTCGATTCGTTTGAGCAGCTTCGCGACATCGATGCGTGGGCGCGTGAAAAGGCTGCGCAGGTGCTCGCCGCAACCCGTTCCTAACCCATAAGGATTGCTTTTTCGTTTTATGGATACTGTTCTGAGCGTTCTCTCATCGGTCTTTTGGGGCCTGCTGATGCTTTCCGTCCTCGTGTTTTTGCACGAGGGCGGCCACTTTTTGGCGGCGCGCGCCTGCGGCGTCCGTGTGACCGAGTTCTTTTTGGGTCTGCCGTGCCGCTTTGACATCCATTACACGTCGCGTCGCATTGGAACCAAGTTTGGCGTGACCCCGCTGCTGCTGGGTGGCTACGCTGCCATCTGCGGTATGGATCCGACCGATGTTTCGTGCGCCGACCGCGTGCTCGCGGCTATCTATCGTCATGGTCGCGTGACCGTGGCCGACCTTGCTGTCGAGCTCGAGCTTTCCGAGGAGGATGTGCTCGAGGCATGCGCCCTTTTGCTGGGCTGGGGCTCCATCGCGCCCTGGTATGAGGAAGGGGAGAAGCCCTCGCCGAGCTACTATCCCACCAAATATCAGACGTTGCCGCGAGACAAGGCAGGCTATACCACCTTTGATGGTCGCCGTTTCGATCGCGAACATGCGACTGCCGAGGGCGATGTGTGGGAGCTGCCGTGCGGCGAGGCCGAGTTCCTTGCGCAAGAGCGCTCGCACACCTATCTTGGCCAAGGCTTTCTCAAGCGCGCTTTTATGCTGCTCGCGGGCATTATCGTCAATATCTTGACGGGTTTTTTGCTCCTTATGAGCATCTATTCCATTGCGGGTGTCACCGTGCCGATGGATACCAACGTGATCGGTCAGGTTGACGAGGGGTCTATTGCCGCCAAGGCGGGTATCGAGGGCGGTGACGCGATCCTTTCGGTTGACGGTGTCTCATGTTCCACTTGGATGGATGTCTACGATGCCATCGGCAAGGCTGCCGGTAAGGACGATATCGCCATCGAGTACGAGCGTGACGGCAAGCAGCATTCGACCACGGTTGCGCTCAAAGAGGACGAGCGCCTAGGTGTGTATGCCTCTACGCAGGTGGTCCGTTTAGACCCCATCACTTCGGCTCGCCTGTCGTTCTCCTATGTCGTGCAGACAGCGGATGGCGTGATGCGCCTGCTCCAGCCGCAGCATACGATGGAGATCCTCGATCAGTCCTCTTCGATCGTGGGTATTAGCGTCATGTCCTCGCAGGCAGCTGCTGCCGGTCCCGTCACGTTCTTCTCGTTTGCCGCGCTCATTTCGTTCTCGCTTGGCTTTATGAACCTGCTGCCCATCCCACCACTCGATGGCGGTAAGCTGGTCATCGAGATCATTCAAAAGATTGCGGGCCGCGAGCTGCCGCTCAAAGTGCAGACAATCGTCAGCTATGTCGGCATCGCGCTCTTTGCACTGCTGTTTGTCTATATGCTTCGTTCCGACATCCTTCGATTTATTCTGTAGGGGAGTGTTTGGATTGTCTTTATCCCATCCTTTGCCTCGCGAGTTGACGCGCCCCGTGCATGTGGGCGGCGTGCAGATCGGTGGTGGCGCTCCGGTCGTGGTTCAGTCTATGACCTGCACCGATACTGCTGATGCCCAGGCAACGCTTGCGCAAGTGTGCGCGTTGGCGCAGGCTGGCTGCGATATCGTGCGCGTGAGCGTGCCTACCGAGGCTGCGCTCGAGGGCTTTCGCACGATTTGTGCCGAGTCTCCGGTGCCAATCGTCGCCGATATCCATTTTAACCATAAGCTTGCCATTGGCGCTGTCGAGGCTGGTGCCTCTAAGCTGCGCATCAACCCCGGCAATATCGGCGATTGGGCTAAGGTCGATGCCGTCATCGATGCCGCGGGTGCCGCGGGCTGCGCGATTCGCATTGGCGTGAACGCGGGCTCGCTTGAGCAAGATATTGCCGAGCGCGACGACCTCACGCAGCCCGAAAAGCTCGTGATGTCGAGCGAACGCTTTGTGCGGCACTTTGAGGACCGTGGGTTTACCAACATCGTGCTATCCGCCAAGGCCCATAGCGTACAGACGACACTTGATACCTATCGCGCCCTGTCGCGCGAGATACCGCATGTTCCGCTCCACCTGGGCGTGACGGAGGCGGGGACCAAGCTTCAGGGCACCATCAAGAGCTCTGTAGGCTTGGGTATCTTGCTTTCCGAAGGTATCGGCGACACCATGCGTGTGTCGCTCACGGCCGATCCGGTTGAGGAGCCGCCGGTCGCCTGGGGAATTCTACAGTCGCTGGGCCTGCGTCGCCGTGGTCCCGAGATTGTCTCGTGCCCCACGTGCGCCCGCTGCCAGGTTAACCTCATTCCCATCGCCGAGGAGGTCACCGAGCGGCTTAAGAACTATTCCGCGCCGCTTTCGATCGCCGTGATGGGATGTGCGGTCAACGGCCCCGGAGAGGCATCTGATGCCGACCTGGGCGTTGCTTGCGGACGTGGTCAGGCCTTGCTCTTTTCGCATGGCCAGATCATTGGTAAAGTAGCTGAGGACCAAATTGTCGACGCGCTTATGGCCGAGGTCGACAAGCTTATTGAGGAGAAGTAAATGACTCGAGCAATGTATATGTCTAAGCTCTATGCGCCGACGCTTAAAGAGGATCCGGCGGACGCTGAGCTCGCCAGCCACCGCCTGTTGCTCCGTGCCGGCATGATCCGCAAGGAGGCCGCCGGCCTGTATTCCTATCTGCCGCTTGCTTGGCGCTCGATCCGCAAGATTGAGAACATCGTGCGCGACGAGATGGACGCTGCCGGCGCCCAGGAGCTTATGATGCCCATCATGGTCGATGCCGAGCTGTGGCGTGAGTCCGGCCGTATCGACGCCTATGGCAAGGAGCTTGTGCGCTTTGACGACCGTCATGGTCGCGAGTTCGTCCTGGGCCCCACGCACGAGGAGACCGTCACGGCCCTAGTGCGCAATGAGCTGCGCTCCTATAAGCAGCTGCCCGTCAACCTGTACCACATTCAGGACAAGTTCCGCGACGAGTTCCGCCCTCGCTTTGGCCTGATGCGCGGTCGCGAGTTCATCATGAAGGACGCCTACAGCTTCTCCGCCACGCAGGAGAGTCTGCAGGAGGAGTACGACAAGATGAAGCAGGCCTACGCCAACATCTGCGAGCGCTGCTACATCAAGGCTCTGCCCGTTGTCGCCGACTCCGGCGAGATCGGCGGCGATACCTCCGTCGAGTACATGGCTTTGGCCGACGCCGGCGAGGCTTCGCTGGTCTACTGCGACGATTGCGGCTTTGCTGCCGATGACGAGGCGGCAAGCACCAAGGTCGTCGTGACCGAGGGCCCCGGCGACGGTACGCTCACCAAGGTCGAGACTCCGGGCATGGGCACCATCGAGGCCGTTGCCAAGTTCTTTGGCTTCCCCGAGAACGGTACGCGAAAGTCGCTGGCGTTGATCGATGCCGAGGGCAAGCCAGTCGTGGCCATTGTCCCGGGCGACCACGAGCTCAATGACTGCAAGGCCGAGCACGTCTTTGGCAAGGGCTATCGCATGATGACCGACGAGGAGCTCCAGACCTACGGTCTGCACAAGGGCTTTATCGGACCGGTTAACTTGCCCGAGGGCATCCGTCTGGTGTGCGACGAGAGCCTGCGCGAGTCCAAGCAGTGGGCCTGCGGTGCCAACGAGGTCGATTATCACTTTACCGGTGCCTGCCCCGAGCGCGACTTTACCGTCGATGAGTGGGCAGATCTGGTCACCGTCGTTGCCGGCGATCCCTGCCCGCACTGCGGCAAGCCGCTCTCTGCTGCTCGCGGCATCGAGGTCTCGCAGGTCTTCCAGCTGGGTACCAAGTATTCCGAGGCCATGGGCGCCACCTTTATGGACGAGGACGGCAAGGAGAAGCCGCTTATCATGGGTTGCTACGGCGTGGGCGTGTCCCGCTCGCTTGCTGCCGTCGTGGAGCAGCACAACGACGAGCACGGTATCGTCTGGCCGGTTTCCGTTGCCCCGTACGAGGTCGCTGTGATTCCGCTCGATCCCAAGAAGGAGGAGTGCGCAACCGTCTGCGACCAAATCGTCGAGGGCTTGTGCGCCGAGGGTATCGAGGTCGTCGTCGACGACCGTGACGAGCGTCCCGGCTTTAAGTTTGCCGATAACGACCTTATGGGATTCCCGTATCAGGTGGTGCTTGGCAAGCGTGGCCTTAAGAATGGCACCGTTGAGCTCAAGGACCGTGCCACGGGCGAGCGCGAGGACGTGGCGATTGACGAGGTCGTCGCCAAGGTTGCCGAGCTTGTTAAGGCGGCCCGCCGTTAATCGACGTTTCTGCTATTAGATGTAATTGCGGGACTGCTCCGTATCTCTCTTAGGAAGAGATGCGGAGCAGTCTATTTTGTTGCGTGAATAAACTCGATGGGTAAAGGAAAACCCCACAGCCCATATGAGCTGCGGGGTTTTCTTGTGCCTCCGATGCGAAATAAATCGCTCAGATATTACTGATAATCGACGACGTCGATCCAGTTCTTCAGGAACTCATCGTTCACGTTGCGCTTACGAGCGAGCTCGGAAGCGGCGACGATGCTCGTCCACTGACGCACGACCTGCATGGGCATGTCGGCGCGGTCGCAGTAGAGCTCCAGGTAGGCCTCGGCCTGATCCTTGCTGTTGAGGGCGAAGAGCAGGTAGGTGGTGGCAACGTCGGCAGCAGGGGAGCCCTGGGTGGCGTGTGCCCAGTCGCACACATAGAGCTGGCCGTCGTCGCCGACGATGACGTTGGAGGGGTTGAAGTCGCCGTGGCAGACCTTGAACTCCTTGGTCATGCCGTCCAGACGCTCCTGAAGGTTGTAGCGCGTGGTGGCATTGAGCTGATCAAGGCTGTCGATCATGCGGGCGAACTTGTCGCGCTGACGGTTGAGCAGCGGGGAGGTGTAGCCGTGGATCTCGATTTGGAGGTCGACGAACATCTCGAGATACTCACCAAAGCGCTGGGGCTCGGCAGTCATCTTCTCGGCAAGGGTGGTGCCCGGAACCTTCTCGGTCACGAGCGCCCAGCCGTTGGCGTTCTCGAGCTGGGAAACCTCGAGAGCCTTGGGGCTGCGGATGCCGCACTCATTGATGCGGGCAAGATTCAAAGCCTCGTTGAACACGTCGGAGACAGGCTTGGTCTCGTTAAAGACCTTGACAATCTTGTCGCCCAGGTCGTAAACGACCTTGTTGCCACGGCGGACGAGCTCGGTCTTGGAATCGGGTAGCAGCATGGTTGCATCCTTTCAACGATGCGATAGAAGCGACGGCGGGGGTGTGTGAAACACCCGTGCACCCCCGCCGTTAAAAACCGTGCTAAAACTAGCAGACGGCGTAGTCCTGAGGCTCGCGGCCGTAGTAGGCGTCCAGGTAGAGCTCCTTGATCTCGCTCATGAGCGGGTAGCGCGGGTTAGCGCCGGTGCACTGGTCGTTGAATGCCTGCTCGGTCATCTCGTCGAGGGTGTCGAGGAAGTACTGCTCGTCAACACCGTAGTCGGCGATGGTCTTCTTGACACCGATGAAGTCCTTGAGCTCCTCGAGCTTCGTGATGAAGTTCTCGAAGACCTCCTTGTCGTCCTTGCCCTCGATGCCGCAGTACTTGGCCATCTCGGCGTAGTTGTGCAGCGCGTTGGGGTAAGGATACTGGGAGAACGTGCCCATCTTGACGGGAGCCTCGGCGGCGTTGTAGCGCATAACGCGGGTCAGGATGACGGCGTTGGCGAGGCCGTGGGGCAGGTGATGGAAGGCGCCGAGCTTGTGAGCCATGGAGTGGTTGAGGCCCAGGAAGGCGTTGGCGAAGGCCATGCCGGCCATGCAGGAGGCGTTGTGCATCTCCTCGCGGGCGTGCGGGTCCTTGGCGCCGTTCGTGAAGCTGGAGGGCAGGTTCTCGAAGACGAGCTTAGCAGCGCGCTCGGAGAGGCCCTTGGTGTAGTCGGAAGCCATGATGGAGACGTAGGACTCGATGGCGTGGGTCATGACGTCGATGCCGGAGGCAGCGGTCAGGCCGCGCGGGGCGGTCATGCAGTTGTCGGCGTCGACGATAGCCATGTTGGGGAGCAGCGCGTAGTCGGCGAGCGGCCACTTGATGCCGGTCTCCTTGTCGGTGATGATGGCGAACGGCGTGCACTCGGAGCCGGTACCCGAAGAGGTCGGGACGGCGACGAAGTAGGCCTTCTTGCCCATCTCGGGGAAAGTGAAGATACGCTTGCGGATGTCCATGAAGTCCATGGCCATGTCCTCAAACTTGCACTCGGGGTGCTCGTACATCATCCACATGATCTTGCCGGCGTCCATAGCGGAGCCACCGCCGACGGCGATGATGACGTCCGGCTCAAAGAGAGCCATCTGCTTGGCGCCGCGACGTGCGCACTGCAGCGACGGATCGGGCTCGACGTCGTAGAAGCAGTCGTGGGCGATGCCCATCTCGTCGAGCTTGGCCTCGATGGCGCGGGTGTTGCCATTCTTGAAGAGGAACTGGTCGGTGACGATGAAGGCGCGCTTCTTGCCCATGACGGTACCGAGCTCGTCGAGGGCGACGGGCGTGGAACCCTTCTTGAAGTAGACCTTCTCGGGAGCGCGGAACCACAGCATGTTCTCACGGCGCTCGGCCACAGTCTTAACGTTGATCAAGTGCTTCACCCCAACGTTCTCGGAGACGGAGTTGCCGCCCCAGGAGCCGCAGCCCAGGGTCAGAGACGGCTTCATGCCAAAGTTGTACAGGTCACCGATGCCGCCGTGCGAGGACGGGGTGTTGATGACGATACGGCAGGCCTTCATGACGTGCTCGAACAGGCTGATCTTCTCGGCCTGGGCGGGGTGCACGTACAGAGAGGCGGTGTGGCCCGGGCCACCGGCGAGCACCAGGTGCTCGGCCTTGTCGACTGCCTCCTGGAAGTCCTTGGCGTGGTACATGGCCAGGACCGGGGAGAGCTTCTCGTGGGAGAACTCCTCCTTGGCGGGGTCGGTGGAGGTGACCTCGGCGATCAGGATCTTGGTCTTGGCGGGAACCTCGATGCCTGCGAGCTCGGCGATCTTGGCGGCAGCCATGCCGGGGATGCGGTGGTCGAGAGCGCCGTTCTTGAACATGGCGGCACGCAGAGCCTCCATCTCGGCACCCTGCTTGACGAAGTAGCAGCCGCGCTTCTGGAACTCGGCCTTAACCTGGTCATAGATGGTGTCGATGACGGTCACGGACTGCTCGGAAGCGCAGATCATGCCGTTGTCGAAGGTCTTGGAGTGGATGATGGAGTTGACGGCGAGCAGCACGTCGGCGGTGTCGTCGATGACGACCGGGGTGTTACCGGCGCCAACGCCCAGGGCGGGCTTGCCCGAGGAGTAGGCGGCCTTGACCATGCCCGGGCCACCGGTGGCGAGGATGATGTCGACGTCGCGCATGACCATGTTGGTCAGCTCGATGGAGGGGACATCGACCCAGCCGATGATGCCCTCGGGGGCACCGGCCTTGACGGCGGCGTCAAGCACGAGCTTAGCGGCGGCGATGGTGCACTTGGCGGCAGCCGGGTGCGGGGAGATGATGATGGCGTTGCGGGTCTTCAGGCTGATCAGCGTCTTGAAGATCGCAGTGGAGGTGGGGTTGGTCGTCGGGATGACGGCGCCCACGATGCCGATGGGCTCGGCGATCTTGGTGATGCCGTAGGCCTCGTCGCGCTCCAGGACACCACAGGTCTTGGTGTTCTTGTAAGCGTTGTAGATGTACTCTGCGGCGTAGTGGTTCTTGATGACCTTGTCCTCAAGAACGCCGCGGCCGGTCTCCTCGATGGCCATCTTCGCCAACGGGATACGAGCCTTGTTGGCGGCCATGGCGGCCTCATAGAAGATCTTGTCGACCTGCTCCTGCGTGTACGTAGCAAAAAGCGCCTGGGCCTCTCGCATCTGAGCGAGCTTAGCCTCAAGCGCCTCTACGTTGTCCACAATTGCGGGAGTAGTGTTTTCCGGTGACTTTTTCACCATTTGTGTCTCCTTGCGATCGGAGATTTACCCTACGTCTTGCATGATAGCAAGAAATAATTCGGTAAACGGGAAGATTCCCGTAAAAGGCATACTAAAACGCTTCAATAAACTGAAGCGTTTTAACTAAAACTATCTGCCAGTGCATCGCCCCGCTCATTGGGGACAGGCTTACATGAGTGCTTTCACTCATTTGGGACAGACATCGATTTGTCATTTTGTCGTTTTGGGTATGTTTTTGTCGTTCATTGTATATAAATAGGTCACAGGCTCAGCATTTCGCGTTGCTTCTCTCCTTTTAGGTGTTGCCTGTACAGTTTTGAAAGGAGAGATTATGCCCCGATGCGCCCGCGCCGTTTCGCTCACCGGCTATTACCACGTCTATGACCGCGGCAATTCCAAACAGATTATTTTTGAAGATGACTCCGACCGCTATCGTTTCTTATCGGACATCTCGGACAGGTTTGCTTGCCATGACGTGGCGGTGTTGGCCTGGTGCCTTATGGACAACCACTTCCATTTGATGGTTGATGACCCATTTGACAACCTTTCAAAGGCAATGCAGTGCGCGCTGACGGCCTATGCCAAGTATTTCAATGGGAAAACCGGAAGAACGGGCCACCTGTTTGATAATCGCTATTCGCGGGTCGCGGTCGAGTCGGACACGCAGGCGGTGCAGTTGCTCGATTATATCCATCTCAATCCCGTGAAAGGTGCGCTCGACTCGCTTGATGCCTACCGCTGGTCAAGCTACAAGGCATACCAGCTGGGATACGATCCCTTTGATATCTGCGATGCGGCCCCCATGCTCGATATTGTCGGGGGTTCCCGTCGCTATTGCGAGCATCTTAAGGAAGTTGCCGAGCGGATCTGGTCAGTTGAGATTCTTCCGCGTCGACGGATTCCCGACGAGGATGCCCTTACCGTCGCACACGAGGCCCTGCCGAGCATTGATCCTGCGCTGCTCAAGGCCCTGCCACGCCCCGAACGCGATGCCTGTCTGCTAAGGCTCAGGCGGGCCCATCTTACGGTCAAGCAAATTGCCCGTATCACCGGTATCGGCGCTACAAGCGTAACCAAGGCCACCACAGGCTGGAACGAGGCGGCCTGAGGTATGGATTGGGGCCGATCGATGCACTGTGAGCTTAGGAAAGCATTCATCTAAGTCTGTCCCCAATGCGTGAAAACACTCATGTAAGTCTGTCCCCAATGAGTGCAAAAAGGCGCCCTCCGTGGGGGAGGACGCCTTTGGTAAGTTCTATGTGAACGCGAGGTCTTTGACCCGGAGAGTCCGAGGTACTTGTTGGTAAGACCTTATTTAGGAGCGCGCAACCTTGCCGGACTTGAGGCAGGTGGAGCAAACGTTCATCTTGCGACGGTGACCATCGACGACGACGTAGACGCGCTGGATGTTGGGGCGGAACTTACGGTTGGTGACGCGGTGAGAGTGGCTGATGGAGCGACCGGCAACGGGGTGCTTACCGCAAACTTCGCAAACTTTGGACATAACTGACCCTCCTTGGGCGACAAACGAACATGTCGCGTTAACAAACAAGCCTGAACTATAGCACAGAAGCATGTCTCTGTGCGCAATCTACACAGAGATATTTCTCTTTTGGCGATAGTGCCCACGCTACGGCCCTGGACGTAGATCCGATTTGCGTGCAGCAGAGGGGATTATGCCAGCTCGCAACAAGGTTTTCAAGCGCGTCCCACAAATATATATAGGTTTATGGAGCTATTGGCTCCGTTTACGGATTGACTAGTATTTATGCTCGCATTTGAGCCCGAGGTTGGCTACACTATGCCTTGACCATTAAAGGGGTACGAGATACCCACATGGAATTACATAGCTGTCAATGAGCAGTACTTCCTGTGGGTGTCTGGTTCCGCTTTGAGCGGTCGGGCATCTATTTTTTTGACTGTGTCAGCAGTCAAGACATGTGAGGAAGGAGATCGATGGGCACGACTTCCCCCAAGGCGGTCATCATGGACGAGACCGCCGTCAATCGAGCGATGACCCGCATCGCGCACGAGATTCTCGAGCGCAACGAGGGCTGTGAAGACCTCGCTCTGGTCGGCATCGTCACGCGCGGCGACCTTCTGGCAAAGAAGCTCGCCGAGGAGATCAAGGAGATCGAGGGCGTCGACGTTCCGCTCGGCAGCCTGGACATCAGCTTCTACCGCGATGACTATGCGACCAATTTCGCTCCCGCGATCCACGCTACCAACATTCCCTTCAGCGTCGACGGCAAGCGCGTCGTGCTGGTGGACGACATCCTGTATACGGGCCGTACTATCCGCGCCGCTCTGGACGCCGTTATGGACCTGGGCCGTCCGAGCCGCATCGAGCTGGCAGTTCTCGTTGACCGCGGTCACCGTGAGCTCCCCATCTCGCCGGACTTTGTCGGCAAGAACGTTCCCTCGTCGCATGAGGAGAATGTGCACCTATATATGAAGGAAGTCGACGGCCACACCGCCGTCGAGATTAACGACGTCGCGCCGGGTTCCCACGTGGGCTCCGCGCCGCTGGGAGGTGAGTAGTACCGTGGCGTTCAACCATAAGCACCTGATCGACATTACCGAGTACTCCGAAGAGGACATCAAGCTCATCCTCGAGACCGCCAAGGCGTTCTCTGAGGTCAACGAGCGTGCGATCAAGAAGGTCCCCACGCTCAAGGGCAAGACCATCGTCAACATGTTCAACGAGCCCTCGACGCGCACCCGCAGCTCCTTCGAACTCGCCGAGAAGCGTCTTTCGGCCGACAGCCTCAACTTTGGCGGCTCCTCGACCTCCACGGTCAAGGGCGAGAGCCTCGTCGACACCGTCGAGACCCTCAATGCCTACAAGATTGATTGCATCGTCGTTCGCGATAAGCACGCCGGTGCTCCCTACATCGTCACGCAGAACTCGCCCGCGAGCGTCATCTGCGCCGGCGACGGCAAGCACAACCACCCCACGCAGGCCCTGCTCGACCTGTACACCATCTGGGAGCACAAGGGTGACTTCCACGGTCTGAAGGTCGCCGTCGTCGGCGATATTGCGCACTCCCGCGTGTGCGGCTCGCTGATCCCCGCACTTAAGATCATGGGCTGCGAGACCTACGCCGTCGCCCCCGGCACGCTGCTGCCGCCGGCGCCCGAGGTCCTGGGCTGCGACCACGTGACGAGCGACCTCGATTCCGTCCTGCCCGAGCTGGACGTCGTCTACATGTTGCGCGTGCAGCAGGAGCGCCTCGAGGGCGCACCGTTCCCCACGATTCGTGAGTACCACAAGCTCTTCGGTCTGACCAAGGACCGCGAGAAGCTCATGAAGCCCGATGCGATTATCTGCCACCCGGGCCCCATCAACCGCGGCGTTGAGTTCGACTCCTATATGGCCGACCACCCGCAACGCTCCGTCATCCTGGAGCAGGTCTACGCCGGTATCTGCGTGCGTATGGCTATCCTGTATCTGCTGCTTGGAGGTGCCGATAATGGCCTTGCTTCTTAAGAATGCCCACGTCGTCGATCCGTCCGTCGAGCTTGACGGTGTCGTCGACGTCCTGATCGACGGTGACAAGATCGCCGAGGTCGGCGAGAACCTCGCCGCCGAGGGAGCCGAGGTCCGCGACCTTTCCGGCAAGTATCTCGTCCCCGGCCTGGTGGATATGCACGTGCATCTGCGCGAGCCTGGCTATGAGGTCAAAGAGGACATCGAGAGCGGCACCCGCGCTGCTGCCAAGGGCGGCTTCACCGGCGTGTGCGCCATGCCCAACACCGATCCCGTCACCGATAACGGCACCGTCGTGGAGTTCGTCAAGTCCCGCGCTGCCGAGGTCGGCCACTGCCGCGTCTATCCGTCGGGCGCCATGACCCGCGGTCTTAAGGGCGAGGCCATGTCCGAGATGGGCGATATGGTCGCCCACGGCGCCGTCGCCTTCACCGACGATGGTCGCGGCGTGCAGGGCGCGGGCATGCTCCGTCGCTGCATGGACTACGGCAAGATGTTCGGCAAGGTCTTTATGAGCCACTGCCAGGACGAGGATCTGGTCGGCCACGGCCAGATCAACGAGGGCAAGGTCTCGACCCGTCTGGCCCTCGAGGGTTGGCCGGCCGCCGGCGAGGAGCTTCAGATTGCCCGCGACATCGAGATTGCCAAGCTGACCGGTGCCAAGCTGCACATCCAGCACATCTCCACCGCTCATGGCCTGGAGCTCGTGCGTGCCGGTAAGGCTGCCGGTGTCCAGGTGACCTGCGAGGCCACCCCGCACCACATGTTCCTGACCGAGAACGACCTGGACGAGACCTACAACACCTCGCTCAAGGTCAATCCGCCGCTGCGCACCGACGAGGATGCCGAGGCCATCCGTCAGGGTGTCATCGACGGTACCGTCGACGCTATCGTTACCGACCACGCTCCCCACACCCCGTGGGAGAAGGCCCGCGAGTTCGAGCTCGCGCCCTTTGGAATGATTGGCCTCGAGACTTCGCTGTCGCTCGTGCTCACTGAGCTGGTCAACACGGGCAAGATGAGCGTGAGCCGCATGGTTGAGCTCATGGCCATCAAGCCGCGTGAGATTCTGGGCCTCGATCAGGTTCAGGTCAAGGCGGGCTCTGTCGCCGACCTGACCGTGTTCGACCCCTCCGCAACCTGGACGGTTGGCGAGGACGGTTACGAGTCGCGCGCCGAGAACTCCGGTTTTGCCGGCCGCACGCTCACCGGTCGTGCCACCGATGTATTTGTCGGTGGCAAGCAGACGCTCGCCGACGGCTGCATCTGCTAGCATAGCCTTATCGCTTTTGTGCGCGGCGCCCTTGCGGTGCCGCGCTTTCTGTTCGTTTAGACCATGCAACCGCATGGGGGATTGGAGCGTCTATGCCCACACCTTCCACTGCACGCATGCACGACTTCGAGGTCGTCTCGAACCGGGAGATCGCCGACGGCATCTTCTCGCTCGTAATCTCGGCCCCCAAGCTTGCAAGTGCGCTCAAGCCCGGTCAGTTTGTGAACATTGCCGTGCCCGGCGATGCCTCCTCGCTGCTTCGCGTGCCCCTGAGCTTCTATCGCGCCGACGCCGAGGCCGGCACCGTCGAGCTGTGGTACGCCGTCGTGGGCGACGATACCCGCCGTTTGTCTCAGATGGGCCCTGGCTCCACCTCTAACCTGTTGGGCCCCGGTGGCCGTGGCTGGATGGTACCCGAGGGCACCAGGAAGGCACTGCTCGTCGCCGGTGGCATCGGCGTTCCGCCTGTGCTGTGTCTTGCCGGCATGCTTGCCGAGCAGGGTGTTGATGTGGACGTGTGCCTGGGCTTTGGCACCGCTTCCAAAGTCGTGGGTGTCGATGAGTTCCGTGCGCTGGGCGCCACGGTTAACGTGTGCACCGACGACGGTTCGCTCGGCACGCACAGTTTTTGCACCGATCCGGCAGCCGAGCTGCTTGGAGAGGGCGGCTACGACTACGTCGCCAGCTGCGGCCCCGCCGTCATGATGAAGAAGGTCGCCGCCGCTGCCGCCGAGGCCGGTGTGTACTGCGAGGTGTCGCTCGAGCGTATGATGAGCTGTGGCTTTGGCGCCTGCAACACCTGCAATGTCGAGACGGTCGACGGTATGAAGGGTGCTTGTATGTGCGGCCCCGTGTTCGATGCTTCCAAGGTGGTGGTCTTCTAGTGGGTACCGTGAACATGGCCGTCGATTTCGGCGGCGTCAAGATGCAGAACCCCATCAACACCGCAGCCGGTACCTTTGGCTACGGTTGGCAGTTCCAGAACTTCTTTGATGTTTCCCAGCTGGGCGCCATTACCACCAAGGGCTGTGCCGCCGAGCCTTGGCCGGGCAACCCTGCGCCCCGCATGGCCGAGATTCCCGGCGGTATGATCAACTCCGTGGGCCTGCAGAACCCCGGTGTCGCCGCCTTTGCCCGTGAGTCCGGCCCGTGGCTCGAGCAGCTGTCCAAGGACGGTTGCCAGGTCATTTGCCAGGTTGCCGGGCACTCCGTTGATGAGTTTGTGCGCGCGCTCGAGATGTATGTCGAGCTATGCCCCTGGGCTGCCGGCTACGAGATCAACGTGAGCTGCCCCAACATTGCCGCCGGCGGTGCCGCCATGGGCTCTACGCCCGAGGGCGCCTCTTCCGTCATGGCCGCCTGCCGTAAGGTGACCGATAAGCCGCTGTTCGTCAAGATGGCTCCGGTTAACGTCGCCGAGATTGCCAAGGCTCTCGAGGCCGCGGGAGCCGACGGCCTTTCGGTCATTAACTCCATCCAAGGCATGGCCATCGATGTTCATACCCGCAAGTCCCGCGTGGCCAAGCCCAAGGGCGGCCTTTCTGGCCCGCTTTGCCACCACATCGCCGTGCGCATGGTCTGGGAGGTTGCCCAGGCCGTCGATATCCCCATCAACGGTGTCGGCGGTGTCATGACTGGCGAGGATGCGGCTGAGTTTATCCTGGCCGGCGCCACCTGCGTGTCGGTCGGCATGGCCAACTTCGTCGATCCGTGTGCTTCGCTTAAGATCGCGCATGAGCTCGAGGCCTGGGCCGAGTCCCAGGGCGTAAAGGACATCAACGAGCTGGTGGGTGCTTTCGAATGCTAGAGAATGATGCCCGCGACCGTGTTATCGTCGCCCTCGACTGCGACCGTGAGCGCGCGCTCGAGCTCGCCCACGAGCTTTCGGGCCATGCCGCCTGGCTCAAGGTCGGCATGACGCTCTATTACGCTGAGGGTCCCCAGATCGTCAAGACCTTTAAGGACCTTGGCTTTAAGGTCTTCCTCGACCTTAAGTTCCATGACATTCCGCATCAGGTGCGCGGCGCTGCCCGCTCGGCCTCGCTTGCCGGTGCCGACCTGCTTTCGGTCCACGGCCTGGGCTCGGGTGCTATGCTCGCTGCCTGCCGCGAGGGTGCCGAGGAGGCGCGTGAGGACCGCGCCAAGCTCGTCGCCATCACCGTGCTCACGAGCATGAATCAGGATGCCTTGAGCGAGATCGGCGTCGAGTCGCCCGTGGCCGAGGAGGCCGCCCGCTTGGCAAAGCTTGCTCAGGCCAACGGCATCGATGGCATCGTGTGCTCACCGATGGAGGCTCATGACATGCGTGAGCTGCTGGGTCCTGATGCCCTGATCGTAACTCCGGGTGTGCGTCCGGTGGGTGCCGCCCTTGGTGACCAGTCCCGCGTGGCGACGCCTTCCCAGGCTATCGAGCGTGGCGCAAGCCACATTGTGGTGGGCCGTCCCATCACCGGTGCCGACGATCCGGTTGCCGCCTTTGACGCCATCGTCGCCGAGCTGGTCGAAAACGTCGCGTAAAAGATTCCCCTAAGTCACCACTTTTGGGTCTCATTAGCACAAAATAGCCCCTGTGCCTGCGTAAACTTTCCCATCCTTTGTGTGGAATCGCAGGTCAGGGGCTTAACTTTGGGCGCAGTATATTGCACTTTTTGCGGGTATCGTCTAACCTATGGAGCCGCGATTAGGCATTTTGTACGTTCTACGTGCTAAAATGCCAATTATTGAATCAGATATAACCCAACTATTTGGAGGTACGAATGGCACTCCCTCAGCTTACCGACGAGCAGCGCAAGCAGGCTCTTGAGAAGGCTGCTGCCGCACGTCACGCCCGCGCTGAGCTTCGCGAGCAGATCAAAAAGGGCGAGAAGTCCCTCGAGTCCGTGCTCAACTCCGATGACCCCATCGCTTCCCGCATGAAGGTTTCCACCCTCATCGAGTCTCTCCCCGGTTATGGCAAGGCCAAGGCCGCCAAGATCATGGAGGAGCTCGGTATCTCCGCTACTCGTCGCGTCCAGGGCCTCGGCGTCCGTCAGCGCGAGCAGCTCCTCGAGCAGCTGACCAAATAAGTGAGCGCTCAGGATTCCAAGCTCTTTGTGATTTCTGGACCGTCAGGCGCAGGCAAGGGTACGCTCGTCGCTCGTGTGCGCGAGCGCCGCTCGAACCTGGGTCTGACGGTTTCGGCTACCACGCGAGCACCACGCAAAGGTGAGGTCGACGGCGTCAACTACTTTTTTCTGACGCGCGAGGAGTTCGACCGCCGCGTGGCAAACGGTGAGTTTGTTGAGTGGGCCGAGGTCCACGGTAACTGCTACGGCACGTTGGTGAGCGAGGTCACATCCAAGCTCGCCTCGGGCTCGTCTCTGATTTTGGAGATCGATGTCCAGGGCGCCCTGCAGGTGAAGGAGCGTTTCCCCGAGGCCGTGCTGATCTTTATCAAGCCGCCTTCGCTTGAGGTGCTCCGCGAGCGTCTAGTCGGTCGCGGTACCGAGACGCCCGAGACGATTGAGCTGCGTATGGCAAACGCCGCCGATGAGCTTGCCCTTGCCGACCGCTACGACGACGTCGTGGTGAATGACGATCTCGACCGCGCGACCGATGAGCTCGTTCGCGTTCTCGATATGCATGAAAGGATCTGAGGTCCGTGTCCGTTGTAAAGCCTTGCATTGACGATCTTCTGGAGAAGACCGATCACAACCGCTTCCTGCTCGCTTCGCTTGCCTCCAAGCGCGCCTGCGACATCAATAGCATGCTGCGTGGCCAGCACAACCGCGTGCTTGCCGTCCAGGATGTCGATGACATCACCATCGGGCTTTCCGGTGCCGATACCATCTCGATGGCTATGGACGAGATTGTCGACGGTGACATCTCTTACGACGAGGCTCGTTACGAGAAGGCGCTTGGCCACAAGGTTGCTGAAGCCTAAATGGCGGCTCGCGTCTGCCTGGTCCACTATCACGAGGTTGGACTGAAGGGCAAGAACCGCGCACATTTTGAGCATATCCTCATGGATAACATCAAGGCGGCCTTGGCCGCCTTTTCCGTGAACGCCGTGTCTCGAATTTCCGGTTATATCCTCGTGACCTTTAACGAGCATCAGGCCGACGAGGCGGCGCGTGTCATTCGCACCGTTCCCGGCGTTGCCCGTGTGTCTTTGGCGTATCACACCAACCGCGACCCGCAGGAGTACTGCGCCGCCGCCGTGAAGGCGCTGCGCGAGTTTGGTTCCTTCGATTCGTTTAAGGTGCACGCCAAGCGCTCCAATACCGACTATGAGCTCACCTCGATTGATATCAATCGTCAGGTGGGCGAGGTACTGTGTGAGGCCTTCCCCGATAAAAAGGTCCAGATGCACGACCCCGATGCGATGGTGCACGTACTGGTGGTCCAGGGTAGCGTTTACGTGTACGCGCGCTCCGAGCGCGGCGTGGGCGGTCTGCCGGTGGGTTCTGCCGGCAAGGTCGTGACGCTGCTGTCGTCGGGTATCGATTCTCCGGTGGCGACCTGGATGCTCGCGCGTCGCGGCGCGGTGTGCGTGCCGGTGCATTTCTCCGGTCGTCCGCAGACGCCCGATACGAGCGAGTATTTGGTGCAGGACATCATCCGTGCGCTTGAGCCGGGTGTCCAGATCGGCCGTCTGTACGTGGTGCCGTTTGGCGACTGCCAGCGTGAGATTTCGGTCACCTGTCCCAGCAACCTGCGCGTGATCATGTATCGCCGCATTATGTATTCGGTTGCTGAGCGCATTGCACACATCGAGGGTGCCAAGGCCATCGTTACGGGCGAATCGCTTGGACAGGTTGCCTCCCAAACGCTTGAGAACATCATGGCCGTCAACGAGGCCGTGAAGATCCCCGTGTTCCGTCCTCTCATCGGTTCGGACAAGCAGGAGATCATCGCGCGCGCCGAGGAGATCGGTACGTTCGATATCTCGACTGAGGCCGCTCCCGACTGCTGCACGCTGTTTATGCCGCGCCGTCCCGAGACGCACGCTAAACTCGATGCCGTGCATGAGGCCTGGGAACTGTTTGATCACGAGGAGATGATTGAGCGCCTGCTCAAGCAGACCGAGTACATCGACTTCGAGAGCAACACATATAAGGCCCCTAAGACCTTAAAACGCAAACATTCGGAGCTTGCTCCGCGTGAGATTTACCAAGATTACGAGTAAATTTGTGCATAGACCGACGATGCGCCTGCATCGTCGGTCTTTTGCTATCTGGGCATTTTGCGGCTAAGTGTTCATTTGCTGACGTGTGCCTGAATAAATGGACAGATTTGTGCAAGGTTTTGGTCAGCTTTTGTTTTGACCTCGAAAACCGGTTTTGGGGCGTGGCTGTTGCGGAGCTCCTTTCCTGACACGATGATGTCGGGAGGTTTTGCTATGGCGCAGCGCGAACAACACGAACGAGTCAAAAAGATGGACCGCTGGGCGGGCAAACTGCTCGGTCATAAGGCAGTGGTGATGGCGATACTGGTCGTCATTGCGATGGCGAGTGGACTGGCAATGGCGAACTTTGGCGGCGGTGCCGGCGGTGTGTCGTTTGAGCGCACTGATGGTTCGGGCACGTTAGTGGAGCCGGGATCCGGCGATGCTTCGAGTGGAAAGACATCTGAAGGCTCTTCGCCTAAGGCGTCTGCCGCGGCAGAGGTCTATGTCGATGTTGATGGCGCCGTGGTGTCACCCGGTGTATATCGCCTCAAAGACGGGGCGCGGGTGGCTCAGGCGATTGATGCCGCCGGCGGGCTGGCGCCCGAAGCAGACGTTACGGGGCTTAATCGTGCATCCAAGGTCACTGATGGACAAAAAATTCATGTTCCAACGGTAGGGGAGCAGCAGGTGTCCATTGCGGAAGCCGGTGTTGATGGTGGGACTTCCGCATCATCAGGCGTCGGTGGCGCAACAGGCCTAGTAAACATTAATACGGCAAGCTCGGCAGAGCTGCAGACGCTCTCGGGAATCGGTCCCTCAATGGCACAGTCGATTATCGATGAGCGGACAAAGAACGGTGCTTTTGCTTCGGTTGACGATCTGATGCGCGTGTCGGGAATCGGCGAAAAGAAGCTTGCCAAAATCAAAGATTGCATCTGCGTATGAGTGCGACCGAGCGAGAGCACGTGATGCCTCCGCGGCCCCTGATTCCGTGGACGATGGCCCTGTGTGCCGGCATGTGCGTGAGCTGCGCCTTGGTGCTCAGCATAGCCGCTGATGCGCTGCTGAGGGAGCAGGCGACGGCGGTCGGGCCGCTATGGGCCATTCCCGTTGCGGCAGCGGTTTTCGTTGTGCTGGCTCACTCTTGTGCGCGGCTTGCCCCTTTGAAGCGGTGGCTGTATGCCGCGTCCGTCGGTCTCGTGGCGGGAGCGGTCGTCTCGGCGTGGTGGGCTGTGGGTGCGCTCAGCGCCTCGAAGGCGCTCGACGGTCGAGCGGCAAGCGGCCTCGAGTTTGTCGTGCAGGGTGATCCATCCATAAACGACGACGTGTATTCCTATACCTGCGAGGCACGCGCGGACGGTAAGAACTTAGCAACGGTTCGCCTATCGTGTGATCGTGAGCTCAAGGTCGGGGCGCACGTGCGTGTTATCGGTCGCGTTTCGCGTTTTGAGAACGACGCATATGGACGATCGCGCGTGCTCCGAGGCGAGGTGCGCAAGGTTAAAGCCGTTCGGATTTTATCGGTCGATGAGGGCTCTCCGGGGCCGCTGCTTCGGCTGCGAAATGGGCTGCTTGCGTCCATCGCGCCTGCGACCGACCCGGCGCGTGCGCTCATAGCCGGTGTCGTCTGCGGTCGTTCGGCCAGGCTGCGCGCCCAGCCGGCGGGCGACTGGTTTTCTGCGACGGGAACGGCACATCTTATCGCCGTCTCGGGCAGCCATTTGGCTATCGTGGGGTTTGTAATCGAGGGTGTATTGCAAAAGACTCGGTGCTCACGTGGTCTTCAGCGGGCGATATTGGCGATAACGCTTGTGGGCTATGCTGCCTTTACGGGCGCGTCTCCCTCGGCCGTGCGTGCGTGCTGCATGGTGTTCGTGACGCTTGTCGTAAACGGCGCGGGGCGTCGTCGGCACGGCCTTTCGGCACTCTTCGTAACCATGTCCATCTTTGTGCTGCTGCGGCCGACGGTGCTGTTCGAGATGGGCTTTCAACTCTCGTGTGCCAGCGTCTTAGCCATTCTGTGCTTTTGTCCCTATGCGACCTACGCTTTGGGTGAGCTAGGTGTGCCATCAGGCGTTGCCAGCGTGCTTTCCGTCACGCTGTGCTCACAACTGGCGACACTTCCCATTACCATTCCTGCCTTCGGTACGTTCTCGCTCATTGCTCCGCTGGCAAATGCGGTCATCGGTCCGGTGGTGAGCGCACTGCTCGCTGTGTCGATCGTGCTGGCTCCCTTTTCGCTCGTGGGACCGTTGCGGACTTGGGCGCTCGTTGTGCCCATGATTGCCGCCCGTTGCGCGCTGTTCTTCGAGCAGCTGTTTGCCGCCGTGCCGGGTGCATACGTGAGCGTGCCGCCCGATAGCATGTGGATTTACCTAGTGCCGTGTTTTCTGGCGGTTCTGCTGGTCTGGTGGCCGCGTCCCCGTGCACGTCCTATGGCGGTGGGGCTTGCATGCCTGATGCTCTTGGCTGCGATTCCGTACGTCTATTGGGATCGATTCGCTCCGCCTTCGGTGACGGTTCTCGATGTGGGCCAAGCCGATGCGATTCTTATCCGCCAAGGCGGCGCAGTAGCTCTCGTCGACTGCGGGCTCGACGAGCGTGTGGTTGCGGCGTTGGTTCGCAATAACGTGCACCATATCGATGCCGTTTTTGTGACGCATTGGGATGAGGACCACTGGGGTGGTTTGCCTGCCGTGCTCGAACAGTTTTCGGTCGGAACGATTGCCGTGGCGGCGGATGCGCTGGAGGATGCTCCTGCCGAGGTATTGAACCGACCTGGCGTGGAGTATCGGCAGGTGCGCCGTGGGGATACGGTCGACATCGGCTCATTTTGCGCCCGCGTGATGTGGCCATTCGAGTCCGTGGATGGCGAGGGAAATGAGGACTCGCTTGTCCTGCTGCTCTCTTATGTTCAGGAAGGTAAGGGCCTGCGAATACTTCTCACCGGTGATGCCGAGCTCGACCAAGAACGGGAATTCGTGCAGGAGGTGGGGGATATCGATGTGCTTAAACTTGGACATCACGGCTCCAAGGTTTCAGTCGATGGTGAGTTGCTGGACGTCCTGAAGCCCGAGCTTTCCCTCGCAAGCGCTGGTGAGGGGAATCGATACGGCCATCCGTCCGATGCCTGCATCGATGCCGTTAAGGAAGCGGGTGGTGTGTTCGCGTGTACCATCGAACACGGCGACATTACCGTCACACCGACTGCGAATGGCTTTGTGATGCGATGCCAGTGACCGTGACGACGTCGTTGGCGTGTGGTGGGCCCCTGGGCTAAAATGGCACGGAACGAATACGAAGGCCTGTGGGAGGGGAGCGCAATGTCCGAAACCGGTTTGCTGCCGGCATATCTGATCGTCGGTACCGACGGAGTTAAGCGCGACCACGCCGTCTCGCGTATGAAAGCGCGTCTGGAAAAATCGGGTATGGTCGAGTTCAACCTCGACGAGCGAGACATGACCAAGGACCCCGATATCGAGTCCATTATCGGATCGCTTAACACCTTTCCGATGGGCAGCGAGTTTCGTCTGGTAATCCTCGATGGCTGCTCAAAGCTCGCCAAGGCGGTCTCGGAGCCGCTCGTTGGGTATCTGGCGAGTCCCAGCCCAACAACGGTCTGCCTCATCATCGCCGACTCACTTGCCAAGAATACGCGCCTGTATAAGGCAATCGCCAAGATCGACAAGAAGGCTATCGTCGATTGCTCGGGTACCAAGCGCTGGGAACTGCCGCGCCGTGTTCAGCAGATGGCGACGCAGCGCGGTAAGTCGATTTCGACGGCGGCCGCCGAGGAGCTCGTCTCGCGTTCGGGCGAAAACACGCGCATGCTCGATAACGACTTGGCTAAGCTTGCCCAGATGGTCGAGTCGCCCCAGATTGAACTTGCCGATGTTGAGCGCTGGATTGCACGTACGGCCGAGGTCCAACCCTGGGACTTCCTCAACGCCGTCTCGGCTCGCGATATGCGGCGTTCGCTCGAGCTCTTTAAGCTCCTGCCCTCCAAGAGCTACGTGTGGACTTACACATTGCTGTGCGGTCGCATTCGCGAGCTTATCGTCGCCAAGGCGCTCGACGCGCGTGGGCAGGGTCGCGAGCTGGCCGCAACGCTCAAGCTCCAGTCCTGGCAGGTCAAGAATCACCTTACCTGGGCGCGTCGTTTTTCGATGACCGAGCTCGTCGCAGCGCTCGAGGGTGCCGTTGATGTGGAGCTCGCGCTCAAGGGTTCGGCCGATTCTGAGACCGCGCTTTTGCTCTGGATTACGAACATCTTGAGAAAATCGTGATGATACCTGCCTATTTGACAAATTCGTTCTATCCCTTTGAGAGGGAGCGTGCTATAGTAGGCGCTTGCATGACCTCACCGTGTCTCAGAGGTGTCATACATTTTTTGCAAGGAACTCGAAAGGAACTCCAGAAGTGGCAAACATCAAGTCTCAGAAGAAGCGTATCCGCACCAATGAGGCAGCTCGCATGCGTAACAAGGCTGTCAAGTCCGAGCTCAAGACGCTGACCAAGCACGTCCAGTCCGCCGTCGCCGAGGGCGACGCCGAGAAGGCCCAGGCTGCCCTCAAGACCGTCACCAAGCGTCTCGACATGGCTGCCGCCAAGCATGTTATCCACAAGAACCAGGCTTCCAACCGCAAGTCCGGTCTTGCCAAGCTCGTGAACAGCATCAACGCCTAAGTTGTAAATTTCACACCACACAGATTACGCGCATAAATGGAGCCTGTTTTATGGAACAGGCTCCATTTTTTGTACCGCTCGGGTAAGATAGTCCGCATGAATACTTCAATTGACATTTCCCACATCCGCAACTTCTCGATCGTTGCGCACATCGACCATGGCAAGTCCACGATCAGTGACCGCATCCTCGAGCTCACCCATACCGTCGACGAACGCGACATGGAGTCGCAGCTGCTCGATACCATGGATATCGAGCGCGAGCGCGGCATTACGATCAAGTCCAATGCCGTCCGCGTTTCCTATGACGCCGACGATGGTGAGACGTATCAGTTCAATCTGATCGATACGCCGGGCCACGTTGACTTTACCTATGAGGTCTCGCGTTCTCTGGCCGCCTGCGAGGGCGCGGTGCTCGTCGTCGATGCCACCCAGGGTGTCGAGGCGCAGACCGTCTCCAACGCGACGCTCGCCATGAACGCCAACTTGGACATTGTTCCGGCCATCAATAAGATCGACCTTCCCTCGGCGCATCCCGACGAGGTTAAGACCGAGATCGAGGATGACCTGGCGATCCCTGCCGATGATGCCGTGTGCGTCTCGGGCAAGACCGGCGAGGGCATCCACGATCTGCTGGAGTCCATTGTCTTTTTGATCTCTCCGCCCAAGGGCGATGCGAACGCGCCGCTCAAGGCACTCATCCTGGATTCGTACTTCGACGAGTATCGTGGTGTCGTCGCCACGGTGCGCGTCTTTGACGGCTCTATCAAAAAGGGCGATACCCTGCTTATGATGCAGGTTAAGGGCGACTTTTTGGTCGACGGCGTGGGCGTCAAGCGTCCTGCCGAGACCCCGGTCGACGCGCTGACGGTCGGCGAGGTTGGCTATGTGGTCACGGGTCTGAAGGACCCCGAGGCTGTGCGCGTGGGCGATACCCTTACGTGGGCTTCCAACCCCTGTCCCGAGCCTCTGCCGGGCTACCGCGAGGCCAAGCCCATGGTCTACACGGGCCTGTTCCCGATCGACAACAAGGACTACGAGAACCTGCGCGACGCGCTCGATAAGCTGCACGTCAACGATCCGTCGTTGGTGTGGGAGCCCGAGACGTCGGTGGCGCTCGGTTTCGGCTTCCGCGTGGGCTTCCTGGGCCTGCTGCACATGGAAGTCGTCAAGGAACGCCTGGAGCGCGAGTTCAACCTGGACCTCATTGCCACGAGTCCCTCGGTCGACTATCACGTCTACAAGACCGACGGCGAAATGATCGATGTCCGCAGTCCGCAGGACCTTCCCGAGGCCACGCGCATCGAACGTATCGAGGAACCCTACCTCAAGGCAAAGATCATCTGTCCGCCTGAGTACACGGGTGCCGTCATGCAGCTCGCCATCGAGCACCGCGGCGTCACAACCGACATGATCCACCTGACGAGCAAATCGGTCGAGATGCGCTTCGATATGCCGCTCGCCGAGCTCATCTTGGACTTCTTTGACCAGCTCAAGAGCCGTACCAAGGGCTATGCTTCGCTCGATTACGAGTTCAACGAGTATCGTCCCTCCGAGCTCGTGAAGCTCGATATTTTGCTTTCGGGCGACGAGGTGGACGCGCTGTCGTTTATCGTCCATAAGGACAAGGCATATGGCCTGGCCCGTGGCCTGTGCGACAAGCTCAAGGAGATCATCCCGCGTCAGCTGTTCGAGGTGCCCATCCAGGGTGCTATCGGCAACAAGATCATCGCCCGTTCCACCGTCAAGGCGCGTCGCAAGGACGTTCTTGCTAAGTGCTACGGCGGCGATATCTCGCGTAAGCGCAAGCTGCTCGAGAAGCAGAAAGAGGGCAAGAAGCGTATGAAGGCCATCGGATCGGTCGAGGTCCCGCAGGAGGCCTTTATGGCGATCCTCAAGGTGGACGAGTAGGTCTATGGCTCTTTCCGAATATAGTCTGCGGCTGCTGGGCGCCTATGCCGAGCAGCCGTTCCTTATGGCTCCCATGGCGGGCGTGACCGACCCTGCCTATCGCATCATGTGTCGCCGCCGCGGTGCCAACCTTGCCTACAGCGAGATGGTGAGCGTGGCAGGCCTTGCCTATGCCAGTAATAAGACGTGGCGCCTGGTGCTACCGGCCGACGAGGAGCAGCAGATTTGCGTGCAGCTCTTTGGCTCCAAGCCCGATCAGTTTGCGAGCGCCGTCGCCGCCGTCGAGGAGCGCGTTGGCGATCGCCTGTCGCTCATCGATATCAATATGGCATGTCCCGCCCGCAAGGTCGTTACCAAGGGCGAGGGTTCGGCGCTCATGCGCACGCCCGACCTGGCCGAGAAGGTCGTCGAGGCCACGGTGGGCGCGGCGCACGTGCCCGTGACCGTCAAGATTCGCAAGGGCTTTTATGCCGAGGACCGCAATGCCGCGACATTTGCCCAGATGCTTGAGGGCGCAGGGGCTGCCGCAGTCGCCGTGCATGGTCGTTGCGCCACGCAGCTCTACACGGGCCAGGCCGATTGGTCGGTCGTCGATGAGGTTGCCGACGCTGTCGAGATTCCCGTGATTGGTTCGGGCGATGTGTTCTCGGCCGAGGACGCTGCTGAGCATCTGCACGGCTCGGGTGCCAGCGCGGTGTTTATCGCGCGCGGCATCTACGGCAATCCGTGGGTGTTCGGCGATGCTCGCGCCCTTGCGCTCGATGGCACGCCGGTTCCTTCTCGCTCCTCGGTCGAGCGCTTGGACGCTCTGCGTGAGCACCTAACGCTGACGCATGAGCTCTTGCCTCTCATGTCGCGCGCCCGCACGTACGCAAGCTGGTACTTAAAAGGCATGCCCCATGCCGCCGCCTGGCGCGCTCAGGTGGTGCGTTGCTCTACGTACGAGGAGTTCATGTCGCTGGTCGATGATATCGAGCGCGATGTGGTGGCCTGCGAGGCCGCGCTTGCCGCCGGTGAGTCGGTGCCCGCTCATCCGCTGGAGGCTTAAGGGTGGCCGTTACCGCGCTGTACGTGCACGTGCCGTTTTGCGCTCAAAAATGCCGCTATTGCGACTTTGACTCGCGCAGCTTTGCTCTGTGTGATTTGGATGCTGCGCTCTATGCCTATTTTGAGCAACTGTATGCGCGGCTCGATGCTTTTGGCAACGCTGGGGCACTCAGACAGATCCGCACTGTCTACGTAGGCGGCGGCACGCCATCGCTGGCAGGGGAGCGCCTGGTGATACTTGCCCGTCGTATCTCCATGTGGTGCAAGCCCGTTGAGTTTACTTGCGAAGCCAATCCTGAGTCGCTGACCGCTGAGCTTGTCATTGCGCTTGCCAAGGCTGGTGTCACACGCGTTTCTCTGGGCGTGCAAACCCTCGACAATAACGAGTTGACTGTCATCGGCCGCATCCATAATGCCGAACGGGCGCTTGAGGCTATCGCGACGGTGAAGGACGCTGGCCTCGATGTGTCGTGCGACCTTATGTGTGGCCTTCCCGGACAGACGGCCACGAGCTGGCAGCGCACGCTCGATGGCGTGCTGGCGGCGGCTCCGCATCATGTGTCGGTTTACCCGCTCACGCTCGAGGAGGGGACGCCCCTCTATCGCATGGCATGCCGTGACGAGTCGCTCGAGCCCGATGAGGATTTTCAGGCTTCGTGCATGGACGCGGCGCGTGAGCGCCTGGGTGCGGCCGGCTACCATCCGTATGAGGTGGCAAGTTACGCGCTCGACGGCCATGAGTGCGCCCATAACATTGCCTACTGGACCGGACGGGGCTACCTGGGCCTGGGTCGTTCTGCCGCGGGCATGCTTGATGCCGAGGATTTCGATTGCCTGGCTGGACTGTTTCCCGGCGTGGCCCCCCGTTGTGACTTTCACCGCGTGCGTCTGGTTCAGCGCAACGATGACGCGACGGCGTTTGATGCCGAGTATCTGTCCCAGCGCGAGGCGGCGGCCGAGGACCTGATGCTTGCTTGTCGCATGACGCGCGGTGTTGCTTCCGACCTGTTGGTTCGCGCGGCTCGTGTCATCCCTGCCGATGAACTGACAGCGGCTTGTGACCGCGCTCTTGAGCTCGGGCTTGCCACTTGGGTGCCCGAGCACGGCGATAACCATACGGGGCCTATCGTCTCTGTCGATGTCATCGCTGGTCGCACCTGTGCCCGCCTGGCGCCGACCCACCTAGGTTGGCTCGATGGAAATGTGCTGTTCGAGCTGTTTTGGGGTCTAGCTTAGGCCGCTCGGGTAGAATTACCGCAATATATACGCTGCTGTGAGCAGGAGGTTGCCGCGCATGGCGACGATGAACGAAAAAGATTACTACGAGATTTTGGGCGTCTCCAAGGACGCCACCTCGCGTGATATCCAAAAGGCTTTCCAACAAAAGGCCCGCAAGCTCCATCCGGACGTCAATAAAGAGCCGGATGCCGAGGAGAGGTTTAAAGAGGTTTCCGAGGCCTACGCCGTGCTCTCGGACGAGCAGAAGCGTGCGCGTTACGACGCCATGCGGTCGGGCAATCCCTTTGCCGGTGCACCGACGGCTTCGCCCTATGGCGGCGGCTATGCCGGCAGCGCCGGTTACGGCAATCCCTTTGACGGCGGTTTCCCCTTCGGAGGCGCCTGGGGCCAGCCCCGTCGCGGCCAGGCGGCCTACAACCCCGAGAGTGGCGCCAACGTGGTCGTCGATATCAAGCTCGACGCCAAGGAGGCCAAGAGCGGTGCCCACAAGACCGTTCGATACACCCGCTTTGACACCTGCGGGCATTGTGGCGGATCGGGCTCCGTTTCGTCAGAGCATGCCCACACCTGTCCGAGCTGCGGTGGTCGCGGCCATATCGATGTCGACCTGTCCTTCCTGTTTGGTGCGGGCACGTTCCAGACGGTTTGTCCTGAGTGTGGCGGTTCCGGCAAGGTCGTTGCCGACCCGTGTCCCGATTGCGGCGGCAGCGGCCGTACCCGCGTAACCTCCGAGCAGACGATTGAGTTTCCCGCCGGCACGCATGATGGCGACGAGGTGCGCATCCCCAACATGGGTCACGCCGGCACGAACGGCGCTTCGGGCGGTGACCTGGTCGGTCGCGCGCACGTTGAGGCCGAGCGCCTGGAGGGTAAGGCTCGCACCGGCTTCTACCTCATGGGTATCATCGCGCCGTTTTTGGTACTGTCGGCCATCTCGGGCGTGTTCTCCGCCTTTGCCATGATGTGCTTCATTCCGTTTGCCATGGGCCTGTTCATGGTGCTGTCGGACGGCGTGCTTCATCGCAGTCTCTTGTGGTGGAAGCGCGGTGCGATGCAGTTTGCCAATGGTTTTGCCAACGGTTTTATGTTCGCGCTCGTTTCGGTTTGGTTCGCGAGCTGCTCGCAGCGGGCCGTGCTTTCGCCGTACGGAATTCAATAACATCAAACCCTCTGTTTGCGCCCGGCCCAGCTTGGGTATAGGACGCACTGTGACAATAATGAAAGTTGGAAGGATTCGGTCGTGTCGGAAAATAGGGATTACTACGAGGTACTTGGCGTTGACAAGGATGCCGACGCGCGGACGATTAAGCGCGCGTTTCTAAAGAAAGCCCGTACGGTACACCCAGATGTTTCGGACGACCCCGAGGCCGAGGCCAAGTTCAAAGAGCTCAACGAGGCCTATTCCGTTCTTTCCGACGAGCAGAAGCGTGCCAACTACGACCGTTACGGCACCGCGGACGGCCCCGGTGGCTCTGGCTATGTCGACATCAATGATATCTTTGGCGGCATGGGCATGGACGACCTGTTCTCGTCGTTCTTTGGCGGTGGCGCCGGTGGTGGCGCTCGCAGCCGTCGCGAGCGCCGTCGCGGTCGCGATATGGCCATCTCCCTTTCGGTGACGCTCGAGGAGGCAGCGCTCGGCTGCAAAAAGACGATCAGCTACGACCGTCTTGCCCCTTGCGATGACTGCAATGGTACCGGCAAGGCCGAGGGCGCGACCGAAAAGCAGTGCAGCCGCTGTCACGGCACAGGCTATGTGACGACGGTCCAGCGTTCTTTCCTGGGCCAGGTTCAGTCCTCTTCGCCCTGTCCTGACTGCCACGGCGAAGGCACGGTCATCGATCATCCCTGCGAGACCTGTGATGGCCAGGGCCGCACGCCTTCTCACGAAAAGATTGACATCGATATTCCCGCCGGTGTTTCGACCGGTCGCCAGCTGCGCGTGAGTGGTTTTGGTGAGGCCGGCCTTCGTGGCGAGCCGTCGGGCGACCTGATTGTCAACGTGCGCGTTGCCGACCATGAGCGCTTTAAGCGCAACGGTGACGACCTGTATCTGGTGAGCGATATCTCGATTGCGCAGGCCGCGCTCGGTTGCGAGATTGAGGTCGAGGGCATTATGCCTGACGAGGTCGTCAAGCTGTGCGTCCCCGCCGGCACACAGTACGGTGACACCGTGAGCGTCAACAATTACGGCATGCCGCGTATCGGCGGTGGCGGTTCGCGCGGTCGTCTGGTCGTGCAGCTGCGCGTTGTCGTCCCCACCAATCTCTCCAACAAGCAGCGGGAGCTGCTTCGCGCCTTTGCCGACGAGATGGGCGATGACGTCGCATCCGGTAAGAAGTCGGTGACCGACCGTATCAAGAGCGCCCTCGACGACATCCTCGATTAAGGAGCCCGTGTGCTCGCACCCCATATTTCCGTCGTCAACCTCGGTTGTCGTGTCAACCGGGTTGAGTCCGACCGTATCACTGCCGATCTTATGCGCCTGGGCTTTGCGATGGTGGAGCCCCGGGACGCCGACCTGATCGTTATCAATACCTGTGCCGTGACGGGGGAGGCCGAGGCCAAGACCCGCAAGGCCGTTCGTCACGCCCTGGCCTATCCGGGCGAGCCTTACGTGGTCGTAACCGGATGCGTCGTTAACTTGCATCCCGAGGAGCTGCTGGAGCTTTCCGATCGTGTGATCGCCGAACCGTCCAAGATTGACGTCGCCGAGCGCGTCTGCGAGGTGCTGGGTGTCGAATCCGATAGCGTGCCCGCCTGCAGCGATGGCGACGTTGTCGATGCGCTCGGTCGTTCGCGGCTGGGCGTGAAGATCCAGGACGGCTGCAACCACCGCTGCACCTATTGCATCGTGTGGAAGGCCCGCGGCCCCGAGCGTTCCGTGCCCGTCGAGTCCGTGCTCGAACAGGTGCGTGAAGCTCAGGAGGCCGGCGTGCCCGAGGTCGTGCTGACCGGTGTGAACCTGGGTGCCTATGACGGCAAGAGCGCGACTGACGAACATGTCGAGATCGATGAACTGCTCCAGGCCATCATGGAGCGCACCGAGATCGCCCATGTGCGTATCTCCTCGGTTGAGCCCATGGATATTTCCGAGCGCTTGCTCAAGGTGATGGCTCGATATCCGAAGCGTATCGCGCCGTTTTTGCACCTGCCCGTGCAGTCTGGCTGCACGGCGACGCTGCATCGCATGGGCCGTCCCTATAGTGCCGAGGCCTTTGAGGATACGGTGCGCATGATTCGCGCGAACCTGCCACAGGCCGCACTTTCGTGCGACGTTATCGTCGGTTTTCCTGGCGAGACGGACGAGGAGTTCGAGGAGTCGCTGGCGCTGTGCCGTCGCGTGGGCTTTTCGCGCATGCACGTGTTCCGCTATAGCAAGCGCCCCGGCACCCTCGCCGCCGACATGCCCGACCAGGTACCCCCCGAGGTTATGGTCGAGCGCAGCCGTCGCATGCGCGCGGCGGCTCAGGAGCTCGCGGTTGCCGATGCCCGCCGTCGCGTGGGTACCGTCGAGCGTGCCGTGCTTGAGTACGGTGACAATTTGACGCTCGGATCGTTCCATCATGCCCGTCTCGATGATACCTGTGGACTCACAGCCCCGTGCCTGCTCGATGTTGCTATCATCGGAGTCGATGATTCCGGCTTGGTCCATGCACGCAGGGAGGTTCATGGAAGCCTCGAAGATTAGACTTACCGTTCCTGAGGGTATCGACCCCTCGCGCGTTTTGGGCGCCGGCGACGGCGTCCTTCGTGCGCTCGAGAATTTGGTGCGTGCCCATGTGGTTGCCCGCGGTGACAGCGTTGCCGTGAGCGGCGATCCGGACGAAGTCGAGCTGGTCGCGCGTTTTTTCGAACATGCCTTTCGTGAGGCTGATGCCGGGCGCACGCTTTCTGCCGATGATGTCTCGCGCTGTCTGGCCGTTCTGCGCGACGGCGAGCATGATGCCTCGTCGCTGCGCGATGACGTGCTGCTATCGTATCGCGGTCGCGTCATCCGCCCCAAGACGCTCGGCCAAAAGCGCTATGTGGATGCTATCCGCTCTTCTACCATCACGTTTGGCCTCGGTCCCGCCGGTACCGGTAAAACCTATCTGGCCATGGCGCTCGCCGTCGCCGCGCTTAAGCGCCATGAGGTAGGCCGCCTGATCCTGACGCGCCCGGTTGTCGAGGCGGGGGAGAACCTGGGCTTTTTGCCCGGCACCCTCGAGGAAAAGATCGACCCGTATATGCGTCCGCTCTATGATGCCCTCTTTGACATGATGGATCGCGAACGCACCGATGAGCTTATGGAGCGTGGCGTGATCGAGATCGCTCCTCTCGCCTACATGCGCGGTCGAACGCTGAGCGATGCCTTTGTGGTGCTCGATGAGGCGCAAAACACAACGCCCGAGCAGATGAAGATGTTCCTGACGCGTCTGGGTTTTAATTCCAAGTTCGTGATTACCGGCGACCTGAGCCAGCGCGACCTGGTGGGTCGTCGTGGCGGCTTGGCGGATGTCGAGAAGATTTTGGGCCGTGTCGACGATGTGGCATTTTCTCACCTCGAGCGTGCCGACGTGGTGCGCCATGCCTTGGTGGGTCGTATTGTCGAGGCATACGATGCTTATGATGACGTGCGTGAGCAGCGCTCGCGCGACCGAAAGGAGTCCCGTTGAGTGTATTGATCAGCAACGATGCCGAGCTCGATACGCTGCTCGACGCGCAAGAGGTGGAGCACATCTGCGAGGTCGTGCTTGCCGCCGAGGACGTTGAGCGTGACGTCGAGATTTCCCTTTCGTATGTCGACGAGGACGAGATGCACGAGCTCAACCACGAGTGGCGCGGTATCGACCGCACCACCGATGTGCTCTCGTTTGAGTGCGATTCGGCCTTTGACGATGACATTCCCGCCGATGAGACGCTCGAGCTCGGCGATATTATCTTGGCCCCGCAGGTTATTGCCCGTCAGGCCCCCGGTTTTGGCAATAGTCCCGCCGATGAGTGCCGTCTGATGCTCGTACACGGAATGCTGCACCTGCTGGGCTATGACCACATCGAGGACGACGAGGCCGAGGTCATGGAGGCCCGCGAGGACGCCATTCTGCGCGACCTGGCGCTTGAGCGCGGTGAGGACCCCAAACTCGTCCACGTCGGCCCCATTACCAATCATGCCCACGACTAGGAGCCGTCTATGATTCCCGGATCGAACAAGGACCATCCGTCCTTTTTAAAGTCGTTCTCATACGCCATGGAGGGCTTCGTCACCGCCGTCAAGACCGAGCGCAATATCAAGGTCATGCTCGTGGCGGGCGTGTGCACCGTCATCGCCGGCTGCATCGTTGGGCTCGATATTGCCGAGTGGGCTACGGTCATCATCTGCTGCGGCCTGGTGATTCACGGCGAGTTGTGCAATACCGCCATGGAGGCGATTGTCGACCTGGCGACCCAGGAGCTGCATCCGCTGGCCAAGCGCGCGAAGGATATCGCCGCTGCCTCTGTATACGTTCTTTCCATTACCGCCGCGATCGTTGGCTTGCTTGTCTTTGCCCACGCGCTCGACTTAATTTAGAAAGGGATTCCCATGTCCGACAATATGCAGCCTACCGATGAAGTTTTGGATGACGAGGTCCTGGACGAGGCTGAAGGTGCCGATTCGTTTGACGAGGTCGAGGAGTTCGATCCGTTTGAGGGTATGAGCGACGAGGAACTCGATGCCCTGTGCGACGAGGATGAGAGCCTCGCGGGCTTTGGCGACGTGGAACCCGGTTTCCGCAGCGGCTTTGTGGCCCTGGTCGGTCGCCCCAACGCCGGCAAGTCCACGCTGCTCAACGCCTGTTACGGCAAGAAGGTCGCCATCACCTCTCCGGTGGCCCAGACGACCCGCCGCCGTATGCGCGCCGTGGTCAACCGCCCCGGTTACCAGCTGGTCTTCGTTGACACGCCGGGTATCCACAAGCCCAAGGACGGCCTGGGCTCCGAGCTCAACAAGAGTGCCCTGTTTGAGCTCAATGACGTAGACGTCGTCGCGTTTTTGATTGATGCCACCAAGCCGATTGGCAGGGGAGACGCCTGGGTTGCCGAGCGCGTCAAGAACGCTCGTTCCAAAAAGGTCCTGGTGCTCACGAAGGCCGACGAGGCCGATCCCGCCCAGGTTATGGAACAGCTCAAGGCCGCTCACGAGCTTATGGAATACGACGATGAGATCGTGACGTCGTCGGTCAAGAACTTCAACGTCGATGCGTTTATCGAGACCGTCGCTCACTTTTTGCCCGAGGGCCCGCGCTGGTTCCCCGAGGACATGGGCACCGACACGTCCGACGAGACCCTCGTTGCCGAGTTTGTGCGCGAGAAGGTCCTGCGTCGCACCCGCGACGAGATCCCTCACTCCGTGGGCGTCATCTGTGACGCGCTCGAGCAGACCAAGAAGGTCCTTCGCGTGCACGCCACGATTTACGTCGAGCGCGAAGGGCAGAAGGGCATCATCATCGGCAAGGGCGGCGAGATGATCAAGCATATTGGCATTGATGCCCGTCGTGACCTTGAGCGCATCTTTGGCACTCAGGTCTTTTTGGAGCTCGACGTGAAGGTCAAGGCCGGCTGGCGCGATGACGAGGCGCAGATTCGCCGCTTTGGCTATAACGCCGAAGATTAAGCCTCGGCGTTCATGGCAGGCTCTCGCACATATCGCACAAAGGTGCTCGTCCTCGACAAGACGAAGCTCAAGGAAACCGACCTGATCTTGACGATGCTCGACGAACGGGGACGGCAGGTGCGTGCCGTGGCTAAGGGCGCGCGTAAGCCTGGCGGTCGCCTTGCAGCCCGCTGCGAGCTCTTCTGTACCGTCGATATGCTGCTCGCGCATGGACGGTCGCTCGACGTGGTTTCTCAGGCGGAGCTTATGGAGGCGCCGCTCGGTGCCGCTCCTGACTACGAGTCGACCTGTGCCGCTAGCGCGATTGCCGAGGTTGCGCGCGTGTGCTCGTTCGAGGATGCCGAGGATCCATTTACCTTTGCCATCACGCAGCGGGCGCTCACGCTTGTCGGCTGCGGGCTCGACTCGGCACATATGGACCTGCTCGTGGCGGCCTTTGTCTTTAAACTGCTGTCGCACGTTGGTTACCGCCCCGATTTCACGGCATGCGTCTCGTGCGGCGATCCCATGCTCTCGCATTTCTCGGCCCAGGCCGGCGGGCTTCTGTGCGGGTCGTGCGCCTCGAGTGTGCCTGGCGCCGAGTTGGTATCGGTCGGCGAGGTCGCATGGCTGCGCGCTCTGATGTCCATGACCTTCGATGCCCTTATGGACGAGCAGATCGATCCGCATACGGCTGCGTTTTTGCTGGGGCTTTCGCATGTTTGGGCCGCCACGCACACCGATCAGCGGCTCCGTGCGATGGAATTCATGTTGGGTCGGTGATGATGCGCAGGCGCGCGCCGCTTGTGGTAACATACCGACCTGTTGGTACCTCGACCTTGGATGTTCGCTCCACCGGCGGCTTCCCAGTCCGAGGCGAATGGAGTCGCCCACAGGCGACGCGAAACGAAAGGTGAAACAATGACTGTTTCCAAAGAGCGCAAGGCGGAGCTGACTGCCCAGTTCGGTAACTCCCCGGTCGATACCGGTAACCCCAAGGTTCAGGTCGCCATCCTGTCCGAGCGCATCAAGGAGCTGACCGAGCACATGAAGTCCCACCAGAAGGACTTCCACACCCGTCGTGGCCTGCTCATGCTCGTCGGCCGTCGTCGTCGTCTTCTCTCCTACATCAAGAAGAACGACATCGTCGAGTACCGTGAGCTCATCAAGGCTCTGGGCATCCGCGACAACATCCAGTAAGGATTTGTACATGCTAAGAGCGTCCTGCGCAGCGGGGCGCTCTTTTTGTGTAAGGGCGTGAACAATCACGCTCTGAAGCGTGGCGGGGGCAGGGGGCCCGCGTCACATGAGAAGCCTGCAGGCAAGGGGCCTGTGGGGTAAAGGAGAACAATGACACTCGTATCCAAGACCTTTGAGCTGTACGGCAAGACCTACACCTTTGAGTCCGGCGAGCTTGCCAAGCAGGCCACCGGCGCCTGTCTGGTCAAGCAGGGCGACACCACGATGCTCGACACCGTGGTCGTCTCCAAGGAGCGTAAGAATTACGACTTCTTCCCGCTGACCGTCGACTTCAACGAGAAGATGTACGCCGCCGGCCGCATCCCGGGTGGCTACCTTAAGCGCGAGGGCCGTCCCAGCGAGAAGGCCACGCTCACGGCTCGCATGATCGACCGCCCGATCCGCCCGAGCTTCCCGGATGGCTTCCGCAACGAGGTGCACATCGTCGCTACCTCGCTCGTCGCCGACCAGGTCAACCCCTTCGACGTCATCAACGTCATGGGTGCTTCGCTGGCCATGACGCTCGGCGGCGTGCCCTTCGAGGGCCCGCTTGCCTGCGTGCGCATCGGCCGCAACGTGGAGACCGGCGAGTTTATCGTCAACCCCACCTATGAGGAGCGCGAGAACTCCGATCTGGACCTTGAGCTGGGCGGCTCTGCCGACTTCATCTCGATGGTCGAGGCTGGCGCCGAGGAGATCTCCGAGGACGACATGCTCGCCGCCATGAAGTTTGGCCAGGAGGCCCTCGCTGCCTTCTGCCAGGCCCAAGACGAGTTCGTCGCCGAGTGGGAGCAGGTCAACGGCGCTATCGTCAAGAAGGAGTACCCGCTCGACCAGCCCGTCGAGGAGGTCCAGGAGCGCATCTTCGCCCACTACGACGAGATGGCCGCTGCCCTGCGCGACGCCGACAAGCTTTCCCGCATCGGTAAGGTCGAGGCTCTGAAGGAGTCCATCCGCGCCGAGTTCACCGACGAGGAGCAGGCCGCCTGGGAGCGCGAGATCCCCGTGGCGCTCAAGAAGCTCGAGAAGAAGGCCATGCGCACCATGGTCGTCGAGACCGGCGAGCGCGTCGACGGTCGTGCCGCCGACGAGATTCGCCCCATCATGGTGAAGGATAACTACCTGCCGCTCGTTCACGGCTCCGGTCTGTTCCAGCGTGGCCAGACCCAGGTGCTTTCCGTCCTGTCGCTCGGTATGCTCAACGAGGGCCAGCGTCTGGATACCATCGAGCCCACCGAGGGCAAGCGCTATATGCACCACTACAACTTCCCGCCGTTCTGCACCGGCGAGACCGGCCGCATGGGCAGCCCCAAGCGCCGCGAGATCGGCCATGGCAATCTGGCCGAGCGCGCTTTGCTTCCGGTGCTTCCCGACGAGAACGAGTTCCCCTACGCCATCCGCGTCGTCTCCGAGGTCATGGAGTCCAACGGCTCCTCTTCGATGGCTTCGACCTGCGGCTCCACGCTCGCCCTTATGGACGGCGGCGTGCCCATTAAGCGCCCGGTCTCCGGTATCGCCATGGGCCTGATCCAGGAGGAGGGCAAGACCGTGGTCCTGTCCGACATCCAGGGTCTCGAGGACTTCCTTGGCGACATGGACTTTAAGGTCACCGGCACCACCGAGGGCATTACCGCTCTGCAGATGGACAACAAGGCCACCGGCCTTACCTTCGACATCCTGGCCCGCGCCCTGCAGCAGGCCAAGGAGGGTCGCGCCTTCATCCTGCAGAAGATGCTCGATGTGATCCCCGAGCCGCGCCACACCACGCGCAGCACCGCTCCGCGTATCGTCTCCATCCAGGTTCCGACTGACAAGATTCGCGACGTCATCGGTTCCGGCGGTAAGGTCATCCGTGGCATCCAGGACGAGACCGGCGCTTCGGTCGACATCCAGGAGGACGGCACCGTCTTTGTCGGCGGCACCGGCGAGTCCGTCGATCAGGCTGTCGAGCGTATCAAGCTCATCATCAAGGTTCCCGAGCCGGGCGAGGAGTACACCGGTCGTGTGGTCTCCATCCAGCCCTTCGGCGCCTTCGTCAACCTGCTGCCTGGTAAGGACGGCCTGCTGCACATCTCCCGCGTCGCCAAGGGCCGCGTGGAGAAGGTCGAGGACGTCCTCAACGTCGGCGACGAGGTCAAGGTCGTCGTCATCGAGGTCGACGATCGCGGCAAGATCTCGCTCGATCGTCTTGACAAGCCTGAGGCTCCGGCTCGCGCCGAGGGTTCCTCCGAGGGCGACGGCGAGCACTTCCAGCGCCGTGAGCGTCCGCGTCGCGAGCGCTCCGAGCGCAGCGACCGTCCGCGCCGTCCCGGTGACAACGGAGGCCGCAAGCCCCGCCGTCACCACGACGCCGAGTAACAGCCGTACATAACCAGCACCGCAAGGGCGACTCCGGACAGGGGTCGCCCTTTTGCTTGCGCCCGGGAGGGCCGCATATGAAGTTTCCTGCTCTACAGTCCTGCGCAAGACGGAAAGCACATTAAGTGCTTTCCTTTGCG
>CABJBO010000002.1 GCA_902363875.1 Coriobacteriaceae bacterium | reverse complement strand
CGCAAAGGAAAGCACTTAATGTGCTTTCCGTCTTGCGCAGGACTGTAGAGCAGCAAACTTAACCCCCGCCCCAGCCCCGGAGACCCTCCCGGATGGCCCCAAAAATTTTTTCAAAAAAGTTGTTGCGCGCCGGACAGACTTCTGTGTATACTAATCCCCGCAGCGCACGCGAGCGGAAACAAACGCGAACGCCTGCCTGGGGAGTTAGCTCAGTTTGGTTAGAGCGCCGGCCTGTCACGTCGGAGGTCGCGGGTTCGAGCCCCGTACTTCCCGCCAACGCAATTAAAGCCACGTCTTCGGACGTGGCTTTTTGCGTTTGATGCACTTTGTTTCGATAGAACGATCGCCCTGGCGCATCTTCGCCCAGAATCCCCGCCCCTTCGGGAACGCAAGTAAAATCTAATAAGCATATCTGTCTAAACAACAGCTTTGTTGCGCAACACCTGTTCAACGAGACAGGGGGTTAGGTTATACTAAATTGCACTGTAGGCCGCATCTGATGCATTTCGCTCCAAGCGCGGCACTCAGTGGATATCCGATTTACCATTTGGATGTCCTAGCGGTCATTTAGCGTCTCGACACAAGCTCGGCCCCGGAGCTCGTTCGAGCTGTTCGTATTCCTTGAAAGGGGAAAAATGGACATATCGAGGAAGACTGATTACGCCCTTCGTATGCTGGCGATGCTTGCCGAGGATCCGGAGCGTTTGCTTTCTGTTCGCACCGCTGCCGAAGAGGTCAATGTTCCGTATTCGTTTGCCCGCTCGATTCAGCACGGTTTGGTCCAGGCCGGTATTGTGGAGAGCCTGCGTGGCGTCCACGGTGGCATGCGTCTCAAGGTCAGTCCGGACGACGTCACCATTCGTCAGGTCGTCGAGGCCGTTCAGGGCCCTATGGTTATGAATGATTGCACCGCACCCGATGGCGACTGTGCGCGCATGGGCACGTGCTGCTATCATCCCCTATGGGCCGGAGCTCAAGCGTTGATGCGCGACTACCTCGATTCCGTTTCGCTCGGCGACATCGTCGCTCACCGCCAGTTCCCGGCCGTCGATCCCAAGTTCGCCGACCGCGAAGCGTTTCCCGAGTACGCCACCTGTGCGTATACATGCCGGGAGGAATAGCGCCGCATAAGGAGCATAGATATGATTCAGGACCCCTTTCGTTCGATGATTCGTTCGGAAGGGGTCCTGCGTTATCGCGACCTTCCGTGGCGCCGCACGCGCGATCCGTACATCATTTGGCTTTCTGAGGTCATGTTGCAGCAAACACAGGTGCCACGCGTGGAGACGCGTATGCCGGCGTGGCTCGATCGCTTTCCGACCGTGCAGGCGCTTGCCCAAGCCGCGCCTTCCGATGTTTTGGACGCTTGGCAGGGCATGGGCTACAACCGACGCGCTCTGGCGCTCCACAAGGCCGCTCAGCGCGTTGTGGAGGACTGGGACGGTGAGTTTCCGCGTGAGACGCGTGACTTGGTCGCTCTGCCTGGTATTGGCCCGGCAACGGCGCAAGGTATCCGGTCGTTTGCGTTTGACCTTCCAGGCGTGTATCTGGAGACCAACGTGCGCACGGTCTTTCTGCATCACTTCTTTCCCGATGTACCGGCTGTTCCCGACCGCGAGCTGGTGCCGCTGATTCAGGCGGCCTGTCCGGCGGTCCCCGGTGCGGCGACCGACGAGATCGCTCCCTTTGCCGTGCCGCTCGATGATGCCGACACGCCACGCGCGTGGTATTACGCGTTGCTGGATTACGGCGCATATCTAAAAAAGACGTTGCCCAATCCGTCCAGGCGCTCGGCGGGCTATAGCCGTCAATCAAAGTTTGAGGGCTCACGTCGCCAAAAGCGCGCGCATATCGTGCGCATGTTGCTGGCAGCGCGCGATGGCCAACCGGCGGGGATTATGCTTGCTGATGCCGTGGTGGGCGTTAACGATATGGAAGCGGCGGCTGGGCGCGGGCCGGTCGAGCGCGAGCTTGTCGCGGGCATTCTGGCCGACCTGGAGCGTGAGGGCTTTTGCCGAGCCGAGGGCGATCGCTGGCTGAGCATCTAGCCCGTGCAAATCTGAAGAACAGGATTGTAAGGTTTAGATTTCCGACATGAGGGCATCCTAAAGACGAGGCCGCTCGAAGCCTACGGGCGGCATGCGTTGAAGGGAAGTACACCTATGGATTTTGAGAATTCCCAAACCAAGAAGAACCTCGAGACCGCTTTTGCCGGTGAGTCCCAGGCACACACCAAGTATCGCTACTATGCCTCCAAGGCCAAGAAGGACGGCTACGTTCAGATCTCGAACATCTTTGCCGAGACGGCTGGCAACGAGTCCGAGCACGCCAAACTGTGGTTTAAGTATCTGCACGATGGCGCCGTCCCCGATACCCTGGACAATCTGCGCGATGCCGCCGCGGGTGAGAACTACGAGTGGACCACGATGTACGACGAGTTTGCCAAGACCGCCGAGGAAGAGGGCTTTGCCGAGATTGCCGCAAAGTTCCGTGGTGTCGCCGCCGTCGAGAAGGCCCACGAGGAGCGCTACAACAAGCTCGTCGAGCGCATCGAGTCGGGCGAGGTGTTTGAGCGTGAGGGCGTAAAGGTGTGGAAGTGCCTGAACTGCGGGCACCTGCATGTGGGTGCCGAGGCGCCTGAGGTGTGCCCGGTGTGCAACCACCCGAAGGCGTACTTTGAGGAGCAGGTGGTGAACTACTAGCGCTTGGCGCTGGCTGCTGCGGAGCGCAGAGCGGGGAAATACCTTTCCCTCTCGCTCACGGCTCCGCAGGGTCGCGCGAGGGAAAGGTATCTCCCCGCCCCGCGCCCCGGCGTTGGGTCGTCACGTGCTCGCTACTGAAAAGCTGATTAGAAGTTTGTGTGCCGCCCCTTTTGGGGCGGCACGTTTTTGTATGGGGCCAGTTGGGGCGGTGATGTTGCTTAGGGGGTACACTGGGTAGCGTTGGCTATTCGTTTCCTCTTGTGAGGTGTTGGTTATGGGTAAGAAATCTCGGGCTCGGGTGGCTGCTGCTGGGACTCGTAAGGATCCTGAGCGTCGGGTTGTTGAGGGCGGCAAGGCAGAGCGTGCCGATAAGAAGAAAGCCGGCGCGCATGCTCATCCTGAGTGGGCGCCTCATTTGAATACGGCGAGCGAAGACCTGACTGCCAAGCTGTTTACGATGGTCGAGGTCATCTTGGGCGTGGTGCCCGTGGTGGTCATTGGCTTGTTCCTGGCCTCTAAGGATGCCACGAGCGTGGATAAGCTCACCGATGTCTTTTCTCAGGACCCCTCGATGGTGGTCACGTTTATCTCTGCGTGCTTGCAGCCGTTTGTAGCGTACATGCTGTACATGATTTATCGCAAATACTGCGAGGGCGATGCGGGCTTTGCCGCCGGCAACTTGATCGGCCTCTTGTGCTCCGAGATTTTGCTGCTCAATATTCCCGGCGTCATCGGCATGGGCATCTTGTTGTGGCGTGTCTGGCGCAATGTTGCTCCGCACTTTGAGAGCTGGTTGTTTGAGCGCCGTGCAATGGGCGTGCTGGTTGATATCGCGGGTTCGCTCGTGATCCTAGTCCTGGCGTTTATGTGTGCCACCGCAGCTCGAGGTCTCGCGGGCATGTAGCCTGTCTTCGCCGTCTTCGGAGCTCGGGGCGGGAGGCCGTGTTGCCTTCCCTCCCCGCTCACGGCTTCGCAGGGTCGCGTTGAGGGAAGGCAACACGGCCTCCCGCCCCGAGCTCCGGCGTTGGGTCGTCGCGTGCTCACTGCAGAAAAGCTGATAATTAAGTTTGTGTGCCGCCCTTTTGGGGCGGCACGTTTGTTTATGTGGGGTCCCTGTCTTCACAATTTCCGTCAAGCTTTTGGTTAGATTTTGGTCAGTTGGCGTAAGGGTGGAAGGCCAAAAGATTGCTGGCGAAAAAAGCTCAGAGAAAGTGCTGGTAGGGGAGTTGTTGAGCTTTTCGACAGCTTTTGAGCAAAAGAAACTTTGTGGCTATTGCCAGCGATTGCGTTGTCGCGGTCATGGCGGTGCGGGATGCTGGTCGTAAGCGTCGAATGCTCCGATTTTGGAGGCCAGCATGGATCTGTTTCTTGAGACTCCGCAGCGACAAGCTGAGCGCATGCTGCGTCAGCAGCAACGACTCATGGAGATGCAAATGCAAGGGGCGGCCGTCCAGCCTCCTGCGCAAAATGCCGCGCCCGCGGTTTCGCTTGCGGGTGGATCGGTGCCAGAGAACTATTCCGTACAACAAGATTCGTATGCGCAGGAGCTTGCGTTTGACAAACGCCGTACGCGTCACCGCCGCGTGGGCCAGCGCCTGCGCACGTTAGCGATGATCGTGCTCATTCCGTTAGGACTTGCGGCGATTTTCCTGGTCTCGTATGCGCTCACCTGCATTCTCAACGGTGCCTCGCCCAGTGAAGTGCTCCAGCATCTGTCAGCCCTCGGCCAGCGCCTAGGCGATGTCATAACAACCATCCGCGCCGGCTGGGAGAGCTAGCATTCGCCATCGCGGGTCTTCTTGGATGCAAGGATTATCGCCACGAGTGGAATCCTTGCATCTTGCCTGTCTGGCCGTGTGGCTAAATAGTATTATAGAAGATGAATAATAATAGGAGATGCCATGCATAAGCATGATTTAGAGCAGACCCTTTTGGACATTGACGAAGAAGCGGAGCTGGAAATAGGTCCAAGAGGCGATAGGCCGAGCGTTGTATTGGTGGGAGGAAGTGCCTTCATACTAAACGATCTGACGAATCGGTCGGTTACACATGACATTGATGTGTTTGAGGCGGACAGGTGCCTCCGCGAGATCATGGATCGATACCCCGGGGTGAATGGAATGGCGGTGGCATATTGCAACCAGATGCCATTCAATTACGAAGATCGATTGATCCCATTGGAGATTGGGGCGCATTTTATCAGGTACTTTACGCCATCTTTGGAGGATCTGGCGGTGATGAAGCTTTACGCCTATCGCCCGAATGACATTGTCGACCTCCATAGCCGAGCGTTTACCGAGCGGCTTGATTGGGATCTGCTCGAGCGGCTTATATTCGATGAAGGGGAGGCGTTGGCGTCGTCGCCTTCGGAGCGGAGCTACCAAGAGATGGTCTGTGCATACAGGCAATACATAAAGGAGGTGCGTGGTTGAATCTGACTTTTGAGGGATTCTTGAAAGGCTATTGCCGAGAGCTGTCCGGGCAGCGGTCGCTGAGTTTTAGAAAGCTGGTTAAGCAGGCAATGACGGATGCGCCGCGCGTGGCGGAGCCTCTGTTTTTGCTCGCTTTGGCGCAGGGCAAAGCCGAATACGTTCTGGGCTTATCCGAGGGCTCGTGGATGGAAGAGGGCTACCGAGACGTCTTTTCCCTGTACGGTCAAGCGGATAGCCTGGCATCTCTATGCGCCGGGGACAAGCTCCCTAATCGTTATGCCAACGTATGGCGTGCGTATCGGGGGATGAAAGAAAAGCCAGTGGCCGACAGAAGGGTTAATGCCCTGATGAGAAAAAGAACGCTGAAAGCACTGGAGGCATCGGGCGTAACGCGCTATGGCCTCTGCCGCGATTTGCACCTGAATAAGGGAAACGTGTACGCATACTTGGCCGGTGATGACTCAAAGGTGAGCAGGAAGACGGCGCGCCACATTATGGAATATGCGGAGGAGAGAGGCACCCAAGAAGGGGTCGGGCGCCCGGTGCGTGTGGCGGGGTAAGATTGATCGCGGTTTTGATTGATAATCGATTGGGTTTGTTGGGCGGAGTCTATGTCTGCTATTGATATTGCGCTTGTTGTGATCGCCTTAGTGGCGGTGGGAGTTGCTGTGGTTTGCGCCCTGCAGCTTAAAGGCCTTCGCGCCGAGTTGCGAGAGCGTGGCGGCAACGAAGCGGAGACGCTCGCGGCGCTCGAGCAGGCCAACAGCACGCTCGATGCCCTCAACGTCGCGCTTGCCGAAACCCGCCGTACGGCAAACGCCATCGCGCAGCAGCAGACAACCGACGCCGCCGTGGAGCAGCAGCGCTACCTGACCATCGCGCGTGAGTTCTCGCAGGCTGGCGACCGTATGGATGACCTGCGCCGCGAGACGGCCCAACAGCTTGGCGCCAACCGCGAAGGCATCGAGCATCGCCTGGACAAGGTGCGCGAGACGGTCGATGCTCAGCTGGGCGCCATCCGCAAAGACAACAACGTGCAGCTCGACCAAATGCGCGCGACGGTGGACGAGAAGCTCTCTCGCACACTCAACGACCGACTGTCGGCATCGTTTAAGCAGGTGAGCGACCAGCTCGAGGCCGTGTACAAGGGCCTGGGCGACATGCAGTCTATCGCCACCGGCGTGGGCGACCTTAAGCGCGTGCTGGGCAATGTCAAGGCGCGTGGCATTTTGGGCGAGGTGCAGCTGGGCGCGATCCTGGCGGACATCCTTACGCCCGACCAATATCTGGAAAACGTCGCCACCAAGCCCGGCGCCTCGGAACGCGTTGAGTTTGCTGTCAGGCTGCCGGTAGACGAGGGCGACCCCGTGCTGCTGCCGATCGACTCCAAGTTTCCGGGCGACGCGTACGAGCATCTGCTCGACGCCCAGGAGTCTGGTGACGCTGAGGCCGTCGCCGCAGCGCGCAAGACGCTCGATACGATGGTGAAACGCGAGGCCAAGGACATCTGCGAAAAGTACCTGAGTGTGCCGGCAACGACCAACTTTGGCATCATGTTCGTGCCGTTTGAGGGGCTGTACGCCGAGATCGTCAGCCGCCCCGGGCTTATCGAGATCCTGGGCCGCGACTATCACGTCAACGTAGCCGGTCCCAGCACCATGGCGGCCATCCTCAATAGTCTGCAGATGAGCTACCAGACGTTTAGGCTGCAAAAACGTACCGACGACGTACTGCGCGTGCTCTCCGCCGTCAAGGCCGAGCTGCCGCGCTATCAGGCGGCGCTGCGCCGCGCCCAACAGCAGATCGAGACCGCGGGCAAAACGGTCGAGGGCATCATTACCACGCGCACCAACGTCATGGAGCGCAAGCTCAAGGACATCGACGCGCTGGAGGATGCTGAGGAAGCCGACGCGATTTTGGGCTTGGAGTCCGCAGGCCTGCTCGCAGACCAAAAAGACGAGGACTAGTCGCAACGGACGGTGGGTCGCCGGCGTAAACGCGGGTGCCCCATCGCTTTTCGCATCGTGCTTGCCTGAAGTGCGCTTCAATGTGCAACAATGGCGTTTCGCCCTATCAGATGCGAAAGGAAGCCCATGTCTCAGAGAAGCACCAGTCCGCTCAGCCGCTCCACCGTGCGCCGCACGCTGCAGCGGTTTTGGGGTGTCACGCGCACGCAGCCGCTGATTGTCTTTCTCTCGGTGCTCTCGTCGGCGGGCTACATCTTTTTGCTCACGTTTGCCAACACCTACGTGATGGCCCTCATCGTCGACCGCGTCCAGGCCGGCCCCGTGGCGGGCGATCAAGTATTCGAGGTCTTCGGCCCCTATATCCTGGCGCTCGTACTCGTTAACCTGGTGGGTCAGATCCTCTCCAAGCTGCAGGACTACACCGTCTACAAGCTCGAGATCGCAGGCAACTACCACCTGGCGCGCCTGTGCTTCGACACGCTCTCCAACCAATCCATGACATTCCATACCAGCCGCTTTGGCGGATCGCTTGTGAGCCAGACAAGCCGTTTTATGAGCGGCTACACGGGTCTGGTCGACGTGACGGTGTATTCGCTCATCCCCACCATCACCTCGGTAATCTGCACCGTGGCCGCACTCGCCCCGGTGGTGCCGACGTTTACCGTGATCCTGGTGGGCATCATGGTCGTCTACATCGCGTTTGTCTGGCTTATGTACAAGCGCATCATGCCGCTTTCGGCCGCGACGTCCGCTGCGCAGAACAAGCTCTCGGGCGTGCTCTCCGACGCGGTCACGAACATCTTGGCCGTCAAGACCTGCGGGCGCGAGGACTTCGAACGCGATCTGTTCGACGCCGCCGATCGTGCCGCGCGCGACGCCGAGACGGTCTCGATGCACGCCATGATGCAGCGCAACTTTACGACCTCGGGCCTTATCGTCATCACCATGGCCGTGGTGAGTGCGTTCGTGGCGGGCGGCAACGCGTGGTTTGGCATCTCGGCCGGCTCGCTCGTCATGATCTTTACCTACACCTATAACCTCACCATGCGCCTGAACTACGTAAGCTCCATGATGCAGCGCATCAACCGCGCTTTGGGCGATGCGGCCGAGATGACGCGCGTGCTGGACGAGCCACGCTTGGTGGCAGACGACCCGGATGCCCCCGAGCTCAAGGTGAGCGAGGGCGCGATTGATTTTGAGCACCTGAGCTTTGCGTACCGTGACGCTGCGGCGGGCGAGAACGTGTTCGATGACCTGACACTTCATGTGGCGGCGGGCCAGCGCGTGGGCCTGGTGGGCAAATCGGGCTCGGGTAAGACGACGCTCACCAAGCTGCTGCTGCGCCTGGACGATGTTCAGGGCGGCCGCGTGCTCGTGGACGGTCAGGATGTCTCGCGCTGCACGCAGCAAAGCCTGCGCCGCCAGGTTGCCTACGTGCCGCAGGAGGCGCTGCTGTTCCACCGCTCCATTCGCGAAAACATTGCCTACGGTCGTCCCAACGCCACTGATGAGCAGATTCGCGAGGCCGCGCGCCTGGCCAATGCCCTGGAGTTCATCGACCGCCTGCCCCGTGGCTTTGACACCATGGTGGGTGAGCGCGGCGTCAAGCTCTCGGGCGGCCAGCGTCAGCGCGTGGCTATCGCCCGCGCCATCCTAACCGACGCGCCGATTCTAGTGCTCGACGAGGCGACCTCTGCCCTGGACAGCGAGTCCGAGGCGCTGGTGCAGGAGGCGCTCGAAAACCTGATGCGTGGACGTACCTCCATTGTGGTGGCGCACCGCCTGTCCACCGTGGCGGCGCTCGACCGCATTGTGGTGCTGGCCGATGGTGAGATTGTCGAGGACGGCACGCATGCGCAGCTCGTCGAGGCGGGTGGCGAGTACGCGAGCCTGTGGAGCCGTCAGACCGGCGCATTCTTGGAGGCGTAAGCGTCTCGGACGTGGGACAATTGTGCCCATAAGTTTATTGTGCCGTTGAGCTGAGGAGTCGTTATGCCACGCGAGACCAATGCCGCCAAGCGCGAGCGCGCCATCGAGGTGTGCGAGCGCCTCAACCGTCGCTATGGCCCGGTCGAGTGCTTTTTGGACCACGAGAATCCCTTCCGCCTGCTGATCGCGGTGCTACTCTCGGCGCAAACGACCGACGCGCAGGTCAACAAGGTGACGCCGCGGCTGTTTGCCCAGTGGCCCACGCCCGAGGCCATGGCCGGGGCGAGCGTGGCTGACGTGGCAGACACCATCAAGTCACTTGGCTTCTACAAGAGCAAAGCCAAGCATGCCGTCGAGGCCGCGCAGATGATCGTCGCCGACTATGGCGGCGAGGTGCCGGCCGACATGAAGGAGCTTGTAAAGCTGCCGGGCGTGGGACGCAAGACGGCGAACATCGTGCTCAACGTGGGGTATGGCATCGTGGAGGGCATTGCGGTGGACACGCACGTCAACCGCATTGCGCACCGCCTGATGTTGAGTCCCAAGACGCATGCCAAGGAGCCGCTCAAGACCGAGCAGGATCTGCTCAAGATTTTGCCGCACGAGTATTGGGAGTCGGTCAACCATCAGTGGATTACCTTCGGTCGCGAGATCTGCGACGCCCGCAAACCCAAGTGCGGCGAGTGTCCGCTGGCAGATTTGTGCCCCAGCGTGCGCGTGACGGGGTAGGGCGGAACGCATCTTCGTCTGGCGTTTTTTGCGGGGCCGGGTTTGCCCTTGAGCCGGAGTTCTCTCCATGCGCTACCATGACAGACAATGTATTTGACGTACGACCCGCCGAGCTTGCCCCGGCGGGCTTTTGGCGTTGCGATGCCGGAGGAACAGCATGCTCATTCACCGTATAGCCGCGCAGCTCTACACTGCCGAGGCGCTGCAGACCGTCGAGGCCGGGCTCGATTCTGGCGAGGACGTGACGCTGGCCGTGTCTCAGTCGGGTCGCACGCTTATGGCTGCCGCCCAGTTTGCGCGCCGTCCGCGCCCCACGGTCTACATTGTGAGCGGCGAGGACGCGGCCGATCGTGCCGCCCGCAGCCTTGCCGCCTATGTGGGGCTGGCGCACGTGTGCCGCTTCCCCGAGCGCAAGGACTATCCGTGGCGCGAGCAGGCGCCCGACGACGCCGTGGTGGCGCAGCGCTGCGAGGCGCTCGGGCGCATCGTGCGCGGCGACAACTGCATTATGGTCGCCTCGGCCCGCGCACTGCTGCGCTGCGTGCCGCCGGTCGAGAGCCGCTACTGGGAGTCCACGACCTTTGCGGTGGGCGAGGAGATCCCTTTTGACGAGGTGCCGCAGCGCCTGGTGGGCATGGGCTACACCAATGCCGGCGCCGCCGATGCACCCGGCCTGTTCCGCGTGCACGGTGACACCGTCGAGGTGTTTCCCGCACAGGAAAAGGCGCCCGTGCGCATCGAGTTTTTTGGCGACGAGATCGACCGTATCCGCCGCATGGTGAGTTCCACGGGCCAGACCATCGGCAACGAGGACAGCATCGAGATCTTCCCCTGCCGCGAGCTGGCGCTCACCGACGAGGCCGTTCACAACATGCACGTGGCGCTCTACCGCGCCAGCCAGGACGACAGTAAACTGGCGGCGCTGCTCGAGATGGTGGATGCACGCATCGTCACGCCCGAGCTCGACCGCTTTTTGCCGGTGATGTACGGCCAGACCGTGAGCCCGCTGTCGCATGTGAGCGGCAAGGCGCTCGTGGTGCTGTCCGAGCCGCGCTCGCTGTTCGACGACTGCCTGCGCGCCTACGAGGATATCGAGGCACGCGCCGGCGAGGCGGGGATTGACCGCTTGGACGGTCTGTACGTGCGCGCCCAGCAACTCGACTTTGGTGCCCAGCAGCGCCTTAACTACGTGAGCTTGATTCGTGCCGGCGGTGCGGTGACGGCAGAGCTCAAGATTGAGCAGCCGGCCATCGCGGGCTCGGACAATCGCTTTATGACGCGCATCCAGGAGGTCGTGGGCAAGCGCTATGCCTGCGTGTTTGCCATCCCCGACCGCGGTGCGCGCGAGTCGATGGAGCTCACCTTTGGCGATGAGGGTATTACCTTTGAGGAGTCGCTGACGGCCGCGCCCGAAAACGCGGGCGCTATTGGCGACCGTGTGCGCGTGGCGGCGGCGGATTCTGCCGATCGTGCTGTCCGCCAGGATGCTCATGCTGCAATTCGCGAACGCAAGGCCGACGCGCTCAACGCCCGCTCGCTCGAGGCAGGTGCCGCCCAGGCTGCCGCCGGCGCCGCCGTGCCCACCATCTCGCGCGGGCGCGTGACCTTTGTGGACGCCGCCCTGCCGCAGGGCGTGGTGGTGCCCGATGCCAATCTGGCCGTTTTCTCGATCGCCGACCTCAACGCTCGCATGGACGCCAACCGCGCCCGCAGCCGCCGCAAGGTCGATATTACGCAGATCACCTTCCCGTTTAAGCCGGGCGACTATGTGGTGCACGCTACCCACGGCATCGCGCTCTTTAGCGAGATCGCGCGCCAGGAAGTGGGCGGCAAGGAACGCGACTACTTTTTGCTGGAATATGCCGACGGCGACAAGCTCTACGTGCCGCTCGAGCAGGTCGACCGCATCACGCGCTATGTTGGCCCCGACGGCGACAAGCCGCGCCTGACCAGGCTCAATACCGCCGACTGGACGCGTGCCACCAACAAGGCACGCAAGAACGCCAAAAAGCTGGCGTTTGACCTGGTCGACCTGTATACGCGCCGCTCGTCGATTACCGGTATCGCCTGTCCGCCCGATACGCCCGAGCAGATCGAGATGGAGGAGAGCTTCCCCTACGACGAGACGCGCGACCAGCTGGAGGCCATTGCCGACATCAAGGCCGACATGGAGGCGCCCAAGCCCATGGACCGCCTGCTGTGCGGCGACGTGGGTTTCGGCAAGACCGAGGTTGCCCTGCGCGCGGCGTTTAAGTGCGTGGACTCCGGCCGCCAAGTCATGGTGCTCTGCCCCACGACCATTCTGGCCCAGCAGCACTACGAGACGTTCTTTGAGCGCTTTGCCCCGTTTGGCCTCGAGGTCGAAGTGCTCAGCCGCTTCCGCACGCCGGCGCAGCAAAAGCGCGCGCTCAAGGCGTTTGCCGAGGGCACGATCGACGTGCTCATCGGCACGCACCGCTTGCTTTCTGCCGACGTGAACCCCAAGAACCTGGGCCTGGTGATCATCGACGAGGAGCAGCGCTTTGGTGTGCAGCACAAGGAGCAGCTCAAGAACCTGCGCGAGCAGATTGACGTGCTCACGCTTTCGGCAACGCCGATTCCGCGAACCATGCAGATGGCCACGAGCGGCGTGCGCGACATGAGCCTGATCACCACGCCGCCGACCGGGCGCCGCCCCGTGATCGTGCACGTGGGAGAGTACGATCCCGACGTGGTGAGCGCGGCGATTCGCCTGGAGGTGGGTCGCGGCGGCCAGGTGTACTACGTGTCCAACCGCGTCAAGACCATCGACGACGCCGTGGCGCGCGTGCACGAGGCCGCGCCCGAGGCGCGCGTGGGCGTGGCGCACGGCAAGATGAGCCCGCGCGAGGTCGAGGACGTGATGATCGAGTTCGCGACCAAAAAGATCGATGTGCTCATCGCCACGACCATCGTGGAGAGCGGCATCGACAACGCGACCGCCAACACGCTCATCATCGAGGACTCGCAGCGCCTGGGTCTGGCACAGCTCTACCAGCTCAAGGGCCGTGTGGGTCGCTCGGCCACGCAGGCCTACGCGTACTTTATGTTCCCGGGCGAGCTGCCGCTCACCGAGGAGGCCACGGCGCGCCTGACTGCACTTTCCGAGTTCCAGGACCTGGGCAGCGGCATGCGTATCGCCATGCGCGACCTGGAGATTCGCGGCGCCGGCTCGCTTATGGGCGCCGAGCAGCACGGCAACCTGTCGAGCGTGGGCTTTGACCTGTTTACGCAGATGCTGGGCCAGGCCGTGGCAGAGGCACGCGGTGACGACGATGCCGGCGTGGAGGCGGCGAGCGTGGGCATTAACCTGCCGGCCGACTACTTCTTGTCCGAGGAGTACCTGCCGGCGGTGGATCAGCGCGTGCTCGTGTACCGTAAGCTCGCAGCGGCCGAGGACCTGGAGAGCATCGATGAGGTGCAGGAAGAGACCGAGGCCGCGCATGGCGAGCTGCCGTTGGCGGGACTCAACCTGTTCAACCGCGCGCGCATCCGTATTCGCGGCGAGCGCCTGGGGCTCGAGAGCGTCACGCTCAGCGGTGGGCGTATCACGTTTTTGGGCGTCGACGTGCCCAAGAAGGTGGCCTTTGAACTAAAGACCCGCTATGGCGCGGTGAACTTTCCCAAGAGCCGCAAGCTGTCGGTGCCCTACAAGGCGGGCGCCGGTGTGGGCAGCGGCCTGGGCCGCGGTCTCGACGCCAACGACGAGGCCGGTCCCGTGGCAGCAGCCCTCATGCTGCTGCAGCAGCTGGGTGCCAGCGATGATGAATAACAGGTAGGTGGCGTGGCGGGACAAGGATTCTTTGCCCCGCCACGTTGCAGGTTGAAAACTTCGCCCGATGGAAAGGAAAGCATGTTCGGGTACATCTACAAGAAAGACGCCGCCGGTATCGCGGTCGTTCTGTGCCTTTGTCTGGGCGTGGGCAGCTTCTTCGATTACCAGATCTCGAGCGCGCTGTTCAACATCGCCAGCATGTACGGCCGCTTTATCGAGGCCGCCGGCGAGCTGCCGTTTGAGCTGACGGCGAGCGTCGCAGGCGTTATGCTCGTACGCGCGGTGCGTCCCGACTCCAGGGGGAGCAAATGGCTCGCCGTGCTGGGCGTTCTGGTCAACGTGGGCCTGGTCGGCTACGAGATCGTTTCGTCCCTGCGGGTTGGCGGCAAACTCATCGTGGTTCAGTTGGTGCTGACGTTTGTGCTGGTCATCGCGGCCAACCTCATCGCCTATCGCCTTACGCGCGACACCGCGCCCGACGATCTCACGCGCTGGGCGTTGATGGTGCTTGCCGTGTGGGTCGCTCAGGCCATTATCCTCAACGTGATCGTCAAGCCGCTGTGGTCGCGCCCGCGCATGCGCGTGATCGAGGTCACGCCGGGGCTCAATTTTCAGCCGTGGTGGGTGATCGGCAACCCCGACAAGTGGGCCTATATCGCCGCCGGCGTGATCAAGGACGGCTTTAAGTCGTTTGCGAGCGGACACACGGCGCACGCGGCGATCGGCCTTATGCTCGCCGGGCTTCCCGCGGCGGCCTTTAAGGAAAAGCCGTCGCGCCGCCGCGTGGTCTTTTGGGTCGCCGCTGTGGTTGCGGCGCTCGTCGCCTTTGGTCGCATCGTGATCGGCGCACACTTTTTGAGTGACGTGAGCTGCGGCTTTGCCTTGGTGCTGGCGCTCGAGTGCCTTGCCGCGCGCATTGCCTATCCGGGCGGCGTACAATAGCCCCATCTGAATCATCGGGCTCGTGCCCGGCTAGAGAGGATTACCATGCTCGCGTTCAACAATGACTATTCTCACGGCGCACATCCGGCAGTGCTGCAGGCGCTCGTCGACACCAATATGGAGCCGCAGCCCGGCTACGGTACCGATGCACACACCGAGCGTGCCAAGCAGCTCATTCGTGAGGCCTGTCAGGTACCCGATGCCGACGTGTTTTTTCTGGTGGGCGGCACACAGGCCAACGCGACGGTGATTGACATGCTGCTTGCGCCCTACGAGGGCGTGGTTGCCGCCGAGACCGGCCACGTTGCCTGCCACGAGGCGGGCGCCATCGAGTTTGGCGGCCACAAGGTGCTCACCATCCCCGGCTACGAGGGCAAGATGCACGCCGAGGATCTCGAAAACTATATCCAAGTGTTCTACGAAAACGAGAGCTGTGAGCACATGGTGTTTCCGGGCGCCGTGTATGTGAGCCTGTCGACCGAGTACGGCACGCTGTACTCCAAGGCTGAGCTCGTGGCAATCCATGCGGTGTGCCAGAAGCGCCAGATTCCGCTGTTTGTGGATGGCGCCCGCCTGGCCTATGCGCTGGCGGCCGATGAGTGCGACATTACCCTGCCCGAGCTGGCGCAGCTGTGCGACGTGTTCTACATCGGCGGCACCAAGTGCGGCGCGCTTTGCGGCGAGGCCGTGGTGTTTTGCGGCATGCACGCTTCGGCGCATCCCATTCCGCGCATTAAGCAGCACGGCGCGCTGCTGGCCAAGGGCCGCCTGACGGGTGTGCAGTTTGAGGCGCTCTTTACCGACGGCCTGTATTTTGAGATTGGTCGCCAGGCAATCGAAACCGCGCAGGCGCTTCGTCGCGTGCTGCACGAGCGCGGCTACCAGTTCTTCTTGGAGACGCCCACAAACCAGCAGTTCGTGATTCTGCCCAACGAGGACATGGCCCGCATTCGCGAGCATGCGGCGATCGAGTACTGGGAAAAGTACGACGATACCCACACGGTGGTGCGCTTTTGCACCAGCTGGGCCACGACGCAGGAGGACATCGACGCGCTGGCGGCTGTCCTGTAGCCTGATGTAATGACGAGGGGCCGCCTTGCGCTGGGTTTGGCGCAAGGCGGCCTTTGTTTTTGAGAGAGAAGGGTTGTATGACCGAGATGTCCGAGCCGGCGATTCGCCTGGCGACGCCCGAAGACGCGCCGGCGTTGCTTGCCATCTATGAGCCGTATGTGCGCCAGACGGCGATTACCTGCGAATACGAGGTGCCGAGCGTTGAGGAGTTCGCCGGGCGCATCAAGCGTACGCTCAAGCGCTATCCGTATCTGGTGATGGAGCTGGACGGGCGTCCGGTAGGCTATGCCTATGCGAGTCCGCTCAACAGCCGCGAGGCATACGACTGGTCGGTCGAGACGTCGATTTACCTGGCACGCGACGTGCGCCACGGCGGGCTGGGCCGCAAGCTGCACGATGCGCTCAAGCAGTGCCTGATCGCGATGGGCATCACCAACATGTGCGCGCTCATCGCCGTGCCGCACGACAAGGACGACGAGTATCTAACGCACAACAGCCAGGACTTCCATGCCCATATGGGATATCGCTTGGTGGGTGCTTTCGACCGCTGTGCCCAAAAGTTCGGCCGCTGGTACGACATGTGCTGGATGGAGCTGATCCTAGCCGAGCGCGTCCCTAACCAACCCAAACCAACCTGGTTCCCCGACCTTCCTAAACCTACCATTTAGGGACAGGTTTATTTTGGCAGGTTTTTGGCTGTCTTGTGGTATCAAATCGCCGCAAGAAGCGTGGCGTTTGTACGCTATTTTGACCTGGATTGTCCCCTCGGGACGCCTTGCGGGCTAAGTGAGTAGACTTTTTGGCGCAGGCCGAGCACAAAGCGTATCTGCCTTAGTAAAACCGCAGGTCACGGAGGTGGCTGTTTTGAATGTGCTCGGCAGGTCGCGAAAAGTCTACTCACTTAGATTTACGGTGCTGGATATTTTGGGCAGGAACAGTTGAGCTTGGGCGGCGAGTGTTGCCAGGCGATGTTGGCATTTGCGCCATGCCGGCTTGAGATTTAATAAAAACCGCAGGTAAAACGTTTATTAGGTACATTTTGCCTCGTTTGGTGCGCTAGCCGATGGGCTCGGTGTATTTGGCGCGGTCGGTGCGTTGGATGCGCTTGGAGACATGGAGCGGGCGGCCGTCGGTGTCGTAGACGTAGTCGGTGATCAAGATCAGCGCCTGCTCACGCTCAACGTTGAGCAAAAACGCCTCGTTTTGCGAGGCATAGCACACCTCAAAGGTCTTGTGCCCCTGTGCCGGCGCGCGATGGAATTCCTGGCGCAGCGTGGCGTAGAGCGAACCGTTGATATCGCGATCGATGAGCGACCCAAAGCTTGGCGGCAAATAGGTGGTCTCCAGACACAGCGGCGCATCGTCCAGGTAGCGCAGGCGGACAAGTTTGACGAGCTTGCTGCCCACGGTAGCGTCAAAGAACTTGGCCACGCTGCCCGTTGCCTTGGTAAAGCCCGAGTCCACCGTGCGCGTGGTGGGCTTCATTCCCTGACCCTGGACCTGTGCCGTGTAGCTCGAAAACACCAGGTTGTTCTCATGCAGTGCCGGCGTGTCGGCCACAAAGGTGCCACGTCCGCGCTCGGTGCGCACCAGGCCCTCGTCAACTAACACCTTAAGCGCGTGGCGCACGGTGCTGCGCGACAGCGCCGATTCGTCCATGAGCTCCATCTCGGACGGCAGCTTGTCTCCGCGTGCGTAGGTGCCGGCGGCGATGCGGTCACGCAGCGTACCCGCCAGACGCTCGTATTGGGCCAAGTTCTTTTTTGACGAAGTGCTCATGCGAACAACCTGTATCTAACTTGTATGCTTGGCTAATCAAGCTTGTATCCAATACAACAATAAAATCGCTGGTAACGAGTTATCGAAAACCGCATCAGCAAAATTTCTAAGACAAATATAGCATACAACTAGTCGACATCGTTAAAACATGTATGTAACTTGTATGCCATCGACAGGATCAAACGAGAAGAAAGGCTGATGCACGATGACTACTCAGGAACAGGTTAAGGACGTCGTCTCCCAGGTTTTGGCTGACAAGGCAGACAAGGGCGGCATCAAGCGCGTCGTGTGGATCGGCGCCGGCGGATCCAACGGCGGCAACTATCCTGCCCAGTACTTTATGGAGCACGAGGCCACGCAGGTCGTGAGCTCCAGCTACACCAGCAACGAGTTCGTGCACGCCACGCCTGCCTACGTCAACGAGAACACCCTGGCCGTCGTCGTGTCCATGCGCGGCACCAAGGAGACCATCGTCGCCGCCCAGGTCGCCAAGGACCACGGCGCCAGCACCATCGCCATCTATGTTGACGAGTCCGGCCTCACCGAGGTCTGCGACTACAAGATCCAGTACGACAGCCTGGCCGTCGACGAGTCCTGCATGGGCCGCACCAACTCTGCCGTCGTGACCATGATCGCCATGGAGCTTACGCAGCAGACCGAGGGCTATGCCGAGTACGAGACCGCTATGGCCGCCTTCGACCTGGTCGATCCCATCTATCGCAAGGCCGTCGAGTACACCCGTCCGCTCGCTGCCAAGTGGGCCGAGCAGAACGCCGACAAGCCCTGCATCAACGTCATGGCTCAGGGCCCGCTCTTTGGTGCCGCCTACGTCTTTAGCATCTGCAATGTGCAGGAGATGCTGCAGATCGACTCCTGCACCATCAACACCTGCGACTTCTTCCACGGCCCCTTCGAGATCCTGGACAAGCGCACCTCGCTGTTCCAGCTCATCAGCGTCGGCCGCAGCCGCTGCAACGACGAGCGCGGCATCCGTTTCGTCAACCAGTACGGTGGCGATCGCGTCTATCAGCTCGACGCCAAGGAGCTTGGCCTCAACGACATCAAGGACAGCGTGAGCGAATACTTCAACCACCTGATCTTTGCCCCGATCCTCAACAACGTCTACATGCGTGCGCTCTCCGCCGTCACCCACAAGGATTACATGACGCGCCGTTACATGTGGAAGCTGGACTACTAGGGGATAGAGCGGCCTAACAGCTCGATGTCCTCATAAGTTGCGGTGGAATAATTCCTGTTTGGGGGCTTGAAGCCTCTATTTAGGGACTATTTCACCGCAACCGCCAAATAATCCGCTGGGGACGGAGGAAAACGGATCACTTTTCCGCTCGCCGATTTGTGCCTTGAAAAATGTATATAACGACTATAACGTAGTATGAAACATATTGGAAACAATACCGAGGAGGCTGCGTTGAAGAAAAGCAATCTGGGCTATGTGCTGGTGCTGATCGCCGCGCTTATGTGGGGCAGCATCGGAATCTTTGTAAACGGCATCTCGGCCATGGGCGTTACGTCCCAGAGTATGGCTGCCTTTCGCTTATTGGTCGGAGCGCTTATCTTGGCGCCGGTCCTGATGTTTATGGGCTGCCGTCCGGGTGAGGGGTCTACCGTGGCTCAGGGTCCGCTGGCCCTGTTCAAGGCAAGCCCTAAAGAGCTTGTTCCCTGCGCACTTGTCGGTATTGTCGGTTTGGCCGCCGCCAACACCTGCTATTACGAGTGCATGCACGAGGTGGGCATGTCCACGGCCTCGGTGCTGCTCTACACCTCGCCGGTGTTTGGCGTCGTGCTCGGCCGCGTGCTTTATCGCGAGGACGTGACCCCCAACAAGCTCGTTGCCATCGCTTTTAACATAGGCGGCTGTGTACTTGCAGTGACCAATGGCGACCTTTCCGGTTTCCATTTTTCGGTTTGGGGCGTCACGTCGGGCGTGATTGCAGGCCTTTGCGGTGCGTCGCTCGCGGTGTTTAGCCGGATAGCAACCAAGACGGTCCACCCGCTGGCTGTCACGTTTTGGGGCCTTGTTTTTGGCGGTGCGGTTATGGCAGCTATCGCGGCTCCGTGGCCGGATGTCGCCGCGGCAATGTCGCCACAGCTGCTGCTGCTGTTCCTTGGCTTTGGACTCATCCCCACAGCCGTGGCTTACATCTTATATATGCAGGGTCTGTCCATGGGGCTCGAGACATCGAAAGTTCCCGTCGTAATGTCTTTCGAGACGGTCGTCACCGTAATAGTGGGCATTGGTGTCTATGCCGAGTCCGCCGGCGCGATCAAGGTTCTGGGCATTGTGCTGGTGCTCGCGTCCATCCTGATCATGAACACCGACTTCTCCAAGCTGCGCAACAGTGTGTTTGTCGGTCATGTCGCTGAGAGCATGACTTTTAAGCCCAACGCGTGGTGGACGGAGAAATCGCAGGACATGGATCTGTTTAAGGAACGCACCGGCATCGCGCTGGAGCCCACCGTGCAGGAAAGCCCCTGGTACTTCGTGCGATAGGGGATTGGCGAGGCGTCTGACCGGGTGTCGCCAAGACAGCGCCGGCCTACCCAGCCCCAACGTTTCAGGTACGTTAAACCCGTCAACGGTCGATTTTCACCCGCGAACGGTCTTTATACTAATTAGCAATATCCGCAACGTATAAGACGTTATAATGACCATAACGAAAAGGAGGAGGCAAGATGAATCAGATCATTCTCGCATCTCATGGCGGCCTGGCCGCAGGCGCCAAAGACACGCTCGAGATGGTTCTCGGCGACGTGTCGAACGTCCACGTCGTGTCGCTTGCTCGTGACGACAAGGAGCCCATCACCAATAAGGTGGACGCCATGATCGCCACGTTCAACGCGGACGACACCGTCTATGTGCTGACCGATATGCTCGGCAGCTCGGTCAACAACAGCATGGTCGAGCTTTCCAAGAACGGCACGAAGTTCACGGTTGTCAGCGGTTTCAACATTCCGCTGGCACTGACGCTCGCTATGAGCCCCGCCCCCGTCAAGGGTGCCGAGCTCGCGGCCCTCATCAACGAGGCCCGCACCGGTCTGACCAACCCCAACGCACCGGTCGAGGTCGCCGCGGCTCCCGCCAAGAAGGCCAAGGCGTCCCGTCACAGCTCCGGTCCCGCCAAGATCGTCCTCGCACGTCTTGACTACCGTCTGCTGCACGGCCAGGTCGTCTTTACCTGGACCACCAAGGTTCAGGCCGAGCGCATCATCGTCGTCGACAACGCTGCCGCCAACGATGACATCAAGAAGGGCGCTCTTAAGCTGGCCAAGCCCCAGGGCGTGCGCCTGAACGTCTTCACCGTCGAGCGTGCCCTCGCCAAGATGGACAAGCTCAACACCCTCGGCGAGCGCGTCATGTTCGTCTTTGGCAACACTGCCGAGATGCTGCAGTTCTGCCAGGGCTACAAGCTCGACGCCATCAACCTGGGCGCCACCGCCAACCACGACGGTGCCGAACAGGTCGGCGGCAAGGACAGCTCCGTCTTCTTCGACGCCACCCAGAAGGCCGACGTCAACCAGCTGCTCGACATGGGCATTAAGCTCTATGTCCAGCAGACCCCTACGTATCAGAGCGTCGACATCGACGCCAAGCTGTAATCAACCAGGCTTTTGCCTGACTGAAAGGAGAAGGGTATGAATACGTTCATCAGTGCGGTGCTCGTCGGCCTCGTCGGCGTGTTCTGCATGTGGGACTCCCGCCTGCTCGGTCGTCTTAACTTCGAGCAGCCCCTCGTTGGCGCTACGCTCGTCGGTCTGCTGCTGGGCGATGTGCCCACCGGCCTTGCCGTCGGTGCCGCCGTCGAGCTCGTGTCCATGGGCCTGGTGCAGGTCGGCGCCGCCGTTCCGCCCGATATGGTCCTGGGCGGCATCGTGGCCGCTGCCTTTGCGTGCCTGACCGATGCTTCCGCCGAGACCGCCATGACGATCGCCATCCCGGTCGCCGTCCTGGGTCAGCTCCTCGGCATCGTGTTCCGTTCCATCATCGCCGCCCTCACTCATGTGGCAGATAGCGCGATCGATAACGGAAAGTTCAAGACCGCCTACCGTATGCACATCTGCGCCGGCTCCGGTCTGTACGCCGTCATGTACTTCCTGCCGATCTTCCTCGCCGTCTTTGTTGGCACCGACCTGGTTCAGGCCATCGTCAACATGGTTCCCGAGTGGCTGTCCACCGGTCTTAACGTTTCGACCAAGATCATGACCGCCTACGGCTTGGCCCTGCTGCTCACCATGATGATCAAGAAGGGTATGACTCCGTTCCTGTTCATCGGTTTCCTGCTCGCCGCTTACCTCAACCTGTCCGTCATCGCGGTCGCTCTGATCGGTGTGTGCCTGGCTGTCGTCTTCATGGGCTTCAAGTTCAACGGTTCCCATGCAGCCGCCGGTGTCGATTCCGACTACGATCCGCTCGAAGACGACGAAGACTAAGGAGGAACACACTATGGCAACCGCAACCAAGGACGTGTCCCTGAACAAGAAGGTCAGCCAGTTCTTCTGGCGCTCCTGGGCCATCCAGGCCTCTTGGAACTACGAGCGTCAGATGAACATGGGCTTCCTCTACGGCATGGTTCCCACGCTCGATCGCCTCTATCCGGACGAGTCCGACCCCAAGCAGCTCGCTGCTAAGAAAGAGGCTTACCACCGTCACATGGCGTTCTACAACTGCACCCCGCAGACGAGCGCTTTCATCCTGGGCCTCGCCGCCTCCATGGAGGAAGAGTACGCCAAGGATCCCGAGAACTTCGACCCCGATTCGATCAACGCGGTCAAGACCTCCCTTATGGGTCCGCTTTCCGGCATCGGTGACTCCTTCTTCCAGGGCACCATCCGCGTTATCGCCTTTGGCCTGGGTGTTCAGCTGGCTCAGCAGGGCTCCATCATGGGCCCGATCCTGGCCATGCTCATCTCCATCGTGCCCTCTGTGCTGATCACGTGGTTCGCAGCCAAGATCGGCTATCAGGGCGGCCACGAGTACCTGAGCAAGCTCCAGGGCGGCGACCTCATGGAGAAGCTCATGTATGTCTGCGGCATCGTGGGTCTTATGTCCGTGGGCGGCATGATCGCTACGCTGATCGGCGCCACCACCCCGCTGCAGTTCGCTGAGGGCACCGTCGTGATTCAGGACATCCTGGACGGCATGATGCCCCAGATGATCTCCCTCGGCCTCACCGGCCTTATGTACTGGCTCATCAAGAAGAACGTCAACACCGGTTGGCTTCTCGTGATCGCCATCGTGGGCGGCATCGCCCTCTCCGCGGCCGGCATCCTGGCCTAGTCGCGACCAAGCGTCTAACCGCTTTCCCCGGGGGCCTGCCTGGCATCCCATACCCCAGGCAGGCTTCCATCCCTAGATGTGTCAAAGGGACAGTTCCTTTGACACATCCTCAACGGGCCGGCGACTCGGTCCAAACCACGGTAACCCTGCGAGCGCCCGGCAATGTGGCGCCGCAAAAAATCGAAAGGAATGTGTCAGATGTACGAGATCGACCTTAACCTCCCTAAGCAGATCGTCGCTGACGTCCTGTCCAACCACGAGATCCACAGCGTCGCCTTCGTCGGCTGCGGTGCTTCCATGTCCGACCTTTACCCTGCCAAGTACTTCCTGGCCAACAACACGGACAAGCTGAACGTTCAGATCTTCACCGCTAACGAGTTCAACTACGACACGCCTTCCTGGGTCAACGAGCACACCTTCGTGATCACCTGCTCCCTCGGTGGCTCCACGCCCGAGACCGTCGAGGCCAACAAGACCGCCAAGAAGCACAACTGCCCGGTCGTCTCCCTCACCAACAAGGCCGGCTCCGCTCTGACCGTCGACGCCGACCACGTCATCGTTCACGGCTTCCATGCCAACTACGCTGCCAAGTGCGAGAAGCCTGGCTACGCCATCGCTCTTGCTCTCGAGATCCTTCAGCAGACCGAGGGCTATGACCACTACGAGGACATGATCACCGGCCTCACCAACGTCTTCGAGCTCTGCGAGAACGCCGCTCAGTCCGCCAAGGGCCTCGCCAAGCAGTTCGCCCAAGACTTCAAGGACGACAAGATGATCTACTTCATGGCCTCCGGTGCCTCCGAGAAGATGGCTTATTCTCACGCCGCCTTCCTGTTCACCGAGATGCAGTGGATCGACGCCGCCGCCTACAACACCGGCGAGTACTTCCACGGCCCGTTCGAGGTTTCCACCGAGGGTAAGCCCTACGTCTTCTTCATGTCCGACGGTGCTACCCGTCCGATGGACGCTCGCGCCCTCACCTTCCTTAAGCGCATGGGCGCCAAGGTCGCTCTGATCGACTCCAAGGACTACGGCCTGGCTGACGCCGTGCCGGCGAGCGTCGTCACCTACTTCAACCCGCTGCTGCACCTCGCCGTTATGCGCGAGTACGGCAACCAGATCGCCGAGGCCCGTCAGCACCCGCTGACCATGCGTCGCTACATGTGGAAGCTTTCCTACTAATCACAAGTAAGTAGACCTTACGGGTTGATTGAGAGGGGATGGGGTTTACACCCCGTCCCCTTTTCTGTTTTGGGAGGGCGTGTTCGTTGCGCCGCAAAACCCCAGATAAAACCTACCAAAATAAACCTGTCTCTTTTTGGCAGGTGGGAGGAGATGCGTATGATCAAGGCAGTGCTGTTTGATATGGACGGCGTGCTGGTCGATACCGAGTGGTTCTACAACCGTCGCCGCGTGGCGTTTATGGAGGAGAAGGGCTTCCACTTTGACGAGATTCCCGATCTTTCGGGGTCTAACGAGCCTGCCATTTGGGAGGCACTGGTGCCCGACGATGTCGAGCTGCGCGAGCGCCTGCGTGTGGAGTACAAGCAGGTCTACAGCCCGGTCCACCCCGTTCCGTATGCCGAGCTGCTCAACGAGCAGACGGAGCCGGTGATGCGCGAACTGCACGAACGCGGCGTGAAGTGTGCCATCGCGAGCTCGTCCTACCGCGAGCTCATCGACGAGCTGGTTGAGATTGCCGGTATCGCCGACGTGCTGGACTACACCATCAGCGGTCACGAGTGCAGTGCGTTTAAGCCCGACCCCGAGATCTACCTGCGTGCCATGGAGACGCTGGGAGTTGACCCCGCCGAGTGCCTGGTTATCGAGGACTCGCCGTTGGGCATCGAGGCTGGCAAGCGCTCCGGCGCCCGCGTCCTGGCACTGCGTCCGCATGAGGGCGTCAACCTGGACCAGTCCGCCGCCGACGTCGTCATCGACAACCTGACCGACATTTTGGCCGCTCTGTAGTGTCAATCCACCGCGAGAAGCACTGGTTCACGCGTCATTTGCTGCAGATTGGCTTAATTTGGCATCAATTTAGATCCGTTTGGCTTCGATTCGGGCTAAGTGAGTAGACTTTTTGGCGCAGGCCGGGCACAAAGCGTTTCTGACTTAGTAAAACCGCAGGTCACAGAGGTGGCTGTTATTGGCTGTGCTCGGGAGGTCGCGAAAAGTCTACTCACTTAGAATTTGGGCCTTTGGTTGTGGGGTTACCGGTCCCGTTTTGGTTGTCGAGAGAGGGTGAATTGAGGCGCCCTCTGTCGCTCCATGCTACAATCGCCGACATGCCCCACAACTACATCTGCCTTCGAAGGGAGCCTACGTGGCGAACGCCATCGATCAGCTCACGGACCGCGTGCTCGTGCTCGGCCGCCTTACCATCGTTCGCCGCGCTATTACCGCTGTGGCGGTCACCATATCAGCCGTTCTCCAGACATTTCTGATCCAGGCGTTCATTCAGCCCGCCGATCTGCTTCCGAGCGGTCTCACAGGCGTCGCGGTCCTGCTCGATCGCGTTACCTCGCTTGGCGGCGTTCATATCGACATCTCGCTCGGCATGCTCGCGCTCAACATCCCCGTGGCGCTCCTATGCTGGAGCGGCATTAGCAAGCGTTTCGTCATCTTCTCGATGATGCAGGTCATGCTCTCGTCGCTGTTCCTCAACATCTTTCATTTCGCCCCGTTTTTGGGCGACAAGATCATGCTCATCATTTTTGGTGGCGTGGTCTCGGGTCTGGGTGCTGCCATCGCGCTCAAGTCCGGTGCATCAACCGGCGGCACCGACTTTATCGCGCTGTGGGTCTCCAACCACACGGGCAAGACCATCTGGGGTGTCATCTTTGGTTTCAACTGCTTTATCCTGGCGATCTTTGGCTTTATGTTTGGCTGGGACAACGCGGCGTACTCCATCGTGTTCCAGTTTATTTCGACCAAGACCATCGACAGCTTCTATCATCGCTACGACCGTGTGACGCTGCAGATCACAACGCGCAAGGCCGATGAGGTCATGACCGCCTATGTTGACCATTTTCAGCATGGTATTAGCTGCGCCGAGGTCATCGGCGGATACAGCCGTGAAAAGATGTACCTGCTGCACACCGTTGTCTCGACCTACGAGAGCCAGGACATTATCAAGCTAGTGTGCGACATTGATCCCGGCGCCGTGATCAATGTGTTCCACACGCTCAACTTTGTGGGCGGCTGGTGGGGCGGTCATGTCGACGAGCCCATGCCCACGGCCGTTCCCGATCCCGACAAGCCCGCTCGCATAGCGAGTCGTCAGGCGCGCCTCAGTGAACAGGACAGCCTGCAGCAGGACGACGGCAAGTAAGGATTTGCTGTATGTGGTGTATCGTTTTATCAAACTGAGATAACATATAAAAAGACGTTATATACGTATTAGTTATTTCGATATTTTGATAAGAGTGATCAGATATGCCTGCGCCCAAAAATGCACCGCTTTACCAGCAGATTTACGACGAGATCAAGGATGCGATTGAGAAAGGTGTTTATGCACCCAAGGAGCGTATTCCGTCCGAACTTGAGCTTGCCGAGCAGTACGAGGTGAGCCGCATTACGGTGCGCCGCGCCGTCGAGGAGCTCTGCTCCGATGGCTACCTGGTTAAGCAGCAGGGCCGCGGCACCTTTGTTTCCACGCCGCACATCAATCGCCAGTTTCACGCCTCGACGCTGCAGACGTTTACCGCGCTGTGTGCCGATAACGGCATGAAGGCCGGCGCGCATGTGGTCGATCGCCAGATCGTTCCGGCGCGCCAAAACGAGATGGAGTTTTTTGGCCTGCGGAAGGATGCGCTGCTGCTGCATATCAAGCGCGTGCGTACGGCCGACGGCGAGCCCATCTTTGAGGAGAACATTTTTGTGCCGTTTGACGCTTACCGTGAGCTGTTGACGGCCGATCTTGAGGACAAGTCGATTTTTGCCGAGGTCGAGCGTGTTGGCGGAACGCCGATTGTCTCGGTTGGCTACCGCACGGTCGAGGCCGTTCGCGCCAACGCCGAGCAGGCCGCCGAGCTGGGCATTGCCCCGCACGACCCGCTGCTCAACCTGCGTGCCGGCTTTATCGGCCCCAATGGCGAGCCGGTTTTGATGGGTAAGCAGTACTACGTGGGATCGCGTTACGTTATGGTCATGTAAGTTACGCGGTTTTACCAAACCGCGTAACGGGCCGACGCTGCGCGCCGCCCAGGGCGACAATTTGTCATTCAAAAGGCGAGGCATGACCAGAAGGTCTATGCCTTGCCTTTTTCATGCCAACTTGTTCGCCCTGGACGTCGCTCGCTGTCCGTCCTCTACCTGCGGCGGAGTAGTCATTGCACTCATTGGGGACAGACTTAAATGAGTAGTCGTTAGGGATATTCTTGTTTGACTAGTCGTTTAAGAACGTCCCCAATGACTACCCATGTCGTGGTCGGCAGCCGTGCGGCACCGGTCCGCGTGGCGGCGTATAATCGGCGGCAGATGACTTGGACGTTAGGAAACCATGACCGATAGCATGCAACAGACGGCGCTCGACACGCTCGGCGCCTATTTTGGCTACACCTCGTTTCGCCCGGGACAGGACCGCATGGTCGATGCGATCCTTGCCGGTCGCGATGCGCTGGGTGTTATGCCCACGGGCGCCGGCAAGTCCATTTGCTACCAGGTACCCGCGCTCATGCTGCCCGGCATCACCTTTGTGGTGAGTCCGCTGCTGTCGCTTATGGAGGACCAGACCCGCGCGCTGCTCGCGGCGGGTGCGCGCCCCAGTTATCTCAACTCCAGCCTTACTCCGGCCCAGCAAAACACCGTGCTCAAGCGGGCGCGCGAGGGCCGCTACCAGCTTATGTACGTGGCGCCCGAGCGCTTGCTCGAGCCACGCTTTTTGGCCTTTGCGCAGGAGGCCGCGGCGGACGGCGGCATTGGCGTGCCGCTCGTGGCCATTGACGAGGCCCACTGCGTGAGCCAATGGGGCCAGGATTTCCGTCCCGCCTACCTGCAGATTCGTGAGTTCATCGATTCCCTGCCGCAGCGCCCCATCGTGGCGGCCTTTACCGCTACGGCGACTGAGCGTGTGCGCGCGGACATTCAGCAGATGCTCGGCCTGCAAAATCCCGCGACGGTGGTGACGGGCTTCGATCGCAAGAACCTCTACTTTGGCTGCGAGGAGATGGGCGACAAGGCCAAGGCCGCGTGGGTGCGCGACTATGTGATCGCACATTCGAGCGAGAGCGGCATCGTGTATTGCTCGACCCGCAAGACCGTCGATGAGCTCGCCGGCGAGCTTGCCGAGGCGCTGGGCCCCAGCGGCATTCACGTTGGTCGCTACCATGCCGGCATGGGCAACGACGCCCGTCGCCAAAGCCAGCGCGCCTTTATCGACGACGATATCCAGGTGATGGTTGCCACCAACGCCTTTGGCATGGGCATCGACAAGCCCAACGTGCGCTACGTGATTCACAACAACGTGCCCGAGAGCATCGAGGCATACTACCAAGAGGCGGGTCGAGCCGGCCGCGATGGAGACCCGGCCAGCTGCCATCTGCTGTGGAACGGTAACGATTTTCGCATGCGTCGCTTTTTGATCGACCGCGGCGATGCTGCCGATGAGGCGCTCGACGACGAGCAGCGCGCGTGGGCGCTCCAGAATCGATATCGCCTGCTCAGCCAGATGGAGGGCTACTGCAATACCACCGGCTGCCTGCGCGAATACATGCTGCGCTACTTTGGCGACGAGGCCGCGGCCGAGCATGCTGCCGCGGCTGGTGCGGGCAGCACCGCCACGGACGACGCCGAGGGCTGCGGCAACTGCAGCAACTGCCTCACGAAGTTCGAGGTCGAGGACGTCACCGATATGGCCCGCGCCGCCGTGCGCTATGTGGCCACGCGACCCATGCGCTTTGGCAAGTCGCTGATCGCTGATGTGCTCCACGGCGGCAACACCGAGCGCATTCGCCAGATGCATCTGGACGAGGACCGCGGCTACGGTGAGCTGTCGAGCGAATCGGTCGGGCGCATCAAGGACATCATCGGCCAGCTGTGCGGCCGCGGTTATTTGGCAACCTCGCAGGGGCAGTACCCGGTCGTGGGACTGGGTCCGCGTGCCGGCGAGGTCGAGGATGAGGCGTTCGCCTTTACCGTTAAGCGTCGCGCGTCCAAGCGCAAGGCCTCGGCTCGCGCCCGCCGTGCGGTGGATCTGCTGCGCGAGGAGGCTGAGCTGGATCAGCGCCCGCGCGTGGGCGACGATGCCGAGCTGTTCGAGCGCCTGCGTGCCTTGCGCAAGGAGATCTCGACCGAGCTGGAGATGGCGCCGTACATGGTCTTCTCCGACAAGGCTCTGCGCGGTCTGTGCCGCCTGCGCCCGCAGACGCGCGACGAGCTTATCCAGGTCAACGGCATTGGCGAGAAAAAGGCCGACGCCTTTGGCGAGCAGTTTATGGCGGCGATTGAAGAGTTTGAATCCGAGCATGCACGGGATGGAGCGTAACGATGGCAACCGACGATAAAACCGGCCGCGCTGGCGCGTCCGCCGTGCCGCTGTACCAGCAGGTCATGGACGACCTAAAGGGCGAGATCGCGCGCGGCGTGTACCCTGCCGGTTCGCGCATTCCTGCCGAGATGGAGCTCGCGAAGTCCTACGGCGTGGGGCGCATCACCGTGCGCCGTGCCATCGAGGAGCTGTCGCGCGCGGGGTATCTCCACCGACAGCAGGGGAGGGGCACCTTTGTGTGCGCTCCCAAGCTCAAGCGCAAGATTGTCCAGAAAGGCGACGTCCAGAGCTTTTCCGAGGGTTGCGCTGCCAACGACATGGTGGCCGGAGCACGCCTGGTGTCGCGCACGGTGGTTGCGGCGACGCGCGAGGACGCGGCGTTTTTTGGGGTGGAACCCGGCTGCGAGCTCATCGTTGTCGAGCGCGTGCGCACGGCAGACGGCGTGCCCGTCATGCTCGAGAACAACGCCTTTGTGCTGGCCGACCATCCCTACCTGCAGACGCTGGCCGATAAGGACCTCACCGATAACTCGATCTTTGCGCTCGTTGCCGAGCATTCGGGCCGCGCGCCGCTCAAGTCCGACCCCTGCACCGTGGAGATTGCGCTGGCGGATGCCCAGACGGCCCCGCTGCTGGGGGTGCCGGTCGGCGAGCCGCTCTTCTATATGGAGGCGTACTTTACCGATGCGGACGAGCGGCCCTTGCTGCTCGGACGCCAAAAGATCGTGGGCTCGCGCTACGTGTTCGACATCTAACATCCACAGATAGAACAACATAGAACAAGTTTGGCGAAATGGCTTCACGAGCGTCGTCGTGCGTGCTATAAATAGGACAACATAGAACGACAGCAGGTACGAGCTGCCGTCATCCAAAGCCGCCACACAAGGAGGAGCGTCACCGTGAACGCACATGATCTGGTTCAGGAAATTATCGAGCGCAAGGGCAAGATTGAGAATGTCTTTTGGATTGCTTGCGGCGGTTCGATGATCGACCTGATGCCGGCCAACGAGCTGCTTAAGCGCGAGGCCACCACGTTTACCTCGACGGTCTACACGGCACGCGAGTTTTGCCTGATGGCCCCTAAGAGCCTTGGCGAGAAGTCGCTCGTTATTGCCTGCAGCCACAGCGGCAACACGCAGGAGGTCGTTGATGGCTGCGAGATGGCGCTGGCAGCCGGTGCCGAGGTCGTTGCCCTCACCGACTGCGAGGGCTCCAAGATCGATAACGGCAAGTGGACCACCTGGGTCTATCCGTGGGGCGAGGGCGTGTCACAGGCCGAGGTGCCGCAGGGCATCGGCGCTCTGATCGCCGCCGAGTTGCTCGACCAGCAGGAGGGTTACGAGGCGCTCGCCGACATGTATGAAGGCCTTAAGCAGATGGACGCGCTGCTGCCCGCCGCGCGCGAGAAGGTCAACGCCGAGCTGGGCGCCCGTTTTGCCGAGCTCTGCCAGCAGCACAAGTTCTTCTACATCCTGGGCTCCGGCCCCAACTTTAGCCAGACCTACGCCATGGCGATTTGCTCGCTCATGGAGATGCAGTGGCAGCACTGCTGCTACATCCACTCCGGCGAGTATTTCCACGGCCCGTTTGAGGCCACCGAGCCCGGCGTGTTCTACTTTGTGCAGCTCGGATCGGGCGAGTGCCGCCCCATGGAGGAGCGCGCGCTCGCGTTCCTCAACACGCACACCGACACGATTATGGTGCTCGACGCACTCGAGTACGGCGTGGGCGACGTGCCTGCCAGCGTGCGTTCGTACCTGGAGCCGATCTTCTTCTACAACATGAGCTGCGAGCTGCGCGCCGCCCGCGGAAAGGTGTTCGACCACAGCCCCGAGATTCGTCGCTACATGGGCATCGAGCAGTACTAAGTACCGGGAATTATCTTTTTTGACGGGGCCTGCGCCACGCGCGGGCCCCGTTTTGCGTTGTGGCGGCTGGATTTGTGTTTGCGCGAAAACGAAGGTGAATACTTTTCCGCGAAGTGAACGACCTATTTTGGACTCCCGAAGCATCCACACTTTTTGATGCCAAAACTGCAGGAAAAACTCGGCGAAACCGCAGGAAACGGCGCCTGAAAAGTGTGGATGCTTCGGGGGCTCGTTTTTGCTCGTTCACATCGCGGAAAAGTATTCACCTTCGATTCGCAAACGTGTTGCATGAGCAAAAAAGCGGGCCGCGCCGGGGATTTCCGGCGCAGCCCGCTTAGTATCGCGCTTAGATTCGCAAGGTTGCGGCAGCCAGCGGCCTACTTTGCGTCGTATGCCTCGGCGTCCCACCAGTCGAGCTGGGCGATATTGTCGCGGATGTGCTGGCAGCTCTTGTGGAAGCCCTCGAGCTCGTACTCGGACAGGTCGAGCGTGTAGACCTCCTCGACGCCCTCGGCGCCGATCACGCACGGCAGAGACGTGAAGATGCCCTCCTCGCCATACTGGCCGGTCATGAGCGTGGAGGCGGAAAGCACGGCGTGCTCGTTGTGCAGCACGGCGGCACAGACGCGCGCGGCGGAGTTGGCGACGGCGTACTCGGTGCACTGCTTGCCCTGGTAGGTCACATAGCCGCCCTTGCGCGCGAGCTCCTCGACCTCCATGTGGTCGAAGGCGTACTTGTCGGGGTTCTCGGCCTGAAGCTCGTTGAGGCTCTTGCCGGCGATGGTCGCGGCCTTAAAGGCGGCAAGCTGGCTAAAGCCGTGCTCGCCGATCATGTAGGCATCGATGGACTTGGGGCTCACGCCGACCTTCTTGGAGATCTCGGTGCGCAGGCGGGCGGAGTCCAGACCGCAGCCCGAGCCGATGATCTTCTTGGGATCGTAGCCGGTCAGGTGCCACAGCTCGGTGCACACGACGTCGCAGGGGTTGGAGATGGAGACGAAGATGCCGTCAAAGCCGGTGTCGACGATGCGCTTGGCAAAGGTGCGGGCGGCGTCGGTGGTAAAGAACAGCTCACCGTCGCGGTTGCCGGCGGCCAGCGCGACCTTACCGGCAGCGTTGACGATGACGTCGCAGCAGGCCAGCTCCTCGTAGTGGTCGTAGCAGTTGACGATCTTGGTGTTGTACGGGACAAACGAAAGGGAGTCGCGCAGGTCCTGGACCTCGGACGTCACCTTGGCCTCGTTGATATCGCACAGGTACAGCTCATCGGCAATGCCCTGCATAAGCAGGCTGTTGGCGACATGTGCTCCTACGTGGCCCTGGCCGACCACACCGATCTTACGCGTCTGGTACATATATGTATCCTTTCGGCCGAGTTTTTCGCGTCGAACCATTGTAGCGTCCTGCCGTCACTTTGCTAGACTAAAGCGCCGTAGATTTTTGGGAGATGCCTTAATCTCTACTTTTGGGGTGATTTGGGCCGCTGACGGCATCGCTGGGCGATGTGCTCGCGCGGATGGGGCCGCTCGTTGTACCATAGCTGCAACTGACTCGTAAGGAGCATCCATGCCCATTCGCATCCCCGACGCCCTCCCTGCCGCCGCGCAGCTCGAGAGCGAGAACATCTTTGTCATGACCGAGTATCGCGCACTGCATCAGGACATCCGTCCGCTGCGCGTGCTCATCCTCAACCTCATGCCCACCAAAATCGCCACCGAGACGCAGATCATGCGCAAGCTCTCCAACACGCCGCTGCAGGTGGAGGTGGACCTGCTGCGCACCAAAACGCACGAGGCCACGCACGTAAGCGCCGGCCACCTGGAGACGTTCTACCGCACGTTCGACGACATCCGCGACATCCACTACGACGGCCTGATCATCACGGGCGCGCCCGTGGAGCAGATGCCGTTCGAGGAGGTCGACTACTGGCCCGAACTCTGCCAGATTATGGACTGGTCTACCACGCACGTGCACTCCACGCTGCACATTTGCTGGGGCGCGCAGGCGGGGCTCTACCATCATTACGGTATCCAGAAGTATGATCTGCCGGCAAAGGCGAGCGGCGTGTTCGAGCATTATCTGGTGAAGCCGCAAAGCCCGCTGGTCCGCGGCTTCGACGACCGCTTCTATGCCGTGCATTCGCGCAACACCGATGTGCGCCGCGAGGACGTGGAGGCCGAGCCGCAGCTTGAGGTCGTGGCCGTGTCCGACGAGGTGGGCCTGTATATCGTCAAGTCGACCGACAGCCGTCGCTTCTTTGTTTTTGGCCATCCCGAGTACGATACCGACACACTGCGCCTGGAGTACGAGCGCGACGTGAAGCGCGGGCTTAACCCCCAGGTGCCGGCGCATTACTTCCCAAACGACGACCCCTCGGCCGAGCCGCGCAACGTCTGGCGCAGCCAGGCTCAGTTGCTCTATACCAACTGGCTCAACTACTACGTCTACCAGACCACGCCCTACGACCTGGCCCGCGCCGGCGAGGAGCACTAGGCTGTCGGGAGGTACGCTGGCATTTAGGCGCTGACGATGTTGGGCAGCGGCAGGTCGTGGGCATCGGTGGGAACGCCGTCGACGCGTTGCTCGTCAAAGGCGATGCCGATGATTTGGCATGCGGGCGAGAGCATGGGCAGGTAGCGGTCGTAGCAGCCGCCGCCGTAGCCCAGGCGCGCGCCGGCGCGGTCGAATGCTACGAGCGGCACGACGATCATGTCGAAAGCCTCGGCAGACACGATAGGGAAGCGGTCGCTGTCGACGTCCGTGGCCGCGAAGGCCCGCGTAGGGTGGGCGATAAACGGGGCCTCGGACGCATCGCCGGCAGAGACTGCCCGCATGCACATGCGCTGGCCGCATGCGGCGGCGTCGCTTGCCGAGAGCATGCACGGATAGGCTACGCGCCAGCCACGCACGACGGCCGCAGCGGCAAATGCGGAAGGGTCGACTTCGGAACCCATCGCGGCATAGACGGCAACGGTGCGCTGGCCCGCAGCGCCACTGGACTCCAGCAGCTCAACCAGCCGCACACAGATAACGGCGGACTTTGCCGCCCGCACATCCAAACCAAGTGCATCGCGCCGGGCAATCACCGCCCGCCGCAGCTCAACCTTATCCATTCCGGCCCCCTCTCCCAAACCTGCCAAAAAGGGACAGGTTTATTTTGGCAGGTTTTATCTGGGCAAACGCGACGGATTCACCCCAAACCGCCACAAAGGCGCCTGTCTCTTTGTGGCGGTTTGGCTCCCGCTTGGCTTTGTTGCGCAACAAGGGCTGCATTTTTGGGTTTACCTTCATGGTGGAAGGAATGAACCGAAAGGAGCCCGCCATGTTTTGTCGCTCGTGTGGCACGCCGCTTGTCGACGACGCCCTCTTTTGCCCCGTCTGCGGCGCGCCCGTAGCACCCGACCAGGTCGCGGCCACGCAGCAACCCCAGCCTGCCGCGCCCGCTCCCCAGCAATACGTGTCCGTGCAGCAGCCCGCGCGACGCAAGCGTTCCAAGAAGCCTCTCATCGCCCTTGCCGCGGCACTTGTCGTGGCGGCGGGCATCGGCGGTGGCGCGCTGTTCTACTTCACCCAGATCGCGACCACCCCAATCGACGAGAAAACCTTCCCGGACAGCGGCATGCGTGCGCTTGTCTCGACCAAGTACGACACTAACGGTGACGGCCGCATTTCACGCGACGAGGCCAAGGCGGTGACATCGGTCGAGCTGGACGACATCACGTCGACGCAGGGCCTGGGCAAGGTGTTCCCCAACGTTACCAGTGTGGAATATGGCGGGGACAAACTCGTCAACCTGGACCTTTCGGGCTGCGGCGACCTTAAAACCGTCGAGCTTAACTCGGCGAGTAATGTTACCGTCGTCAATCTGGACGGTTGCGACGACATCGAGAAGCTCGACCTCAAAAATGCCGAAAACCTTAAAAGCATCGATCTTTCGGGCAAAAAGAAGCTCGCCACGTTGGCGCTGCCGCAGGATACGAAGATCACCGGCATTAAAGACACACAGCTCGACGAGCTGTGGCTGCCGGTGTCCTACGAGGGTACCGATAAGAGCGATACGTACGGCGATATCTACGAGATCGAGCGTGACGAGAACGGTTACGTCACGGGCTTCACGTCTGCCGTCAAGCAAGGTGGCGGCGTAAGCTACAGCGTCGAGCACGATGAGTCGCATCGTATCTCTGAGATTGAGGAAGATTTGGCGGGCGGTTACGAGAACGTCAACACGTTTACGTACGACGCTGACGGTAACGTCACGCGCATCGACTGCGATGCCGACATTAGCGATTCGTCGAGCACCACGACGTTTACCTACGACGCGGACGGAAACCTGATCAACAAGACGACCCACGCGGGCTACGGCGAGAGCGCGAGCACGTATGTCTACCAGGACGGCAACATGGTGACCAACACCGATACCAGTCCGGCCAATCCTCGGACGGTCGTGTATTCGTACGGATACGACAAGGATCGCGTGACGTCCTTTACGCTGGACTGCCAGGGCGACACGGTGGGAACTACGTGGACGATTACCGCGGGCTACGAGTATGACAAGGACGGCAACATTTCGCGTATCTCGCCTGTGGCATATGACTCGCATGGCAACGATTACGGCTCGCTGAACTCGTATGCCGCGGTGGATTATTCGTACAGCAACGGAAAACTCGACAGGATCGATTCCGAGCGCGGCGGCTATGCGGAGTTTTACTATGACGACCACGGTAATCTGACGTCGGTCGACGAGTATGCCGGCCGCGGTTCGGATGCCGAGTTTGAGTTTGAGCACGAGGTCGAGTACCAGCGCTACTTCTGCAGCAAGCACGAGAAGAACAAGCCGGAGGAGTGGATTCGTCTGGATGCAGAGTACGACGTCGACCAGGGTAGCTGGAGCAATGACTCCGACTATGGTCGTGAGTGCTTTGCAACCATGTACAAGCTCGATCCGCTGGCGGCCAGGCTGAACCCGTTCATCAAGTAACGGCTCGCCCGAAAACCACCACAAAGGGGACAGGCACCTTCGTGGTGGTTTTTGCTTGCGGTGCGTTAGCCCAGCAGGTCGACTACGTTGAAGCCGGCGTTGCTCTTGGCGATGACGTCGCGGCCGCCAAAGACGCAGGTGGGCGACGTGGCTGCGATGCGCGTCACGTCGGCGCCGAGCGAGCGCAGCTCGGCGGGTGTGGCCGCGAGCATCTGGGCACGGCGTTCCTCGCGCGCATGCGGATCGAGCCCGGCCAGGTAGGTCGTATTGCGGCGCTTGGTGAGCGCGTACGGCTTCACGGGCGCGTCCATGCCGCTCACGCAGCTCACGATAAAGCCCTCGAAGGCGGCCTCGTCGGGATCAAAGCTGCCGAGCCATTCGCCTGCGCGCGCCACGCGCTCAATCGAGGGGTCGATTGCCGGGTCGCGGTAGGTGTAGAACGCCGCCTGACGCTCGCCGGCAGCGCGGAATCCGCAGCCGTACGCACCGCCCTTCACGCGGATCTCGTTCCACAGGTAGTCGTAGGAGAGCGCGTTGGCGGCAACCGCCCAGGCGCCCGTCACGTCTAGCCCCAAGCGACGCGGGTCGCACGCGCTTGCCGCAAAGCAGATGTCACTGGGGATAACAAAAGCCTCGTGGCGGTCGCACGGCGTCGGCACTACGAGCGCATCGCGGCCGGCATCGGCGCCGTCGCCCGCGCCAAGCCCCAGGTCGCCCGCGGCATCCCAGTACGCGTCAAAGTCCTCATCGCTGCCGGTAAAGCTCGCCATGCAGCCGTCGGCCACAAAGATGCGGTCTGCCAGCTCGGCAAGCTTGGCACGCAGGCCGTCCAGACGCTCGTCAAAGTGCTCGAGCAGATCGCGCAGGAACAGATAGAAGTCCACGCCAGAAAGCTGCTCGCGAACCACGGCCGAAGGCGAGCTGTAGCTCATCGCGCGACCCAGCGCCGCCGAGTGACCGTTGTTGATGAAGCCCTGTTCAAGCCCAATGCGAATCTGCGTGAGCACGTCGCGAACGCGGTCGGCATCGGCATCGAGCAACAGCGTGCTCGACCATACCTCGCGCGGCAGACTCGCCAGCGCATCGATCTTCTCGGACAGGGCGCCGGCGCTCACCAGCAGGTAGGGGCGCACGCCGTCCACTTCGGGCTGCGTCATGACTTCGGTCGTAAAGCTCAAAAAGCCGAGCTTGCCAGCGAGCAAGTTGTCGAGTTCCTCGGCCGAGTGCTCGCTCGTGGGTAGTTGTTTGAGCAGGCGGCAGAGCAGCGTCACGTAGGGCAGGTCCTCAAATGCGACGCAGCTCAGGTCGAAGTACTGCATGGCGTAGGCCAGGCGGTTGGTGGGGATGCCGTGGCGCAGACAGGGGATGGGCGCGGTCGTGTCCACAACGAGCGGCGGCTCGGGGCGCGCCTCGCCAATGTCGGATACGCGGAGGCGCGGCAGCGTGGCCTTGTCCTCGGGCGTGTCCTCGGCCTCCTGCGCGGCACGCAGTACGGCCGTGCGCTCGACCACATCGGCCAGCTCGGCATCGGTCATGGCGTCGCGCTTGGCAGCCAGCTCGGCAGCTTCGGCGCCCTCCGCACCCTCGGCAGCGTCCACCGGCACCAGCTCGACCAGCGCCATGTGGTCGTTTTCCAGCACCAGCTCGCGCAGCAGGTCCTCAAAATAGCTGCTGTCCAGCTCGTCGCGTAGCTCCTCGTACACCGGGCCATACTTGAGCGCCAGCGTCGCGGCGTCGTCATCGTAGAGCCACGTGCTCAGCGCGTCGCACGCAATGGCTACGCCGTCGGCGATGCCATAGTCGCGCTGGCGCAGGTCGTACTCGTTGCTGCTGATGATGGCTTCCAGGCGCTCGCGCGGAACGCCGTGCTCGCACAGGTCGCGGCAGGCGTCCTGGAACACGCGGCGCAGCTCGCGCGCCACGCCTGGCTGCGCGTTTTGCAGCATGATGAGCTCGTAGGGCTGCAGGCTCTCGGCCGCTGTGTAGCTCACCACGTTGCCGCCCAGGCCGGCGGCCAGGATGGCCTTCTTAACCGGCGCCTCGTTGGAGCCAAGCAGCGCCTCGAACAGGATGTCCGCCGCGATCGTGCGCTTGCGGTCGAGCGCGCTGCCCAGCACAAGGCCCAAGCCTACCAGGGCGTTCTCGGGCGTGGTGGCCATCTCGACGCGCTTATACTCGCAGGTCACGGGCGTCTGCACGCCCAGCGGATTGGGCGCCAGCGCGGACGGGTCCTCGCCGGCGGCAACGGCGGCGTCCATGCGGCGGCTCGCGGCACTCGACTGCGACAGATAGCGCTCGTCCAAAAACGCCAGTGCGCGGTCCACATCCAGGTCGCCATAGAGCGTTATATAAGAGTTGGAAGGATTGTAGTGGCGCGCGTGCGTGTCCAGGAACTGCTCGTAGGTGAGCGCGGGAATCGCGCGCGGGTCGCCGCCGCTCTCGTGCGCATAGGCGGTGTCGGGATAGAGCGCGGCGTTGACGGCGTCGTCCAGCACGCTCATGGGGTCGGACAGTGCGCCCTTCATCTCGTTAAACACTACACCGTTATAGCGCAGCGTGCCCTCGCGTAGATTTTTGGGACATGCCTCAAAATCTACCTCACCGGCGTCGCCCTCGCCCTCGGCGCCCTCCGGCAGGTCCAGCTCGTAGTGCCATCCTTCCTGCTCAAAAATGGTGGGCTTGGTATAGATGGCCGGGTTGAACACCGCGTCCAGGTACACGTCCATCAGGTTGTACAGGTCCTGCTCGTTGGTGGTGGCAACGGGGTAGATAGTCTTGTCGGGGTAGGTCATGGCGTTGAGGAACGTCTGCATGGAGCTCTTGATCAGGTCGACAAACGGCTCCTTGACGGGGAACCTGGCCGATCCGCACAGCACCGAGTGCTCAAGAATATGGAACACGCCGGTGGAATCGGCCGGCGGCGTCTTAAAGCCAATGGCAAAGGCCTTGTTCTCGTCGTCGCACGCCAGGTACAGCAGGCGCGCGCCCGAGGCGGCGTGGCGCAGCACGTAAGCGTCTGCGTCGAGCTCGGGCACGGTCTCGCAGCGCTCGACGGTAAAGCCGTGGCAGGTGGTTCCGGGCACCAGAAGTGCAGCAGCAGCGGCGCGCGGGTCGGTTGAGGTGGTGGGCATATGCAGTCTCCTTTGACGCCCCAGCGGGGGCGAATCGAGTCGAATCCCCGAGAGTATACCCATATGGGGCCTTCGACCAATCTGCCGGATGAGCGTGGATTTTCTGGCACACGAGCGTGGAAATTCGGACGTCTGCCGCATGAGCGTGGATTTTCGGACGAAATCGGCCGCCAAAAGCCCAAAAACCGTCCAAATATCCACGCTCGCGCGTCAAGTACGTATCTCTCACCTCACATTCATCTCTACGACGTGGGATGAATGTGAGACAGGTAGAAGATAAAAATCAATCGGCTTATCGGATGCATATACCGCCATCAGATTGAAGCTGTATGCGGAAATGGATGGACTCTACACCGCTTACGCAAAATAACCCCTCGTTTGCTAAAACATTATAGGAAATGGCGTGGAGTGCTAAAAAGTTCTAATACAATATAAGTCATTTATCTATAGGCTGCTGATTCCTTGTAAAGGTATGGTTGATATGGTTGAGGCAAATAGCGTTATCCCCCTGTACAAACAGATTGTCCGTGCGCTTTCTGATTCGATCGCCAACGGCACGTACCGCCCGGGAGATAAGCTTCCGACCGAGGCGGAGCTTATCGAGCAATTTGGCGTGAGCCGAATAACGGTTCGCTCCGCAATTAAAGAAATGGAAGATGCTGGGCTTGTTGAGAGGGCCCGCGGCAAGGGCACGTTCGTTTCGTCGGACACGCAGATGTATGCCGCGGACGACCGTGAGAGTTTTACCCATTCGTGCCAGCTTGCGGGCAAACAGGCGTCTACCAGGGTTCTCGAAATGGGCTGGGACTTCCCAAGTCTGCGAGACGCGAAGTTCCTGGGCGTAGACGATACCCAAAAGGTATTGCGTAGCCGTCGTCTGCGCCTTGTGGATGGCAAGCCCACGATGCTGGAAACCAATAGCTATTCCGCTGCGCTTTCTTTTTTGGAGCATGAGTCTCTCGATGATTCGCTGATGGCGGTACTCGATCGCCAGGGGATCAAGATGGGTCCCAACACGCGTACGCTCGAGGTCTGCTATGCGAGCGAGCTCGAGGCGGCATACCTTAACGTGGAGCTGGACTCTTCGCTGCTTCTGTTTGTCGATAGACGTTATGCCCCAAGTGGCGAGCCGCTTTTCATCTCCCGTCAGGTGTACTGCACCGAGCGACTGAAGTTCTATTTGTAAATTAGCGATAGATTGGTCGATTTACCGACCAATTGTTACCGTTCGCGGATTTGGAAAATAGACACACCACGTAGGGTAGATTGCTAATATACTTTGTTATGACAATATAGTACGTCCTATTGGTATTGGAGAACTATGAATAAGATATTGCTAGCGAGTCATGGTTATCTCGCCCAAGGCATGAAAAGCTCTCTGGAGATTCTGATGGGCACCAACGACCGAATCGAGTGCCTGTGCGCCTATGTCGATGACGATTCAAGGGACGTCGCGGCGTTGATTGATGCATGGATGGAGACGAGGGACCCTGCCGACTCTTGGTTTGTCGTGACTGACATCTTTGGCGGCTCTGTAAACAACGAATTCATTCAGAGGCAGACCGACGGATCGTTTACGTTAATCGCTGGAATGAACTTGCCGCTGCTGGTGGAAATGGTTACACAGCTGGACTCCCTGGATGCGGACAAGGCCAAAGCCGCGGTCGAGGGATCGCGTTCGTTTATTCAGCTTTGCGAGGCGGCGGACATGCTTGCCGGCGCCGAGGAAGAAGAGTTCTAGTTAGTTCTGGTTCGAGCCCTAGCTGGGGGCCACACCTGTCATTCCCTTTATCACGTGCGGAGATGATAACGATGATTAAGCTTACGAGAGTTGATTACCGACTGATTCACGGCCAAGTTGCCATGTCCTGGACTCACGCTTTGGATGTAGATTGCATCTTGCTTGCCAGCGATGCTGTGGCAAAAGACGACATGAGGAAGGCGGCCTTGAGGCTCGCCCGCCCCAACGGCGTTAAACTCGTCATCAAGGATGTTGACGCTGCTATCGAGGCGCTCAACAGCGGCGTTACCGACAAGTATTCGCTGTTTATCATCACTGAGACGATTGAAGATGTCTATCGTCTCGCTAAGGGTTGCAAAGACATCAAAGAGATCAATCTGGGCGGAACCCGAAAGACCCCTGAGACCACGCTTCATCCGACCCCTGCGATCTTTGCGACCGAGAAAGATGCCGAACATATCCAAGAGCTCCTGGGTGATGGCGTGGCCATCGAAATCCGTCAGGTCCCCAATGACGCTAAGGTGTTTGCCAAGGACGTTTTCTAGCCGGAGACGCGTTGATGCTCGGCATTTATTGAACCAATGCTCTATGCCTATGCCCGTCGATCATTTGATCGGCGGGCTTTTTATTAAAGAAAAATCAAAAAAATCTGAAATAGTTCTTGCATAGTTAGATATATAAAGTATTATAACGTCATGGGATGAATGAAGGGTTCATCCAAGTGAGTTAGGAGTAAGGGATGTTCAATTTCGATGAGCCTCGTTACGAGAAGGTTGTGAGCGATGCCCTCGCTCTCCGTCCTCAGATTGAGGCTGCCGTGGACAAGGTCTGCGAGCAGGGTTATTCCAACATCTTCTTCATCGGCTGCGGCGGCACCTGGGCCCACACGCTCCCGATGAAGTATTGGGTCGAGACCACCACGGCCGACGTCGACGTCCACTGCGAGATCGCCGCTGAGTTCCTCGCATGCCCGCCCAAGACCTTCAACAAGGACTCGGTCTGCGTCTTCTCCACCCGTACCGGCACCACCCCCGAGATCATCGAGGCTGCCAAGTTCTGCCAGGAGCAGGGCGCCCGCACGCTGATGTATGTCTCCAACGACAACACCCCGGCCACCGAGTACGCCGATTACAAGTTCTTCAGCTTCGCCGAGGACGACGTTCTGTGCGAGGCCATCTACACCTACCAGATCACGCTGGTCGCCCGCTTCCTCAAGAACGCCGGCGCCTTCCCCAAGTACGACACCTTCATGGAAGAGTTCGGCAACATTGCTCCGTACCTCATCAAGGCCAAGGACGCTCAGGACGAGCGCTGCGCCGCCATGGCCGAGGACTTCAAGGACACCGATTACCACATGGTGATTGGCTCCGGCATGCTCTGGGGTGAAGCCTACGACTACGCCATGTGCATCCTCGAGGAGATGCAGTGGATCAAGACCAAGTCCATCCACGCCGCCGAGTTCTTCCACGGCACCATCGAGCTGTGCGAGGAGGGCACGAGCCTCATCATGCTCTACGGCGAGGACGACACCCGTAAGCTCATGGACCGCGTGGACAACTTCACTCACATGCTCGCCGACGAGAAGGGCGTCAACGTCCGCGTGAACAAGTTTGACACCGCCGAGGTCGAGCTGCCGTTCAGCGACCCCGAGTTCCGCAAGATCGTCTCCCCGATGGTCACCTACACCATCACCGAGCGTCTGAGCTGCCATCTCGAGCACGTCCGTAACCACCCGCTCACCACGCGTCGTTACTATCACCAGATGAACTACTAATCCTCTCAAATTGCTGCGGTTGTCTGCAGGCGAGCTGCGCAGAATGCCTCGCCTGCAGACCTGTTTCTGGGGTTGATCGAAATGGTTGTCCAGTATCTTCTAGTTGCACTGGTCGCATTTATTGCGTCCATGGACGAGCAATTATTTGGCATTACGATGCTTGGTCGTCCGCTGTTTACGAGCCTGTTTGTCGGCTTGATCCTTGGCGATGTCCAGCAGGGCGTTATCGTCGGCGCTGCTTTGGAGTCCATGTTCATGGGCGCCATCATGGTCGGCGCGGCGGTTCCTCCCGAGGTCTATGCCTCCGGCGTGCTTGGCTGCGCGTTTGCTGTCATTACGGGTACAGGCACGGCAACTGCCGTCGCGCTCGCCCTTCCCGTCTCCGTCTTCCTTCAGGTGTGGCGCAACTTCTGCTACGCCGTTCCGGGTGCCTTTGCCTGCAAGAAGATTGAGACCGCTCTGGCAAATCGCGATCTTGCCAAGGCAAATCTGTACCATCTGACCATCGTGCCGCTGTCGATTGGCATTCCGTCTGCACTGCTGGTGTTTGGCTCGCTGTTCTTTGGTGCCGACCTTATCAACAATGCGCTCAACGCGATTCCGCAGTTTGTGATGGACGGCCTCAACGTTGCGTCCGGCGTCATGGTCTGCATCGGCTTCGCTCTTCTTATCAGGACCATGGGCGATAACAAGCTCCTTCCCTGGCTGTTCCTGGGCTTCATTATGGTCATCTACCTCAAGATGGACGTGGTCGGCGTCGCCGCAGCTGCCATTTGCGTCGCGCTGCTCCTGGCCTTCCGCGAGGGCTCGTCCGGTCCGCAGACGGTTGCTGCAGATGAAGAGGAGGACTTCTAATGGCTATCCAGAACACCGACCTCAAAGAGGCCAAGAAGGACGCGATTATGACTCCCGATATGTATCGGAGCATGTTCCTTCGCCAGTTTACGAGCCAGTGCTCGCAGTCGTACGACAAGATGATGGCAATGGGCTTCATGTACACCATTCAGAAGCCCCTGCGAAAGATCTATCCCAACGACGACGATTACTATGCGGCGCTCGATCGCCATACCGAGTTCTTTAACATCACGCCTCATGTGCTTCCGTTTGTAGCCGGCCTAACGGTTTCGATGGAAGAGCAGGCGGCTGCCGATAAGAACTTCGACACGTCCTCGATTAACGCCATGAAGGTCGGCCTTATGGGACCGCTTTCCGGCATCGGCGATTCGTTCTACTGGGGTACGTTCCGCGTGGTTGCCGCCGGCATTGGTATTGGCATCGCTTCGACGGGCAACCCGCTCGGCCCCATCGTGTACGCGCTTATCTACTCCGTGATTAACTTTGCAACGCGTATCGTCGCCGCCCATCTGGGTTACGACTTGGGAACCAAGTTTTTGCAGCAGTCCGAAGAGAGCAACCTTATGTCTCGCATGACGCATGCTGCCGGTGTTCTCGGAATGACCGTTATCGGCGCCATGATTGCGGCACAGGTCTCGCTGTCCACGGCTTTGACCTTTGACGTGGGTGGTTCGGAGATTGTCCTGCAGGATCTGTTCGATTCGATCTTCCCCGGTCTGCTGCCCTTGCTGGCAACGTTCGCTTGCGTTGCCCTCTATAAAAAGGGCGTCAAGACCATTTGGATCATCTTGGGCATCTTCGCAATCTGCATCATCGGAACGGGCTTGGGAGTGTTCGCGGCGGCGTAATGTTGACTGCTATGCTCGCGCGTTGGATAACTAACTGACCGTTTGAAAACGGGGCTCGGCGTAAGGCCGGCCCCGTTTTTTATTTGAGGGATTTTCCGACCGTCCAAAAAATCACACTCGTCCATCACTCACGCATCTCTCATCTCTCATTCGTCACTAACACGAGAGATAGCTGAAAGACGAGAGATAAATATGAGAGATAACTGAGCAGCAAAGAGACAGGCAATCATGGTATTATCTCAATACCGATTGTTCTACCGGCAAAAACATGTTTAAATGGAACAGATGACAGACATCTTATCTTTCATCTCTCACTCATCTCTAATATGAGAGATAACAGAAAGATGAGAGATAATTACGAGAGATAACTGAGAGACGAGGGAAATCTATCCGCGGCATTCTTCGCAGAACCGAGCGAAAGGACGTGCAGATGAACGAAAACGAACTGACCGGTCTGCTCGAGTCTTTAAGGCGCATGGGCTCGGACGATCTTAACGTCGAGGTCAAGGAGAGCGCCACGACACTTTCCCGCGACGTATGGGAAACGGTCAGCGCTTTCGCAAACACCGCCGGCGGCATCATCGTACTCGGAGTGAGCGAGCACGCGGGTTTTGTCCCAGTTACAAACTTTGAGACCGAGAAAGTGCTCAACCAATTCGTGGCGGGCATGGGCGATGCCGGCGGTCGTGGAAAGCTGGCCAATCCGCCCAAATACACCATTGAGCGCGTGGAGCTCCAGGGCACCGTGGTTCTGGTCATCACGATTGAGGAGCTCGACCCGTCGAGCAAGCCTTGCTATGTCATAGAGCGGGGCGCTCAAGGTGGCAGCTACAAACGCATCGATGACAAAGATGTCCCGCTTTCGTCGACCGAGGTTTTGGCACTGTCGTCATATGAACGGACGAGTCCTAGCGATCGCGATGCGGTGCCCGGTACGAGTGTGGGCGATCTCGACGAGTCGATGGTCGACCGCACGATAGAGCGTGCCTATTCGCTGACGCCTCGAGCGATGCGCGGTGCGGCGGACAAGAAGACAAAGATGGAGCGTCTGAATTTCCTCGACTTCCAGGGCAATGTTACCAAGGCCGGCCTCCTTGCCGCGGGCGTTTACCCTCAGCAGTTCTATCCCAAGCTCTTCATTGATGTGGCTGTCCACGTGGGAACTCAAAAGGGAGCTGCGGGGCCACTAAGGTTTATGGACCGCACAGTCTGCGAGGGCACCCTAGGCGAGATGATTTCGGATGCCGTCGCAGCTGTCGCCAAAAACCTGCGCCGCATCTCGACCGTCCAAGGCGTCTCGCGTATCGACTCGCTGGAGATCCCCGAGGAGGTCCTGCGCGAGGCAGTCGCCAACGCGGTTATCCACAGGGAATACGGGGATCGGTTCTGTGGGCAATCGATCGCCGTCGACGTCTTTGACGATCGTGTCGAGGTGACGAATCCTGGCGGCCTTTACGGGGGAAAGACTCGAGAGAACTTGTTTGACGGCAGCTCCCGATGCCGTAACGCGACGCTCGTGAAACTCATGTCGATTGTCCCGCTTCCGGATGGCGCAGGTTCGCCGGCTGAGGGCAATGGCTCGGGCATCCCGATGATGATCGATGCCATGCGCGCGCATGGTCTGGCCGAGCCCCTGTTCTGCCCGGGGTTCGATCGGTTCAAGGTCGTACTTTACCGTTCAAAGATCGAGCCGGTCGATCATGGCGGAGGCTTAATTGTGACGGCACTCAAACACTACGGCGAGCTGGGGACGCGTGAGCTGGCAAAACGCACGGGGCTTACAATTTCCCAGGTTAGGTCGCGCGTCAACGCGCTCATTGCTCAAGGCGAGCTTGAGCCCACGGCGCCGTCGACAAGCCGCAACCGCAAATATCGACTGTCAGAGCGCGTGGAATAAATGCGTTAGTGGACGAGGCGACCCAATAATCGACCCTCGATTGGCGCCCACTAAGGTAAAGCGGTTGTTGCCCAGTCGACGGTGATGCTAAAGACTCGGCTTACGCCGGCATGGCCCCGAACCCGTCCATCAGGAACAGCCTGAGAACCAGCTTGATGACATTTCCCGGTTTGACTTCAGCCGTGCCAAAGACGTGGCGCTCGGCGAGCTCGCTGCAGTATGCGTAGATATCGCGGATAAGGTCCGCGCCCGAAAGCGTAAACATGTAGCCTGCGTCCGAAAGCGCATTGGGTGCGGCGGGCAACTTGGTCATGCGACAAAAGGTCAACAGGTCGGGCGCCATAGCGTCTTGGTAGCCAAGATGGCCGCCGTCTTCTTGTGCGGCGAGTTCCAGCTGGCGTACTCGATCCAGCGCCGCTGCCAGCACAAAGCTCGGTGTGGGCGCATTGACGTCTTCCGTGTTCGCCACGAGTTTGCCCGCCGCCTGTGTGACAAGCCAGGCGACCTCGCGCTGGCAACGCACGGCCTTGCGCGTAACCGGCTTGATGGACGAAGAAGAAACGCTCCCCTTAGGCGGATTCGAAGCAGCCATAAGACCCTCCCATGAACAATCCGGCCCAACAAGCCCGGATGAAACACGTGCTACATCAGTATACAGGGGAGTGGGGTAGCGGGGTACAAGCGCGCCAGCGGCAAACCGAGAGCATCAACAATGTGCCTCCGCTCTATTTGGACGATGGTACGTGGGTCATTAAGTACTCGGTTCAAGCGCCGGGTACCGTTGGTTTTCGAGACCAGAATTACAACCGTAAAATGCTCAACTGCATGGAATGTGACGTCCCAGTCGGAGTCATATTTGCAACCGAGGTGGGCTATAAGGTGCTCGGCCTTGCGTTTGTTGAGCGGTTCGAGCCCGAAAACGGATGGTTTGTTCTGCACGGTCCTGTTCATAAAGGCGGACCGGACCCTCGTTTTGCGCCCGACATGAGTTATCTGAAGCACATACCCGTCGATATTGAGTTTGCCGGACAGGGTGCGACCGACGATGAAATTTGGCTTTGGCGGTCTTTTACGATCGTGCTGTTTGATCGGATCGCGTGGCGATGCAATCTCGCACACGCCTGCCGGTGCATGCTCTTCCTGATTTGTATAGCGAGAGGGGAGCGAACGTGAGCTGGCGAGGCGATATTGCGATGGGGAAGTACGGAAAACTGCCGTGCGCCCTTATAGACAACAAAATGTTTCCGAGCGTAGAAGTTGATTGCGGGTCGTTTGTCGTCGCCTGTCCTTGCTGCGGCTCGCAAATACCGTGCCTCGACATTCGGTTCATCGATGCGTGCGACAGACTTAGCGACGAAGTGAGAAAACGGACAGGCGTTCATATGCCGGTGTATCAGGAGAAATGCCCTGTTTGTGGCCTCGATATCGTGTACGACGCCGGCGACGAGGGATAGGTGATGCGGAGGAGCTGGCTGTGAAGGCATCTCTGTCCCTATAAATAAATCCCCTCACCGAGCTGCTTGTGGAACTTGGCGTGATGGTCGCGTGCCCAGGTAAAGAGCGCCTGGTCAAAGTCGGTGCGCGTGGCCGGGACGCCAAAGACGCCGGCAACTTCGACGCGTACAAACTCCAGTGCCGGCAGCTTGTTGATGGCAGTGAGGGCAAACGGGGACGAGGGCTCCTCGAACAGATAGCGGCTGCCTTGCAGCGCGTCGCAAATGGTGCACGTGTTGCCGAGCGACGGGGCTTTGGAGGCTCGCGCGCCTACGGGCTTGTAGCCGCAGCGCTTATGAAGGTAGTCGCGGATCTCGCCCGGCACGCAGCCAAGAGCGGGCACGATGGCGAGTGCGTTGGCGTTGGCCGTGTCGATGGCAATGTGCCCGGCTTCGTTGGGCGCGTGCGCGATGGCGATGTTCTCGTCGTTATCGGTTCGATAGGGAATGCCGAAGGCCGCGACCGAGGTCTCTTTGTGACACTTCCAGCACTCGCGCTTGCCCAGTACTAGATATATATACGGCGCTGAGGGGTCGGATCGGTCAACACCGGGCAGCCACTCGGCAAAGGGCTCGGGGTTGACGCCGCTGGGTACATACCAGATCTTCTTGGTCCGGTCCCATTTGGCGCCCAGCGCTTTGGCTTCTTCTTTGTGCGAAAAGGGGACATCGAGCTCGGTGCGCATGGCGGCTCCTTGGTGCTGCAGGTGCGAGTGGCTCAAGGATACCGCAGGGCGCAGACATCGCGGCGTTTTGTTGAGAAGTTGCGGCGCGGACTGCTTGGTTACGCCGTTAGATAAATTGGCAAGTAGATGGTCGGCTTTTGACCAGTTGGGCGGTTGGAGCAGCTTGCGGCGCAGTTTTGTGCCTGGCTATTGTTGATGTTGGGGTATTGAATATATTTGGCTGCCATTCGTCAGGTGAATTGTTGTTACGTTGCGATGACGGTTGGAACTGCCAGCGGATTTAGCGACAAAAAACAAAACAGCCCAGAGGACATAGCCTCTGAGCTGCGAACATTTGGTGGGCGTTAGAAGATTTGAACTTCTGACCTCTTCCGTGTCAGGGAAGCGCTCTCCCCCTGAGCTAAACGCCCGATCAAGGGTGCGCAAGCGCGCAAGGGATAATATAACGGAGCCTGAACTCGGTGGCAAGAACATTTTTAAAAATCGCTTACATTGTGGAATTCGGGGGCTTTGTCATATCCATTTCAAAAGAGCCTGCTGCCGCGATTTGACTGTCGCATAATGCAAGGCCATTGCGGTATCGAGCTATGGAAAGACGTCTGCGGAATTGTCCTACCGATAAGCGGACAAGCCTCCAGCTGGTGCCTTCGCCGTGGTAAGGTAAGCCGAATTGTTTCCAGGCTGCTTCGAGGGAATGGAATGAGCAAAGAGCGTGTCGAGCAGGTCGAAGGCGCAGGGGCTTCGGTGCCGATGACCGATATATCGAACATTGATGTGCCCGAGGGCACCGATGAGCTCAGCCGTAGCACCCGCCGCGCTTGGCGCGAGCGCCTGAACAGCGCTTCGTCGCGCAAGATGATCACGGGCGTCTTGGCTACGCTGGTGGGCGGTTCGTTTTGGGGCTTCTCGGGCACCAGCGCGAGCTTTCTGTTCGATACCTACCACGTCGACACCTTGTGGCTTATGAGCGTGCGTCAGATTCTCGCCGGTCTACTCTTTATGGCCGTGGTTGTTACGCGTGACCGCGAGCGCCTGATTAAGCTCTGGACCACACCCGCCGATCGCAAGCAGCTGCTGCTCTTTACCGCCTTTGGTCTGCTGTTCAACCAGTTTTGCTATCTTTCGGCCGTGCGCCTGACGAACGCCGGAACCGCGACGGTGCTCCAGTGCCTGCAGCTCATTATCATCATGGGCTACACCTGCGTGACCGATCGCCGCATGCCGCGTACTCGCGAAGTCATCGGCATTGGCCTGGCTCTGGGTGGAACCTTTTTAATCGCCACCGGCGGCGACCCCACCAGCCTTAATATCTCGCCGCTTGGCCTGGCAGCAGGTCTTATGTGTGCGGTCAGCGCCACGTGTATGGCGGTGATTCCCGCCAAGATCCTGCCCGAATACGGCAGCCCCATCGTCACGGGCTCGGCAATGCTCACGGCGGGCGTGGTCTCGTGCGTCTTCGTGCAGCCTTGGGCGCATATGCCGGCACTCGACGCTGCCGGCGTCGAGGCGCTCGCGGTGTTCGTGGTTATCGGCTCGTTTTTTGCTTACATGCTCTATATGCAGGGCCTTAAGGACATCGGCTCGGTGCGTGCGAGTCTCATCGGAACTGTGGAGCCGGTTTCGGCGACCATCACCAGCGCCGTTATGCTGGGCACGGTGTTTTTGCCGACCGACCTTATCGGCTTTGCCATGATCATCGTGATGATGTTCCTCACGGTGTAGCTGGCGTCGCCGCCAAGACAGAAAAGGTGTTGTGCCACATTTTCGCCAATTGATGTCCGTGTCTGGAGTTTAGCTGTCGATGCCCAAAATGCCATAAACTGGTAACGTTATGGACTTTTTCATTGCGACTCAATTGCGAGGATTTCTTTATGGCTGGTAATCACTTTAAGGGCAGCGATAGCGGCCGTCCTGCAGTTCCGCCGCGTCCGAACGGGGCTGGTAAGGCCGGCACGCCGGGCGGCGCTGGACAGGGCGGTTCCGGTAAGCGCGTGTCCCCGGGCGAGACGGCGATGTTTACCGCTCTGTACGAGCAGTCTCAAAAGGCAAAAAAGACCGGCCGTGCAAGAGGGAATGTCTTTGCGGGCGGTGCAACCTCCGCGTCGCAGCCGAGCGGGGCTCCTTCGGTACCCGCGAACAACGCAGGTGCTACCAACGCCGCGAATGCCGCCGGCAACGTTAATGCCGGCAAGGCCGCCAACAATACTCCCTCTGCCGGTGGCGCGGGGCTTACGGGTAACCTTGGCACGATTTACACCGGCGCCTCCGAGACTGGCACGTTCGCCCGCCTGGATGATAGCGGTGCCGAGTTTGCGGGCTCGGGTTCCAAGGAAGATTATTACGATTTTGGCTTGAACTATGGTAGCGACGCTTCGTCGAGTTCGACCTCTGACGGTCTGGTCCGTCATCGCCATCGCAAGGGCGAACGCAAAAAGCGTCACACCGGCGCCATTATTGCCGCTGTAGTCGCGGTGCTTCTCGTTGCGCTTGGCGCAAGCGGCTTTATGCTGCTTAACTCGGCAAAGACCGTAAAGAGTGAAGCGAAGGAGGCCGTCGAGATTGTCGGTGGCCTTAAGGACAAGGTCACGTCGGGCGATTTTTCGACGCTGCCTGACGACGCGAAGAAGATTGATGAGCTTTGCGACAGCATGAAGGCGGAGACCTCGAGCCCGCTGTGGACGGCGGCTTCGTTTATCCCGGTGTATGGCAGCGACATCAATGCGGCCCGCACCATGATCGACGCCCTGTCCGATGTCTCGAGCAATGCGCTGGTTCCCATGGCCGATAACCTTTCGCAGGCCACGCCCGGCAAGCTGTTTCAGGACGGCATGATTAACGTGTCCGCGCTGCAGGCGGTCGCCGATTCGCTTTCCAGCAGCTCGAAGGTGTTCAAGAGCGCCAACGAGAAGATCCAGGGCATTGGCGATACTCATATTTCCCAGGTGACCGAGCTGGTCGATAAGGCCAAGGACGGCTTTGCCACCCTCAACGGCGCGGTTGACGCGGCGGAGAAGGTCGCCCCCGTCCTTCCCCAGATGCTCGGCGCCAACGGCCAGACGCGCAACTACCTTGTGTACGCCATGAACAACGTCGAGATTCGTGCCTGCGGCGGCTTTGGCGGTTCGCAGGGCCTGATTTCGGTCACCGACGGCCAGATGTCGATTGGCGAGTTTGTTCCCTGCATTGCGCGCAGCAAAGACGGGGCGGTTGAGAGCGTCGACGAAGAAGATGAGACGCTGTTTGGTGACCACAGCAACCTATACATCTCGGGCAACACCTATTCGCCCGACTGGCCCCGTAATTCGCAGCGTGTTGCCGCGCTGTGGAAGTCTGAATATGGTCAGGACGTCGATGGCGTCATTGGTATCGATCCGGTATTCCTGCAGTATCTGTTGGGCCTCGTGGGTAATGTTTCACTGCCCGACGGTACAGTCGTTGACGGCACTAACGCGGCGAAGGTGCTTATGCATGATGTGTACTGGAACTATCCGGTCGAGGAGTCGGACGGCATCTTTGCATCCGTCGCCAGCGCTGCCTTCGACAAGATCCTTGGCGGTATCGGCGACGTCGATGTTGCGAACCTTGTCAGCGCCGTTGAGCGCGGTGCCGAAGAGGGCCGCCTGATCGCGTGGATGAAAAACGATGACGAGCAGAACGCTATCAAGGAGATGAACATCGACGCCTCGCTGCCCGATCCGGATGACCCGAGTGAAGATCCCGTTGCCGGCGTTTACTTTAACAACCTGAGCTTCTCTAAGCTCGACTGGTATCTGAACGCCGATACGCAGATTGGTCAGGGCGTGAAGAACGGCGACGGCGCTTGCTCGTATCGCATCACCGTTACCCTGACGAACATCATGACGCAGGAGGAGGCAGGTAAGCTGCCCGACTACGTAGCGGCCAGTGCGCCTGGGACCTCGCGTGACGATGAGCGCTTGTATGTATCGCTGTTTGCGCCGACAGGCGGCAGCATTACCGATCTAACCGTTGAGGGGACTCAGTTTGGACTGTTCGCTGCCACTTGGCACGGAGTTCCCTGCTATTCGGGAACCGTTGACCTGCATGCTGGCGAGACGACGACGATCACGTATACGCTGACCACGTCGGCCGAGGCGGGGGACAAGCCGCTTACGCTGCGTCAGACTCCTACATGCCAGGCGGCTCGCGACAGCGCGTCGGCGTAGGGTTTTTCTGGTAGCGCAGATAATCGAGTACCATTTTGGGGCGGACAGGCAATCTGTTCGCCCCTATTTTGTAAGGAGAGCGCATGAAGTACTTTGGCACCGACGGCTTTCGCGGTGAGGCCAACGTTGGGCTGACGGTAGAGCACGCTTATAAGATTGGCCGTTTTGTGGGCTGGTATTACGGCGCTAACCGCGAGCGCAAGGCGCGCGTCATCGTGGGTAAGGACACACGCCGCTCGAGTTATATGTTCGAGGCGGCGCTGGTGAGTGGCCTGGTCGCGAGCGGTGCGGACGCCTATATGCTGCACGTGATCCCCACGCCGGGCGTAGCGCATCAGACCGTGGAAGGCTGCTTCGATTGCGGCATCATGATCAGCGCGAGCCACAACCCGTTTTGCGATAACGGCATTAAGCTCGTCAACAGCGACGGTTTTAAGATGGACGAGGACGTACTGGAGCTCATCGAGGATTACATCGATGGCAAGAGCGAGGTGCCGCTGGCCACGGGCAACCACATTGGTGCCACGGTGGACTACATGCAGGGTCGCAACCGCTATATTGCCTCGCTCATTGCAAGCGCGAACTTTTCGCTGCAGGGCGTCAAGATCGGTATTGACTGCGCCAACGGCTCGGCTTCCTCGGTGGCCAAGCCGGTGTTTGACGCGCTCGGCGCCGACGTGCGCGTGATCAATGCCGCGCCCGATGGTTTTAACATCAACGTCGACTGTGGTTCCACGCATATGGAGCGCCTGCAGCGCCACGTGGTGGAGCAGGGGCTGGACGTGGGCTTTGCCTACGACGGCGATGCCGACCGCTGCCTGGCCGTGGATGAGCGCGGTCGCGTGGTAGACGGCGACCAGATCTTGTACGTGTGCGGCGTGTATCTGAACAAGCACGGGCGACTCTCGGGCGGTACCGTGGTGCCGACGATTGCCAGCAACTTTGGCCTGGTCAAGTCGCTGGAGCTTGCCGGTCTGAGCTCCGTGACCAGCGGTGTGGGCGACCGTCACGTGTATGCCAAGATGCGCGAGGGCGGCTACAGCCTGGGCGGCGAGCAGACGGGCCATACGATCTTTGGCGATATCGAGCGCACGGGCGACGGCATTATGACCTCGCTGCGCGTGATGGAAGTGATTCGTGCCGAGCGCGAGACGCTCTCGCAGCTCACGGCTCCGTGCAAGCTGCTGCCGCAGGCGCAGGTTGCCGTGCGCGTAGCGGATAAGAACGCCGCACTCGAGAACATGGGCGTGCAGAACGCCATCGCCGAGGCCGAGGCTGCGCTGGCAGGCGAGGGCCGCGTGCTCGTACGCAAGAGCGGAACCGAGTCGGTTATCCGCGTGCTGGCCGAGGCGCCCGACCAAGCATCCGCCGATGCCGCCATGAAGCGCATCGCCAACGCGTTGGAAGCTCTGTAGTTACGCGGTTTTACCAAACCGCGTAACTACTCGACGCTGCAAGCGGCCCCAAGCGGCAATCTGACGTTCAATTTCAAGGGCGCGACCAGAAGGTCAGCGCCCTTTCATTTCACGTCACCTTGCTCGCTTACCCGGCACTTGGGGACGTTCCTAAAGTGCCGGGATAAAAGGAACGTCCCCAAGTGCCGGGTCTCTGGTTTAGATGAAAAAGGGGCGCCGCGGGATAGATCCTGCGGCGCCCCTTTGCGTTGCGTGTTGTCTAAGCTTTACAGCTCGTACAGCGTGGTGAACTTGTCCTGCAGGTAGCTGCAGTAGTAGCGGGCGTCAAAGTCCATGCCGCAGGCACCCTTGATGAGTTCCGGCGCGTCCTTGGCGCGGCCCCACTGCCAAATGTGCTCGCCCAGCCAGGTGCGGACGGGTGCCAGGTCGCCGCTCGCACAGGCGCCATTGAGGTCGACACCGTCGCGGCACATGGCCGGCACAAACATGGCATCGTAGGCGCTACCCAGCGCATATGTGGGGAAGTAGCCAAACGAACCGCCGCTCCAATGCGTATCCTGCAGGCAGCCGTGCGTGTCGTCGGGAACGGGAATGCCCAGGTACTCGTCCATAAAGCGATTCCAAAGCGCGGGGATGTCCTTGGCCGTAGCCTCGCCGGCAAACAACATGCGCTCGATCTGGTAGCGCACCATAATATGCAGCGGATAGGTGAGCTCGTCGGCCTCGGTGCGGATCAACGACGGCTGCGCGATGTTCACGGCGCGGTAGAGCGTGTCTTCGTCGACGTCGCCGTAGACCTCGGGCGCGTGACGACGCAGCACCTCGAGCAGCGGGCCCATAAAGGCGCGGCTGCGACCCACGGTGTTCTCGAAAAAGCGGCTCTGGCTCTCGTGGATGCCCATGGAGGTGCCGCCCTCCAAGCACGTGCGCGCATAGGCGGGATTGACGCCCAGCTCGTACATGGTGTGCCCCGCCTCGTGGATGATGCTGTAGACGTTGGAGATGCAGTCGTCCTCGTAGATGTGCGTCGCGATGCGCGCATCACCCACGGCAAAGCCCTCGCTAAACGGATGCTCGGTAAAGGCAAGCGTGGTGTCGTCCAGGTCCAGGCCGACAAGCTTCATAAGGTCGAAGCTCATGGCGCGCTGGGCAGCCTCGGGCACGTGGGCGTGCAAAAAGTCGGCAGCCGGCTGCTGGCCGCGCTCGCCGATGGCGTGCACGAGCGGCACGACCGTGGCCTTGACCTCATCGCAAAACGCATCGAAGCTCTTGGTGGAAAGGCCGCGCTCGTACTGGTCGAGCCAAACATCGTATGGGTCGCGCTTGGGGTCCATAAGCTCGGCCTGATGCTTAAGTTGGGAGACGATTCTATCCACATAGGGCTCAAAGCTTGCCCAGTCGTTGGCTGCCTTGGCCTTGTGCCACACGGCGTCCGCCTCGCAGGTGAGCCTGGTCCAGGCCTCGGCTTCTTCGATGGGGATGGCACTGGCCTCACGTTGATCGCGGCCGAGCACACGGATCTCGTCGAGCGGCTGCGGGTCGTCGATCTTGCCTCCGGCGACGGTCTCGCGTGCCAGCGAGTGCACAAGTTCGACAGACTTTTTGCTGGTCAGCAGCTTGTGATGCTCGCCAGCAAGGGTGCCCATGGCGTCGGCACGCGCTGCTGCGCCGTTGGCAGGAGCAATCGTCGCTCCATCGAACTCGGCAATCTTGAGCAGGTACTCGCGAGTCCACAGCTTGCCCTCGAGTTTGCGGAACTTTTTGACGGCCTTGTCGACTTTAGCAGCCTTGACGCCCTTGGCAGCCTTTGCCACGGCGGCCTTGGCCTTCTTATCGTACTTCTTTCCCATACCTATATCCTTGATCTCGCAGGCCGAGCGCCGCAGGCGGGTGCACGGCCAGTTTGCACAGCTACCTGCCTTGTACCCAGTGCGAACAAAACGGAACGCGGCGATGTGCTCGCGAAATGTGTTATCCTATAGCCCAATGCGTTGACGGAGAGGGTTTTGCCCGCCGCGTCGCCGGCAAGAGAGGGAAGGTCATGGGCTGCAAGCCTTCCTGCGGTGGCAAGGGCCAAGCGTTCACTCCCGAGCAGCGACCTCAACGGGCGCGCGGCTAGCGGCGGCGAAGCCCCAGTAGGGAAGCCGTGAGCCTCGCGATAAGGGGCGCAGAGTGGGCACGGCGGGCCAGACATCCGCCGGGTCAAACAAGGTGGTACCGCGGAATTCAACCGTCCTTGGGCAATGCACATGCCCGAGGGCGGTTTTTTGTTACCGAACCGGGCCGCGTTTTCGCAACGCTGGGCGGCGGCAGTCGTCCCGGCGAGCGGGGAGCGCGAGAGACGAAAGGGAAGACATGAGTCTGATTGATGATCTGGTCAAACTCGAGGAAGAGGCCAAGGAGCTCGTCGCAGGCGCCGACGACGCCGCCAAGCTCGAGGCTGCGCGCGTTGAGCTGCTCGGCCGCAAGGGTCGCATTACCGGCCTGATGCGCATGATGGGCAAGCTCGCCCCCGAGGATCGTCCCGTGATGGGTAAGCGCGCCAACGAGATGCGCCAGCTGATCGAGGGCATGCTCGACGAGCGCAACACCGAGATGAAGGCCGCCGCCCTCAGGCACGCACTGGAGCACGAGGCCGTCGACATCACGCTGCCGGGTATCCGTCCGCAGATCGGTCACCAGCACCTGATCAAGCAGATCATCGAGGAGGCCGAGGACATCTTCTGCGGCATCGGCTACACCGTCGAGTCCGGCCCCATGGTCGACACCTCCTACTACAACTTCACCGCGCTCAACGCCCCCATGGATCACCCGAGCCGCTCGGCTCGCGACACGTTCTATGTGGTCGACAACAACCCCGGCAGCGTCGCACACCCCGAGGCCCACGCCCATGGCGAGTCCGACGTGCTCCTGCGCACCCAGACCTCGGGCGTGCAGATTCACACCATGGAGTCGCAAAAGCCGCCCATCTACATGATCTGCCCGGGCACCGTCTACCGTCCCGACACGGCCGACGCCTGCCACCTGCCGCAGTTCAACCAGATCGAGGGCCTGGTCGTCGACGAGGGCATCACCTTTGGCGACCTTAAGGGCACGCTCGACTACTTTGTTAAGTGCATGTTTGGCGAGGACCGCAAGACGCGTTACCGCCCGCACTTCTTCCCCTTCACCGAGCCCAGCTGCGAGGTGGACGTAAGCTGCCACGTCTGCGGCGGCAAGGGCTGCAACTTCTGCAAGCACAGCGGCTGGATCGAGATCCTGGGCTGCGGCATGGTCGACCCCAACGTCCTGATCAACTGCGGCATCGACCCCGAGAAGTACACCGGCTTCGCCTTTGGTATTGGCGCCGAGCGCGTCGCGGCACTGCGCTACGACCTGCCGGACCTCAGAACGCTCATGACAGGCGATATGCGTTTCTTGAATCAGTTCTAGGCTGCGGCTTGCCCAAGCACGGCACCTCGGCGCTCATTCGTCGCTTGCGTACCAAAGTACGCGGCACTCCTCTTTCGGGCCGATCTGCCGCACTTGGACAACCCTCGCTTTGTAAGGAATGTTCACAAAGTTGAAGTTTCCACCTGCATCTCTTCGCAGGCTTTCAGTATGAAAGGAGAGCTAGATGCGTGTTTCTTACGACTGGCTCAAGACCATGATCGATATTCCGGAGGATCCCAAGACCCTTTCGGACGAATATATCCGTACCGGCACCGAGGTCGAGGCGATCGACACCGTGGGCGAGTCCTTCGACCACGTGGTGACCGCTCAGGTGCTCACCAAAACCCCGCACCCCGATAGCGACCATATGTATGTGTGCTCGGTCGACGTGGGTGACAAGAACCTTGACGCTGACGGCAATCCCGCTCCGCTGCAGATCGTCTGCGGCGCGCAGAACTTCAAGGCCGGCGACCACATCGTCACGGCCATGATCGGCGCTGTCCTGCCCGGCGACGTCAAGATCAAGAAGAGCAAGCTTCGCGGCGTTGTGTCCATGGGCATGAACTGCTCCGCGCGCGAGCTCGGGCTGGGTGGCGACCACTCCGGCATCATGATTCTGCCCGAGGACACGCCCTGCGGTATGCCGTTTGCCGAGTATGTGGGCTCGAGCGACACCGTGCTCGACTGTGAGATCACGCCCAACCGCCCCGACTGCCTGTCCATGATCGGCATGGCCCGCGAGACCGGTGCCATTTTCGACCGCGATTTCCATGTGGAGCTGCCCGCCATCAAGGCGGAGACCGGCCGTGCGACCGACGACGAGCTTTCGGTCGAGATTGCCGACGAGGGCCTGTGTGACCGCTACGTTGCCCGCATCGTGCGCAACGTCAAGGTCGGCCCGTCGCCCGACTGGATGGTCAAGCGCCTCAACGCCCTGGGCGTGCGCCCGCACAACAACATCGTCGACATCACCAACTACGTGATGATGCTCACCGGCCAGCCGCTGCACGCCTTTGACCTCGACACCTTTGCCGAGCGCGATGGCCACCGTCGCGTGGTGGTTCGCGCCGCCCAGCAGGACGAGAAGTTCACGACGCTCGATGGCGAGGAGCGTGTGCTCGACGCCGGCATGGGCCTCATCACCGACGGCGAGCGTCCCGTGGCGCTGGCCGGCGTTATGGGTGGCATGGATTCCGAGATCGAGGACGATACCGTTGACGTGATGGTCGAGAGCGCCTGCTTCAACGCCGGCCGCACCTCGCACACCAGCCGTGACCTGTCGCTGATCTCCGACGCCTCCATTCGCTTTGAGCGCCAGGTTGACGAGACCGGCTGCGTGGATGTCGCCAACGTTACCTGCGCGCTCATCGAAGAGATCGCCGGCGGCGAGGTTGCTCCCGGCTATGTCGACGTTTTCCCCGCGCCCAAGACCATCGACAGCATTAAGCTGCGCCTGGCCCGTGTGCACGCCATCTGCGGTGCCGACATCGAGCCCGACTTTATCGAGCGTTCGCTCACCCGTCTGGGCTGCACCGTCGAGCGCGACGGTGAGGACTTCATGGTCACGCCGCCGAGCTTCCGTCCCGACCTGCCGCGTGAGATCGACCTGATCGAGGAGGTCCTGCGCCTATGGGGCATGGGCCGCGTCACGGCGACCATTCCGGCTGCCAAGAACCACATCGGCGGCCTGACGCGCGAGCAGAAGCTTACCCGCAAGGTCGGCGAGATCCTGCGCGCCTGTGGCCTCAACGAGACCACGACCTTTGGCTTTGCCGCCCCGGGCGACCTGGAGAAGATTGGCATGTCCACCGAAGGCCGCGGCTGCCCCGTGGTGCTCATGAACCCGCTGGTGGCCGAGCAGACCGAGATGCGTCGTTCGCTGCTGCCGGGCCTGCTGCAGTCCGTGGCCTACAACGAGGCGCACGGTACGCCCAACGTGCACCTGTACGAGGTCGGCAACCTGTTCCACGGTCGCGAGAACGCCAGCCTGCCCAAGGAGACCAAGTCCGTGGCGGGCGTGCTCTCGGGCCAGTGGAGCGAGCAGTCCTGGAACATGAAGTACCGCAAGCTGCGCTTCTTCTTTGGCAAGGGCATTGTCGAGGAGCTGCTCGCCCAGCTGCGCATCGAGAAGGTTCGCTTCCGTCCCGTCGAGGGCGAGGGCTACGCTTTCTTGCAGCCGGGTCGTGCGGCCGAGGTTCTGTCCGGCGGAACCGTGCTGGGCTGGGTCGGCGAGATTCACCCCGAGGCGCGCGAAGCGATGGGCATCGATGAGGTCGTCGTTGCCTTTGAGCTCGACTTGGACAAGCTGATCAAGGGCGCCCGCAACCAGGAGAACTATCGCGAGTTCTCGCAGTACCCGGCTGTTGAGCATGACCTTGCCATTGTGGTCGACAACTCCGTGACCTGTGAGGATCTTGAGCGCCGCATTACGAGCGCCGGCGGTAAGTTGCTCGAGGGCGTGCGCCTGTTCGACGTCTACCGCGATCCCATCCGCATCGGAGCGGGCAAAAAGTCCATGGCCTTTGCGCTTACGTATCGCTCCGACGACCACACGCTCACCAGCGAAGAGGTCGAGAAAGCGCACCAGAAGATCGTCACCAAGGTGTGCAAGGGCGTAAACGGCGAAGTCCGCTCGTAATCTTTGCTGTTCGGAACCCGCCCCCTGCGGGGTTTTCACGGCAACGTCCTCGCCACTTCGCGGCTGCGGGATGTTGCCTTAGAAAACCCCTCTCGGGGGCGGGTTCCTGCGTTAACCTTGTTGCGAGCGGATCGCACCTTCTTCCGGGTGACCGGAAAGTTGGGAGTGCATGGGCCCTTTATTGGGCGGTGCGTGGACCTGGGCTAATAACGTACGTATTGCAAGGGCGTGCTGCGTTGTGGGCGGTGCGCCTTTTTGTTAGTATGCAGAGTCGGTGTTACGGATTGTTGGAAACGTAACACACAACGTTCTGATTGAGAGGGCTCATGCATATTCCCGATAATTATCTGTCCCCGCAGACCGATGCCGTTATGGCGGTGGCGATGGTGCCCGTATGGGTTCACTGCATCAAAAAGGTGCGCGCCACGCTCGATCGCGAGCATATGGCGTTCCTGGGCATCTGCGCCGCATTCTCCTTCTTGCTCATGATGTTCAACGTTCCGCTGCCCGGCGGTACCACTGGTCACGCCGTCGGCGGCGCACTCATCGCGCTGCTGCTGGGCCCCGAGGCCGCGGCTATCGCTGTCTCGGTCGCTCTGGCGCTGCAGGCGCTGCTGTTTGGCGACGGCGGCGTTCTGTCGTTTGGCGCCAACTGCTTTAACATGGCCTTTGTGCTGCCGTTTGTCGCTGCTATCGTGTTCCGTGCGCTCAACAGCCGTCTGCACGACAAGAGCTGGGGCACCTCGGTTTCTGCCATCGTGAGCGGTTGGGTCGGCCTGTGCCTGGCGGCCCTGTGCGCGGCAATCGAGTTTGGTATTCAGCCGATGCTCTTCACCAACGCTTCGGGCGCCCCTCTGTACTGCCCCTTCCCGCTGTCCGTGGCTATTCCGGCCATGTTGATCCCGCATATGCTGGTTGCCGGCGTGATCGAGGGCGTGGCGACGGCCGCCATCTACGGCTTCATTAAGAAGACGGCGCCGAGCATTATCGTCGGCCCCGAAGCCGCCGATGGCCAGCTTGCCGCCGATGGTACCGCCAAGAAGACTTCCCTGATTCCCACGCTCATTCTGGTCGCCGTGCTTGTCGTGGCTACGCCGCTCGGCTTGCTCGCCACCGGTGACGCCTGGGGTGAGTGGGACGCCGAGGGCGCCGCGACCGCCGTTCAGGAGGCTGGCGACGACAGCCTGCAGGCTTCGGTCGGCCTCGATACCCCGACCTTTGCCGACGCCCTGCCCACGGGCGATTATCTGCAGGCCTATTCCGAGGAGCAGGGTCTTGGCTTTGCCGGCCAGGCTGCCATGTATATCCTCTCGGGCGTGATTGGCGTGGCGGTGCTGACCATCGCATTCCGCCTGGTCTCGCTGACGGTCAAGGAAAGCGGTGCTCATGGCAATAGCCGAGCTGCCTAGCTGGCTTACGGTCGAGCAGCGATACGAGCCCGCGGGGGCTCGGCATCGTGTGATGCAAAAGAATGTCCTACACCTGGCGAGTCTGCTTGAGCGGGTTCGCCTGGGTGGAGGCGCGCACGAGGGCGGGTCGATGGTCGACCGCGCCCTTTCTTGCGTTTCGGCTCCGGTGCGCCTGGTGGGGATGTTCGTCTGCGTTCTGTGCGTGTGCCTGACGCAAAGCCCGCTGTATCTGATGTTGATGGCGGCTATCGCGCTGGTGCTCGTTGCCGTGCGCCCCGTACGCGGGCTGCGGGCAACCTTTGTGCCGGCACTTGGCGCTGCGGGGCTCGCGGTGGTTTTGGCACTACCTGCCCTGCTGCTGGGCGCGTCTGCCACGGGCGCCATGCTCAAGATTGCGCTCAAGACGTTCATTAATGTGTCGCTTGTGCTGGGCGTTTCATGGACGCTTACCTGGAGCCGCATGTCGGCGGCGCTCAAAATGTTGCACCTGCCCGACGAGGGCATCTTTACTTTCGATATGGCGCTCAAGCATATCGAGGTGCTGGGACGCACGGCGCACGATCTGTGCGAATCGGTCATGCTGCGCAGCGTGGGTCGTGCGCCTGCGGGTTTTTCGCGCACCGACTCGCTGGCGGGTATCATGGGCATGACGTTTATCAAGGCGATGGAATGTAGCCACGCGATGGACGAGGCTATGCTTTGCCGCGGCTTTGCCGGTGCGTATCCGGCGCCCGCGCGCGCCGGGTTTGGCTGGCGCGATGCGGTCTATGCGGCCGGCGTGGCACTGCTGGCAGTGTTGTGCGCCGTGCTGTAGGCGCTGCTGGTTCTTGCTGGGGATGCAAATAGGGAAGGGCGACGTTTTGACGATCGATATGAATAGTGCGGTGGGCACGAACGGTGCGGGCGGCGAGGCCGCGCCGCTCATCGAGCTGCGCAACGTGGTGTTCTCATATACGGGGCATACGGTGGTCGACGGCGTTTCGCTGCAGGTCGATCGTGGTGAACTCGTTGCCCTGCTTGGTCCTAACGGTTGTGGCAAGACGACGATCATGCGCCTTATTAACGGCCTTGAGCTCACGGACGCGGGTGCGTACCTGTTCGATGGGCGCGTGGTCGATGCGGCATATCTCAAGGATTCCGCAGCCGCTCAGCGTTTTCATCAGCGCGTGGGCTTTGTGTTCCAGAATGCCGACGCCCAGCTGTTCTGTGCCACGGTGGGCGAGGAAGTTGCTTTTGGTCCCGCGCAGATGGGGCTGCCGACAGACGAGATCGAGCGCCGCGTCCGCGATGCCATGGAGCTGTTCCAGGTTGCCGATCTGGTCGATGCCTCGCCCTATCAGCTTTCGGGCGGGCAAAAGAAGCGCGTTGCGCTGGCGGCAGTCGTATCGATGAACCCCGATATCCTAGTGCTCGATGAGCCCACCAACGGGCTCGATGAGGACTCGTGCGACATCGTAGTCAACTTTTTGCTGGCCTACGTTGCTGCCGGTAAGACGGTTTTGATGAGTACGCACCATCAAGATTTGGTGCGCCGCTTGGGGGCCCGTGCCATCTATATCGATCGATATCACCATGTGGTCGAGGCGCCTTCGCCGTCGTATGGAACCGAGAGCGGTGCTGCGGAATAGTTGCTGCGTAGAGGATGCGTAGCCGCCCGCGCGGCTTTGCCGTGATGGTATAGTTATCCAGGTTTTTTATGGGGGTGGCTATGCCAAGCTGGAACATTCATATCGCTCAAACGGAGCGCTTGCTGACACGTGCTAGCGTGCTTGCCGATAGCGTGCGCGACCGCAATGCCTTTTTGTTTGGCTGCGTGGTTCCGGACATCTTTGTGGGCTACATGGTTCCCGGCATTGCCGATCCCATCCCGTACCGCATCACGCACTTTGCTAAGCCCGAGCCTATCCCCAAACCACGCGAGCACGAGTTCTGGGATACCTATGTGACGCCGCTGCTTAAAAGTTCGCCCACCGGTGCGCCAGCCGCGGCGACCTCGATTATCGAGGAGCGCGAGCGACTGAACCGCGTGCACTATCCCCAGCGCTACAAGGATGCCGAGCCGGTTGCCGGTCCCGGCGCCTGTGAGTTCTCGCTTGCGTCCGAAGATGTGGCGCAGTCGCTGCTCGATTTAACGCTGGGCGTCTGGTCGCATCTGGTGGCCGATACCGTATGGAATACGCGCGTGAATCAGTACCTGGAGGCGCACGGCGGCAAGCCGTGCGAGGAATTCCGCATTAAAAAGCAGGGCGATTTTGACTGGTTTGGTAAGACGCTCGGCATTGTTTCCATCCCGCGTGCGACCGATCGTCTGTATACCGCTGCGGCACGTTTTGGGCAGTATCCCATCCATAAGGAGTATGTGCTCAAGACCATTGGCGTTATGCACGAGATTGTACGCGAAAACCCCGGCGAGCCCGATCATCCGCCGTATCGCCTGCTAACCGAGGAGTTTTTCGATGCAACGTTTACCGAGGTCATCGAGCTAACCGAGGCGGGATTTGCCGCCCGCGTCGCATCACCCGGTGTTCCTGCTCTGCCCCTGATCGCTAGCTGCTAGCTGGCCGGCCCGGCAGTGAACAGCTCATCCCAATCGACCAACAGCTCCCGTCGCAGGGCGTAAACACGGCAAACGAGCTGCACATTTCATAGCATGCCATAAGTAGCTGGTTGCGTGTCATGCCGTGCGGGAGGCATCGACGCACAGAAAAAGGGCCCGGAAGGCAAAGCCTTCCGGGCCCTTTGCAATGCAAATCTGCTTGCAAGTGCGATTTAGCGCACCTGAGCGACGTAAGCGACGTTGGTCGAGGAGACCTTGTCCTCGAGCTGGACGCTCATGCGGGGATCGCCGGCGGTAGCGACGGTCAAATCGCCAGCCTCGACGTAGCCGAGCTCCTTAGCGGTCTCGATCGCCTTGACGATCGTGCCGTTGACGGTGCCCTGGGTAATCTCGGCCTGGTGCGGGATAACGCCCCAGTACATGATCATCTGCTGGACGGCCCACTCGTGGCGGGAGAACGCGCAAATCGGCATGTTGGGACGGAAGTGCGAGATCAGGCGAGCGGTACGACCGGTGGTCGTCGGCACGGTGATGCACTTGGCGCCAACGGTGGTGGCCATGTTCACAGCGGACATACCCACAACGTTGTTGACGACGCGGGTGCCGTGAGCGTCAGCCGGAACCTCGAGCGGAGCGTGGGCCGGGAGGTACTTCTCGGTCTCGAGAGCAATGCTGGCCTGCATCTTGACGGCCTCGACTGGGTACTTACCGGCAGCGGACTCGCCAGAGAGCATAACGGCGTCGGTGCCGTCGTAGATGGCGTTAGCAACGTCGGCAACCTCGGCGCGCGTCGGGCGCGGGTTCTGCTGCATGGAGTCGAGCATCTGCGTAGCGGTGATGACGGGCTTGTAGGCCGCGTTGCACTTGGCGATGATCTCCTTCTGGATGTGGGGAACGAGCTCGGGCTTGATCTCGATGCCCAGGTCGCCACGGGCGACCATGATGCCGTCGGAAGCCTCGAGGATCTCGTCGAAGTTCTCGACGCCCAGGGCGCACTCGATCTTCGGGAAGATCGTAACGTGCTCGCCACCGTTCTCGCGGCAAAGCTCGCGGATGCCGCGGACGGACTCGCCGTCACGGATGAAGGAAGCGGCGATGTAGTCGATGTTCTCGGTCAGGCCAAAGAGGATGTCCTGACGATCGCGCTCGGTGATAGCGGGCAGCGAGATGTTGACGTTGGGCATGTTGACGCCCTTACGCTCGCCAATCAGGCCGTCGTTCTTAACGACGCAGGTCATGTCCTGGCCGCTGACGGACTCGACCTCGAGGGCAACCAGGCCGTCATCGATCAGGATGAGGGAGCCCTTCTCGACCTCAGAGGGCAGAGCCAGGTAGTCGAGGGAGATGTGTTCAGCGGTGCCGTGGAAATCCTCGGACGTGGGTTGAGCGGTGACGACAATCTTATCGCCGGTCTTGACGGCAACCTTCTTGCCGTCGACCAGAAGGCCGGTGCGGACCTCGGGGCCCTTGGTGTCGAGCAGGATGCCGACAGGCAGACCGAGCTCCTTGGAAATACGGCGGACGCGCTCGATGCGACCGTGGTGCTCGTCGTAGGAGCCGTGCGAGAAGTTAAAACGGGCGACGTTCATGCCCGCCTTGATCATCTCGCGGATGGTCTCGTCGCTATCGCAGGCGGGACCCATGGTGCATACAATCTTAGTGCGCTTGTACATTCAGACCTCCATCTGACATCGTCTTGCGCTGATAGATAAACCATAAGAAATAAAACCGAGATGATTATAACGAAATGCCGACCGAATACCCCAAAAAATCGACCGTATGCCGAAATGGAAGTTCATTTTTTGCGGGAAAAACGGTATATGAAAAATCTTTACCAACCACTCCAACCGCTGCTATCTGGGAGATATGTCAGTTTGGCGATGTGCCGAAGAAAAAACGTTTTACCAATGTTGAGCATCACACGGTCTGCACCGTTGCGTGCGGACCATATTTCCAAACCGATTGTTTTGGCTAGACGCGTCGCTTTGGGGTACCATAGCTCCACTATCAACTGCCGCTCAGCACGGCAGCCTTGATGAGCCCTTGCCCTTCTCCTGGGAATTATGATCGGGCATCAATCTGCTGAGTGGCCCGAATCCCAGGAGGGGACTCTATATGCAAAAGGAATACCTGTCCGCCGCGGCGGAGGTGCTCAGCGACCAAGGTGTCGATGAGAACCTCGGCCTGAGCAACGACGAGGCGTCTTCGCGCCTCGCCAAGACAGGCCCTAACAAGCTCGAGGAAGCCGAGAAGACACCGCTGTGGAAGCGTTTCTTTGAGCAGATGGCCGACCCCATGGTCATCATGCTGATCGTTGCCGCCGTCATCAGCGCGCTCACGGGCATGGTCAAGGGCGAGCCCGACTTTGCCGATGTTGCCATCATCATGTTCGTCGTTATCGTCAACTCGGTGCTGGGCGTGGTCCAGGAAGCCAAGAGCGAGGAGGCCCTCGAGGCCCTGCAGGAGATGAGTGCGGCGCAGTCCAAGGTGCTGCGCGACGGCAAGCTCGTGCACCTGCCGAGCGCCGAGCTCGTGCCCGGCGACGTGATCATGCTCGAGGCGGGCGACTCCGTCCCGGCCGACTGCCGCGTGCTCGAGAGCGCCACGATGAAGATCGAAGAGGCCGCGCTCACCGGCGAGTCCGTGCCCGTAGAGAAGCACGCCAACGTGATCGAGCTCGCTGCGGGCACCGATGACGTGCCGCTCGGCGACCGTAAGAACATGTGCTATATGGGCTCCACCGTCGTGTACGGCCGTGGTCGCGCCGTCGTGGTCGGCACCGGCATGAACACCGAGATGGGCAAGATCGCCGGCGCCCTGGCCGAGGCCAAGGAAGAGCTCACGCCGTTGCAAGTGAAGCTCGCCGAGCTCAGCCGCATCCTTACCATTATGGTTATCGTCATCTGCGTCGTCATCTTTGGCGTTGATATCATCCGCCACGGCGTGGGCAACGTTCTTACCGACCCGACCGCCCTGCTCGATACCTTTATGGTCGCCGTCTCGCTCGCCGTCGCTGCCATCCCCGAGGGCCTGGTCGCCGTCGTGACCATCGTGCTATCGCTTGGCGTGACCAAGATGGCTAAGCGCCAGGCAATCATCCGCAAGCTCTCTGCCGTCGAGACTCTCGGCTGCACGCAGACCATCTGCTCCGACAAGACCGGTACCCTTACCCAAAACAAGATGACCGTCGTCAAGCACGAGCTCGCTGCGCCCAAGGAGAAGTTCCTGGCCGGCATGGCGCTGTGCTCCGATGCTCAGTGGGACGAGGAGCTGGGCGAGGCCGTGGGTGAGCCGACTGAGTGTGCGCTCGTCAACGACGCCGGCAAGGCGGGCCTCACTGGCCTGACTGCCGAGCATCCGCGCGTGGGCGAGGCCCCGTTTGACTCGGGCCGCAAGATGATGTCCGTGGTCGTCGAGACCCTGGATGGCGAGTACGAGCAGTACACCAAGGGTGCGCCCGACGTGGTGATCGGCCTGTGCACCCATATCTACGAGGGCGATAAGGTCGTCCCCCTGACCGAGGAGCGCCGCGCCGAGCTCGTGGCGGCCAACAAGGCCATGGCCGACGAGGCCCTGCGCGTACTGGCGCTGGCAAGCCGCACCTACACCGAGGTTCCCGACGACTGCAGCCCCGCTGCGCTCGAGCATGACCTGGTCTTCTGTGGCCTGTCCGGCATGATCGACCCGGTCCGTCCCGAGGTGGCCGACGCTATCCACGAGGCGCACGACGCCGGTATCCGCACCGTCATGATCACGGGCGACCACATCGACACCGCCGTGGCCATCGCCAAGCAGCTGGGCATCGTCGCCGATCGCAGCCAGGCCATCACCGGTGCCGACCTCGATCGCATGAGCGACGAGGAACTCGACGCGCACATCGAGGACTACGGCGTGTACGCCCGCGTCCAGCCCGAGCACAAGACACGCATCGTCGAGGCTTGGAAGTCGCGCGACCAGATCGTGGCCATGACGGGCGATGGCGTCAACGACGCCCCGTCCATCAAGCGCGCCGACATTGGCGTTGGTATGGGCATCACCGGTACCGACGTCACCAAGAACGTCGCCGACATGGTACTTGCCGATGACAACTTCGCTACCATCATCGGCGCCTGCGAAGAGGGTCGTCGCATCTACGACAACATCCGCAAGGTCATCCAGTTCCTGCTTTCGGCCAACCTTGCCGAGGTGTTCTCGGTGTTTATCGCCACGCTCATCGGCTTTACCATCTTCCAGCCGGTGCAGCTGCTGTGGGTGAACCTGGTCACCGACTGCTTCCCCGCGCTTGCGCTGGGCATGGAGGATGCCGAGGGCGACATCATGAAGCGCAAGCCGCGCAACGCCAAGGACGGTGTCTTTGCCGGACATATGGGTCTGGACTGCGTGGTCCAGGGCCTAATCATCACCGCGCTGGTGCTGGCGAGCTTCTTTGTGGGCGTGTACTTTGACATGGGCTACATCCACATCGCCGATATGATCGCCGGCAATGCCGACGAGGAAGGCGTGATGATGGCGTTCATCACGCTCAACATGGTCGAGATTTTCCACTGCTTCAATATGCGCAGCCGTCGTGCGTCGCTGTTCACCATGAAGAAGCAGAACAAGTGGCTGTGGGCTTCCGCCGCGCTGGCACTGGTGCTGACGGTGATCGTGACCGTGCAGCCGACGCTTGCCGAGATGTTCTTTGGCCCCGTGACGCTTGAGCTCAAGGGCGTTCTTGCCGCGCTGGGCCTTGCCTTCCTGATCATCCCGCTGATGGAGATCTACAAGGCGATCATGCGCGCTGTGGAGAAGGAGTAGATTAACCTGTCCGGGCCCGCCCCACGCCCTTTCTCCCTCACTGGTCCTCGCGCTTTGCGCTGCGGGATCGTTCGGGAGAAAGGGCTTCCGGGGCGGGCCCTGCGGTGACTCTGCTGGCTTTCCTCGCGCGGATGATAAAGGCTGGGGGAAAGTGTGTGAGCCGGTCGAGCGTTTGCTCGACCGGCTCTTTTTGTGGGAAAATACCTGCTCAGTTTTGATTTTTGGTGCTGGGAGGCGCTTGTGGGCAAGGCTAGGGCTAAGGCGAAGAAAAAGACGACGGGGGCGCGGGCTAAGCGCGATCGTCGTCGGAAGCTCGCGACCGAGGCTCCCGCACCTGCTGAGGAGCTGCTGGCAAGCGTGCCGGGACTCGACGCGCTGCAGGACGTTCCGGCGTTCGATGACCTGCCGGTCGATGAAGCTCAGCAGGCTGCCTTTGATGATTTCTGCGCACATGCCGAGGAGCCCGAGCAGATGCAGCTTGGCGCCGTGGTGCGCTTGGATCGCGGGTTTCCACTGGTGGCGACTGCCGATGACACGTTTCGTGCCGAGCATGCTGTGGGGTTTGCCAAGTCACGCGGCGAGGACGAGGTCCTGCTGCCTGCCGTGGGCGATCGTGTGGCGGTGCGCCGCGCTCCCGGGCACGATATGGGCGTGATTGAGTGCGTGCTGCCGCGCCGTACGAGCTTTGAGCGTTGGCGCGGCCGTGCCCGCGGAGAGCGCCAGGTGCTCTGCTCCAACGTGGATAGCGTGCTAATCGTGCAGGCGCTCGGTGCCGGCGAGGTGCTGCTCGACCGCGTGGCGCGCTCGCTGGTGTTGGCGCTCGACTGCGATGCCGAACCGGTGGTGGTACTCACCAAAGCTGACCGTTGCGATGCTGAGGAGCTCGAGCGCGATCTGGACCGTGTGCGCCGCCTGGTGGGTCCGGACGTGCGCGTGATCGTGACGTCCTCTGCCGAGGGCCGCGGCCTGGACGAGGTCCGTGCCTGCGTGCCTGCCGGGAGCTGCGCCATGATTCTGGGCGAGTCGGGTGCCGGCAAGTCGACGCTGCTCAATGCACTGCTGGGCCACGATACGTTGGCGACCGGCGGTGTGCGCGAACGCGACGACCAGGGCCGTCACACTACCGTCGCGCGCGTGATGGTGGCGCTGCCGGGCGACGCCGGCGTGATCGCCGATGCCCCGGGCCTGCGCAGCTTACCGCTCGTGGGTCACGAGCGGGGTCTGGCGCGCGCCTTCCCCGAGATTGTCGAGGCATCGCGTGCGTGCCGGTTTGGCGATTGCACGCATGTCCATGAGCCGGGTTGCGCCGTTCGCGAGGCCGAGGACGCCGGGCAGATTGACAGCCTGCGTCTGGAAACGTTCCAAAACCTGGCGTCATCCATGCGCGTGAGCGCTCAAATGCTCGATCCCGATGTCCATCTGTAATTGATTTTTCCTATGACAGCCGTCTCCCAACTGTTCGGGAGACGGCTTTTTTGCTGCGGAAAAGCCTCGAAACATGCAGTTTGCTGACGTGCTGACCAAAACCTTGCCACGAGCTTGACGGGCTGGTCAGCTTTTGGTCAGCGATTGGTTTGACATCGAAAACCAAGATCGCGATTGCGCCGCTTTGCGCTCTGACCGCCCAGACAATGGTGGTACGGGCATTCGCCCGGCACTGCCATGAGAGGAGCGGCCGTGAACAAGAGCAAGCGCATCGCCATCAGTCTGGTCGCGGGCGTGCTCGCTGCGCTGCTCTGCATGGCTTACGGCTCGTCGATCCGCTCACGAGCCGAACAGGTCCAGGCTGAGACCTTGGCCAAGTACGGTGGCGATCACGTCGAGGTATGCGTCGCGGCGCGCGATATCGATGTGGGCGAGACCCTCGATGAGACCAATGTCATAACCCAGGAATGGCTGACGAGCCTGCTGCCGCGTGACGCGGCGACCGAGCTGCGCCAGGTGCGCGGCGACGTGACGACTTCGCGTATTCCCAAAAACGCCGTGATCTGCAATGTCTACACCAAGGCCGAGAGCCGCAAGCTCGAGGTGCCTAAGGGCAAGGTCGCCGTTTCGGTGGCGGTCGATGCCGAGCACTCGGTCGGCGGTGCTACGGGCGTGGGCAGCTACGTGGATGTGTATGTGCAAAAAGACGGCGTAACCGATCGGCTGTGCGGCGCGTACGTGATCGATACCAGTGAGGATTCCGGTGCCACGCGCGAGGGCAAGATCGAATGGGTGACGCTGGCGGCTGACCCCGAAGACGTCAAGGAACTGCTGGGAGCCTCGGGCAAGGGAACGGTCAGCTTGACGATTCCCGCCACGGCGCGCGGCAAAAAGAGCGGAGGCGACGAGTGATGAAGGCGATCTGGCTTGCGTGCTGCGCGTGCGGCGATTACGGGCTGTTGCAGCGGGAAGTCGAGGGCCGTGATGCGGGTGCACAGGTGCTTCGCGTGGGTGACCTGGACGGGCTGGTTTCCATGGCGCGGGCGTTTCCGTCGCGCCGCGGGGCTGCCATCATCGCGGCGTCTCTGTTTGATACCGAAGATGTTCGCAAGGCTGTTGCGCGCCTGACGGCCGAAGGCCGCGTGAGTCGCGTGGTCGTGTTGATAGAAGCGCTCGATCCGTCGGATATCGAGGGGCTGTTTCGCGCGGGGGCGACCGAGGTCATCGCTGCGCACAGTATATGCGGCAACGGGCGCGCGGGCGAGGGGGCGGTTGATTCCGATCGGCGCATGACGATTGAGCCCGATGCTTTTGTTGATAGGGAACCCGGGGCGCCTCGCGCTACAAGAGGCCCGCGTGTTGATGATTATGGAAAAGCGGAAGCCGAGCATGGTCGGCGCCCCCGGAACCCCCTTGTATACGATGACGCTGGAGGGCCGGCGCAGCATGCTGGCGACTCCCCGGCTGTAGATATGGGATACGTGCACGGCGTGAATCTGGCAGATGAACTGGACGAAGTTGAGGGCTTTGCCGGGTGCGGCGAGTTGTCGCCGATGCAGCATGAGCAGATTGCACAGAACGAGCCTGCCTCGCAGACCGAACAAGCTGCCATGCCGGCTTGGACGCAGCGTGTGGTTGCGGCGGGGGAGACGGGGACGCTGTCACCGACGCCCGCCCCGCCGCTTCAGATGCCGCCGGCAGACGCCGCTGCTCCGCCGCATCGAGCTCCGGTCATCTGCGCCATTTCGGGTTCGGGCGGTTGCGGCAAGTCGACGATTGTTGCCACCATGGCACACACATCGTCGCTGTTGGGCTTGCGTGCCGCCGTGCTCGACCTGGACCTGATGTTTGGAAACCTTTACGACTTGTTAGGCGTTGATGCTCCGCGCGATATGGCGGCACTTATCGAGCCGTCGGCGGCGGGCGCGCTCGCCGAGCCGGATATCGTAGCCGCTTCGATGCGCGTGGCGCCGGGCGTTACGCTCTGGGGTCCCGTCGCGGCGCCCGAGCAAGCCGAGCTCATGGCACGTCCGGTGGAGCTACTGCTTGATGTCCTGCGTCGCGAATCCGACGTGGTCTTTATCGATACCTCGGTCTTTTGGGGCGACGCCGTGGCGGCTGCGGTGGCAGCGAGCGACCGTTGCCTGGTCGTTGGCGATGCGGCGGTGTCATCCGCGACATCGGCGTCGCGCGTCATTGAACTGGCAAGTCGGGTAGGTGTGCCGCGCACGCGCATGAGCGCCGTGTTCAACCGGTTCGGTGCGCGCGGGGCAGACGAGGACGTCGCCATGCGCTTTGAGATTGCCTGTGCGTTGAGCTCCAAGATTCGTATCGCCGATGGCGGGCAGGATCTCGCCGCGCTCATGGCGTTTGGGCGCGCTGACGAGGCAGTGGGGCAGACCAGCGCTTTTGCGACCAGCGTGCGCGAGGCCACGCGCGAGATGCTCGTGGAACTGGGGTGCGCCGTCGGCCCTTGGAGCGATATGGTCGCCGACCGTGCAACACGCACCGAACGCCCGCGTATTCGCCTTCCCTGGTCGCGCGAGGGTGATCAGCGATGAGCCTGCAAACGAGGATTAAGGCTGCCGGCGCTGCAGCGACGGCAGCGCCTGTAGATGCGGGGCGTCGCCGCGCCGTGAAACGACGCACCAAGCGCGCCGTGATGGACCGCATGGGTTACGACGAAGTGGCGCGTATCAGCGCCTATATCGACCCGGCACTTGCCCGCTCGGAATTGCGTCCCGCGGTGGAGGCGGCGCTCAATGTTGAGGAGCCGACCGATCTCGCGACGCCCGAGCGCGAAACCATCATCGACGAGATTTTGGATGATGTGGTGGGCTTGGGGCCGTTGCAGCCGCTCATTGAGGACGACACCGTTACCGAGATCATGATCAACGGCTGCCGCTCGGCTTTCTTTGAACGCGGCGGCGTTTTGTATCCCATCGAGCACGCGTTTGAGGACGACGAGCAGATCCGTGTGCTCATCGACCGCATCATCTCGCCACTTGGCCGCCGTATCGACGAGCGTAGCCCCATTGTCAACGCCCGCCTCAAAACGGGCTATCGCGTCAACGCGGTGATTCCGCCTGTGGCGATTGACGGACCGATTCTCACTATCCGAAAGTTCTCGGACCGTATCTGCTCTCTGGACGAGCTCGTGGGGTTGGGATCGCTGCCGCTTTGGTATGCGCAGCTGCTGTCGTGCGCGGTGTCGCTGCGACAGGACCTGGCGGTTGCGGGAGGCACGGGATCTGGTAAGACCACCCTGCTCAACGCGTTGTCATGCGAGATTTCCACCGGCGAGCGCATCGTGACGATCGAGGACTCTGCCGAGCTCAAGTTTGCGCATCATCCGCACGTGGTGCGCCTAGAGGCGCGCGAGGCTTCAATTGAGGGTGAGGGCGCGGTGACGATCCGCGACCTGGTAACTAATGCCCTGCGCATGCGCCCCGACCGCATCGTGGTGGGCGAGGTGCGCGGTGCCGAGTGCTGCGACATGTTGCAGGCCATGAACACGGGCCACGATGGGTCGCTCACCACACTTCATGCGGGTTCAGAACAGGAGACCGTGGTACGTCTGACGTTGCTTGCACGTTATGGCATCGATCTGCCGAGTGAGCTCATCGAGGAGCAGATCGCCATGGCGCTCGACGGCATCGTGATGTCCGAGCGCCACGCCGATGGCAGGCGCTTTGTGGCCTCATATTCGGGGGTTCACCGCGGCGTGTCGGGCGGTGTTGAGCTCGAACGCTATGTGACTTTCGATGCTGCCGAGCGCATCTGGACGCTCGACCGCGAGCCGCCGTTTATCGCAGAAGGCCTGCGGTCGGGGACGCTTACACAAGAGGAGGTGGACGAATGGAGATCGCTATGCCCCTCGTCGTAGGGGGCTTGGCAGGGCTTTCTGTCGCGACGGTGTGTGGGGCAGAGCCTCGTGTGCCGCGGGTGCCGCCGGCGGAGCTGGCACGTCAGGCGCTCGAGACGGTGGCAGAGAAGCTGCCGCGTGGGCTGGTGGAAAACGATTTGCTGAAAAAGATCGCCCGTTCGTGGGCATCGCTGGCTCCGGCGCATCGCCTTGGCCTCGTGATCGAAGATGCTTCGGGACGTTTGGCGTTTCTGCTGCTATCGAGCGGTGTCTGCTGCGTTTTACTAACGATGGTGTCGTTATCGCCCCTCGGATTTGCCTTGGGACTTGTTGCTCCGTTTGCCGTTGGTGCCGCTTGGGATGGCTTTGAGAGCCGGCGCGAGCAACACGATGCAGAAGAGGCAATGCCCGAGGCGTTTACCGCACTTTCCATGTCGCTTGCCTCGGGACATTCGCTGGCCCAGGGCATGCGCTTTGTGGGCGCTCATGCGCAAGAGCCAGTGCATACCGAGTTTTTGCGGGTGGCGGCGGCGATCGATTGCGACATCTCGGCGACCGACGCGCTCGATGACTTGCTCGTGCGTATCGACGCCCCCGGTCTTTCGCTTGTGACCTTGGCGCTTAAGGTGTCTCAGCGCACCGGCGCTCCGCTTGCCGACTTACTGTCCGAGGCGTCGAGCATGGTGGGGGAGCGCATTGAGCTCAAGCGCCGCCTGGATGTTAAGACGTCGCAGGCTCGCATGTCTGCGCATATGGTCGCGGCGATGCCGGCGGGCATGTGCGCGGTGTTGGCGCTGCTTTCGGCAGATTTTCGTCGCGGTCTTGCGACGCCCGCCGGCGCGGGCGCTGTGGTGCTGGGTCTTGCCCTCAACGCCGTTGCCCTGGTGGTTATCCGGCGCATTATGCGGGTGGAGCTATGAGCGCCCCGGTTGCAGTTGCGGCTTGCCTGTGCGCCCTGAGTGTATTTGTCGCGACGGGTTTGGATCGGGCGGATGCACGCAAGATCGCAGGGGCCTGCAAGCGCGAGGCGGTGCTGGTCGCTGCCGCGGGTCGCTCGGTGGTCGATGCTCTGACCGCGCGAGTGAAGGGCGCGGTTGGAGCGGGCGGCCCGGCGCGAGTGTCGCTCGGCGAAGTGTCCGAGATGATCGATGTTGTGCGCTTGGGTCTTTCGGCCGGTCTTTCGTTTGATGCGGCGCTTGAGATTTTCTGCGCCAACCGCCGGTCAGTGCTGGCTCTTCGCCTTGAGCGCGCCTGCATGGCGTGGCAGGTGGGCGTGGGCACGCGTGAGGACGAGTTGTTGGCCGCCGCGCGCGACCTGGACGTGCGAGCGCTCGAGACCTTTGCCATCACGGTGGGGCAGGCGCTCGCCCTGGGTGCCCCACTTGCCGAGACGCTGGCCGCTCAAAGTCGCGAGATCCGTGCGGCTCATCGCGCCGCGGTCGAGCGCGAGATCGAGCGTGCGCCCGTCAAGCTGCTGATTCCCACCGGCACGCTCATCTTGCCGGCGTTGCTTCTGTCCATATTGGGCCCGCTGCTGGGAGCAGGCGGGATGATGTAGGGAGGAATACATGAACACGATGACTGACACTGCTGGCAAGGTGCAGGGCTGGGCGTTTTGCCGGGCGGCACATGTTCGTCAGCGCGCCAAGGAACTATTGCAGGAGGAGAGTGCGCAGGGTACCACCGAGTATGCCGTCTTGGTCGGCGTGCTCGTGGTGATCGCGATTATCGCCATCGTCGCATTTAAGGGCAAGGTCCAAGATCTATGGAACGCTATCAGCGAGGGCATCAACAGCCTGTAGAGGGCGAGCGCCCCGTCGGGGTGCTGCTGGTGTTTGCTTGCCTGACCGTGGCGATAGCGGCGGTGCTTTGGGGGCTTAACGCCGCGCGGCAGCAGCGTCCTGGGACCGCCTCCGATTTGGGCTCAGATTCGGCGGTGGCGTCTCAAAAAGATGAGATGCGAGATGCGGACGATTCGGATGTCGCTGTCACGGCGCAAACCTTTCTGCGGACGCTCGACAAGCGGTCTGGCACTGCGACGGATTCGCCTGGGGGCAACGCGATTGTGGTCCGGCTTGCATGGTCCGAGGACCGACCGATGACCGAAGCGGCGGCGGATATGCTGCGTTCCTATCGCGAGGTACCCACGGCGCAACTTGCTCTGAGCGGCTATCTCGACATCAAGGGAAACGTGTGGGGCGCCATCGTGCGTGACGGACGCGGCTGGGTCGATATGGTGACGGTTGCTGCGGATACTGGCGATGCTTCGTGTCGTCTGCGCGCCGTGCGCCTGGTTCCGCAAACAATAAGCTCAAAGGAGGGGTCGTGAAATGCATGGCGTTCTGCGTGAGGAGGTTGCCCAAGCGACTGTGGAATACGCCATCGTCACGGTGGCGCTGTTATCGATCGTGCTGGCGATTGCGGGACTTTGGCGTGCTGGCACCGATGGGCGCTTGGCGGCGCTGGTTGAGCGGGCGGCATCCCATGGCGTTGCCTCGATGTCGGTTATCGACGCCGCTGCGGGCGCTAAGGACATCGCGTTGTATTGATATCGCGTGCGAGGACCGGGCGCAGTCTACGGTCGAGGCCGCTTTTTTGCTGCCGACGTTTCTGACGCTCATCCTTCTCGCACTGCAACCGGTGTGCCTGCTCTATACGCGCGCGGTCATGGAGTCTGCCGCCGCCGAGACCGCGCGGCTCATGACCACGACGACGGCGGAGGACGACGATCTTAAGGAGTTCACCCGCCGCCGGCTTGCCGCAGTGCCCAACGTTTCGATTTTTCATGCCGGCGGGCCGCTGTCGTGGGATATCGAGCTTGGCCGGGCCGGTGCGGGTGGCGTCTCGTCCGTGTCCGTTTCCGGCGAGGTCAAGCCGTTGCCCGTGATCGGTGCGTTTGCGCAGGCTATGGGTGGTACCGCCGAGGGCGGCTACGTTGAGCTCAAGGTCGATGTCTCGTATCAATCGCGTCCCGAATGGCTGGAGGGAGATTATGATTCGTGGATTGCTACATGGGATTAAGCGTTTCTGGTCTAGACGCGTTTTGACGCGCCGTCCGAGTTGCCATTGCAAGCGAGGTGGCTTTATGGGTCGAGCCGGTGTCGATCTGTTTATCGAAGACGGTGCCTATACCACGCTTTCTTCTGCCGTGGTCATCCTAGTGGTGCTCACATTGTTGTTTTCGTCGACCGCGGCGATATGGAGCATGTCGCGTGCCGGGGACACCCAGGTGGCGGCTGATAGCGGCGCGCTGGCGGGTGCCAACGTGGTGTCGTCCTATCACACGGCTGCCACGGTGGTTGATGCGAGTATCTTGAGTCTGGGGCTGGCGGGGTTTGCCACGATCGGGACGGGCCTGGTCGCCATCCTCATCCCGGGTGCCGAGCCGGTTGCCGGCAATATGGTCGACACCGGGATCGAGATCATTAAAACGCGCAACAAGTTTGCCAAAAGCGCATCGGAAGGCTTACAGAAAATCGAGACGGCTCTGCCGTATCTGATCGCCGCGCGTGCCACGCAGGCGGTGTCGGCGCAGGATACCGATAGTGTGACCTATACCGGTACGGCGCTTGCCGTGCCCAGGACATCCGAGTCGGACTTCGCTGCGATCAAAGGGTCAGAGATCTCGACCGATACCATTAAAGACACATCAGATGATTTAGAGCGTGCGGCCGAGGAGCTGCGGAAGGCCTCGGAGGAGACGGCGAAGGCAAAGGAGCGCGCTTGGCTGGCGGATTGTGGTGGGTCTGACAAGGGCTCGGTCGGCAGCTGTTCTTGCATGTGGGAGCGCGCGAAAAGCCTAACGGATCTCTCCGGTGTTCAAAATCCGCATTACTCATCGAGCGTTACGTGGGAGCCTCAAGTTGCCCTTGATCGCGCGAAGGACTACTACCATTGGCGTCTGACAAATGAGAAGCCCCAGGGCTCGAGTGTCGAGATGAAGGCAGAGTCTGCGGCGCGTAAGGCGTTTTATACCTATGCGAACGCGGAGGTCGATCGGGCATATATAACCGAGAACGGAGACAGGGTTTCCTCCTATATTCCGCTGCTGCCGCGCAACTCTGATGAGGTTCGGGCGACGGAACTCTATACCGATGCGGTGTGGCCGACTAGCGTGAACGATGACAAGGCGTATCTGCATTACGGGACGACCTGCCCTAACTATAAGAAAGGGACGCCGAGCGGATTTGCTTCGGTTGCCGATTACGATGGACAGGATAAATGCAGCAAATGCCATTTTGGCGTTTTGTCGCTTGGTGCTGTTGCGGCGCCTTCAACCTCTATCGAAAACGGCTTCGAGTATCACTTTGACAAGTTTAAAGACGCCCTGGAGGACTACGTCGACTGTCGCAACAAGGAGCTCGAGCTCGAGCGTCAGACCGAGGACGAAGCCGACCGTGCGGGCAATGCGTTCGATACCGCCATCAAAGAACTTTCCGGTGAGCGCCCGCGTATCGCTCCGCCCGGTCGCAACGGCGTGGTTGCCTTTGCGGTTTCGGGTGCCATCTCGAGCTCCGATGAACTCAACTCTTCGTTTAACACGGCAGTCAGACTTGGCGATCGCGGTGCCATCTCTGCCGCGGTGCTGGCGCCCGATGGGGCGACGGCGCAAAACAACGTGCTTTCGCGATTTTTCTCGACATTGAAGGAACGCTCGGGCGGCGTTGCCGGCGTGCTCGACGGCGTCATGGATGTCTGGGGACGGCTGCTTGTGGGATACGGAGACATCCAAGGTTCGGCCGACGAACTTATGGACGAGATGATTAAAGGCCTAGGAGGGGGCAGCGGCGCGTTGGGCTCCATTGCATCGTGGCTCGGCGATACCGTTTCGGCGTCCGTGGCGGCGCTGGGTTTGGAACCGTGCGACTTGCGCCTGCGAAAGCCGGTGCTGACTGATTCCGCCAACGTCATTAAGAGCCCGGGGTCTGACATTGCTGGCCTCTCTCAAGCGCAAGACAAACTGCGAAGTATTCCGTTGGGCGTGACCGATCCCAAGGCGCTTTGCGAGGCGTTGGAATATCAAGTCGAACGCACCATTAGCGGTACGGTGTTCACGCTTGCGGAGATTCCTCTGCCCGGCGGCGGCTCCATCCCGCTCACCGTCGATGTCGCCACGCTGGTTGGCGCTTTGGGCGGTGGGTCGTAATGAGTATCCGCATGCGTCTGCGCGAGGAGCGCGCCCAAGCGACGGTGGAGATGGCAGTGGTTACGCCCGTTTTGCTGGTGCTGGCACTCATCGTGTACAACGTCATGATCTTTGCCAGCGCTGTCGCGCGCTTCGACCGCGTGGTGCCCGACATCGTGTTGGCGCACGCCGTGGCGTCGGAGGGGGAGGGCGACGAAAGCTCTGCCGATGCCTCGGCGACGGTTCAGACTCAAATTCTGAATGCCATGGAAGGCTATGGCTTGCAGATCGAAGTGTCGAGCGAGCAAGGCGCGGAGGCATCGGATGGTGGCCTGCTCTCCCTATCCGGTACGTTTAGGACCTACACCTGCACCATGCACTATGAGCCGTGGCCGACTTCTCTCAGCATCGCTGGCGTTTCGCTGGGGGCGCCGACAACGTTGTCGCACGAGCGCGCGGTGACGGTCGATCCATGGCGTCCGGGGGTGGTCATGTGACCGCGGTCTCGTCCTACATCGCGTACGCGCGGGCGCTCAACAGGCTGGGTTGGACGCCGGCCGAGTTTGTGGTGGCGGAGTCGTTTGCCGTGCGCCTGCGCGGCATGCTGGGACGGTGTCCGGTTGCCGCCAACGGTCTGCCGCTCGTCATGGCGTTTCCACGCTGCTCTTCGGTCCATACGTGTTTTATGGCCTATCCCATCGACATCGCCTTCATCGATCGCGACGGCAATATCCTCGCGCGCTACGAAAGCGTTCGTCCTTGGCGCACGTGCTCCTGCCCCGGCGCCTGGGCCGCACTAGAGCGTCCTTCAATCATTGTTTCGATCCCTGCTCTCCAACGCGTGCCGGCTTAAGAATTGGCGACAGCGGACTTTCGTCATACGAAATTGGGTAAGATGGAGGAGAAGATGCATGGATGTTGAGATCCATCCCAACGCTAAAAAGCACCTGACGGAAAAGCAGGTGCTTAGCGCTTGGCTTGCGGTTACTGAGTGCATTCGTCGCGAGTCGAAGGACGAGCCGCCGAGATGGCTTGCGATTGGATGGCTCCCAGGCGGACGAAGCGTGGAGCTTGTCGCGGTCTAGCTTGTCCGTGGGTGGCTTATCATTCATGCCTTGTCTCCAGTCCAGAAGAAATTTTGGCAGGAGATTGAACAGGCTCGGCAAAGGGGTCGATGATGGGCAAGACGTATACGGCCGCTAATGGTCAGGTTGTAACGGATGAAATGATTGACGCGTGGTGCGAGTCGTACGAGCGCGGAGAGTTTCCGGATGGCGAACACACCGTTGGTGGGATCGTGCATGGACGGCCCCCACTCTCAGGTGAGGGGACGGCAACGCTGTCGGTCAAGATTCCTCTGGGAATGAAGGAGGCCATTCGTCGACGGGCGGCTGCCGAGGGGATGACGCCAAGTGAGTTTGCCCGTGCGGCTCTGAGCGAAAAACTTCTTGCTGCCGGCTGATGCCTCTGACGTGCCGATTTATAGAACCGAGGCTGTGCTCAAAAACTTTTTTAAAATTCTCGGTTGACCGGAACGCGTCCTTGGTTATACTAATCAAGCCTTGAAACAAGGCACACCTCAAATGGCTGGGTAGCTCAGTTGGTAGAGCAGAGGACTGAAAATCCTCGTGTCAGGGGTTCGATTCCCTTCCCCGCCACCTTGAATTGACTAGGACCTCTGCAAAGGGGTCCTTTTCTTTTATGTAGGGTTCTGCGGAAACTGCGTCCCGGAATTTGGCTTCAGAGTGGGATGCGTTTTCCGCTTTGAGGCCGCTTGGGAAAGCGCGACCCGGAATCCGGCGTCAGAATGGGACGTGCTTTCCTTTTGCGGCCTTTGGCGGAAACTGCGTCCCAGATCCCGCGCTCAGAACGGGATGCATTTTCCGGTTGGGCCTGCTAACGGAAAATGCGCCCCATTATTGAGCGATAGAACGGGACATGCTTTCCGGTGCCTGCCTCTGGCGCGCGTACACACCTCGTCGCACCATTCCGAGCCCGCCCGCCCCAGACATTCCTCCCACTTTCGCGTCACTTTGCAGACCGTTCGGTCGCCTGTCCGCACACGCGGGTATACTCAAAACGATACTTATCCTACGCAATACGATGCGGGTTCGACCTGCATGATCCGAAGGGGGCAGTGATGGAGAGGATACTCGGCGTTAATCTCTCTGGCTGGTTTATTCCCGAGCCTTGGGTGACCCCGTCGCTGTACGCGGCGACCGGTGCATCCAACGCGGCTGAGCTACAGGAGGCCATGGGTACCGCCGCCTATAACGAGCGCATGCGCCGCCATTACGAGACGTTTGTGAGCGAGGACGATTTTCGCCGCATGGCGCAGATCGGTCTCAATGCCGTGCGTCTGCCGGTGCCCTGGTATGCCTTTGGCTCACAGGAGTCCGATGCCTCCTACATATCGGTTGTCGATTACATCGACCGCGCAATTGAGTGGGCTGCCAAGTACGACATCCGCGTGCTGCTCGATCTGGCAACCGTGCCCGGTGGCCAGGGCGATTCCAACGATTCGCCCACCACGCCGGAGGCTGTTGCCGAGTGGCATTCGTCCACCAACGGCCGCCATGTCGCACTCGACGTGCTCGAGCGCTTGGCCGATCGCTATGGCGAGGCCGAGAGCCTGCTGGGCATTGAGCTGCTGGACACGCCGCAGATGAGCGTTCGCAAGAGCCTCTTCACCATGACGGATGGCATTCCTGCTCACTACCTGCGCAATTTCTATCGCGATGCCTACGAGCTCGTCCGTTCGTATATGCCCGAGGATAAGATCGTCGTCTTCTCGTCGTCGGGGCATCCCAGCGAGTGGAAGCATTTTATGCGCGGCGCCAAGTACAAGAACGTCTACATGGACCTTCACCTGTACCATTACCGCGACGAGTATGCGCTCGACATCACGAGCCCTCGCGGGCTGACGACGGCGATTTCGCGTAACAAGCGCGAGCTTAAAGAAGCGATTTCGACTGGGTTCCCCGTGCTGGTGGGCGAATGGTCGGGCGCGGCGATCTTTGCCAACTCGTCGGTTACGCCCGAGGGCTGCAATGCCTACGAGCGCGTGTTTATCGCCAACCAGCTGGCTTCGTTTGCGCCGGCTGCCGGTTGGTTCTTCCAAACGTGGAAGACCGAGAAGCGCATTGCAGCATGGGACGCCCGCGCGGCGCTCGGTACGCTCGAGCGCGGCATGATTGAATAGGTTGATATGACGCAAAACAGCGCCCATACGGGCAAACTCTATGTGGTCGGCACGCCCATCGGCAACCTGGGTGACCTGTCCCCGCGCGTTGGCGAGGCCTTTGCCGCTGCCGATGTCATCTGCTGCGAAGACACGCGTGTGACGTCAAAGCTGCTGATGCACCTGGGCATTTCCAAGCCGCTTGTCCGTTGCGACGAGAATGTGATCGCTAGCCGCGCTGCCGGCCTGGTCGACCGTCTGCTGGCGGGGGAGACCCTCGCCTTTGCCTCGGACGCCGGCATGCCGAGCGTGTCCGATCCCGGCCAGGCGCTGGTCGAGGCGGCGCGTGAGGCCGATGTGCCCGTCGAAGTTATTCCCGGGCCCTCTGCTTGCGTCACGGCGCTTGTTTCGTCCGGCATTCCCTGCGAGCATTTTTTCTTCGAGGGCTTTTTGGGCCGAAAGCACGGCGACCGTGTGCGCCGTTTGCAGCGCCTTGCCGTGGTGCCCGGCGCACTCATCTTCTACGAGTCTCCACATCGCATCGTGGCGACGCTCGAGGCCGTGGCGGAGGTCTTTCCCCAGCGTGAGGTTGCCGTCTGCCGCGAACTCACCAAGCTGCACGAGGAGGTCTTGCGCGGGCCCGCTGACCAGCTTGCCGAGGAGCTGCGTGCTCGCGGCGAGGTAAAGGGCGAGATTGCGCTGGTCATCGCGCCACCGAGCGAGGATGAGGAGGCCGGTATCGTGCCGGTCGGCGCCACGGCAGCGGATCCCGACGAGGCCCTGCGCGAGGATATCCGCGCCGCGCTCGAGGAGGGGGAGCCCGCGTCTGCGGTGGCCAAGCGCCTGTCTCAGAAGTATTCGCGCCGCAAGCGCGATGTCTATGCCATGGTGCTCGATATGCAATAGATGGAGGATATCCAGCCCTTGCGCTAGAATCATCCTCTGTATGCAACGTTTTTCTGGAGGACAAACCCCATGGATCAAAGCAAGCCTTCGTTCTTTATCACGACGCCCATCTACTACGTCAACGCCGATCCGCACCTGGGCACGGCTTATTCCACCATCATCGCCGACGTTCAGGCTCGCTATCGCCGTTCCGCCGGCTATAACGTCAAGTTCCTGACCGGCATGGACGAGCACGGCGAGAAGGTCGCCGAGGCCGCAGCCAAGCATGGCATGACGCCGCAGGAGTGGACCGATAGCCAGGCCCCGCACTTCAAGGAGCTTTGGAGCAAGCTCGAGATTTCCAACGACGACTTCATCCGCACCACCGAGCCGCGCCAGCATCATGCCGTGCAGTACCTGTGGGAGCGCATGAAGGAGTCCGGTTACCTGTATAAGGGCAGCTACGACGGTTGGTATTGCGTGCCTGACGAGACCTACTTCACCGATACGCAGGTCCAGAAGGGCGACGAGGAGTACGGCAGCGTCGGCCAGCATCTATGCCCCGACTGCCACCGTCCGCTTGAGCGCGTCCAGGAGGAGTCCTACTTCTTTAAGCTTTCCGCCTTCCAGGACAAGCTTCTCAAGCTCTATGACGAGCACCCCGACTTTGTCGAGCCTGCGTTCCGCATGAACGAGGTTCGCAGCTTTGTCGAGGGCGGCCTCAACGACCTTTCCGTGAGTCGCACGAGCTTTGACTGGGGCATCCAGGTTCCGTTTGACGAGGGCCATGTGACCTATGTATGGTTTGACGCGCTGCTCAACTATATGACGGCCGTCGGCTACGGTGTCGACACCGACGAGGCGCGTGCCGAGCTGGCCTATCGCTGGCCCGCGCAGTTCCACATCGTGGGTAAGGACATCATCCGCTTCCACTGCGTCATTTGGCCCGCCATGCTCATGGCCATCGGCGAGGCCCTGCCCGAGCACGTCTTTGCCCACGGCTTCCTGACCGTGCGCAATGCCGAGACCGGCAAGGCCGAGAAGATGTCCAAGAGCCGCGGTAACGCCATCGCTCCGCAGGACGTTATCGACATGCTGGGCGTCGAGGGCTATCGCTACTACTTCATGACCGACGTGGTCCCCGGCACCGACGGCGCCATCAGCTTCGATCGCATGGAGCAGGTCTACAACGCCGATCTGGCCAACAGCTGGGGCAACCTCATTTCGCGCTCGCTCAACATGAGCGCAAAGTACTTTGACGGCTGCGCCCCGGCTAAACCGGCGTCTGCCGACGCGTTCGATAACCCGCTGGCAAAGATTGCCGACGGTTTGGTCGAGCGCTACATGGCCAATATGGACGTGCTCGATTACGGCGGGGCCAAGGATGAGGTCATGGAGCTCATCCATGCCGCCAACCACTACATCGAGGACTCCGAGCCCTGGGCGCTTGCCAAGGACGAGGCCAAGGCTGACGAGCTGGCATTTGTGATCTACAACCTGCTCGAGGCCATCCGCATTGCCGCCCACCTGCTGATGCCGCTCATGCCCCAGACTTCTGTTGAGGCTCTGCGCCGCCTGTCCTGTGAGGACGAGGCCGCGAGCGACGACCTCAAGGGCATTTGCACTTGGGGCCTGCTTGCCGGCGGTCAGCCCGTCGAGAAGGGCGATCCGCTGTTCCCGCGTCTGGCGTAGAGACCGCGCGAGCGCCATATCGGCAATTTGCTGTTTAGCTGTAAGGGCATGGCCGCCACGGTCCATGCCCTTTTGTTTCAAGACGCCGCCATCTTGCTAAGGAGGCAACTATGACAACTTCGCCTTTGGCAAACCCCACGGCCACCAGGGAGCTGCTGGAGGAGTTTGGCCTTGCGACCAAGCATCGCCTGGGCCAGAACTTCCTGATCGACAACCATGTGATTGAGCGCATCTGCGAGCTTTCCGAGCTCACGGGCGATGAGCGCGTGCTCGAGGTTGGCCCGGGCGTTGGTACGCTCACGCTTGCGCTTCTGCAGGAGGCGGCGTGCGTTACGTCCATTGAGGCCGATCCTGAGCTCGAACCGGTGCTCGACGCCCACGCCGCCGACTATGCCAACTTCCGCTTTATCATGGGCGACGCGCTTAAGGTGGGCCCGGAGCAGATTGAGCAGGCTGCGGGCGGTGAGCCGACGGTATTTGTCGCGAACTTGCCCTATAACGTGGCGGCGACGATCATTTTGCAATTTTTCCAGACGATGCCGGCGCTCAAGCGCGCCGTCGTCATGGTGCAAAAGGAGGTTGCCGATCGCATTGCCGCAGTGCCGGGCAACAAGACCTATGGCGGCTATACGGCAAAGCTTGGCCTGTATGCGCAGGTAACGGGTCGCTTTGAGGTGCCGCCGCGTTGCTTTATGCCGGCGCCACACGTGGACTCGGCCGTCGTGCGCATCGACCGTGTTGACGGTGTGGTGCCCGAAGGACTCGATCGCGAATTTGTGGCCCGCGTGATTGACGCTGCATTTGCTCAGCGTCGCAAGACTATCCGCAATTCCATGAGCGCCAACGGCTTTGCCAAGGACGTGCTCGATGCCGCCTTTGAGGCTTGCGGTATCGCATCCACCACGCGCGCCGAGACGCTCGGCGTCGCCGACTTTGTGTGCCTGGCTCGGGAGCTTTCCCATGACGCTTAATGCCGAACGCGTGACGTTTACCAAGAAAAAGAAGACGGTTGCTTGTCCCGTACCCTTGGCACCGCTTGCCGACACGCATGCGCATCTGCTTTCGTTCTGGGGCAAGGATGTGCCCGAGACACTCGTGCGTGCCAAGGCGGCAGGCATCGACCTGTTGGTGACGGTCTTCGACCCCATCGCCGACAAGCGCAGCGTGACGGACTATAGCGACTGGCTCGTGCGCGAAATTCTGCCGATGCAGGATATCCCGCAGATCAAGTATCTTGCCGGCGTGCATCCGTATGGCGCGCCGGACTATACCGACGACATTCACGCGCAGGTTGTTGCTGCGCTTGATGACCCTTTGTGCGCCGGTATTGGCGAGATCGGTCTGGACTACCACATGGATTACGACGACGACATCGCGCCGGCGCCCCACAGCGTGCAGATTGACTGCATGGCACGCCAGCTCGAGCTTGCCGTGTGCCGTAACGTGCCGGTGGAGCTGCATCTGCGTCACGAAGACATGGACCAGGAGCGTACCTCGCACGTGGACGCCTACAACGTGCTTCGTGAGGTGGGCGTGCCCCAGGCCGGTTGTGTGCTGCACTGTTTTGGCGAGGACCGCGCCACGATGGAGCGCTTTGTGGAGCTGGGCTGCTATATCGCCTATGGTGGTGCGGCCACCTTTAAGCACAACGACGACGTGCGCGAGGCATTTGCGGCAACCCCACTCGATCGAATTTTGTTCGAGACGGATTGCCCGTATATGGCTCCGGAGCCCATCCGCGGTCTTGAATGCGAGCCCGCAATGATCTCCATTACGGCAAACGCGCTGGTTAACGACCGTGTCGATCGCACTGGTGAGGACGCCGAAACAATCGCGCATGCCGCTTGGGAAAATGCCTGCAAACTTTTTCAAAAATAGTTCTTGCGTTCGCGGTGGCGCTCCGTTATTCTAATTCCTGCACGCGGGCGTGGCGGAATTGGCAGACGCGTACGGTTCAGGTCCGTATGGGGGCAACCCCATGAAGGTTCAAGTCCTTTCGCCCGCACCATTGATTGAAAGAGCTCCCAGCAATGGGAGCTTTTTTGTTATGGGCCCATCGCAGGGACTTGAACCTGTGAAGGAGCGAGCGTCAAGAAAACGCGGAGCGTTTTTAGCGAGCTGGCGAGTCCGCCGGCAGGCGGGCGAAGCCGGTGCGGATCCGCGAAGCGGATACGCGGACGTCCTTTCGCTCGCACCATGGATTGAAAGAGCTCCCAGCAATGGGAGCTTTTTTGTTATGCACGATCTCCTTGGACGGGTATCCTAATGGCAACGTGTGCCTATCAGAGGAGAGACCATGCTGTTTTCCGGTATCATCGCTGCCCTTACGAGCCTTTTGATTCCCATCATCATCCTGCTGCTGTTGTTTCCCAACGCCTGCTACGTCGTTGAGCAGCAGCACGCTGTGATCATCGAGCGCTTGGGTAAGTTCAATCGTATCGTCAACGCGGGCTTCCACGTGAAGGTGCCCGTGATCGACCGCAAGGCCGCCACGGTGAGCCTGCGCACCATGAAAAACGGTTTTGGCATCGACGTTAAGACCCAGGACAACGTGACCATCGGCCTTGAGGTCTCCGCTCAGTACCACGTGAGCTACGACATGGGCGCCGGCCCGGCAGATTCGGGCATCTACAAGAGCTACTACATGCTGCAGGAGCCCGTCGACCAGATGCGTGACTTCATCACCGACGCCCTGCGCTCTTCGATTCCTGTCTACACACTCGATGAGGTCTTTGCCAAGAAGGATGACATCGCCAAGGATGTCAACGCTACCGTTTCCGAGCAGATGGCCGCCTACGGCTTCACCCTCGTGTCGACGCTCATCACCAAAATCGCACTGCCGACCGAGGTTGAGAACTCCATGAACGACATCAACGCCGCCCAGCGCAAGCGCGCTGCGGCACAGGAGCTCGCCGAGGCAGACCGCATCAAGCGCGTCACCGAGGCGACCGCCGAGGCCGAGGCAATGGAAAAGGCGGGCGAGGGCATCGCCAACCAGCGCAAGGCCATCGCACTGGGTATCAAAGATTCGCTCGAGATCATCCAGGAGACGGGTGTCGGCAATGACGAGGCCAACCAACTGTTCATGTTTACGCAGTGGTCTGAGATGATGACGGAGTTCGCTCGCACGGGTAAAACCTCGACGGTCGTGCTGCCGAGCGACTTTTCGCAGTCGGCCTCGATGTTCGAGCAGATGCTGGCCGCCGGCAAAGTTCAAAACGATTCGAAGGAGTAGGCGCGCGTGAAATACACCGTCGTTTGCGTCGGTAAGCTCAAGGAACGCTTTTGGAAGGACGCGTGCGCTGAGTACACCAAGCGCCTAGGTGCCTATGCCAAGGTGGATATCCGCGAGGTGGCCGATATCGACCCGGCTAAGGCGGGCGGCGTGGATGTCGCGCGCGACAAGGAGGGGGCGGCGATTCTTACAGCCCTGCCGCCTCGAGCACATGTGATCTTGCTGGCCATTGAGGGCAAAGAGCGCTCGAGCGAGGAACTTTCGGCGCGGCTCGATGATCTTATGCTACGTGGTAACAGCGACATCGCCTTTGTAATTGGCGGATCGGACGGCGTGAGCGATGACGTGCGCGCACGAGCCGACGAGATGCTTAGCTTTGGACGTATTACCTTGCCGCATAACTTGGCGCGCGTGGTGCTGCTGGAGCAGATCTACCGCGCCTGCAAGATCAGCCGCGGCGAGCCGTATCACAAATAGGTCAGCAATACGAAACAATGGCGTGGGACAATAGCTTTCGTTTTGAGGAATGTGTCTGAAAGGACTATGTGATATGAAGATTGGATTTGTCGGTTTTGGCAATATGGCGAGCGCTATGGCCGATGGCTGGATCGCTGCCGGTGTAGCTGCGAGCGACATGTGCGCCTGTGCGGGTCGCTACGACGCACTGGTTGAGCGCTGTGAGGCGCGCGGGATGGCCGCTTGCCACGATGCCGCCGAGGTTGTCGCCGCATCCGATATCGTGGTCGCTGCGGTCAAGCCGTACATGATCGAGAAGGTATTCGCCCCGCTCAAGGATGCTCTTGCCAAAAAGGTCGTTCTGTCGGTTGCCTGGACCTGGGACAGTGCCAAGTGGGAGCAGGTCCTGCCGGGCGTCGCGCATATCTCGACGGTGCCCAACACGCCGGTTTCGGTGGGCGAGGGCGTCATCGCCTGCGAGAAGGCTTCGACGCTTAACGACGAGCAGCGTGCTGTGGTGCTCGACCTGCTCGGTAAGCTTGGCGCTGTCGTCGAGCTCGACACAAGCCTGCTGTTTGTGGGCGGCACGGTGGGTGGTTGCGCTCCGGCGTTTGTCGCCATGGCAATCGAGGCCCTGGGCGATGCGGCGGTCAAGCACGGTATCCCGCGTGCGGATGCTTATCGCATTGTGAGCCAGATGGTGCTGGGTACGGCAAAGCTGCAGCTTGCAACTGGCCAGCATCCTGCGGCGATGAAGGATGCCGTATGCTCGCCCGGTGGTGCCACCATCAAGGGCGTCGTTGCGCTCGAGGACGCCGGCATGCGCAGCGCCCTGGTCAAGGCAATCGACGCAACCCTCCAGTAAAACCGACCAAAAAAGGGACAGGTTTATGTTGGCAGGTTTTTCCTGCGGTTTTGTCCTTTTAGCGAAAAGTGCCCCGCAACTGGCTCAATTCCAGTTGCGGGGCACTTGCGTTTGCCCAGATAAAACCGACCAAAATAAACCTGTCCCTTTTTGGCAGGTTAGTCCCAGAAGCTGTCTTCTTCGTCCTCGGACTTGGGGCCGCGGTCGACATACATCTTATGGGTGCGCTTCTCCATTACAAAGGCAATAATCGCAAACAGCAGGATGCCGCCGGCGAAAAGGATGGCAAAACCGGTGCGGGTGCCAAACAAAAAGGAAAAAACTGCGTCCATTGGGTGCCTTCTTGCGTAGTTGAGTTGGGTCGTAAACGCTCATAAGTATATACTTGCCCATACATGTACAAGGTTGCAACCTAAATGGAATGTATATCGCCGGAGGATCTAATGCTTGATATCAAGTTTGTTCGCGAGAACCCCGATGCCATCGATGTCGCCATGGCTAACCGCCAGACGTCTTGGGATCGCGAGAAGTTCTTTGAGCTCGACGACGAGCGTCGTGCCGTCATCACTGAGGTTGAGGAACTTCAAGCCACGCGCAATGCCGAGTCCAAGAAGATCGGCGCCCTGATGAAGGAGGGCAAGAAGGACGAGGCCGAGGCCGCCAAAGAGGCCGTGCGCGCCGTCAACGAGAAAATTGACGGTCTGGCCGAGCGCCGCACCGCCCTCGAGCAGGAGCAGTACGACTTCATGGCTCACCTGCCCAACATTCCTTGCGAGGCCACGCCGTACGGCAAGGACGAGGACGAGAACATCGAACGCCGTCGTTGGGGCACCCCGCGCGAGTTCGACTTCGACTTTAAGCCGCACTGGGATCTGGGCACCGACCTCGACATCCTTGACTTCGAGCGCGGCAACAAGCTCTCCGGCAGCCGCTTCACCGTTCTCGGTGGCGCCGGCGCCCGTCTTGAGCGCGCCCTCATCAACTTCTTCCTCGATACGCACACCAGCCGTGGTTTTAAGGAGTGGTGGCCGCCCATCGTCGTCAAGCGTCAGACCATGTTCGGCACGGGCCAGCTGCCCAAGTTCGAGGACGACGCCTATCACGTCTCGGGCGACAACTTCCTGATCCCCACCGCCGAGGTCGTGCTCACCAACCTGCACGCCGGTGAGGTCCTCGACGCCGATACCCTGCCGCGCCGCTACACCGCCTTCACCCCCTGCTTCCGCGAGGAGGCCGGCTCCGCTGGTCGCGATACCCGCGGCATCATTCGCCAGCACGAGTTCGACAAGGTCGAGATGGTCAAGTTTGCCAAGCCGGAGGAGTCCGACAAGGAGCTCGAGAGCATGACCGCCGAGGCCGAGTTCCTGCTGCAGCAGCTGGGTCTTCCGTATCGCGTGATTAGCCTGTGCACCGGCGACCTGGGCTTCTCTGCCCGTCAGACCTACGACGTCGAGGTCTGGCTGCCGAGCTACAACGCCTACAAGGAGATCAGCTCCTGCTCCAACTGCGGTGACTTCCAGGCCCGTCGCGCCAACATCAAGTATCGCGACCCCGAGAACTTCAAGGGTTCGCGCTATCTGCACACCCTCAACGGTTCCGGTCTGCCGGCTGGCCGTACCATGGCAGCCATTCTGGAGAACTACCAGAACGCTGACGGCACCATCACGATCCCCGAGGTTCTGCGTCCCTACATGGGCGGCCTCGAGAAGATCGAGCCGGTCGCGTAACTTGGCTGCATAGGGGATTTGCGAGGGCGCTCCTTTTAGGGGCGCCCTTTTTGTGTACGGCTATACCATGCCGTGTGGACAGCTCGATAGAAAACACACGAACAAGTGTTCTGTGTACGTGCATCTACCTGCTATGCTTTTGCTAACTAAGAGCAAGAGAAAGGGGATGTGATGGAGCTGTTCGACGAGCGGGTTGTTTTGTTCCAGCGCGATGAGGGCGAGGAGTACCTGCTGGTAACGTGCGAGCCGTCGGGTATGGGTGGCTTGGTGGTTCGGCAGACGAGTGAGGGACCATTGACGCAATGGTGCTATGAAGAGTCGCCGCATGTGGTCGAGACCTTTGTGACGCACGAGGGGCTTGTGGCGCTTGAGCGGTTTTATGAGGTGGGAACTTCTAACCAGGTGGCGCGCATGCTGAGTATCTCGTTTGCCGACTACGACTGCGCCCAACGGGTGCGTTCGCTTTTGGGGGAGCTTGGCGCCGGGTTCGATGTGATTGAGAAGCCAATCGATCGCACAAGAAGCGCTGATGCTTGTGGTGCAGCGTGACAAATTGCGGCCCGCGCAAAAAAAGTTTGAGATTTTGCTTGACTCTAACGAACTAAAGTGGTTTTATATGTCTTGCGCTGCGGCGTTACCTCAGCTGGATAGAGGGTCTGACTACGAATCAGAACGTCATAGGTTCGAATCCTATACGCCGCACCAATTGAAATTGAAAGCCTCCGGCAACGGGGGCTTTTCTTTTATGGCAACACCGCATGGATTCGAACCTCGGTCGAGGCACGAACAACTTAATTATCACTCCGTAAAATTTTTTCTAATTGTCGCTTGACCCATCGGGGGCTCGCGTGCATAATAATCCGTGCGTTGCGGCGTTACCTCAGCTGGATAGAGGGTCTGACTACGAATCAGAACGTCATAGGTTCGAATCCTATACGCCGCACCAACTGAACTTTAAAGCCTCCGGTAATGGAGGCTTTTCTTATATGTCGACATACTTGAGGAGTTGCTTTCGCCGTGTTTGAAAGTATCGAGTCGATCGACTGCATCAAATGATTAAAAATCAAATTCGATAACTTTTTTTGAAAAAATGCTTGACCATTATTCAGTCCCTGTGCATAATAATCAACAAGTTGCGGCGTTACCTCAGCTGGATAGAGGGTCTGACTACGAATCAGAACGTCATAGGTTCGAATCCTATACGCCGCACCATTTGAGATTAAAGCTCCCGGCAACGGGGGCTTTTCTTTTACGTAAACACCGCATGGATTCGAACCTCGGTCGAGGCGCGGGCGTAAAGCGGACGATTTCCTGTCGACTCGTGTAAGATTCCGAGTAGATGTCGCGACTAATTCGCGACCACTCCTTCTTCAAGCGACCGATCAGGGTGATACTTCGTGGCAGAGCGTCCGACATACAAGCTCAGGTTTCTCGATCCCAAGAAACGCTTTCCGGCGATGCCCGAGCAGCCAGCGGGACGCTCGTATGGCGTGGTCTGGAAACTCTTTGGCGAGGATCAGCATGAATCTTGTTATGTCGTCGAATTCGTTGGCAAAAGTCGTGTGTCGCTTTTGGGCTACGTAAGCGTTTCGGGTGAGGTGTACAAGGTGGACCGTCCCGTTAGCGAGGCTCCGCTGCCCAACGATCCCGACATGGAACTGGTCCTTGACGAGTCGGATTCCAGTATTGGTGAGATTATGGTAAGGGAAGCCAACGGTGCAATGCACGCGTGCGCACAAACTTCCGGCTCTCCCGAAGGCCCCATGCGCGAGCAGTCCGACCGCGCGACATGGAATTCGACCCGCGCCCTTCCTTACGGCGAGTTCATGGCCTCGATGTTCTTGCGCTACGTGATATTTGCCAACTCCGAAAGCGCTATTGCGAACACGGCGGGCGTCGACGGTCTCGATGCGGACATGCAAAACGTTGTCGACAAGATCAAGCTCGTAAAGTTACCCGAGCCGGTCGAGGTGTTTTTGGGCTTTAACACGGCACCGCTCCCCGATGCTATCGAGACGCTGCTTTACCGCGTTGACCATGCCGAGAATCCGAGCGGTATCGAGCGTTATGCCGCCGCCCTTATGAGCGAGGTCGACTTGCCCCATCTACGCACCATTGCCGCCAAGTCCGAAATGAGCCTAGCGCGCATCGACCGGTCAAAGCTGTTCTATCTCAATTTTGATCGCAGCTTGCTGGACCAGGACGAGATCGACATGCTGCTTGCCATCGAGTGCCGTCTCAACCGCCTCTCCGGCATCCTTGAGCGCATCGGGGCCGGATTGGTCCCCGCGGCATCCTCGCCGAGCCTTGAAGGCTGTGCGCTCTTTGATTCGTGGCATATCGCCAAGACGACCAACGATGTTCCCCGACTGCTCGATACAACCTCGAGCGACAACCCGTGGTCCAAACCGGGAACGGTGGCTTGTCAGCCGGGCGGTGAGTGGGATGTGCGTACCCGCTTCGCACGTATTGTCGAGGCACTTAACGTGGTCACGCGGCTCGACTATACCTATCGGGCAAACGTTGCCGAGGGGATCATGCTCGTTCGGTTTGGGCAGTCTGTCGTTGATGCCATGCCGCAACGTGAATACGACGCTCAAGATGACGCCTGGCGCGAGTTGGACGAGGACGCGCGTGCGATCTGGGCCGCGGAGCACGATGCGCGCGTGGCGCTCACGCTTGCAGCAGCGTGTTTTGCCGCGGGCACCTGCATCACGCGCTGCTATGTGCAGATTGCTGCTCCCGACAGTGAGCAGGGCGAGCGCGTTGTTGCAACGTATTTCTTTGGGCGCGCGGCCTATCTGGCCGATTGCGTGCCTGTCGCCAAGGATCTTGAGAGCATGGACATGGACGATATGCCGTGCAAGCGTGTGCTTGAGGCATATGAGGCAACCGCTCCGGAGACGATTGAGCCGGCGGAGGTTCATGCTCGTCCGCGTGATGACCATCGCATGCTGCCGCCGGCGCTGCGCGATCTGCTGCTTGCCGATACGGCTGACGAGCTGGAGGTCATGGAAGAGGACGACGACCCATACGTGGCCCGTGTTGTTGAATTGCGCGAGCAGGCAAAAGTCGACCGTACAGGTGCTTTTGAAGGCTTTTCCCGTCTTGTCGAGGAGTTGGAGGCCAAGTGCGCCGTCGCCGAGCTTTTGGCGACAGGTCCGGTTCAAACGCAGTTTTGCGATAACCAGCTGGTGCGCATGGTGCTACCGGTGTTGGAAGAAGACCGCTCTGTGCGAATCCTTCGTGCGCCCGATGCGCTGTACTTTGCCCAGCACGAGATCTGCAGCTTTTACGCCGAGCAAGAGGACTTTGAACGAGCACTGCCCGAGGTGCGCCATCTTTACGATCTGGCGCGCTCGTCCATGCAGTCGCACTTTGCGCTCATCAACGTGCTTGCGCGTCTGGAGCGCTTTGACGAGATTATCGAGGTGGCGCGCCACGGCCTACGTATTGCCAGCGATCGTTCTGCAATCGGCTACCTGTTCTATCGCTTGGCGTTTGCCTATTGGAATTGCGATCAGCTCGACCTGGCGCTGGCTTGTTACCGTCTGGTGCCGCGCGGCGAGGAGTCGGGCAGCAGCGCGCTGGAAGAAATGCAGGGCCTTATGAACGAGATGGGCGTCAGCGAGCCTCCGACGTTCGAGGAAGCGGTCGAGACCATCCACAGGGCTGGACTAGAGCTGCCGCCAGTGTCCGCCGTGACGAATCAGCTGGCAGATGCCGCTGTGCAACTGGTCGACAACGGTTTCTTTTTCCTGGCGCGCGGTTGTATCTTCCAAATGTGGCGCACCATGGGCAACGACGAGCTCGGCTCCCTCAACCGCTCGCTGGGGTAGGCGAAGCTTTCAAGAAGGAAAGGCTGCTAGGCAATTAGAAAATTTCCTCTTGCTCATCCTTGGCTGTTTGGTTACTATAGAACGGCTGTTACGGAGAGCTGACCGAGAGGCCGAAGGTGCTCGCCTGCTAAGCGAGTATGCCCCAAAAGGGCATCTGGGGTTCGAATCCCCAGCTCTCCGCCAGTATGACTTGAAAGAAGGGTCCCATTTGGGGCCCTTTTTTGTGCGGAGAAAGGAGGCTGGGGATTCGAACCCTCAAAAAAAGAGGCATCCTTTCGGACGCCTCCTTTCAGTGGACTTATTATTCTTGCGCCCTACACCTCGGGCGCCTTGGCGACGGTCTCGCTTTCTGCCGTGAGTGGGCGGTTGTCGATGCGACGGCCCAAGCGATCGAGCTTCACGAGTAGCCATTCAATGGGATTCGGCCCTGCGCCTTCCTCGTCGGCAACTAGGTCCATGACGGCGATCTTGGTGCCGTCCTGCTTGAGCGTGACGCTGCCCACCTTGTCGCCCACATGCACCGTGCCCGAAAGATCGTCGTAGCTAACCTTTTCGGTCACCTCGCCGGCAAGGGAAAACACGGTCGCTTGCGCCGTAGGATCGGCGAGTGTGGCGTCGATCGTCTTATCCGTCCAGTCGGTTTGGCCAATGCGCGCCATAAGCGGGTTGCCGTTGGCGGTCTTTTCCTGTGTGTTGGCGATTGCGACCGTCACCTTGTGACCGTAGTACCAATTGGCAAGGGTTGCGGTATCGGTAAAGCGCTGGTCGGTGGTGGTGGAGTTCAAAACGACGGTGTAGATCTCGTCGCCGTCGCGGTTGTAGGCGCTCGTAAAGCAATAGCCCGCGTCGTCGGTGGTGCCGGTCTTGCCACCGATGTTGCCATCTTGGCCCAGCAAATAGTTATGCGTGTCCATGGAATGCGAATGGTCGGTGCCGTCGGCGCCCGTGACCTCGATCCAGGAATCCTCGCTCGCTACGACCTCGCGGATCGTGTCGTTTTTCATGGCCTCCTGCATCATCAGCGCTACGTCGTGTGCGGTTGAGTGCATATCGCCAGCCCACTCATCAAAGTCCAGACCATGCGGGTTTTCAAAAAGCGTACCGGTGCAGCCGAGCTTCTTAGCGCGCTCGTTCATGGCCTTCACAAAGGTTGCCTCGGCGTCTTTGGTCTTAGGGTCGATCTTCTTGCCCACATATTCGGCGAGCACGATGGCGGCGTCGTTGCCCGAGGGAATCATCAGGCCGCGCAGTGCCTGCTCCACGGTAAGCTCGTCACCTTCGAGCAAGCCGGCGGTCGAATTACCCACGGTGGCTGCGGCGTTGCTCACCGTGACCTTCTCGTCCATCTTGCAATTCTCGACGGTTAGGATTGCGGTCATGACCTTGGTGATCGAGGCGATTTTGACCTGCTCATCGGCGCCGCGCCCGTAGTAGACGGTGCCGTCTTTGCCCATGACGAGCGCATTGGTCGCATCGATATCGGGCAGATTATCGGCCGTGATGCCGCGCGCATCGGCGGTTTTGCCGCAGACATTGTCGGTCGTGAGCACTTGGGCGCCGGCGACGGTGGGCACGCCAGCGGCAAGGGCGATAGCGCAGACAAAGCCGGCGGCAAGCTGGGCTGAGCGCTTTGCAAAAGAGGTGAGGGACTTCACAGATTTCGCTTTCGACGGGATGGTCTCTTCTGGAACTAGAGTATATCGTTTGCCGGTGTCGGCAATCATCGCGTGCGTGCGTGGCCCACATCCGCGCCCGAACGGGCACAAGGGTGCTTAAGGCCGACTTAATCACCCACGCTTGTTGTGTGTGGCATGCGCCCCCTCGGGCATAATGGAGCGCGAGAGGAGCACGCATGAACGAGCACATTTTGGTAGTTGATGACGAGAAGGCCATCGCCGACCTAGTTGGCATCTACCTTACAAAAGAAGGCTTTGACGTACAGGTCGCCTATAGCGGGGCCGATGCTGCCAAGGCAATCTTGGAGCAAGAGTTCGATCTGGCGCTGCTGGATGTCATGCTGCCCGATATCGATGGCTTTGAGCTGTTGCGTACGATCCGTTCCAGCCATACCTATCCCGTGATCATGCTGACGGCGCGCGATGCCCAGCAAGACAAGATCGAGGGCCTTTCGCTTGGCGCAGACGATTATGTGGTCAAGCCGTTCCGTCCGCTGGAGCTCATTGCACGCGTTCATGCTCAGCTTCGTCGTTATACCAGCTACGGCAGCCGCGCACAGGCGGCCGAGTCGCCGATCATCCAGCTCGACGGCCTCGAGATCAACCGCGACGCCCGCTCTGTGACGGTGGACGGTGCGCCGGTGCGCCTTACGCCCATCGAGTATTCCATCTTGCTGTATCTGGTCGAGCATCGTGGTAGCGTGGTGCCCGTGGAGGACCTGTTCCGCGCGGTGTGGAACGAGGACTTTATGCCCGGCTCCAACAATACGGTTATGGTGCACATTCGCCATCTGCGCGAAAAGATCGGCGACGATGCCCAGAAGCCGCGCTTTATCAAAAACGTCTGGGGCGTCGGCTACATAATCGAATAACGCCTTTGATGGTGGGGGAGTAGATATGACAAAAGACGATAGGCGGGCATTCGAGGTACCCGATCGACTCTTTGAATACGTAAGGGCGGTCGTTGACAACCGTGCGTTAGCGACGGTGCTGCTCTTTTTGCTGAGTCTGCTGCTCATCGGCATTGACAATATCGTTGGCATCCTGGCAGTTCTACTCATTGGCTTTTTGCTGATTGATCGATTCGAAATCGTTCGCCGCTGTGTGGTGATCGGCGGCGCCGCGTGGACAATTACGTTGGCGATCGGGTCCATGGCGCTTGGCGGTATTGGCGAGCCCGTATTCTTTGACGCCGGCTTTGTGTTCAACATGCTTGGATTTGTGCTGGCGCTTGCCGTGTGCGTCCTGTTCTTCTGCGGACGCGCCCTGTACTACCAGGGTTACGAGCAGGGCGAGCTGCACGCCGACCGCGTGATTGCCGCCCGCATTCAGGACCGTCTGATCGATAACCCCGACACATGGGACAACATTGACGGCGACTTCCTCGAGGTCGAGGGCGCGCTCAACCGGGCGCGCGATTGCGAGCGTAGGGTTCAACAAGCCCTGCGTGACGAATCCCACCGCAAAGATGACCTGGTGACGTACCTGGCGCACGACCTGCGCACGCCGCTCGCCAGCGTGGTGGGCTACCTTTCGCTTTTGCAGGAGGCCCCCGATTTGCCGCTTGAGCAGCGCACGCGTTTTACGGGCGTGGCGCTCGACAAGGCGCACCGGCTCGATGCACTCATCGAAGAGTTCTTCGATATCACGCGCTTTGACTTCCACGATATCGTGCTCACGCGCGGCTATGTTGATCTGGGGTTGCTGCTGGCTCAGGTGGCTGACGAGTTCTATCCCATCCTCAACGAGCAACATAAGGAAGCCCAAGTTGATATTCGCGAGGACCTGACGGTGCTCGTGGATGGCGACAAGATGGCCCGCGTGTTCAACAACATCATGAAAAACGCCGTCGCCTATAGCTATGAGGGCTCGACTATCACGATTGAGGCCAGGCGCCAAGACGATGGCGGCGTGCGCGTGCGCTTTATCAATCAGGGCGATCCTATCCCTGCGGCTAAGCTCAAGGTGATCTTTGAGAAGTTCTATCGCCTGGATGCGGCGCGTGCGACCAATCGCGGTGGTGCCGGTTTGGGCCTTGCTATTGCCAAGGAGATCATCGCGGCACACGGCGGTACCGTTGCATGTGAATCGACGCCCGAACACACGATATTCACCATCGAGCTGCCCGCCGCATAGCTAGCGTGCCCTTACAAACACTTGACAATGTGCTCACGTGCGTATGAGCCGCGATTCCTACTATCGATACTGCTGAATTGATATCGATATGGAGGTGTGCGGTATGACGGCTGCTGCGGCTGTGGAGCCCACGGAGCTTGAAGAACTCATGGAAGCGCAGGCCGAGGCCGCGCATGAGCGCGAGGTTGGGGATGCGACTCGCCCCACGGCAGAGGATCTTGCCGCCTCGCCGACGCGCATCGATGTCGAGGGCCTCGACCTGTTCTATGGCGACCACCATGCGCTCAAGGACGTGAATATCAAGATTCGCGACAAGCAGATCACCTCGTTCATCGGGCCTTCGGGCTGCGGAAAGTCCACGTTGCTGCGCTGCTTTAACCGCATGAACGACGGCATCAAGGATTGCCGCATCGAGGGCAAAATCGCGCTCGATGGTCAAGATATCCTGGGCGATTACGACATCTGCCGTTTGCGCCAGCGCGTGGGCATGGTGTTCCAGCGCCCCAACCCGTTTCCCATGAGCATCTACGACAACGTCGCCTACGGTCCTCGCGGTATGGGTGTGCGCGACCGCGCCGTGCTCGATGAGCTGGTCGAGGACTCCCTTCGTCGCGCTGCGCTATGGGATGAGGTCAAGGACAAGCTCAAGGAGTCGGGCCTGGGTCTTTCGGGCGGTCAGCAGCAACGCCTGTGCATCGCCCGCGCACTTGCCGTGCAGCCCGACATTCTGCTGATGGACGAGCCGACCTCGGCGCTCGACCCTGTGTCGACGCTCGTGGTGGAGCAGCTTGCCTGCGAGCTCAAGGAGACTTGCACGCTGGCGGTTGTGACGCACAACATGCAGCAGGCCGCGCGTATTTCCGATTCCGTCGCATTCTTTTTGCTGGGTGAGCTGGTGGAGCACGCGCCTGCCGCGCAACTCTTCAAGAATCCGTCCGATCCGCGTACGGCGGATTATTTGACGGGGCGTTTTGGCTGATACCATCTAGTAAAGGTACCTTTAGGGTTAAGATGCGGTCATGCCGGCCGCAAAGGGGTTCAACATGATCTATTACGTCGAGGACGATGACAACATCAGGGATTTGACAGTCTACGCGCTGCGCAAGCAGGGAATCGAGGCCGAGGGCTTTTCGTGTGATGGCGAGTTTAAAGCTGCCGTGGCGCGACGGGTGCCCGATGCTGTGCTGCTCGATATCATGCTGCCCGACACCGATGGCTTGGCGATTATGCGTCGTCTGCGTGCCGATCGCCTGACGGCGACGGTGCCCATCATGATGCTTACCGCCAAGGACACCGAGCTCGACAAGGTGATGGCGCTCGATGGCGGTGCCGACGATTACCTGACTAAGCCGTTTTCGCTCATGGAGCTTGCGAGCCGCTGCCGCGCACTGCTGCGTCGCGGCGGCATGGTCAAGCAGGCGAGCGATGTGCTCAGCGTGGGCGACATCGTGCTCTCGCCCAGCCATCGCGAGGTGACCGTTGCCGGCGAGCCGCTTAAGCTCACCCTGCGCGAGTTCGACCTGCTCGAGTACCTCATGCGCAAGCCCGGCGTGGTCTTTACCCGCGAGTCGTTGCTGCAGAGCGTGTGGGGCTGGGACTTCGACGGCGGTTCGCGCACCGTTGACGTGCACGTGCAGACGCTTCGCCAAAAACTGGGCGAGCATGCCAGCGCCATCGAGACCGTGCGCGGCGTGGGTTATCGCCTGGCCGAGCCTTCTGCCGGTGATGGTGCCGAAGGCGACGACACCGCGGCCACCGCATCGGAGGAGTAACCCGTGGTCTTCGCCCCCCAGGGAAAACATACGCTGTCGCACCGCGTTTTTGTGACGATCTTTGTCTGCGCCATGGCGGTTATCGTGGCGTTTACGGTGCTGGGTGCGTTCTTTGTGCAAAACACTTTGGCGGATGCCACGAGTGCCAATCTGGCGCAGGAAACCGAGCTCATTGCTGCCGCTCTCGACGAGCAGCAGGAGCCCATTCCGTTCTTGCGAAGCCTCGATCGCGAGGATCTTCGTATCACGCTGATCAATAAGGACGGATCTGTTGCCTACGACAACGAGGCGTCGCCTTCCACACTGCCCAACCATGGCGATCGCCCCGAGGTCATCGAGGCCTTTGAGAGTGGTTCGGGTTCCGCGGAGCGCGCAAGCTCTACACTCGACGAGATTATGCTGTATCGCGCCGTCACCCTTGATAACGGCCAGGTCGTCCGCTTGGCGCAGGCCCAGCCTGGCGTTGCGGCGATTTTGCTGTCGATGCTGGCGCCGATGCTGCTTATCGCAGCAGCGGGTGCGGTACTCTCGTTTTTTATGGCGCGCCGTGAGTCCCGTGCCATCATCGCGCCGTTGCAAGAGGTGGATTTGGATCACCCACGCCGTAGCTATGAGCACGCCTATGCCGAGATGGTCCCCATGCTTGAGCGTATCGAGTCGCAGCGCCAGGAACTCAAGCGCCAAATGGCGGTGCTAGCGGACAACGACCGTATGCGCCGCGAGTTCACGGCGAATATCACCCATGAGCTCAAGACGCCGCTTACGGCGATTTCGGGCTATGCCGAGCTCATCGCAAATGGCATGGTCGAGGGCGAGGACGACCTGCGCAACTTTGGCGGTCGCATCTATCGTGAGGCGGGCCGCTTGGCAGCGCTTGTCAACGACATCCTTACGCTGTCTAACTTGGACGAGGCCGAACGTGCAACTGAAGGCGAGGCAGTGCCCATTGGGTCCACGGAGCCTATTGAGCTCTCGCGTGCGATCTACGCGGTTGAGCAGCGTCTTGAACAGGTTGCCCGTCAGGCGAATGTGACGATAAGTCATGAGACCAAGCCTGTGGTCATCGAAGGCGTGTCGCGCTTGGTCGACGAGCTCATCTATAATCTGGCAAGCAACGCCATCCGCTACAATCGGCCCGGCGGTACGGTTACGCTGCAGTGCGGCACTAACGACGAAGGCCATCCGTTCCTCGCTGTCGCCGACACGGGAATCGGTATCGCGCCTGAAGAACAGGGCAAGGTATTTGAGCGGTTCTATCGCGTGGACAAGAGTAGGTCCAAGGCACGCGGCGGAACCGGCCTGGGGCTTGCCATTGTCAAGCATGCGGCCCTGTATCATCACGCCACGCTTGATCTGTCGAGCGAGTTGGGCGTGGGAACCACCATTACGGTGACGTTTCCCATACAGCAGGACGAGCCATTCGCATAGCGATACAACACAGATATTGATGTAGACGCCGCATTTGACTTTCGGGTGCGGCGTTGTTGTGCAATTTTACGATTGCTTCCGACATTTTTACAGGAGAGCCTGTTTCTTATGTATAGAGTTTGGTCTCGGTAAAAAGATGCGATAACATACGGACAGTTTTGTCAATCCGAACTGGGGAAATGAAAGGCAAGCTGCATGACCCTTCTCGAACTGTTCCAGCTGCTGAAGAAGCACCTCAAGCTGGTCATCACCCTTCCGGTGGTCTGCGCGATCGCCATGGGCATCGTGTCCTTCGTTGCGATGGACAACACCTATACCGCGACGACGAGCATGTACATTCTCGCCAAGACCGACGATAGCGGTCAGATGAGCTACAACGATCTCTCGGCGAGCCAGATGCTTTCCAACGATATCGCCACGCTGCTGGATAGCGATAGCGTTAAGAGCGGCGCCGCCAAAGAACTGGGCCTCACCGATTTGGATGACTACAAGGTGTCTGTTTCCTCCGAGACCACCACGCGTGTCATTACGCTTTCGGTTACCGGCACCGATGCCAAGGAGTCGGCTGAGGTCGCAAAGGCCATTGCCAGCTCGGTGAGTACGGTCGCTCAGAACGTCGGCGCTGCCCAGAGCATCAACGTTATCGACGAGGCTAAGACCCCCGAAGCCCCCAGCGGCCCCAAGCGCACGCTGTATATTGCCGTCGCGTTCCTCGCCGGTATCTTTATCGCAGTTGCCTATGTCGTTTTGGCAGACATGCTCAATACCCGCATCCGCGGTGCCGAAGAGGCAGAAGAGCTCCTGGGTATTCCCGTTGTTGGCCGAATTCCGGCTATGAAAGGTGGTAAATAGGCATGGCTAAGGCAAAGAACACCGATAAGCTCGTTGTGCAGAATGCCGCCAAGACCCTTCTGGCCAACATCCGCTTTGCGAGCGTGGACGACCCCATTCGCACCATCACCGTTACCTCCTCGATTCCCAACGAGGGCAAGTCTACGGTTTCCATTAATCTTGCTCAGGCAATCGCCACGAGCGGCAAGAGTGTCCTGCTGGTCGAGGCTGATATGCGTCGCAGGTCCCTTGCCGATATGCTCGGCGTCCGCTCCCGCGGCGGACTCTATGCAGTCCTGTCCGAGCAGGTTTCTATCGACCAGGCGATTGTCGAGACAGGTCAGAAGAACTTCTACTTCCTCGATGCCGAGCCGCACATTCCCAATCCTGCCGACATCATCGTCTCCCATCGCTTTGCCAAGCTGGTAAAGGCACTGTCCGCCAAGTTCCAGTACGTCATCTTCGATGCTCCTCCGGTCGGCACCTTCATCGATGCTGCCGAGATTGCCAGCTTGACCGACGGCGCGCTGTTCGTGGTGCGCGAGGACTTTACCAAGCGCGAAGAGGCGCTCAACGCTATCGCCCAGCTTAAGAAGTCCGAGAAGGTCAAGCTCATCGGTACCGTCATGAATTACTGTGAGACCGAGACCAGCGAGTACTACTATTCTTACTACACCAAGGACGGTAAGAAGGTTAAGAAGGGCTCCGACGATCGGGGCACTTCCAAAAAGGGCATCTTCACCAACCGAGCAAACGTTTAGTTGATTAAGGCTGACCTATGCGTGACATTCATTGCCATATCTTGCCGGGTGTAGACGACGGCGCCGCCGATCTCGAAGAGAGCTTGGCGATGCTCGAGGCTGCCAAGCGGGCCGGTGTAACCAGAATCGTTTGCACTCCTCACTGCCGTGATCCCTATTTTGATTACGACAAGATGTGGGATGCCTTTGAGTTGCTGCGCGATAACGCTGACGGTTTTCCGCTCCAGATGGGCTTCGAGGTCAACCATCGAAAGCTCGTTGAGCTTGGTATCGATGCCGCGGATCACTTGCATTTCGATGGGACCAACGAGTTTCTGCTCGAGCTTTCGACGCATGCCGATGCGTATGCGTTTAGAGAGTACGAGAACACGATTTACGATTTGCAGTGCCGTGGCTACCAGGTGATCATCGCTCATCCTGAGCGCTATCGTGCGGTTCAAAAGGATGTAAGCGTGGCGGAGCGCCTGGTCGATATGGGCTGCAAGCTGCAGGCTTCGGCGGACTTTATTGCCGGCGGTCGCTTTGGTCGCGAGAAAAAGCCGGCACAGCGCCTGTTCGATCAGAACCTGTACAGCTTCATCGCGAGCGATGCCCATAACGTGGGTCATTACGACTGCCTGGCGAAGGCTCGCGCGAAGTTTAGCGTGCGCGGAGCTCATTTTCGCTAAAATCTGTCCCTAACGTTCGCATTGAATGAAAGGGCAGCCATGGATATCCAACTTAAGACGGGATGCTTTGATGACGCGGCGTTGGTGCGCCGCGTCGTTTTTATGGACGAACAGGGCTACGAGAATGAGTTTGACGCTATCGACGAGGATCCGAACTGCATCCATGTGACGCTCTATGTAGACGGTGAGCTTGCCGGTTGCTCGCGCGTGTTTCCCGAAGAGCTTGAGCGCGCGGCTGACGCAGAGGCTCCGGTGTCGCCGGCGTGCGACTTGGACGAAGGCGTCGCGGCGGGGGAGACCTACATTATGGGGCGCGTGGCCGTGCTGCCGAGCATGCGCCGTCGCGGTTTGGCGAGCAAGATTGTCGAGGCCAGTGATACGTGCGCGCGTGATGCCGGCTCCAAGCTCATTAAGCTGCACGCGCAGGAATACGTGCTACCACTCTATGCCAAGGCGGGTTACACGCAGATTGCCCCGGTGGACTATGAAGACGAGGGCCAGCCCCATGTTTGGATGGCCAAGCGCGTAGATGGCAGATAGGGACGTTCCTTTCCTGCCGGCAGTCGGGGACACTCCTTGGCAATTGGTGCATCAGAGCGTTTGGACATACAGTTTTTCGATTCCGTATGTATATATGCGCGCTAATGGGTTATAAAATCTAAGTCTGAACATAGCAGGTCTGCAATGCGGCTCGGGCAACCGGGCCGTTTTTGCGGACGGGGGTAGCGCGAAAGGACTGCACATGCGTCAATTTAAGACCGAGAGCAAAAAACTGCTCGACCTCATGATCAACTCCATCTACACCAATAAGGAAATCTTCCTGCGCGAGCTTATCTCCAACGCGAGCGATGCCGTCGACAAGCTCAACTTTAAGAGCCTGCAGGATCCGAGTGTCAAGCTCGACCAGGGCGACCTGGCCATCCGTGTTTCCTTTGATAAAGATGCCCGTACCATCACCATTTCGGATAACGGTATCGGCATGACCGCCGAGGAGCTCGAGCGCAATCTGGGCACCATCGCCCATTCCGGCTCCGAGGAGTTTAAGACTGAGAACGCCGAGCAGCAGGGTTCCGATGTCGACATCATCGGTCAGTTTGGCGTGGGCTTCTACTCTGCCTTTATGGTTGCCAGCCACGTAAAGGTTGTCAGCCGCGCCTATGGCGAGGACACCGCCCACGTTTGGGAGTCCGACGGTCTTGAGGGCTACACCATCGAGGATGGCGAGCGTGCTGAGCACGGTACCGATGTCATCCTGACGCTGCGCGAGAACGAGAAGCTCGACGCCGACGGCGAGGCCGAGACCTACGATCGCTTCCTGACCGAGTGGGGCCTCAAGAGCCTGATTCAGCAGTACAGCAACTATGTGCGCTACCCGATTCAGATGATGGTGAGCAAGAGCCGCCAGAAACCCAAGCCCGAGGACGCCGGCGACGACTACAAGCCCGAGTACGAGGACTACCAGGAGCTCGAGACCATCAACTCCATGACGCCGATTTGGAAAAAGCGCAGCTCCGACGTTGAGCAGAAGGATTACAACGAGTTCTACAAGTCCACGTTCCACGACTTTGACGATCCCGCGCGCACTATCAGCTTCCATGCCGAGGGTACGCTTGAGTACGATGCGCTGCTGTTTGTGCCGGGTCGCGCCCCGTTCGATCTGTACAGCAAGGACTACGAGAAGGGCCTGGCGCTCTACAGTTCCAACGTGCTGATTATGGAGAAGTGCGACGACTTGCTGCCCGACTACTACAACTTTGTGCGCGGTGTCGTGGACTCTGCCGACGTGACGCTCAATATTTCGCGTGAGACGCTGCAACAGAACCGTCAGCTCAAGGCCATTGCCAAGCGTGTCGAGAAGAAGATCACTGCCGATCTTGAGGACATGCGCGACAACGACCGCGAGGCCTACGAGAAGTTCTTTGAGAACTTTGGCCGCGGCCTTAAGTACGGCATCTACTCGAGCTATGGCATGAAGGCCGATGAGCTCGCCGACCTGCTACTGTTCTGGTCTGCCAAGGAGCAGAAGATGATTACCCTGGCCGAGTATGCCAAGGGCATGCCCGAGGATCAGAAGGCCATCTACTACGCCGCCGGCGACTCGCGTGAGCGCTTGGCCAAGATGCCCGTGGTAAAGGGCGTGCTCGAGCGCGGCTATGACGTGCTGTTGCTGACGCAGGATGTGGATGAGTTTACGTTCCAGGCTATGCGTGAGTACGTTGCCGCCGATATGCCTAAGATCTACGAAGACGACGCCGCCCGCGAGGCTGCCGAGAAGGCCGTTGCCGACGGTGCCGAGCCCGAGGTCGAGGATCGTCACCTGGAGCTCAAGAACGTCGCGACTGGCGATCTTGATCTGGCGACCGAGGACGAGAAGAAGGAGGCCGAGGACGCCACCAAGGAGAACGAGGACCTCTTTAGCGCTATGAAGGAGGCGCTCAGTGACAAGGTCGAGAAAGTTGCCGTCTCCGCGCGCCTGACCGATGCCCCCGCTTGCATCACCACCGAGGGTCCGCTTTCGCTCGAGATGGAGAAGGTGCTTCAGAAGGGTCCTGAGGGCGCGCCCGACGGTATGCCCAAGAGCCAGCGCGTGCTCGAGCTCAACGCCAAACACCCGGTCTTCGCCAAGCTCGTCGCTGCCCAGAAGGCCGGCGACGCCGACAAGATCAAGCAGTACTCCGGCCTGCTCTACGATCAGGCCCTGCTGGTCGAGGGCATCCTCCCTGAGGACCCCGTTGCCTTCGCAGCAGCTGTCTGCGAGCTTATGTAATTGGGTAGTTACGCGGTTCTACGAACCGCGTAACTACTCGACGCTGCCCTTCGTTCCGCCGTTCTAACGAACGGCGGACCAGCCGACGCTGCGCGGGCACCAGAGCGACAACTTGTCATTCAAAGAGGACGGCATGACCAGAAGGTCTATGCCGTCCTCTTTTCATGCCAATTTGTTCGCTCTGGTGACCGCTCGCTGGCATTACCAAAACATCGACGGTCCAATAATGATCCCTTGGGGACGGAGAAAAAGTGGTCGTTGGGGGACGTTCTTGTTTGACTGGTAGTTTAAGAACGCCCCCGATGACTATTCGGATTGCTAATTTGTGCGGGTTGTGGTTTTGTGACCTGCTGAAATTTGAGATACTGTACAACTGTACGTTAACTAATCTTCGTAGTATATTGCTACCCGCAAAACTCAATACCATTGTGCTTCGAGACGCTAAAGCGCCTACGTACAATGGTTTTTGATAGTACGATTTGATTCAACGACAGGATGGATGGTCCAAGCGTGAGTCTCGGCAGCAAACTATCCAACGCAAAGGTCTCCTTTGCGATATTTAAGCGCGACATTAAGCGACTGCTTATGAACCCCGTCGCCCTGGTGGTTACCTTGGGCGTGTGCGTCATTCCCTCGCTGTATGCCTGGTACAACATCGTTGCCAACTGGGATCCGTACGGAAATACCCAGGGCATTAAAATCGCCATCGCCAACAACGATCAGGGCACCCAGAATGACTTGGTGGGCGAGCTCAATGCAGGCGATAAGGTGGTCGACCAGCTCAAGGAAAACGATCAGCTGGGCTGGACCTTCGTCGACTCGGCTGCCGATGCCAAAGAGGGCGTCGAGAGCGGGGAATACTACGCGGCGATCGTAATCCCCAAGAACTTCTCCGACAATCTTGTCTCGATGCTCGATGGCAATTACCATCAGCCGAAGCTCACCTATTACGTCAATGAGAAGAAGAGCGCCATTGCGCCCAAGGTCACCGATACCGGTGCCAACACCATCGAGGAGCAGATCAACTCGGAGTTTGTCTCCACGGTGGGCGAGACTGTTGCCAGTATCGCCAAGGATGCCGGTGTCGATTTAAAGGACAAGGCAACCCAGACTCAGGACTCGCTGACAAGTTCGGTGTCCGAGGCATCCGACACCTTGGGTGAGGTGCGCGATTCGATTGGCGATATGAATGCCGCCATCGATAAGACGAGTGGCGCTATCGCCTCGGCTGATGCGGCGCTTGCCGGCTTGCAAGGTCAGGCACCGTCGCTGACGCAGGCAATCTCCCAGGGCAACGACCTGCTGGGCGAGGCTCGCGCCACGGCGGGCAACTCTATCACCTCGCTCTCCAAGGCACTCTCGGAAGGTAGCCTTGCACTCACCAAGACGTCAGCCTCCGCGAACGCTGCGATTGGCAAGCTAACGGGTACGGTCACATCTACGACCACCCGCATCGACAACTCGCTCGAGTCTCTCCAGGCGACGATCGATCACAATAAGGCCGTTATCGGGCACTTGGAGATTCTCGTTAATGACACGTCGACAGGTTCCGAGGAAATTGACGCGCGCATTGTATCGACCATCGATTCGCTTCGCGAGCAAAACCAGAAGCTGCAGAGCATCAAGGATGGCCTTTCTGCACAATCGAGCGCCATGGCAAACGACGCTACGGCAATCTCGAACGCGAGCAACGCACTCAACGCGGCAATTCAGACCGGTACGGCTAACCTCGGTCAGGCTCAGACCGATCTGGGTCAGAACGCACTTCCGAAGGCTTCGAGCGCGCTTGACTCCTTTGCCGCCGTTTCGGGCGATTTGACCGGCATTGTGTCGGGTATGACCCCCACGATAGCGAGCGCGCGCGGCACGCTGGCGCAGCTCGACGCCACGCTCAAGCAGGCAAAGACCACGCTGTCCCAAACCGACGCCTCCCTTGCCAAGGTTCAGGACAAGCTCGTGACCGCCGCCAATGACATTGCGGCGCTGCAGACCTCTGAGTCTATGGGCGAGTTAGCCGACCTCATGGACGTCGACGTCAATGACGTGGCAGATTTCATGGCATCTCCGGTTGAGCTGACGTCCAAGTCAATCTATCCGGTCAAGAGCTTTGGCTCGGGCATCGCGCCCTTCTACACCAATCTGGCGCTGTGGGTAGGCGGCTATGTGCTCATCGCTATCTATAAACTCGAGGTCGACCGCGAGGGCATCGGTAGCTTTACGGCGCGTCAGGGCTACTTTGGCCGCTGGCTGCTGCTGGTGATCCTGGGTGCGTTGCAGGCCATCATCGTTACGGTGGGAGATCTGGTCATTGGCGTTCAGTGCGTCAATCCGCTGCTCTTTGTACTGGGCGGCATCGCTATTTCGTTCACCTACGTCAACATCATCTATGCGCTGTCCACCACGTTTAAGCATATCGGTAAAGCCATTGGCGTCATCCTCGTCATTGTGCAGATCCCCGGCTCGTCGGGCATGTATCCCATCGAGATGATGCCCGGCTTCTTCCAATGGCTGCATCCGCTGCTGCCCTTCACCTATGGCATCAACCTGCTGCGCGAGACCGTCGGTGGCATGTATTCGTTCAACTACCTGTTCAACCTGTGCATCCTGGGCGTGTTCCTTGCCATCGCACTCTTTATTGGCTTGCAGCTGCGTCCGCTGCTGCTCAACCTCAACCTGCTCTTTGACAAGCAGCTTTCCACGACGGGCCTCATGATCTGCGAGTCCAACGACCTGCCGCGCCAGCGCTATTCGCTGCGCACGGCCATGCGCGTCATGCTCGATTCGGATTCGTACCGTCGCGAGCTGCTCGATCATGCCGTGGCGTTTGAGCATCGCTACCCGTACTACATCAAGGGCGGTTTTGCCGCCGTGGTAGGCGTGCAGGTTCTGCTCTTTGTGCTTTCGACGGTGCTCGATATCGACAATAACGGCAAGATCATCCTGCTCGTTATCTGGATCATTTCGGTTATCGCCATCTGCGGCTGGCTCATCAACATCGAATACATCCGTGCGAGCCTCAATACCCAGATGCGTATCTCGGCGCTTTCGGACGAGGACCTTCGCCGCGAGATGCGCGAGCACACGGCTGCCATCCCTGCCGCCCGTCGCATGTTTGGTCTCAACGCCAGCGAGCGTGGCGCCAAGGGAGGCGAACAGCCTACGAGCCGTCTGTCGCATATCGGTGCGCATCGTAAGGCTCAAGATGCCGACGGCGCTGACAACGTAAACGGAAACGACGGGGACACCACCTCGCTTGGCAAGCACTCTAAAGGAGGTGAGGCATAAATGAAAAACATCCTGCACCTGTTTAAGCGCGATGTCCAAAACGTGTCTCGCTCCGTGATCGGCATGGTCGTCGTGATGGGCCTGGTCATCGTGCCATGTCTCTATGCATGGTTTAACATCGCCGGAAGCTGGGATCCCTACGGCAATACCGGCAACCTTAAGATTGCAGTGGTCAACACCGATGAGGGTTACGAGAGCGATCTGATTCCCGTCGAGGTCAACGTGGGCGAAAACGTAACCGCCACCCTGCGCGGCAACGAGAACTTCGACTGGGTCGTCCTCAACGACCGTGATAAGGCGATTGAGGGCGTTAAGTCGGGCGCGTACTACGCTGCCGTCGTTATCCCTAAAACGTTTAGCGCCGACATGATGACGCTTTTCTCGACCGAGGTGAAGCACGCCGATATCGAGTTCTATGAGAATCAGAAGGCCAACGCCATCGCACAGATCGTGACTGAAAAGGGTTCGAGCGCCGTCCAGAGTCAGGTCAACGAGACCTTTACCAAGACCATCACGACCATCGGCCTTAAGACCGTGTCCAGCCTGCTCGACTATATGAGTACCGACCAGGTGAGCAGCTTTATCGCCAATCTGTCCTCGACGCTGGGCGATTCGGTCGAGGACCTGCAGGACGTTCAGGCGAGTGCGACGTCGCTCGCGGGCATTTTGAGCTCCACGTCCGATTCACTGACATCGGCGGGCGGCATGCTCAAGCAGACGGGCACCGTTGATGAGTCGACGAAGCAGCTGATGGAGCACGCCAAGAGTGGCATCAATGATTCCAAGGAAGCGCTCAAGGCCGCCAACGATGCCGTTGACGCGGCGATTGACGGAAGCGCGGGCTCGTTCGACAACGTGTCCGCCGAGCTTGCGAAGGCATTCGATGCCGCGAATCAGCATGTTGACCTTACGGTGTCTCAGCTCAACGAAGCCGCAGCGGCGCTCAATACGCGTGCTGACGATATCGATGCGATGACCGATCAGCTCCGTAACCTTGCCGACCAGGTGAGTGATGACAAGCTCAAAGACGGTCTCGAGTCCGCTGCGACGTCGCTGGGCAGAATTGCCGTGGAGTACCGCAACAATGCGAAGGACCTGACGGCGACCGCAAAGTCCCTTTCGGACGGCATGGCGGAGGTCAACAACTCGCGTGCCGAGGTCGACCAGGCCATCGCCGATGCCAAGGCGGGTATCTCGGGAGCCAAGTCCGACTACGATTCCACGTTCTCGGTTAAGGCCAAGGAGCTCAAGAAGACCATTTCGGGCGTTCTGGATTCCCTGAACGGTATCTCGGGTGACTTGGATAGCGCCGTGAGCGGTCTGACCGACGCCTCTGGCTCGCTCGCAAAGGGCCTCTCCAAGGCTGCGACGCTGGTCAACAAGGCTTCCGATCAGCTGGGTGAGGCATCGGACAAGATCAGCGCCTTTAAGGACGAGCTCGATGGCGCCCTGATGTCGGACGACCTTGCCACGATCAAGACGATGATCGGCAACGATCCCGAGGGTTTGGCCGTGTCGCTTTCCGGCCCCGTCGCGCTCGACCGCAAGCCGGTCTATCCGATCCGCAATTACGGTTCGGCCATGGCGCCGTTCTATACGATCCTGTCGCTGTGGGTCGGCTCGATCGTGCTGGCGGCCATGATGAAGGTATCGGTTGACGATGAGCTCATCAACGAGCTGATCCCCGTGCGCCTGCACGAGATCTACCTGGGCCGCTACCTGTTCTTTGGAGGTCTGGCCCTGCTGCAGGCGACACTCGTGTGCGCGGGCGACATCCTGTTCTTTGGCACCCAATGCGACAACCCGCTGCAGTTTGTGCTGGCGGGTTGGGTCGCGAGTCTCGTGTTCTCCAATATCGTCTACACGCTCACGGTTTCGTTTGGCGATATCGGCAAGGCGCTCGCTGTCGTGCTGTTGGTCATGCAGGTCGGCGGTTCAGGCGGTACGTTCCCCATCGAGATGACCGGCCCCGTGTTCCAGGCGATCTACCCGTTCCTGCCGTTTACCCACGGCATCAACGCCATGCACGCCGCCATGGCTGGCGCCTACCATATGGAGTACTGGATTGAGCTGGGTATCTTGGCGAGCTACCTGATTCCGTCGCTGGGCCTGGGCGTCGTCTTCCGCCGCCCGGTCATCAAGGCCAACGACTGGATCATCGAAAAGCTGGAGTCGACCAAATTGATTTAGCGCGACAATGTGGCGTTGACGGAACATCGAGGCCTTCCGGCTCGACGCTTTAGTTGAGTGAATTGCATGAGCTGCTTGGTTGTTGCTACAGTAGCGGGGCGTGCCGGGGGTCCGGCGCGTCCCGTTTTTATTTGACCATGAGGCGGCACGCAGCCATACGCGTGCGGACACCACGCCCAGATTGAGTGCGAGGATGTTCCATGGCCCAATACGCTGCCAACGAAATCGAAAACATGCCCGATAGCCCTGTAGCCCGTGAGGATTTGGGCGCGGGTGGTATTCCCCGGGGTGCCGGCGCACGCTCGCCGTTGTTCTGGAAAGTTCTACTGCTTTCGGTGGCGATTATCTGGGGCTACTCCTTTACCACTATGAAGGACGCACTCGACACCATTCCGGTGTTCGAGCTGGTCTATGTTCGCTTTCTCCCGGCATCACTGGTTATGTTTGCAATTTTCCATAAGCGCATCATCGCTCATTTCAATGCCCGCAACCTGATCGTCGGGCTTGGCATGGGTGCGCTCATGTGGGGTGCCTACGGTTTGCAGACGATCGGCCTGGCACAGACCACGGCGGGCAAGAGCGCTTTTTTGACCGGCACGTATTGCATCCTTGTGCCGTTTGCAAGCTATGTCCTGAGCGGTGAAAAGCTTACCCGGTATAACCTGGGTGCAGCGTTGTTGTGCCTGGCGGGTATTGGCCTGGTAGCGCTCGATAGCGTCGAGTTCAATGCCGGCGATGTTATTACCTTGGGCGGCGCGATCTTCTTCGCCATCCAGATGGCGGTGACTGCCAAGTACGGTCGCAAGATGGACATCAACGTCATCACGTTTTGGATGTTTGTGGGCAATGGCGTTTTGAGTTTAATCACGTCGCTGCTATTCGAGACCCAGGCGCCCCTCTCTGCATGGACGCCGGAGTTTATCGGTGTGGCTGTTTTCCTCTCGGTGGGCTGCACATGCGTGGCGCTGCTCGTCCAAAACGTCGGTTTGGCGCATGTCCCCGCCTCGACGGGCTCACTGCTTCTTTCGATGGAGTCGCCTTCGGGCGTGTTGTTTTCGGTGCTGCTGATGGGGGAGGCGCTCACCTCGCGCCTGCTCGCCGGCTTCGTGCTTATCTTCCTGTCGATTATCTTGAGCGAGACTCACTTTGATTTTTTGCGCAAAAAGCCGCGCCCGCAATTGTAAACAACTTGTTGCGCCGCCCTCCTGGGGCGGCGTTTTTTATGTAACGCCCTTACAGTTATACCTTGCACTTTAGACCATCAAAGTGTTTGCTGCACAAATAATACTGGAGGGCATCTATGGCACCAGCTCAGTCCGATTTTCAACCGCAACCAGCGCCCAAGGCCACCCCGGCAGCGCAAGCCGCTATCGGTGACGGTCTTGTTGCCGAGGCTCAAGCTTTTGCAGACAAGCTTGCTGCGTGGCGCCACGATCTGCATCAGACGCCCGAGTTGGGTAATTGCCTTCCGCAAACCTCTGCGTATATCCAGGCACGTCTGACCGAGATGGGCATCCCGTTCGCCACGCTCGTCGACGGCTCCTGTGTTGTGGGCCTCATCGGTGCCGGTGCGGCCGTGGCGGCCCAGGGCAACGGTACGTGCACGGACGATCAGGCCGGCACGGTCATCATGCTGCGCGGTGACATGGATGCCCTTCCCGTCGCGGAAGAGTCGGGCGAGCCTTTTGCCTCTGTCAACGGCTGCATGCATGCTTGCGGCCACGATATGCATGCGACGGCCCTGCTTGGTGCCGCCCGCCTGCTCAAGTCTCGCGAGACCGAGCTTGTCGATGCCAATGCCACGGTTAAGCTGCTGTTCCAGCCGGGCGAGGAAACCTTTGAGGGCGCCCGCGCCGCCATCGCCGACGGTCTGCTGCAGAACCCGCGTCCTCAGGCGGCTTTTGCCATGCACGTCAACAGCCAGTCGCCGCTCGGCCTAGTGCTCTATGGGAGTCCGGCGCTCTCGGGCGTGTACGGTTTCCGCATCACGCTGCAGGGCAAGGGTGGCCACGGTTCCAGCCCTGAGATTTGCATCGACCCCATCACGGCCGGCGTGCATGTGCACCTGGCGCTTCAGGAGCTTATCTCTCGCGAGGTGCCGGCGGCCAAGGAGGTCGCGCTTACCGTGGGTAAGTTCGCTGGCGGTTTGGCGGCCAACGTCATCCCCGACACCTGCGTGCTCGAGGGAACGTTGCGCGGCTTCGATGTCGAGCTCATGGCGCATCTTAAGACCCGCATCGCCGAGGTCGTCAATGGCGTCGCGGCAACGTATCGCACACCGGCGACCATCGAGACACTCTCGGATGTTCCGCCGCTCGTACTCGATGACGATATGACCCAGGCATCGCTGGGCTATGTGGGTGCGACATTGCCCAAGGCAGCTTTCCTGCCGTTATTCCACGCCATGGCGAGCGAGGACTTTGCGCTTATCTCGAGCGAGATCCCGAGCGCGTACTTTACCGTGGGCGCCGCTGTAACCGATACGGATGAGCATTTTGCCCAGCACCATCCCAAGGCGCGCTTTAACGATGCCGAGCTTCCCCTCGGCGCCGCGGCTTATGCCGCCGTCGCTCTCGGATACATTGCGGACCACAAGGAGTAATCCATGTCCCAGCAACGTAAGTTCTTCCCCGGCTGGCTCGTGGTGGCCTCTGGCTTCGTGATCATGGCCACGTGCTACACGATTTTCGTCAACTGCATGAGCCTGTTCCAGCCGCTGATCGTCAGCGACCTGGGCATTTCCCTTGCGCAGTACAACATCTCCAATGCCATCTCCACCGTGGTGAGCGTTGTGGGTTCGCTTGTGATCGGCCATGTCGCCGATAAGGTGAGCGGCCGCGTTTTGGGCTCCCTCACCGTTATCGCCACCTCTGCCGTGCTTGTCGGCATGAGCTTTGTGGGCGAGCTTTGGCAGGTCTACGTGCTCTTTGCCGTCTCGGGCTGCTTCGCCGTGGCCTCGACCCGTCTGCTCATTAGCCTCGTCACTGCCAACTGGTTTACGGCCAAGCGCGGTCTTGCTATCTCCATTGCGCTTTCGGGCTCGGGCTTTGGCGGTGCCATTCTCTCGCCGATCGTAAGCTCGCTGATCGTGAGCGTGGGTTGGCGTTCCGCCTTCTTGGTGCTTGCCGCCGTCTGCATTGTGGCGGCGCTGCCCATCACGGCGTATTCCTTCCGCACCAAACCTTCCGAGATTGGCCTGAAGCCGCTCGGCGAGAACCCGGGCGATCCGTCTGTTTCCACCGCGGGCGATAAGGACGAGCATACGGCCCCAGAGGTCAGCGTCGGTTGGTCGCGCATTAAGAAGAGCCCGGCATTCTGGCTGCTCGTCGCGGCATTCCTCTTTATGGGCCTTGTCAATGGCGCCATCCTGCCCAACCAGGTTACGAATATGACGAGCGTCACCGTCAACGGCACCAAGATCGTCACGGGCGGCCACGATCCCATGTGGGCGGGTACCGTACTTTCGGCCTACATGGTCACCGTCGTTATTGCCAAGATTTCGCTCGGTGCGATCTATGACCGCTTTGGCAATATCCTTGGCTCCGTTGCGTGCATTATCGCCTGCGTGGCGCTGTGTTTCCCGACGACGGACCTCGGTCCTATTGTCGCCGCTGTGAGCTTTGGTGTTGGAACGTGCATGGGCACCATCACGCCTACCATCGCCGCGTCCAAGCAGTTTGGCATGGCCGACCTGGGTAAGGTCACGGGCACCATTACCTCGCTCGAGATGGTCGGCGGCACCGTGGGCGCCATTGTCTCGGGCGTGCTGTTCGATGCCACGGGCTCCTTTGCGAGCACCTGGATTGTGTGCCTGGCGTGCTCCGTGGTCATGCTCGTGTTCCTGCTGGCATCCGAGCCCATCGCCGCCAAGCTGCGCGCAAGCGTGGCGGGGGAGTAGCGGGTCGCCGCCTATTCCTGTTTGCCTGTTCTGCCCGTGGCTGCCCTGGAAGCCGAATGGATGCTCGTACTGTCATTCGGTTTCCAGGGCAGCCACGGGTCTACGAAATGATCTCTTTTCCTCCGTCCCCAAGGGATCACGTAATCCGAAGGGGACGGAGGAAAAGGGATCACAAACCGCGGCGGCGTGTCTGGCCGAACGAGTCCCCATACCCTCGTTCGGTCAGACACGCCGCCGCGTTGCTGCTTTGTGCCGTATAATGTCCACTACCTATGACGCGATACAAAAGAAAGGTGTTTGCCCATGCAGGCACAGAAGGCGGAGGGAACCCGCGACCTTATCGGCGCCGAGATGCGCGCTTGGCAAAAGATGCAGCAGATCGCTGCCGGCGTGTTCGAGCCGTTTGGTTTTAAACCCATCGAGACGCCCGCGATCGAGCAGGTGGACGTCTTTGTCCACGGCATCGGCCAGTCGACCGACGTCGTGCGCAAGGAGATGTTCCGCGTCTTTAGCGGCGCCAACCTGGAGCGCGTCTTTACCGAGGGCACCGACACAAAACTCAAGCCCAAGCAGCGCCTGGCGCTTCGTCCCGAGGGCACGGCCGGTGTGGTGCGCGCAGTCGTGGAGAACAACCTGGTGCCCCAGGGCTCCACGCCGTTTAAGGCTTACTACGCCGAGGCCATGTTCCGTGGCGAGCGTCCCCAGAAGGGTCGCCTGCGCCAGTTCCACCAGGTGGGTATCGAGTGGCTCGGCGCTCCCGATCCGGCGGCAGACGCCGAGTGCATCATCATGCTCATGGAGTTCTACAAGCGCCTGGGCTTCGATCTTTCCAAGCTCCGTCTGCTCATTAACTCGATGGGTGACGCCCAGTGCCGTCCGGTTTACCGCGAGCAGGTTAAGCAGTTCATCCTCGATCACGCAGACGAGATGTGCGATGAGTGCCGCGAGCGCGCCGAGCTCAACCCGCTGCGTGCCTTCGACTGCAAGAACGACCACTGCCGCGAGATCATGGCCGACGCGCCGCTGATGGGCGACAACCTGTGCGACGAGTGCCGCGAGCACTACGAGCAGGTCAAGCGCTATCTGGATGCCGCCGGTATCGAGTATGTCGAGGATCCCACACTGGTGCGTGGTCTGGACTACTACACCCGCACCGTCTTTGAGGTCGAGGCTCCCGGTGCCGGCGTCGGCTCCATCGGTGGCGGCGGCCGCTACGACGGCCTGGTCGAGCTCGAGGGTGGCAAGCCCACGGCGGGCGTCGGCTTTGCCGTCGGTTTTGAGCGCGCCCTGCTGGCCCTGCAGGCCTTTGGTAACGACTTGGGTGCCGAGGAGGCCCCGTGCGTCTACGTTGCCAATGCCGGCAAGGAGCTGCGTCAGAACGTCTTTGCCATCACGCAGGAGCTTCGCGCCGCTGGCATCGTGACCGAGGCCGACTACCAGGGTCGTTCGCTCAAAGCTCAGTTCAAGCAGGCCGACAAGGTTGGCGCCAAGCTCATTTTGGTCCTGGGTGGCGACGAGCTTGCCGCCGGCAAGGTCAAGGTGCGCGACATGGAGAGCCATGAAGAGGTCCTTGCCGATCTGGCCAACGTCGTCGAGGCGGTTCGCGAGCGCCTGTAGCGCATCATTTTGAGCTGCGGACCCGCTTGAGTGTCCCGTCCATTGCGAGCGATTGTTACGGGGGTGTTTCGCATTTATGCGGAATGCCCCCGTTTGTGTATGCCGTCCACCGAGAAATACGACCATTTAGAGCAAAACCCTTGCAATGCAGAAAATACTTTTGTGTGGTAAAGCGCAATCAGTATCGAAAGTATTTCGCAAGCGCCTATAATGAATACCGCATGTTACGTGCATAGAAGGAGGAATGGGAGGAAACGTGGCTGAGAACCTAAGCAACCAGTCTGTACCCGAAGCCGCGGCGCGCGTCGCTGCCGTGGTCAACCGCCTCGTTAACCGAATCGGCTCGAATGCCGAATCCAAGGAGCGTCTCGCCGAGATCGAGATCCCCGAGGAGCTGCGCGACAATCTGGCGCTGTTCTTGCGCCTGGAGCGCCGTGTGCTTAGCGAGTATGATCCCGAGATCGCGGACCTGTTCGACAAGATTTTGACAGCCGAGATTGTGGCCAATGCCGGCAACCCCGGTAGCCGTGCTGCCGACGAGTCCGTCGACGAGCAGGGCGTGCCCACTGCCGACGAGCCCACCGCCGTGGCGTTTCGCGAGGTTGTCGATATGATCGACAGCCTGCCGCTCGATAAACAGCAGGTTATCGTCCGCGCCTTTACGAGCTTCTTCCATCTGGCAAACCTGTCGGAGGAGAATTACCGTGTGGCGCAGCTGCGCGAGCGCGAGGCCGGCGCATCGACCGATACCGAGGTCGATCCTGCCAACGAACTCACCGTCGCCTATCACCAGTTGGTAAACGAGATGGGTGTCGAGGGCGCCAACGAGCTGCTCGGCAAGCTCGAGTTCCACCCTGTCTTTACCGCACATCCCACCGAGGCCCGTCGTAAGGCCGTCGAGGGCAAGATTCGCCGTATCTCCAACCTGCTGGAGGAGCGTCCGCGTCTGGGCGGTTCCGACCTGGTGGAGAACGAGCGCCATATGCTGCAGGAGATCGACGCCCTGGTGCGTACGAGCCCCATCGCGCTCAAGAAACCCACGCCGGTCGAGGAAGCCGATACCATCATCGACATCTTCGATAACACGCTGTTCGACGTTATTCCCGTCATCTATCGTCGTTTTGATGACTGGGTGCTGGGCGATAAGGCCGGCACCGTGCCGCCGCTGTGCCCGGCGTTCTTCCACCCCGGCAGCTGGATCGGTTCCGACCGCGACGGTAACCCCAACGTCACCGCCAAGGTGAGCCGCGAGGTCGCTGCCAAGTATTTCACCCATATGGTGCTCAAGCTCGAGGACAAGTGCCGCCGCATCGGCCGCAACCTCACGCTCGAGGCCACCTACAGCAAGCCGTCTGCCGAGCTCATCAACCTGTGGAACCATCAGGTCGAGATGAGCACTCAGTACACCGCACGTGCTGAACTAATCTCCGAGCACGAGCCGCATCGCGCCGTCATGCTCGTCATGGCCGACCGACTCAACGCCACCGTGCGTCGCATCACCGACACCATGTACCACAGCGCCGATGAGTTCCTGGAGGACCTGCGCGTCGTCCAGCGCTCGCTGGCCGCCTGCGGTGCCGTCCGTGCTGCCTACGGCCCGGTCCAGACCATCATCTGGCAGGTCGAGTCCTTCGGCTTCCACATGGTCGAGATGGAGTTCCGTCAGCACTCCGTGGTGCACGCCCGCGCCCTCAAGGATATCCACGAGAACGGTATCCATGGTGATCTGCAGCCCATGACGCGCGAGGTCATCGATACCTTCCGCGCTATCGGCTCCATCCAAAAGCGTTACGGCAAGAAGATGGCGCACCGCTACATCATCTCGTTCACCAAGAGCGCCCAGCATGTGGCCGACGTCTTTGAGCTTGCCCACCTGTCCTTTGCGCATGAGGAGGATGTCCCCGAGCTCGACGTGATCCCGCTGTTCGAGCAGCTCGAGGACCTCGAGGGCTGCGTCGACGTGCTCGACCAGATGCTTACGCTGCCCGTGGTGCAAAAGCGCCTTGCCCAGACCAACCGTCGCATGGAGGTCATGCTGGGCTATTCCGACTCCTCCAAGGATGCCGGTCCTACCACGGCTATGCTCGCGCTGCACTCCGCACAGGAGCGTATTGCCAAGTGGGCCGAGAAGAACGATATCGATCTGGTGCTCATGCACGGTCGCGGCGGTGCCGTGGGCCGTGGTGGCGGCCCGGCCAACAAGGCCGTGCTGGCGCAGCCCAAGGGTTCGGTCAACTGCTTCTTTAAGCTCACCGAGCAGGGCGAGGTCATCTTTGCCCGTTACGGTAACCGCACGCTGGCTCAGCGCCATGTTGAGTCCGTTGCCGCTGCAACGCTTTTGCAGTCGGCCCCGAGCGTCGAGAAGACCAACACCGAGACCACGCAGAAGTTCTGGGATATGGCCGAGAAGCTCAACGCTGCAAGCCACGAGCGCTATCTGGATCTGCTGAACACCGAGGACTTTACACCGTGGTTCTCGACCGTGACGCCGCTGACCGAGGTCGGTCTGCTGCCGATCGGCTCGCGCCCGGCCAAGCGCGGTCTGGGTGCCAAGTCGCTCGACGACCTGCGTACCATTCCGTGGATTTTCAGCTGGAGCCAGGCTCGCATTAACCTGGCCGCTTGGTACGGTCTGGGTACCGCCTGCGAGCAGCTGGGCGATCTTGACCAGCTCAAGGCTGCCTACCAGGAGTGGCCGTTCTTCCGCACGTTCATCGACAACATCGAGATGTCGATCGCTAAGACCGACCAGCGCATCGCCAAGATGTATCTGCACCTGGGCGATCGCCAGGATCTGTCCAAGAAGGTCTTCACCGAGATGCAGCTCACGCGTAAGTGGGTCCTTGCCATCGTCGGTGACGAGTGGCCGCTACAGCGCCGTCGCGTGCTTGGCTGCGCCGTTCGCGTGCGTAACCCCTATGTCGACGCCCTGTCCATCGCTCAGGTCCGCGCCCTTCGCGAGGTGCGTATGAACCAGGACGAGATGGCCGAGGAGAAGAAGGCCGAGTACATGAGCCTGATTCTTTCGACTGTGACCGGCGTCTCGGCAGGATTGCAGAACACGGGGTAATCGATAACCCTGTAGTCGTCCGGGTCCGCCATCAGTTTACTTTTAGGCACGTCCTCGGACATGCAAGAAGCCCTCGCTGCGCACTTCGTGCGGCGAGGGCTTCTTGCGTCCTGCGGAGTGTGCCTAAAAGTAAACTGATGGGGCCCTACGATGTCCGGTCTTCGGCGGATTACTGCTGGGGAAAAGATAGCGCGCTTCGCGCGTTTTGGATGGGGTCTGTCTCGGCGGCGCGTTTGGCGCTTCTCGCCTTGCGACTGTAGCGCCCGCGGTCCTCATTGGGACCACGGCCGTTTTGTTATGGGTCAAATATGAACGTTGTGTTAATGAGTCGGTGGACGGTGGTGTTTTTCGGTGAGCGGCGTATCCTTCCAACGGTTTGACTAGTGTGTCAGTTGAAAGGAAGAGGGCGCTCGTCAATGTTTGAATGTGAACTACCGTTTGACCACAAGACGTTGCATCTGGAGCTCGAGGACAAGAACTTCGCGGGTGTGATGGAAGGTCATCAAAACGAGTTTAAGACTACAAAATCGCAGGAAGAGCTGGTAGAGGAGTCGCTTGCCAACCCTTATGGCTCGCCTTCGCTCGAGGAGCTTTGTGCTGGCAAAAAGGATATCGTAATTATCAGCTCTGACCATACGCGTCCCGTTCCTTCGCGTGTGACGATGCCTATTCTGCTGCATCACATTCATGCCGCTGCGCCCGAGGCCCGTGTGCGTATTTTGGTTGCTACGGGTATGCACCGTCCGTCGACGCACGAGGAGCTCGTCAATAAGTATGGCGAGGACATCGTTGCCAACGAGGAAATCGTTATGCATGTCGCGACCGACGACAGCATGATGAAAAAGATCGGCACCCTGCCTTCTGGTGGCGAGTGCATCATCAACAAGATTGCGGCCGATTGCGATCTGCTGCTTGCCGAGGGCTTTATTGAGCCGCACTTCTTTGCCGGTTTCTCTGGTAGCCGCAAGTCCGTCCTGCCTGGCATCGCCAGCTACAAGACCATCATGTACAACCACAACGGTCAGTTTGTGAACGATTCCCACTCGCGTGCCGGCAACCTGTGCCACAACCACGTGAGCGAGGACATGTTTGCCGCCGCCGAGATGGCTCACCTTGCCTTTGTGCTCAACGTGGTGCTCAACGGCAAGCACGAGGTCATTGGCTCCTTTGCCGGCGACATCCACAAGGCGCACGAGGCTGGCTGCGAGTTCGTGAAGAGCCTTGCCGGCGTTGAGCCCGTCGAGTGCGAGATCGCCATTACCACTAACGGCGGCTACCCCCTCGATCAGAACATCTATCAGGCTGTGAAGGGCATGTGCGCTGCCGAGGCCACGCTTCCCGAGGGCGGCGTGATCATCGACGTCGCCGGTTGTGCCGACGGTCACGGCGGCGAGGGCTTCTATCACAACATCGCCGACAACGATCCGGCAGAGTTTGAGCGCGCCTGTATCGATCGTCCTAAGGACGAGACCCTGCCCGATCAGTGGACGAGCCAGATCTTTGCCCGCATCCTGGCGCATCACCCCGTGATCATGGTCACCGACCTGTGCGATCACCAGATGCTCAAGGATATGCACATGACGCCGGTCAACACCCTCGAGGAGGCGCTCAAGCTCGCCTTTGAGATGAAGGGTGCCGACGCCAAGGTCGCCGTCATCCCCGATGGCCTGGGTGTTGTCGTCGCGCAGCACTAGTGCGCGGCTTAAACGAATCGTTTATAACCGACAAGAAAGATAAGGTTTTATGCTTACCAAACTCCTCTGCGAATTCGGCGCGACGGCCCTCATGATCGTCTTTGGCGTGGGCGTGCACTGCGATACCGTGCTCAAAGGCACCAAGTATCAGGGCTCCGGCCATATGTTTGCCATCACCACCTGGTCTTTTGGCATCTCGGTCTGCCTGTTTGTCTTTGGCGGCGCCGTGTGCATGAACCCCGCTATGGTGCTTGCCCAGTGCATCGTCGGTCTGGTGCCGTGGGGCAACTGCATCCCCTTCATGCTTGCCGATATGCTCGGCGGCTTTGTGGGTGCCGTGATCGCTTGGTTTATGTATGCCGATGAGTTCAAGGCTTCCGAGGGTGTCGTCGATCCCATTGCCCAGCGCAACATCTTCTCGACCAACCCCACCACCGAGGGTACGAACTATGCCCGCAACTTCTTCTGCGAGGCAATCTGCACCTTTGTGTTCATTAGCGCCATCCTTGCTGCTGCTAGCCGTGCTGGTGAGGACGTTTTGATGCTCGCCATCTGCGTCGGCCTGATTGTCTGGGCCGTTGGCATGGGCATGGGCGGCATCACCGGCTTCGCTATGAACCAGGCACGTGACCTTGGTCCCCGCCTTGCTTATCAGGTGCTGCCGATTAAGAACAAGGCTGACAACAACTGGAAGTATGGTCTGCTTGTTCCTGGCATCGCGCCGTTTGTCGGTGCTATTGTGGCCGCGCTGTTTGTGCATGGTTTCTTGGGCATGTTCTAGTCGAAGGCTACATAGTTGTCCGCTGGCCGCATGGGGTAACTTCCCAGCGCGTCCTCGGACATGCAAAAAGGCTCGCTGCGCACTTCGTGCGGCGAGCCTTTTTGCGTCCTGCGGAATGCGCTGGGAAGTTACCCCATGCGGCCAGCTGCGGGATCTTTGCTGCGCTCGAGCAAGCAACCCAACATATATCTGAATTTGGATGGGAGGGGCTTGTTGCTGATAGGGGCGTTGAGCTGTTGTTGACACTTTGGGATGCGTGGCGCCCTAGGTTGGGGTGATGCTTTGGGATGAGCTTCTTACTTAGCTGAAGAGGGGCTGTATGGCTGAGAGGTAGTCTTTGGCTACGTTGGATTTGTTGGCTTGGAAGTTGTGCCAGGCCCACCATTGGACCATTCCTACGAAGCTTGAGGCTATGTGGTGTAGTAGGAAGCTTCGGTCCATGGTGGCGGCGGGGCCGTTTGGGTCGGTGGGGACGGTTTCGGCTGCTCGTGACATGATGGTCTTGCGTAAGCAGTCGGCGAAGACGCGTGAGCCGGCGCCGGCTACGAGGGCTCGAACGCCCTGGCGGCGTTCCCAGAGATTGTTGAGGATATGCTCGACCTGCACGAGTGGGTCGTCGAGCGGTGTGCCATCGTCGTCAAGAGCGTGGGTGCAGATGTCGCTCACGAGTTCGGACAGTAGGTCGTCTTTGCTCTTAAAGAGACCGTAGAATGTCGCGCGGCCTACGTGAGCGCGAGCGATGATGTCGCCGACGGTGATCTTGCCGTAATCTTCCTCGCGCAGGAGCTCGGAGAACGCCGCAACGATGGCGGCGCGGCTTTTTGCCTTGCGGGCATCCATGGCTATGCGTCCGCGTGAACGAGCAGGCAGCGGAGCGTGCCGGAGCAACCCTCGTAGGGGCGTTTGCCGGCGCCGTAGCCGACAGCTTCGATGCGGTAGCGTGAGGGCAGTTGGTCGGACGTACGCAGGGCGGTGACGATGGCGGCGCCTGTGGGCGTTACGAGCTCGCCAGCGACCGGTGCAGGCGTGAGAGCGATATTGCCCGCCTGGCACAGGTTGACGACAGCGGGGACGGGAATGGGCATGAGGCCGTGTGCACAGCGGATGGTTCCGTGGCCCTCGGAGAGCGACTCGACCACGATGTCCTCAATGCCCAGGTCATCGAGGCAGATGGCGACAGAGCAGACGTCGACGATGGAGTCGATGGCGCCCACCTCGTGGAACATGACGGTCTCGGGCGTTTTGCCGTGAGCCTTGGCCTCGGCAGCGGCGAGTGCGGTAAAGATGGCGAGGGCGCGACGCTTGGCGCCATCGCTTAGCTGCGAGCCATCGATAATGGCGGTGACGTCCGCCAAAGACCGGTGGTGATGGTGGTGGGCGTGATGATGCCCCTCGTGGCCATGGCCGTGGATCTCATGGTCATGGTCGTGTGTGTGCTCGTGCTCATGCTCGTCATGGTCATGATGATGGTGGTGCTCATGCTCATGCATATGCTCGACAGCTGCTTCGTTGCCGTAGAGCCAGGCCATATCGTGGTCGTGGTTCTCGAGCTCCTCTGCCAGCTGAACGTCAAAGTCGCAGGCGTCGATGCCGTGCTTGTTTACGCGCGTGACGGCGATCGAAAAGCCATCGACCGGCAGCGTGGCGAGCTGTTCGCGCAGCTGCTCCTCACTGGCATCCAGGTCGAGCAGGGCCGCAACGGTCATATCGCCGCTGATGCCCGAGGTGCCGTCGATGATAAGCGTGTGCTGATGGTTGGACATGGGATGCTCCTTAGCGGGCGCAGGGCGTGCCGGCGCTCAGATGATTGATAAGACTTGCCTGGTAGGCGGCACCAAAGCCGTTGTCGATATTGACGACCGAGACGCCGCTGGCGCAGGAGTTGAGCATGGCGAGCAGCGCGGCCACGCCACCAAAGTTCGCGCCGTAGCCCACGCTGGTGGGAACGGCGATGACCGGGCAACTCACCAGGCCGCCGATGACGCTCGCCAGGGCGCCTTCCATGCCGGCGATGGCGATGACCACCTGCGCCTGGGCAAGTTCCTCGGCATGCGCAAGCAGGCGGTGCAGCCCGGCGACGCCCACGTCGTAAAGGCGATCGACTTCGTTGCCATAGAACTCGGCCGTCAACGCGGCTTCCTCGGCGACGGGCAGGTCGCTCGTGCCGGCGCAGGCGACAACGATGCGTCCGTTGCCGGTAGGGGAGGGCTTGCCGCCCACGAGGGCGAGCTGCGCGTCCGGGACATATCCCAGGTCGATGCCGTTGCCGAGAAGCTCCGAGGTGCGGGCGGCCTTTTTGGCGTCCAGGCGCGTGACCAGGATGCGCTCCTGGCCGGCATCGCGCAGCGCTTTGATAATGGCGGCAATCTGATCGGCGGTTTTACCGGCACCGTAGACAACCTCGCCGGCTCCCTGGCGCACCCCGCGCGAAAGATCGAGCTGCGCAAAGCCCAAATCGGCGGTCGGAGCCGTCTGGATGCGCGTGAGGGCGACGGCCGGGGTGACTGCCCCGCCGGCAACATCGCTCAGTAACTGCTCAAGATCTCGCTTATCCATATATGTTCCCTTCGACGGCGCAAAGTCTAGCACTCAAAGGGTATGTTTCCGAACATTAAGACAAAATTGTTCGGAAACTATAGGACAGACTGATTCACTTGTTAGATGGATTGACTAGTCACGCAGGATGATGTCCATGGCGAGCATCAGATTGCGCTCGTCGATGGCAAACGGGGCGGCCTCGCGCGTCTTGGGCTTGGCACAAAACGCGATGCCCGTGCCCGCGGCCTGAATCATGGGGATGTCGTTGGCACCGTCGCCGATCGCGACGGTGTGGGCCATGTCGACGCCGCACTCAACTGCCCAGTCCAGCAGCTGGATGAGCTTGGACTCCTTGGTCACAATGTCGGCAGCCAACTTACCGGTGAGCTTGCCGCCTACGACCTCCAGACGGTTGGCCAGGCAAAAGTCGATTCCCGCGGCGGCCACGATCTTGTCGGCAACCTCGTGGAAGCCGCCACTTACGACGCCGACCTTCCAGCCCTTGCTGTGCGCCGAGCGCACAAGCTCCAGCGCGCCGGGGGTAAACGTCACGCGCTCAAAGGTGCGCTCGAACACGCTCTCGTCCAAGCCGGCAAGCAGCCCCACGCGCTCCTCGAGCGCTTGCTTAAAGTCAAGCTCGCCGCGCATGGCGCGCTCGGTGATCTGCGCCACTTGCTTGCCCACGCCGGCTTCCTCGCCCAACAGGTCGATGACCTCCTGGTTGATGAGCGTGGAGTCGATATCCATAACGATGAGGCGTGCAGTCATGGCGGGCCTTTCCAAGTGCAGTTGTATTGGGGCACATTGTCGCACGTGACGAGCGCGGGCGGGTGTCACGGCGCGTCAATTGTTTCGTCTCCGTCAAGTCTTTGGGCAGGAGCCACTTTTTCGCGGCACATCGACGCGAGTGCGATAAGATAGAACGCCATGTCTGGCTGCGCGGTTTACGCAGGCTGGGCAAATCTGTACGACGCCGCCCGGAACGACACGGGGCGGCACAGATCCATAAAGGAGGATCACTGGTATGAGCCAGACCCGTCCCATCGACGAGCATTCCATGCACACCCGTACCTGCGGCGAGCTTCGCCGCGAGAACGTGGGCGAAGAGGTCACCCTCACCGGTTGGGTGAGCCGTCGCCGCGACCACGGCGGCCTTATCTTCTGCGACCTTCGCGACCGCGAGGGCATCACGCAGCTCACCTTCGACCCCGAGCACTCCGACGGCGACGCCTTTAAGATCGCCGAGACCATGCGTCCCGAGTGGCCCATCAAGATTCACGGCGTCGTGCGCGCCCGTGGCGAGGAGACCACCAACACCAAGCTCGCGACCGGCGAGATCGAGGTCCTGACCGACCACGCCGAGGTGCTCAACACATCCGTCACCCCGCCGTTCCAGATTGAGGACGGCATCGAGACCAGCGAGGACACCCGTCTGCGCTATCGCTATCTGGACCTCCGTCGTCCCGAGATGATGGCCAACCTCAAGCTGCGCTCCGACTTTACCTTTGCCATTCGCGAGGCGCTGCACAACCGTGAGTTCATGGAGGTCGAGACGCCCTCCCTGTTCAAGTCCACGCCCGAGGGCGCCCGCGACTTCATCGTTCCCAGCCGCATCCAGCCGGGCAACTTCTACGCCCTGCCGCAGTCCCCTCAGCTCCTGAAGCAGCTGCTTATGGTCGGTGGCGTCGAGCGCTACTACCAGGTTGCCAAGTGCTTCCGCGACGAGGACTTGCGTGCCGACCGTCAGCCCGAGTTCACCCAGGTCGATATCGAGATGTCCTTCGTGGACCAGAACGACGTTATGAGCGCGCTCGAGGAGGTCCTGGCCGACGCCTTCGGCCGCATGGGTGTCGAGATGCCCACGCCGCTGCGCCGCATGGACTATTGGGAAGCCATGGACACCTATGGCTCTGACAAGCCCGATACCCGCTATGGCATGCACCTGGTCGACCTGACCGACATCTTTGCCAACTCCAAGTTCAAGGTCTTTGCGACTGCCGCAAACGAGGAGGGCTCCGTCGTCAAGGCCATCAACGCCAAGGGCGCCGGTGCCTGGGCTCGCGCCAAGATCGATAAGCTCGCCGGTGTGGCCTCCACGTTTGGCGCCAAGGGCCTGGCCTGGATCGCATTCCGCGAGGACGGCTCCATCAACAGCCCCATCGTCAAGTTCTTCTCGGACGAGGAGATGGCGGCTCTGCGCGAGCGCATGGGCGTCGAGCCCGGCGACCTTGTGATGTTCGCCGCCGGTCCGCGCCTGCTCTCCGACGAGATCCTGGGCGGCATGCGTTCCCACATGGCCAATGCGCTCGAGATCAAGCGCGAGGGCCACGACTTCCTGTGGGTCGTCAACTTCCCGCTGTTCCACTGGGACGAGGATCGCAAGGCTTACGCTGCCGAGCACCAGCCCTTCACCCTGCCGACCGAGACCGACATCGCCAAGATCGAGGCCGACCCGCTGGCAGCCGGTTCGTGCACCTACGACTTTGTCATGGACGGCTTTGAGGCCGGCGGCGGCGGTATGCGTATCCACAACGCCGAGATGCAGATGTCCATGCTCAAGCTCCTGGGCTTTACCGAGGAGCGCGCCGAGTCGCAGTTTGGCTTCCTCATGGAGGCGCTCAAGTTTGGTGCACCCCCGATGGGCGGTTTCGCTCTGGGTCTGGATCGCGTGTGCATGCTGCTCACCGGTTCCGACTCCATCCGCGACGTCATGGCGTTCCCCAAGACGGCCAGCGGCTCCGACCTTATGTCGGGCGCTCCGAGTGCCGTTTCCGGCGCCCAGCTCAAGGATGTCAGCCTGCGCCTGATGTAAGCGAGCGGCTACATATTGCCCGCAACGAGGGAAGGACGCGTGCCTTCCCTCGTTTTTTATGCGCCGAGATTGTGAGGGCATGGGATGACCGGGCGTCGCGGAAAGTGCGTCCCGGAATCTGCGTCCAGAACGGGTCGCGCTTTCCCAAAGGGGGTCCTCTGGGAAAGCGCGACCCAGAATTCGGCAAAATAATGGGACACAGTTTCCGGTTGAGCTGTCTAACGGAAACTGTGCCCCAGAATGAGCGCTCAAAACGGGCCGGGCTTTCCACAGCAACTGTCTGGCGGAAAGCCCGGCCCAGTTTCCTACAGCGAGTCTCTCTGAACGAGCTGCATGTGCATGACGGTGGTGGTGGGCTCGGCACCCTTGATCATGTCGAGCGCAATGTTGGCGGCCATGTGGCCTTCTTCGCGCAGGGGCTGGCGGACGGTCGTGAGTGCGGGGACGCAGCGCGTCGCAATCTCGTGATCGTCGAAGCCGACGACAGAAACTTCCGCCGGAACAGATAGGCCTGCCTCGTTGAGTGCGGTGATGACGCCAGCCGCGATACGGTCCGATCCGCAGAGCACGCCATCGAAAGCAATCTTGCGCGCGAGGATCTGGCGCATGGCCTGATAGCCGTCTCCGCTGTTCCAGCCGGTATAGATAACGTTTGCGTCTGGGAGGTCTTCGCCCAAGACGGCGCGGTAGCCGCGCAGGCGGTCGACAACAGCGGGGTTGTCTTGCGGTCCCAACACGGCGACGATATCTTTGCGCCCGCGCTCCTTCATGGCGTGTGCCGCAAAGCGTCCGCCCTCTTCGTCGTCAGAGTAGACCGTCGAGAACACATCGCGATAGGGGTGGCCCTCGAGCTGGCCGCACAACACGGTGGGTACGCCCAGCTCGCGCAGCACCTCGAGCAGCTCGCTGCCCTTGTAGGGGGAGACGTCGATCACGGCGTCGAACGAGCGGCGCTCAAAGTGCTCGCGTGCGCGGTTGCGCTCATGCGTAGAAGACGCCTGCAAGATAACGGGCAGATAGGACGACTCCGACAGTTCCTCGGTAATACCGCTCAAAAACTCGCTATAGGTGGGGTCGCTGAAGAGTTCACTCAGGGGCTCGGTCACGAGCACGGCGATGATTTCCGTGCGCCCGACAGCGAGCGCTCGGCCACGGGCATTGGGGACAAAATTGACTTTCTTGGCCGCCGCACGGACGCGCTTTTTGGTTTCCTCGCTAATGCGGGGCGAATCGTTGAGGGCGCGCGATGCCGTGGAGCGCGACACGCCGGCAGCTGCGGCAACCTCGGCAAGCGTAGGTGCGGTGCGAACTGGTTGGGTCATGGCGTCTCCTGGAAAATGCGGTCGATGTTGTCACTGATACGGGCTGGTGCGGATACAGCTTACTATAGTGCACCTGAACAGCGTTCATGATATCCGGTGACAGGTGTCGTTTTGCAACCAAGCCGCAATCGAATACGTCTCGTGTGGGTGAGATATCAGCGGGCGTGGCGGTTGCCTACGAGCTTAAGAACGATGTTTTGCGCTGAGTTTCGATACTCAGGGTGACATAAGTGTCGCAGCTGTACAACCGGTTGCACCGTTAATCCGACCAAATCGACCGTTCAGCGGACAACCGGTTGCACAATTTTTTGCATCGCCCGTAAGATAAGGACAACCGGTTGCACAAGAATCACTACGATGACGAAGGAGCATCACCATGGACGCCATTAACGATTGGGAAAACCAAGCGCTCACCCACAGGAACCGCCTGGCACCCCATGCGTACTTTATGGGTTACGAGACCGCCGATCTCGCCGCTACGTACAGCCGCGAGCTGTCGCGCGGGTTTGTCCAGCTGTCCGGCTCGTGGCAGTTCCGCCTCTTTGAGGGGCCTGCTGCCGTTTCCAACGAGGAGCTCTCCACGTACGAGCCCGAGTGGGATCACGTGGAGGTTCCGCACCTGTGGCAGGTGGATGGCTATGGCAACCTTGCCTACACCGACGAGGGTTTCCCGTTCCCGGTGGATCAGCCGTTCGTTCCCTCCGACGACCCCACGGGCGTCTACCAGCGCATCGTCAACCTTCCCGCCGTGCCTGCCGGCGCTCGCGAGATCATTCGCTTTGACGGCATCGAGAGCTATGGTGAGCTGTACGTCAACGGTCAGTTTATCGGCATGACCAAGGGTTCGCGCCTGTCTGCCGAGTTTGACGTGACCGACGCGCTCGTCGAGGGCGATAACCTGTTTGCGGTCAAGGCTCTGCAGTACAGTGATGGCAGCTATATCGAGGATCAGGACATGTGGTGGGCCTCGGGCATCTTCCGCGATGTGTACCTTATGCAGCGTCCCGCCGCGCACCTGGTCGACTTTAGGTTCCGCACGCACCGCGAGGGCGATGCCGCTCTGATCACGCTCGATACGGTGGCCGAGGGCGCTACCCGCGTTGTGTATACGCTCAGCGATGGCGGAAACGTGGTGGCTACGGGTGAGTGCGTCGACGGCCATGCCGAGTGCAGCGTTGCCGATGCCCACTTCTGGAATCCCGAGGACCCCTTCCTCTATGACCTTACGTTTGAGGTCTACGATGGCGACGAGGCCAGCGAGTACGTTCCGCATCGCCAGGGTCTTGCCGAGGTGACGGTCGAGGGCAATCATATCTACCTCAACGGCACCTACTTTAAGATGCATGGCGTCAACCGCCACGATCACGACGATCACAAGGGCCGCGCCGTGGGCCTCGATCGCATGCGCCGCGACCTGGAGCTCATGAAGCGGCACAACATCAACGCGGTGCGCACCTCTCACTATGCCAATGACCCGCGCTTCTACGAGCTGTGTGATGAGTATGGCATCATGCTGGTCGCCGAGACCGATATGGAGAGCCACGGCTTCGAGAATATCGGCAACATCGCCCTGGTCACCGACGATCCGGCATGGGAGCCGGCCTACGTCGACCGCATTGAGCGCCTGGTGATGCAGGAGCGCAACCACGCCTGCATCATTATGTGGTCGATGGGCAACGAGAGCGGCTATGGCTGCAACATCCGCGCGATGTACGCCAAGGCTCACGAGCTCGATGATCGTCCGGTCCATTATGAGGAGGACCGCAACGCCGATACCGTCGACGTTATCTCCACGATGTACTCCCGTGTTTCGCAGATGAACGACTTTGGCGAGCACCCATTCCCCAAGCCGCGCATCAACTGTGAGTACGGTCACTCCATGGGCAATGGTCCCGGAGGCCTGTCCGAGTACCAGGAGGTCTTCGATCGTTGGGATTGCATCCAGGGCCAGTTCATTTGGGAATGGTGCGACCACGGTTTGGCTGCTGTGACCGAGGACGGCGTTGCCTACGATATGTATGGTGGCGACAACGGCGATTACCCCAACAACAGCAACTTCTGCATCGATGGCATGGTGTTCCCCTGGCAGCAGCCGAGTCCGGGCCTTACCGAGTACGGCCAGGTTATCTGCCCGGTCCGCATGGCTTATGACGCCGAGGCAGGCGAGCTGACCGTCACCAACAAGCGTTGGTTCACCACCCTCGAGGATGTCTGCCTGTCGGCCGAGACCCTGGTGGACGGCGACGTGGTCTGCCGCAAGACGCTCATGCCCGGCGCGGTTGCCCCCGGCGAGTCCGTCCAGCTGCCACTGGTGATTCGCGAGGCCGCAGTGGGCGAGACCCTGCTGACCGTGCGCGCCTACACCATGGCCGCTCACGTCTGGTGCGAGCCGATGTTCCAGCTGGGCGCTAGCCAGTTTGCCATCGCAAACCATCCGGCGCCGACCATCGTGGCCCCCGCTCGTCCTGAGCTTACGGTTGAGGAGACCGAGCAGGAGATCCGCATCCACTCCCTCAACGGCGAGCTGACCTTCAGCAAAGTCAACGGTACCGTGAGCGAGTGGAAGGCATCCGGCCGCGACGTCATGGCCTCTGGTCCCCAGGTTGGTTTTTGGCATCCGCTCGTCGATAACCATGCCCAGGAGTATGACTCACTGTGGAAGGACAACTTCATCGATGTGATGCAGACGTCTACCCGCAAGGTTTCTTGGAAGCAGGATGGCAATGCGGTCGTCGTTACCGTGAGCCAGCGTATCGCTCCTCCCGTCCGCGCGTTCGGCATGCGCGTCGAGCTCGTCTACACCGTGCTTCCGAGCGGTCGCGTCGACCTCAAGGTTTCCGGCGAGCCCTACGGCGATTACTCGGATATCATCCCGCGCATCGGCATCTCCTTCGAGGTCCCCGGTTGCGATCGTGCCGTCGAGTGGTATGGCCACGGCCCGGGCGAGAACTATCCGGACTCGCTGCGCGCCAACCCGGTCGGTCATTACCGCACTACGGTCGACGACATGTTCACGCCCTACGTTATGCCTCAGGATTGTGCTAACCGCGAGGGCACCCGTTGGGTCGCCCTGCGCTCTAGCCACGGTGACGGTCTGGTCGTGACGCGTCCGAGCGACGCCGCCTCCAACCCGTTCTCGTTCTCGGCATGGCCCTATAGCTGCGAGGCTATAGATAACGCCAAGCACGTCTACGACCTTGTCAAGGGCGACACGGTTACGGTCAATATCAACGACCAGCTGCTCGGCCTTGGTTCGAACTCTTGGGGTTCCGAGGTGCTCGATTCCTACCGCACCCGTTTTGAGAGCTTCAGCTTTGAGGTGTCCCTGCGACCGCTGACGTCTGCCGATCTGGCTCAGGCGCTGGCACCCATTAAGGAGGCATAAGTCATGCATGTCTTTAACTCGCGCGCCGATTTCGACGCTCAGATGAAGTCCGTCAAGAAGTGGATGCGCACCGGTCAGGCGCTCGATGGCGTTGCCGACCTGCAGCACGACGTGGCTTACTCCATCGGCGACTCGTTGGTGTACTGGTGGGTCTATGCCCGCGAGGCCGCTACCGCCGATCTGGTCGGTCACCGTCGCTACCATGCCGTGCTCGCTCCGCTCGACGGCGACCTGACCGTCGAGGTTGCCCCCAAGGCAGACCTCACCTGCATCCGTGCTTACAGCGATATCGATGATCGCGAGCGCTTTGAGGGTGCGGGGGAGACCGTGACGATTCCCGCCGGCGGCGTTGCCGTCGTCGAAATTGACGAGGCCTACCGTGTCGTGGCCGATGCCGCGGATTCCCGCGTCGTGGTACTGCACGTGACGGTTGAAGGTTATTCCTTCCCCAACAAGTAGTATTCGTCCGTTTGGACGTTTGCTTCGCGCCGTTAAGGGGGATGGCTTTGTTGACTCCCTTTTCCCCATTCCCCTTAGCAGGTGCGCCGTCCACGATTGCGCTTGCAGTCCGGACGGTTTTAGATGAGATATAACGGATGATTGGGAGGGCTTATGAGCTCTGAAAAACGAGGAACGATTGGTTCGTTCGCTCTGCTGGGCATGACGGTCGCCGCCGTGTTCGGTATCAAGAACATCATCAACAACAACGCGGCCATCGGCTTGGCAGCTGCGCCGTCGTTCTTTTTCGCTACGCTTTTGTACTTTGTCCCCTATACCCTGGTTACCGCCGAATTCGTCGGCCTTAACAAGGACTCCGAGTCGGGCGTGTACGCCTGGGTCAAGACCTCGATGGGCGGTCGCTGGGCATTCCTGACGGCATTTAGCTACTGGTTCGTTAACCTGTTCTACTTTGCGTCCGTCCTGCCTAACGTCATCATCTACGCGAGCTACGTGTTCTTTGGTGCCAATGCCGAGCTCTCGCAGCTGTGGATCACCATTATCGAGATCGTCGTCTTTGCTATCGCCACGTGGGTTTCGACCAAGGGTGCTAAGTGGATCGGCTCCATTTCCTCCTTCGGCTCGACCGCGGCTCTCGGCCTGACTGCCGTGTTCATCTTGCTGTCCCTGGCTGCTGCCTTTGGCGGCGTCGAGTTCGCTACGGCTCCTACCCCCGCTAACATGGCTCCCGACACGAGCAACTTCGCAACTATGTGGGGCTTCTTCGGTACGCTTGCCTGGATCATCCAGGGCGTTGGCGGCGCTGAGTCTGTCGGCGTGTTCCTTAACGACCTTAAGGGTGGCGTCAAGGCCTTCGTGCGCACCGTCGTTATCGCCGGCCTGACCATCGGCCTTCTGTATGCAGGCGCTTCGCTGCTGGTCAACCTGTTCATTCCCGAGGGCGGCGTTGCCATCTCCACCGGTATCTTCGACGTATTCGGCGCTGTCTTTGCCCACTTTGGCATTCCCATGGAAGTGTCCACGCGCGTCATTGGCCTGATCCTTCTTGCCGCCACGCTGGGCTCCCTCATGATGTGGACCTCTGCTCCCATCAAGGTCTTCTTCACCGAGATCCCCAAGGGCGTCTTTGGTAGCAAGATCGTCGAGCTCAACGAGCACGGCATTCCTGCCCGCGCTGCCTGGCTGCAGTTCGCCATCGTCGTCCCCATCCTGATCATCCCGGCCCTGGGCTCCGGCAACCTAGACGACCTGCTCATGATCGTCACCAACATGACGGCTGCCACCGCTCTGCTCCCGCCGCTGCTGATTCTGCTTGCCTACTTTATGCTGCGCAAGAACTTCGACGCTGCGCCCCGCGACTTCCGTATGGGTTCGCGCACCTTCGGTCTGGTCATTGCCGCCTTCCTGCTCGTTGTCTTCTGCTTCGTGCTTATCTGCGGCACCATTCCGCTCGATCAGCCTCTGTGGCTGACGCTGGTCTACAACGTTGGCGGTGTAGTTGTCTTCCTGGGCCTTGCCGTGATGTGGTACAACCGCTACATCAACCGCCTGCGCGAGACCGATCCCGAGCCCGCCGAGAACGAGCTTCGCCCCTCCGTCCTCGACATGATGGAGTAGCGGCTAGGATTAATCTACGGCTGTGGAATAAATCGATTCCCTTTCCTAAGGAGGGGCCTTACGAGGCCCCTCCTTTTGTGTTTTGGGGCATGGTTTTGGACCCCGTGGTCAAAAAATGCCAAATATGAGTACTGTTGCAAAAGAGGTGTCATATTTTTCGGCCTGTTCTGAGCAAAAACGGGCTCAAAATCAATTTATCTAACCCCCTTTAAAGGGCGTTTGACGGCTTTCAACCTCTTCGAATCGCTCAAAGCAGGCACTTTGCTCGCGATTTTGCTGCTACTAAATCGGTGACAGTACTCATATTTGCCACTTTTTGCCCACGAGGTGTTCAGAGGAGCTCTCGACAAGCATCTAACGCTACAATAACTACCACGTGGTTGGGTTTGCCGGCCGAATGTGCGATGCCGCGGGAGGGGACATGGTCGAGTTTACAAAGACGATTAAAGATCCGTTGGGATTGCATGCCCGCCCGGTTGCGCTGCTCTATGACATTATTGCCAAGCATCGTAGCGACGTATCGGTCAGCATCGGCGATCGCCATACCGACGGCCGCGATGTGATGGGGCTCATGGCTCTCTACGGCGAATGTGGCGAAGACATCGTGTTCCGCGTTTCGGGCGTGGATGAGGCCTCCTGCGTCACATCGATCAGAAACCTCTCGCTCTAAGCATGACAGGGCGCGGCAAAGGACAGCTCTTTGCCGCGCCTTTTTGTTTCGTATAGGAAACTTTTTCGAAATCTAAATGGGGACCCTTTCCAAAAAGTTAACCACGTGCTAGTTTACTAAAGCGAACATAGACGTGGTTAACTTTTGCTGCGTCGATGTTGAGGACGAACTGACGTTAGGAGCTCACTCATGTCTTGCGGACCGCAGATGCCGGCTATGCCGCTTTCGATGGTAAAGGCGGGCGAAACCGTGCGCGTGTCTCGTGTAAAGGGTAATGAGGACATGAAGCACCACCTCAAGGACCTCGGCTTTGTCGAGGGCAGCGAGATCCACGTGGTGAGCTCGAGTGGCGCCAACATCATCGTCACGGTGCTGGGCGCACGCTTTGGCATCGATTCCAAGGTCGCCATGCATATCATGACCGTCGGTTAGTCCGCAGCATTCTGTAAAAACTGAAAGGGGGAAAAGAATATGAAGACGTTGGGTGACGTTAAGGTGGGCGAGAGCTCTACCATCGTCAAGCTTCACGGTGAGGGCGCGCTGCGCCGCCACCTCATGGACCTGGGGCTCATCAAGGGCACTTCGTTCAAGGTCGTAAAGGTTGCACCGCTCGGTGATCCGGTCGAGATCAACGTGCGCGGCTACGAGCTTTCCATCCGTAAGGAGGAGGCCGCCGTCGTCGAGGTCCAGTAAGGGATCTTTGCGCGGTTATTTCTGCAGATAAAGTTAGGTTTTTCTAACTTAATGCAGCATCTTTGAAGCACATTATCCAGCCCGCGCGGAGAAAGCAGCGCAGGCACACAAGGAAGAAGGATTGAATGGCGGATTCTCAGATCCATGTCGCGCTGGCGGGTAACCCCAACTGCGGCAAGACCACGCTTTTCAACCTGATCACCGGCGCCAACGGCTACGTTGGCAACTGGCCCGGTGTCACGGTTGAGAAAAAGGAAGCCAAGCTCCTGAGCGACAAGAACGTTACCATCACGGACCTCCCCGGCATCTACTCGCTTTCCCCCTATAGCCCCGAGGAGCAGTGCTCGCGCGATTACCTCATGAGCGGCGAGCCCGATGTCGTCGTCCAGGTGGTCGACGCCACCAACTTGGAGCGCAACCTGTACCTGGCGCTTCAGGTTATCGAGACCGGCCTGCCCGTGGTCGTCGCCCTCAACATGGCCGACTTGGTCGAGAAGAACGGCGACAAGATCGACACGGACAAGCTCTCCAAGAAGCTCGGCTGCCCGGTCATGATGATCTCGGCCCTTAAGAACAAGGGCATCAACGAGCTGTTCGAGCAGGTCAAGAAGTCCGCTGCTTCCAAGGGCCAGGTGCCGGAGCACAAGTTCGATTCCTCCATCGAGGACGTTCTGGACCACATCGAGAACAATCTGCCGGCGAGCGTTCCCGCCAACAAGCGTCGCTACTACGCCGTCAAGCTGTTCGAGCGCGACGCGGACGCCTGCAAGCTCATCAACCTCACTAAGGAGAAGGCCGCTCGCGTCGAGCAGCTGGTCGCCCAGTGCGAGCAGGATTGCGACGACGACGCCGAGTCCATCATTACCGGCGAGCGCTACGGCGTGATTGCCCACATCATCGACGAGTGCCTCACCAAGGCTCCGGCCAAGATGAGCACCTCCGAGAAGATCGACCGTGTGGTTACCAACCGTATCTTGGGCCTGCCGATCTTTGTGGTCATCATGTTCTGCGTGTACTACATTGCCGTCTCTACCTTGGGCGGCACGGTGACCGACTTCACCAACGACCAGCTCTTTGGCACCGACGGCTGGTATGTGCTCGGCCAGGGCCGCGACGCCTACGACGCAGCTGTCGAGGCTGCGGGTGACGCCGCCGACTCGGTCGACCCGGCACAGTACGGCCCCTATGTTCCGGGTATTACCACCGTGGTGCACGATGCCCTTGTGGCGGGCGGCACCGAGGACGGTGGCCTGGTCGATTCGCTGGTCTGTGACGGTATCGTCGGCGGTCTGGGCGCCATCTTCGGCTTCGTGCCGCAGATGTTCCTGCTGTTCGTGATGCTGTCTTTCTTGGAGGACTGCGGCTACATGGCCCGCGTCGCCTTCATCATGGACCGCGTGTTCCGCCGCTTTGGCCTGTCCGGCAAGTCCTTTATCCCCATGCTCGTGTCCTCGGGCTGCGGCGTCCCCGGCGTCATGGCCACCAAGACCATCGAGAACGAGAAGGACCGCCGCATGACGGTCATGACCACCACGTTTATTCCCTGTGGCGCCAAGCTGCCGATCATCGCTCTGCTCATGGGTTCCATCATCGGCGATTCTTCCACCACCGCCGCATGGATCAGCCCACTGTTCTACTTCTTGGGCGTCTTTGCCGTCATCGCCTCGGGCCTCATGCTCAAGAAGACCAAGCTCTTCGCCGGTCGCCCGACGCCGTTCGTTATGGAGCTTCCCGCCTATCACTTCCCGGCAATCCGCTCTTGGGCGCTGCATGTATGGGAGCGCTGCTGGGCCTTTATCAAGAAGGCCGGCACGGTCATCTTCGCGTCCACCGTCGTGGTTTGGTTCCTCTCCAACTTTGGTAGCTACAACGGTTCCTTCGGCTTCCTGCCTGCGATGGACGGCATCCCCGAGGAGTTTATGGACTACTCCGTGCTCGCCATGCTGGGCAACCTGGTCGCTTGGATCTTCGCCCCGCTCGGCTTTAGCACCTGGCAGGCCACCGCGCTGACTGTCTCTGGACTTGTCGCCAAGGAGAACGTCGTCGCCACCGCCGGCTCGCTGCTGTCCGTTGCCGACGCCGCCGAGACCGACCCGAGCCTGTGGACCGCGTTCGCCGGCATGTTCCCGACTATGGGCGCTTGCGTTGCCTTTGGCGCCTTTAACCTGCTGTGCGCCCCGTGCTTTGCCGCCATGGGCACTATCCGCAACCAGATGGACTCCGGCAAGTGGACCGCGATTGCCATCGGCTACGAGTGCGCCTTTGCCTGGGTGATCGGCCTGTTCATCAACCAGTTCTACAACCTGCTTGTCCTTGGCCAGTTTGGTATTTGGACGGTTGTAGCCATCGTTCTGCTGGTTGCGATGCTCTTCCAGATCTTCCGTCCCATGCCCAAGCACGCTTGGACCGACGAGGACGAGACCAACACCGCTTCCGCTGCAGTTTCCGCTTAAGTCCGAATAAGGATCAGCCCCTTTCCACGAGCCCGGGTGTCCCAGCGACACTCGGGCTTTTTGGTGAGGGAGATGTGGCGTTTCCGCAGATAAAACCGACCAAAATATACCTGTCCCTTTTTGGCAGGTGGAGAATGGGGTAAAGTAAGTGATGGTTAACTAGAGGAGGCTTGCTATGGCACCTATCGATATTGTTGTACTGGCTATTATCGGTATTGCGTTTGTCGCCGTGTGCGTGCGCATTTATCGCAAGGGCACCTGCGCCGACTGCGCTCAGGGCGGCGTTTGCACGGGACATTGTTCCAACAAAAAAACCTGCGCCGCACTTAAGGGCGTGGACAAAATTGCCGAAGACTTGGGCCGCGGTATCAAGTAAGGTCCGTCATCCAAGCGCCTCGCGAGCATCCGTTTGCGGGGCGCTTTGCACATTTGGCGGCGAGCGCGGCGAGTTGAAGAGTGATTTTGGGGTATCGTTACCTGTACTGTTAATTGGCAACTTATCTATAACGGAGTAACCCCATGAGCGCTCGCGTAACCATGAAGGACATTGCCGCCGAGCTTGGCGTTTCCATCAATACCGTGCACAAGGCCCTGACGGGTAAGGCCGGCGTGAGCGAATCCGTGCGCTCCAAGGTGAATGCCAAGGCCGAGGCCATGGGCTACCATCGCAACACAAGTGCCTCGAGCCTGCGCCGCAAGGATATCAACCTGGTGTTTTGCCTGCCCCGCGCATCGCGCGAGGGGGCGTACTTTTTCCGTTACCTTTGGGAAGGCTGCAACCGCTTTGAGCAGGAGGTCATCGACCGGGGCATTACGGTTGAGCGCGTAGAATTTGGCGTGGGCGGCTACGCCGATGCGCTCGAGCAGATTGATGAGCGTCTGCAGGTAGGCGAGAAGATCGATGGTCTGCTTGCCTATGTTCCGGGCGATGACCGCGCGACCGAGCTCTTGAGGCAGATTGCCGAGGCGGGCGTGACAATCGAGCTCGTAGACGGCGACCGCCCGCACCTCGATCGCCTGGGTGCCAGTCTGGCGGACTATTCCGCGGCGGGCAGTCTTATGGCAGAGCAGGCGGCAAATCTGGTCCACGCTTCTGGGGCTGACGCCCGCGTGCTCCTGTTGGCGGGCGACCCCTATACCGATTCACACTACCTGACCGCCCGCGCCTTTCATAATTACCTGCGCGAACACGATATTCCATGGCAGGTTGAGGACCTTGCCGGCGCCCATGCGCAAGTCAAACAGCTCGAGCGCGAGCTTGAGCAGCGCTTGAGTACGCCGGATGCTCCCGAGCTCATCTGTAGCGTTTTTGCCGTTGGTTCCGAGGTGGTCGCCGACGCGCTTGTTTCAAGCGGCAAGGCCGGCAAGGTCATGGTAATCGGCAACGACCTGTTCCCCGAGAGCGCCTTGGCCTTGCGCCGTGGCATCTTTACCAATATTGTCTATAAGGACCCGGTGAGCCTGGCCTACCGTGGCGCCAAGACCTTGGGCGAGTATCTGCTGTGGGGTAAAACTCCGGCGGAGCCCGTGCAGAAGGGTGCTGTGGAGATGGTGTTTGCCAGCAACGTCGACCGCTACTGCGAGCTTGCGGGAATTTAGCCGTTTAGTCAGGTACCCCCTCTTGCGACGTGCATTTTTTGGAGTATTCAGCAATGGCGTGTCCCGAAAGAGGTTAGGACGACTGTTTTAAGTGCCCCCGATGGCGTAATTCGCCATCGGGGGTATTTATTTATGCCGATTGGGCGCAATATGAGCATCAGATAGGGCTTCGAAGACGGTGCGCGGTGCGCTCCGATGCTGAATACTCCCAAAAATGCACGGCGGAACATGACCCACCTGGCCAAAGCGCTCAAGTTCGGTATTCGGGGACGCCTGCCAATTCGCAATACATACAAGTCACGGCTCCAGTAACCGTTGAACGGGCAAAATCGACCGTTCACCCCATGGTGGTTAGGTGAACGTTCACCTTTTAAGTCGCAATGAATTAGTATAGTGAACGTTCACCTAGAGGATAACGAGCGCATCGTGCGCCCGCTCCGCCAACAAAGGGGTTGTTTGATGAAAAACTTCATGGACGATCAGGATTTCCTGCTGAGCACCAAAACCGGTGAGGAGCTGTTCCACAACTTTGCCGAGGGCATGCCCATCGTTGACTACCACTGCCACATTTCTCCCAAGGAGATCTGGGACGACAAGCGTTTTGAGAACATCACCGAGGTTTGGCTGGGCGGTGACCACTACAAGTGGCGCCTGATGCGTGCCAACGGCGTCGACGAGCGCTTCATTACCGGCGATGCCCCTGCTCGCGAGAAGTTTCAGAAGTGGGCCGAGACCCTAGGCCGTTGCGTGGGCAACCCCGTCTTTGAGTGGAGCCACCTGGAGCTTAAGCGTTACTTTGGCTACGAGGGTGTCCTGAACGGCAAAACCGCTCAGGAGGTCTGGGACCTTGCCAACGCCAAGCTCGCCGAGGCCAGCTTTACCTGCCGCAACCTCATCAAGCAGTCCAACGTCCGCATGATCTGCACTACCGACGACCCCGCCGACAGCTTTGAGTGGCACAAGAAGATTGCCGCCGACGACAGTTTTGACGTTCAGGTCGTTCCCGCCATGCGCCCCGATGCCGCCCTGCGCATCGAGCGTGGCCAGGAGTTCGCCGACTACTGCAAGCATCTCTCCGAGGTTGCTGGCGTTGAGATCAGCGACTTCGAGGGCATGAAGGCTGCCATCTCCAAGCGCTACGACGTTGCCCACGAGCTGGGCTGCCGCGCTTCCGACCACGCGCTCGACTACGTTATGTACGTTCCGGCTACCGCCGACGAGATCGAGACTATCTTTGCCAAGGGCCTTGCCGCCGAGCCGCTTACCGAGGACGAGGTCCTCAAGTACAAGACGGCCTTTATGCAGTTCGTCGCCGGCGAGTATGTCCGCCTTGGCTGGGCCATGCAGCTGCACTTTGGCTGCAAGCGTGACAACAACCGCGCTATGTTCGCCAAGCTCGGTCCCGACACCGGCTACGACTGCATCTCCAACTACACGCCGTCCGACCAGCTGGCCGATTTCCTCAACTCCATCCAGGAGTCCACGGGTCTGCCCAAGACCATCCTGTACAGCCTGAACCCCATCGACAACACCATGATCGATACCGTGATGGGCTGCTTCCAGGAGGCTCCGACCGCCGGCAAGATCCAGAACGGCTCTGCCTGGTGGTTCAACGACAACGAGATCGGTATGCGCGAGCAGCTTACGGCTCTGGCTAACGAGGGCGTGCTGGGCAACTTTGTGGGCATGCTTACCGATTCCCGCTCCTTCCTGTCCTACCCGCGTCACGAGTACTTCCGTCGCGTGCTGTGCGGCGTGATCGGCGAGTGGGTCGAGCAGGGCAAGTACCCCGCCGACATGGAGCTGCTGGGAGCCATCGTGCGCGACATCAGCTACAACAACGCGGTCCGCTACTTTGGCTTTGACCTGGATGCCGTCGAGGCCTAAACCCGCATCGAATCACACCGAACTCGGGAGCGCCGTTGCCACACGCGGCGCCCCCGTTTTGCCTGCACGCTAACAGCAATCTAAGGAGAGACATCGATGGAGAACATCAGCTACGAGACGCTCGAGAAGATCGGCTACAAGGGCTACCTGCTGCCCAAGGACGCGCCCGAGAAGGTTCTGCAGTTTGGCGAGGGCAATTTCCTGCGCGCCTTCGTCGACCGCTTCTTTGACATGGGCAACGAGGCAACCGGCTGGAACGGCAAGGTTGTCATGGTCCAGCCCATCAGCGGTGCCTTTGGCTTTGCCGACGGCATTAACGCTCAGGATGACCTGTACACCGTGCTGGTGCGCGGCAAGGAGAGCGGCAACACGGTCGACGAGTCCCGTGTGATCAGCGCCTGCAGCCGCTGCCTCAATCCGTATCGTGAGGACGACTACCGCGCCATGATGGAGGTCGCCGTCTCCGACGATTTGGAGATTATCGTCTCCAACACCACCGAGGCTGGCATTGCCTACGATCCGTCCTGCAAGGCCGACGACATGCCGCCCGCGAGCTTCCCCGCTAAGCTTGCCCAGGTGCTCCACACCCGCTGGGCCGCCGGCAAGCCGGGCGTCATCGTGCTCGCCTGCGAACTCATCGATCACAACGGCGAGGAGCTGCTGCGCATCATGAACCAGTACGTGAGCGACTGGGGCTGGGAGGACGAGTTCTCGCAGTGGATGGCCAACGACTGCACCGTCTGCACCACGCTCGTCGACACTATCGTCCCCGGCCGCATCCGCGACCCCAAGGAGGCCGCTGCCGTGGCCGAGCGCCTGGGCTACGAAGATCCCTTCCTGGCCGTGCGCGAGCCCTTCCAGATGTGGGGTATCCAGGGCGACGAGTCACTTGCCGAGAAGCTGCCCTTCGTGAAGGCCGGCCTGCCGGGCGTCTTTGTGACCCCCGATGTCACCCCGTACAAGAAGCGCAAGGTCCGCATCCTCAACGGCGCCCACACTGCCTTTGTTCCGGGCTCCTGGGTTGCCGGCTTTGACATCGTGCGCGATTGCATGCACGACGAGACCGTCCGTGGCTTCATGAACACCATGCTCTACGACGAGGTCATCCCGACGCTTGCCGCCGATCTGGATGTCGAGGACTGCAAGGCCTTTGCCGCCGCCGTCGAGAACCGCTTCGACAACCCGTTTATCGACCACGCGCTGCTCTCCATTTGCCTCAACTCAACCGCCAAATGGCGTGCTCGCGACCTGCCCACGCTCAAGGACTATGTTGCCGAGACCGGTAACCTGCCCAAGTGCCTGGCGACGAGCCTCGCTACGCTCATTGCCTTCTATACGCAGGAGCTCGTTGCTCGCGAGGGCGATGGCCTGCACCTGCGCCGCGCCGACGGCACCGAGTACACCGCTCAGGACGATGCCTTCGTGCTCGATTTCTACGCCGCCCACGCCGGTGCAGACGATGCCGAGCTGGTGCACGACGTGCTCAACAACGAGCAGATGTGGGGCGAGGACCTTACGCAGATCGCCGGCCTTGAGGAGTTTGTCGTCAACGCGCTTGCCGTTGTGCGCGCCGAGGGCGCCAAGCAGGCATTTGCCAACGCCCAGGCCTAAATCCTTCTGTGCGCCCGCCGGGCAACTGGCGGGCGCCCGCTGACTTCTGCTCAACCTGTAGGGTTAGGACCATTTGTAATGAACACTATCCAGATCAATCCGGCCGATAACGTGATCGTCGCGCTGTCGCCGCTTGCCAAGGGCACCGCTGTCGCGGTTCCCGGGGTGGGCGAGGTCGTTGCCGCGGAGGATATTCCGCAGGGCCACAAGATGGCCGTGCGTGCCATTGCGGCGGGGGAGGACGTCGTCAAGTACGGTCTTCCTATCGGCCACGTGACGGGCGACATCCAGCCCGGTCAGTGGCTTCATACGCATAACGTCAAGACCAACCTTTCGGGCGAGGTCGAGTACGCTTACAACCCGACGCATCCGGTCGTTGAGCCGGTTGAGCCCGAGACCTTTATGGGTTTCCGCCGCGCTGACGGCCGCGCCGCCACGCGCAACGAGCTGTGGATCATCCCCACGGTCGGCTGCGTCAACGAGGTCGCACGTGCCATGTGCGAGCAGGCTCAGGATCTGGTCGAGGGCTCGCTGGAGGGCGTTTACTACTTCCCGCATCCCTTTGGCTGCTCGCAGACCGGTGCCGACCATGCCCAGACGCGCCGTCTGCTGGTGGCGCTCTCGCGTCACGCAAACGCTGCGGGTGTGCTGTTCCTGTCCCTCGGTTGCGAAAACTGCACGCACCAGCAGGTACTCGACGAGCTCGGTGACTTCGATCGCGAGCGCGTTCGATTCCTCGCCTGCCAGGATGTAGCCGACGAGCAGGTCGAGGGTCACAAGATCCTGTCCGAGCTTGCCGACCTGGCCAAGCAGGCCAAGCGTGAGCCCATTCCTGCCTCCGAGCTGGTCATTGGCCTTAAGTGCGGCGGCTCTGACGGTCTTTCGGGCATTACCGCCAACCCCACGATCGGTCGCGTGAGCGATATGGTCGTCGCCCGCGGCGGCACGTCGGTGCTCACCGAGGTTCCCGAGATGTTTGGCGCGGAGAGCATTCTGCTCGATCGCTGTGAGAGCCAGGACGTCTTTAACGCAGCTGCCGACATGCTCAACGGCTTTAAGGACTACTTTATCAGCCACGGGGAGGTCGTCTATGAGAACCCGAGCCCCGGCAACAAGGACGGCGGCATTACCACGCTCGAGGACAAGAGCTGCGGCTGCGTGCAAAAGGGCGGATCTGCCCCCATCGTCGACGTGCTGCCGTATGCCGGTCAGGCTACCAAGCATGGCCTGAACATGCTGTGCGGCCCGGGTAACGACATGGTATCCACCACGGCCCTGACGGCTGCCGGCTGCCACGTAATCCTGTTCTCGACCGGCCGCGGCACGCCGTTTGGCGCACCGGCGCCTACACTCAAGGTGTTCACCAACCAGCGTCTGTGCGACCACAAGGCCAACTGGATGGACTTTAACGCCGGCGTGGTCGCCACGGGCGAGCGTACGCTCGACGAGGCTGCCCACGACCTGTACCAGCTGGTGCTAGAGACGGCGAGCGGCAAGCTTACGAGTGCCGAGCGCCGCGGCTGTCACGAGATCAGCATCTGGAAGGACGGCGTCTGCCTGTAGCGGTAAATGGGTTCGCATAGGGCGCTATTGACCATGGCCCCGTCGGGAGTGTTCCCGGCGGGGCCATGTTTGTTCTGTCTGTTCGGGCGTGTCTTTCTGAGGGTACGGGAGCGGCGAAAACAATAAACGTTCACCTAATCGACCTCAAATTTAAACCCACTCAATACCCATGTAATCGTGATTTTTTTCAAGTCAGATGTCCGTTTAACGGCAAAAAACGACCGTTCAAGGATAATATACAAGTGAACGTTCACCTATCATATGCAATCGCGCATAATCTAGCTAAACGTTCACCCTACGAGTGGGCGATATGCAGACAGACATCGGTATGGACTCCAATGTCTTGTTACAAGACAATCGAGAAAAGAGAGGGAGCTCGATGACTAACAAGATCGGTAAAAAGCGCAAGATCACATTCTGGACGCGCTTGGGCTTTGGTATGGGCGGCATGCTCAACTCCGGTGCCCTGAGCTTTACGCACAGCTACATGGTGCTGTTCCTGTCCACGGAGTGCGGTCTGTCCGCAGGCGAGGCTGCGCTGATCAGCTCGTTCGCCATCTATCTCAACGCCATTCTGTGCCCGCTCATGGGCTTTGTGGCCGATAACTTCTACGCTACTAAGATCGGCCGCATCTTTGGCCGCCGCCGTTTCTGGATCTTGCTGGCTATCCCGATGATGGTCGCCGAGCCGCTCATCTTTGTGGCTACGCCGTTTGGTTTCCCGTACTACTTTGTGTTGTACCTGATCTACAACGTCGCGTACACGTTCTGCACCGCCAACCTGTCGCCGCTTACCATCGAGATGACCGATGACTTCAAGGAGCGTACGTACCTCACCGGCTACAAGCACCTCTTTGGTAACGCCGCCGGCTTCCTGATGGCAGCACTCGTCGGCTTTGGCTTTGGCACCTTCGGCGAGACCAACCCGTTCAGCTACTTCATTATTGCTACGATTAACGCTTCGGTCATGGCAATCTCGCTGCTCTGCGTGTACCTGTCTACGTGGGAGCACACCCCCGAGGAGGTCGCTCAGGAGAAGATCGAGAGCGTCGGCGAGGGTATCAAGAAGTTTTTCATCGACGTTATCTCTACCTTCCGCAACAAGTCCTTCCGCAAGGTCCTGTATGCGCAGGTCTCCACGAAGCTCGCCGCTGCCTGCTGGTCTGCGTGCCTGTCCTTCTTCATCGTCTACTGTCTGCAGATTCCTAAGTCCTACGAGTCCGTGATGGAGATGCCCGGCAAGGTCGTCGCTATCGTCTGCACCGCCATCTGGGTCGCCCTCATGGCCAAGAAGGGCTTCCACAAGTCTTGGTACCTGGCAAACGTCGGTTGCGCCGCGTGCATCATCGCCTACAACTACTTCGCCTTTGGTCAGATCAACGGCACCTCCACGGTCGCCATCGCCATGATCGCCTACCCCATCATCTTCGCCATCTGGAAGTTCTTCTACGTTGGCTTCCAGTATCTGCCCGATGTTCTGCTCAACTACATCCCCGATGTCGATGAGCTCATCACCCTGCGTCGTCGCGAGGGCATCTACAGCTCCGCACAGCAGCTCTGCCAGCAGATCGCCCAGGCTGTTGCCGTCAACGTATGGGCTATCGTCCTTGCTGCCTCCGGCTTCATTCAGACCGCCGGCAACAGCGACGCCGTGACCCAGCCCGCCACCGTGCCTCTGTACATCTGCGGCTACATGCTCATCGGCTGCGCCGGCTTCTTCCTGCTCGCGGCCGTCCTTGCCCGCGGCATCAAGATTGACAAGGAGCAGTGCGACATCCTTTGCGACGAGATCCACCGTGTCAAGGAGGGTGGCAAGATGGCCGACGTCAAGCCCGAGGTCAAGGCGCTTTGCGAGGAGCTCTCCGGCTTTAAGTACGAGGACTGCTTCGCCCACAACAATGTTGGCTTCCAGGACGGCAGCGTAATTCCCGCCGAGTAGGGCAGGCGCATCGTCCAAACCACAGGGCCGTGCCACCGGAGATCCACCGGCGGGTACGGCCCTTTTTTAAAAACGACTAGTATGAACTTCTGATTACATTTGAGGGAGAGACCCATGGAGACGAACGTTATCTGGCGCAATGCCCGCGCGGCCGTTATCGAGCTCGACGATGGCGGCTACTTTACCTGTGCCGATACGTGGGAGATCTTTGTCAACGATGAGCCCGCCGGTACCACGAATACGGTCGAGACCTATGTCGATGGCCTGACTCCCGGCAAGCGCAACCTGATCCGCTTTGTCTGCGGCGAGCGCGAGTTGAGCGTAGGCGTCACCACGCCGGCGGAGCCCTTTACCATCAACGTTCGCGACTGCGGAGCCAAGGGCGATGCCGAGCACGATGACACCACCAACATTCAGGCTGCCATCATGGCCTGCCCCAAGGGCGGGCGCGTGCTGATCCCCGCCGGCAACTACCGCATCAAGTCCCTCTTCCTTAAGAGCAATATCAACATCGAGCTTGCCGAGGGCGCGGTGCTGCTGGCCCGCCACGACCGCGCCGCGCTTGCCTACATTCCGGGCACGGTCACGGGTGACGAGGGGGCTGGGTACGCCGGCACCGATATGCTGCCCCTGGGCCGTTGGGAGGGCGAGAGCTTCTCGACCTACTGTTCGACCTTTACGGGCCTGAGCGTGCACGACGTGTGCATCTATGGCCGCGGCGCCATCGACGGCCAGACCGATTTTGCCGAGGACAACTGGTGGAACAAGGACTTTAAGAACATCTTCCGTCCCGAGGAGGGCCGCGAGATCGCCCGCCCGCGCATGATCTTCCTGTCCGAGTGCGAAAACGTGAGTCTTGCCGGCTTTACCGTGCGCAACAGCCCGGCGTGGAATATCCATCCCATTCTGTGCGAGCACGTCGATGCCCTGTGCCTGTCCATCGAGGGTCCCAAGAACTCCCACAACACCGACGGTTTCGATCCCGAGAGCTGCGGTTTTGTCCGCATCCTTGGCTGTCAGTTCTCGGTGGGCGACGACTGCATCGCCATCAAGAGCGGCAAACTGGGCATTGAACCCGAGCTCCGTCCCGCCACGCACGACGTGCTGATCTCGCACTGCTACATGCACGACGGCCACGGCGCCGTGGTGCTGGGATCCGAGGCCGCCGGCGGCATCAAGGACCTCACCGTGAGCAAGTGCCTCTTTGAGCGCACCGACCGCGGCCTGCGCGTCAAGACACGCCGCGGACGCGGCAAGGACGCCGTCAACGAGGGCATCACCTTCGAGCACATTCGCATGGATAAGGTGCTCACGCCCTTCGTGGTCAACTCGTTCTACTTCTGCGACAAGGACGGCAAGACCGACTACGTGCAGTCTCGCGAGGCGCTGCCCGTCGACGACCGTACGCCCGGCTTTGGCGCCACGACGTTTTGCGATATCGAGGCCACCAACTGCCATGCGGCCGCGGCCTATATCACGGGCCTTCCCGAGAGCAAGGTGACGCGCCTGACGTTCCAGGATGTCCATGTGACCTTTGCCGCCGATGCCGAGCCCTTTGTGCCGGCCATGGCCTGCGGCGTGGAGCCCATGGTGCGCCAGGGCATCATCGCGCAGAACGTGAAAGTCCTCGACCTGCAGAACGTGCGCATCGAGGGTCAGGATGGCGACGAGTTGCAGCTGCAAAACGTCGACAAGGTTATCCGCGCGTAGGGTAGTGCTCCTGCACAAGTGAATACGGCATGTTGAGGCGTGCGACGGTCGGGTCTGCCCGGCTGTCGCACGCAATCTATAGGTGCCGGCATTGCATGGTGGGTGTTCTGTGACAGAAAGCGTAATGACAGATGAGTGGTAAAGAGCAGCTCTTTGAGGTATCGCTCGAACGCGAAGGCGCGTATCGCAGCATTTCGACGGCACTCGAGGCGGCTGAGCGGTGCGTGCCCGATACGACCGTGCCGGTGCGTGTGCTGGTGGCGCCGGGTGAGTACCGCGAGCGGGTTGAGATCCGTCGTCCGCATGTGACCATCGAGGGTGAGACGGCCGACAGCGTGCGTATCGTGGGAGGCCTGGGTGCCAAGATGCCTTCGGAAGATGGTAGCGGCCAGGATGGAAGACTCGGCACCTTCCGTACGTACACGGTGCTGGTCGATGCCGACGACGTGACGCTTGCGGGTCTAACAATCGAAAACAACGCCGGTGATGGGCGCGAGGTCGGCCAGGCGATTGCCCTGTATGCCGATGGTGACCGCCTGGTTGTCGATGCCTGCTGCATTAAGGGACACCAGGACACGCTCTTTTTGGGGCCGCTGCCGCCGCGCGAGGCCAAGCCGGGCGGCTTTATAGGCCCCAAGCAGTTCGCCCCGCGCCGCGTGGGGCGGCAGTATTTTCGACGTTGCCGGATCGAGGGCGATGTCGACTTTATCTTTGGCGGCGCGCGTGCCTACTTTGAGGGGTGTGAGATTCGCTCGCTCAACCGCGATATGGATGTCAACGGGTATGTAACGGCAGCCTCCACGCCCCAGGGCGAGCCGTACGGATTTGTGTTTCATGGCTGTTCGTTTACAGCCGATGAGGGCATTGCCCCCGGATCGGTCTATCTGGGTCGTCCATGGCGCGAGTGGGCCCAGACCGTTTTGCTCGAATGCTGGCTGGGCCCCCATATTTCACTCGAGGGTTGGTGGGATTGGAATAAGCCAGCGGCACATGACGGCACCCTGTATGCCGGCGGTGCCCTGTTTGGCCCGGCGGGTGATACTGCCGCTTGGGTGCCGTGGGCGCATTGCCTGACCGGTCAGGATTCCGAACGCTATGCGCGTGACCGAGTGCTTGCCGGCACGGATGGTTGGGATCCCGAGGGCGGCGACGGTGATGCGGTAGAGACGGCCGGGCTATCTGCCAATGGCCGCACCGTGCACATCGAGACGTACTACGAGGACGAACCTGCGCTGCGCGCCCGACTGAAGCGCGAGGGGCGCTCGGCCGCATTTACGGGCAAGACTCCCACAGACTTTGAGGCATGGAAGGCTGCGACCAGGACTCGTCTGTACGATATTTTGGGTCTTTCGCTTATGGACCGCGCCCCGATTGAGATTCGTGAGCTCAATCGCGTGCGGGTTGCCGGCAGCATCGTGCGTACTCATGCGGTGCTGCAGGTTGAGCACGATGTGTGGATGCCGTTTTACCTGTTGGAGCCGTCCCGCCCCAAGCTTGACGAGCGGGGACTCAAGCGCTGCTATATCTGCCCGCATGGTCACCAGGGGGCGGGTGCTGCAAGCATAGCCGGCGTTGCGGGCGTGCCGGCGGTCGACGATGCCGTGCGTAAGTTCAATTACGACTACGGTCTGCGTTTGGCGCGCATGGGTTATGTGACCGTCTGCCCCGATGCGCGTGGTTGGGGATACCGTCGTGACTGGAAGGGTCAGGGCGACGACGAGAACAGCTACCTGCGCGGTACGTGTCTGAATCAAGCACGTATGGCCGAGCCGCTGGGTCTTACGGTCGCGGGCCTCAACGCCTGGGACAACATGCGCTTGATTGATTACTTGGAGACACGCGGTGACATTGCCATGGACGACCTGGGCTGCTTTGGTTTTTCGGGCGGCGGTTACATGACGTTGTACCTGTCCGCGCTCGACCCGCGCGTGCGCAAGGCGTTTGTCTCGGGCTATCTGTACGGCGTTGATGATTCGCTACTGCACCTCAACGGCAATTGCAGCTGCAATTACACGCCTGGACTCTGGCGTCTGCTCGACATGGGCGACATTGCATCGCTTGTCGCGCCACGGCCGCTCTTGGTTCAGAGCTGCGAGAAAGACCATCTCAACGGCGCCCGCGGGCTTGCGAACGTAGACGAGCAGCTCGATATCGTTCGCGACGCCTACGCGCTGCTGGGCAAGGACGAAAACCTTCTGCACGAGGTCTGCCCGGGTGGACACCACCTGGGCGTGGCGCATCTTGCCGAGGATATCGAATGGCTCGATTCGCAAGTTGCGGAATACGCCCACGCATAGCCCCTCGGATGTTGTGAATGAACGGTATGTACCTGTATGACCGCCGGTGTGCGGGTGAGGAGAAGAATATGGAAACGAAAAACTTGAGCGAATCGACCGTCTGCTGCTTTGGCGATTCGACCACCTGGGGCGATAACGGATGCGGCGGGGGAGGCAACGACATCTCTTGGACCTCGCACCTGGGTGCGCTGCTGGGCGGCGCTACGATCGAGAACTTTGGTATTAAGGGTTCGCGTATTGCCGTCAAGGCCGACCGTAGCGATTCGTTTGTTGAGCGCTTGGACGGCATCGATCACACGGCAGATATCTGCATCGTCTTTGGCGGCGTTAACGACTTTAGCCGTAACGTGCCGCTGGGAGAGCTGGGCAGCACGGACGTGCACGAGTTCTACGGTGCGCTCGACTACCTGATCCGCACCATCACGGCGCGCTCGCCTCAGGCAAAGCTGATGTTTATGACACCGTGCAAGACGAGCGGTAAACACGAAAAGGATAGGCTCTGTTAGACCACATTTGACACGATCGGCTGTTCGTCGAACCGGGAA
>CABJBO010000001.1 GCA_902363875.1 Coriobacteriaceae bacterium | reverse complement strand
GGGCGGAGGCGGGGCATGCCCCGCCTCTTACACCACATCTCTGCGCGCTACCCTCGATGTCCCCACATCCTCTAAAAAAGTTCTTAAAACAGCCTTAAAGGTGCTCTGGCTCGCGTTGACAGCGTAAAATACGCATGTTTGACTATGAACAAAGTGGATTTTAGGGGAGGGGTGCGCCATGGAGGTGCTGGTTGTTGGCAACACCGCATATGTTGACGATGACTTTTGCGCCAAGGCATTCCCTGGGGACCACGTTAAGGTCGTCGCTGCAGCGGAAGCGCGCCGCGACGAGTCGTCGCCCCATGCCTCGTGGAAAGAGCTCCTCCAGCACCTGGATCAGGCCTACGAGTTCGACCGCGTGGTTTACCTGTCTAATTACCTTACCCCGCATACCGATTCCGTGGGCGATATCGAGCTGCTGCGCTCGGTCTTTCGTGCGTGCGCGGGTCGCCGGATCCAGCTGTTGTATATAGCAGGTCCCGCGGGTGCCGAGGGTGCCGCCGATGCCGCGGGGCGAACGGGCAAGGGCATTATCGCGCACGCAGCCAACGACCTGTGCCGCTACTACGCTGCTCGCGAGGGCGTTCAGACTAAGATCCTGCGCGTGCCGTTCCTGTATACCGCGTCTGCCACGCTGGAGGACCCGTTTTTGGTGCCGATGCTCGACGAATGCTCAACCGGATCGGCCGCTCTGCAGGGCGCGCAGGATGCGGCGTTTCCTCTGCTGTGTGCCGAGGAGCTTGCGGTGCTGGTACGCCGTATCTTCGACAGCTGGAATGGTAACTTTGAGACTCTCGACGTAGCCGATACCTTCCATCACACGGTGGGTGAGGTGGGCGAGGCCCTTCAGGCACTGTTCCCAGGGCTCTCAGTTGCCTATGGCGATTCTGCCGGCTACGCCCTGCCCGCCAGCGACGTCGCTCGCGTGCGCTATGGCTGGTTTCAGCGCTACGACTTGCTGCGCGACCTCTCGACCATTCAGGCTCGCTGGGATGCTGGCCGTGCAAAGAAGGTCAACCCCTTGCGCGCGGCCATCGACCGCATTCAAATGCGCACGCTGCCTGTCAAATGCCTGGAGACGGCAGCCGCCTGGGTGCTCTTTGAAGTGCTGGAGCGCTTGTTCTCCCAATCGACCCAGCTCAACGTGCTCGATTATCGCCTGCTCTACGTGGTGCTCATCGGCACGCTGTATGGCTTGGACTTTGGCCTGGTTGCGGCGCTGCTGGCGTCGGTGGGTTTGGCTGCGAGTTACTTTACTTTGTACGGCTATACCTTCCAGGGCCTGTTCTACGAGCCGTCCAACTGGCTGCCGTTTATCGCGTACTTTGTTGTGGGTGCCGTGTGCGGCTATGTGCAGCTGCGCAACAGCGAAGCCATTAGGGCGGAGCGCGATCAAAACGAGCTCGTGCGCAACCGCAATACGTTCCTTACGCAGCTCTACCATGACGCGATCGAGGACAAGCGCGCGTACAGGCGCCAGATCGTGGGTCGCCACGACAGCTTTGGCAAGATCTTTGCCGTAACGCAGGAGCTTGACGTCTTCAACCCACGCGACATCTATCGCAAGTGCTGCGAGCTTCTGGGCGAGATCCTCGAGAACGATTCGGTGGCGATCTACCATGTTTCGGGCGGAGCATTTGCACGCCTGGTGGCAGCAAGTCCCGCGATTGCCGAAGATGCCGCACGCTCGCTCACGCTTGAGCAGCTTGCACCTCTTTTGGGCGACGGGGGTCGTTCGAATCTGTGGGTGAACCGCGAGCTGACGCCGGGGCTTCCCATGTTTGGATACACGATCGAGCGCGACGGTTCGCCCGCCGTGTTGATCTTTGTGCGCTGTGCGGCCCAGAACCAAATGACGCTCTATTACCAAAATCTGTTCCGCATCTTGTGCGGCCTGGTCGAAAGCGCACTGGGCCGTGCCTTTGACTATGAGGCGGTGGCACAGGATAAACGCTGCGTTGACGGCACTTGCGTGCTCAAGCAGGCTGCCTTTGGCCAAGAGCTCGCGGCCGAGCAGGCGCTGGCAGATGCCAAGATGGGCAGCTTTTTGCTCCTGCGCGTGGTACCGGGCATGGAGGCTGTCGGCGAGCTGGTGGGCGCAATTGGGTCGGCAATCCGCGAGAGCGATGCGGCGGGCTTGGTCGACGGCGACGTGCTTTACCTGCTTATGCGCCAGGCAAAGGCGTGCGATCTGCCCATTATCCGCGAGCGCCTGAGCGCAAAGCAGATTGCGGTGGAGCCCGTCGACGGCGAGGACATCGTGGCGCTGCTGCAACACATTGCTGACACCGGTGACGGTGAGGGGGGTGCCGCTTGATCTCGCTTGTCGTTGCCGCCGTCTTGTTGCTGATTCATGCGCTGGTTTGCCTGATGCTGTGGACGCTCATGAAGTTGGGCCTGCTGCCGGTGCGCGGGCACATGCTGGCTGTAATAGTGCTGGTGCCGCTGTGGGGCCCGTTGCTGGTGGTCCTGCTATCGGTCCGCAGCGCGGTGTTTGGCGAGGGGCTGAAAGAGTTCGCGCTGGAGTCGCTGCGCTTCAACGACGACCTGCATCGCAGCATCCTAGTGCACGAACGTGATGCCGATGCAGGCGTAGTGCCGCTCGAGGAGGCGCTCATCGTCAACGACCCGGCAGAACGGCGCCGCCTAATGCTCTCCATGCTCACCGAGGAGCCCGACGCGTACCTGGCGCAGCTGCAGGCGGCTAAGCTTAACGACGACGTTGAGGTGGCGCACTATGCCGCGACGGCGGTGGCGCAGATCTCCAAGGAGTCCGACCTTAAACTGCAGCAGTTGGAACGTGCCTTTAAGACCGACCCGAGCGCGCAAAACCTCAATGAATACTGCAATTTTCTTGGCGAATACTTGGGCTCGGGTTTGGCCGAGGGGCGCGTGGCTCAGATTCAGCGCCAACAGTACGCGCGCCTGCTTGCGCGTCGCTGCGAGCGCGAGGACACCCTTGAGCTTCGCATTCGATACGCGACGGCGCTGGCCGATGTCGGACAGATCGACGAGGCGCAGGCCGTGACCGACCAGCTGGTGCTCGACGTGCCCGAGGAGCAGGAGGTTTGGATGCTTTGCCTGCGCCTGGCGGTGATGCGCCGCGACGGTGACGAGGTCCACCGCGTGATCGATGCGATTGACAAACAGCATGTATACTTGAGCGCCGCCAACCGCGAGGAACTGGCGTTTTGGCGCAACGGAGAGGAGGCCCGATGAGCGTGATACAGCATATCCGCGACCGTGCGGGCCATTTTCGCTGGATGGGGCTGCTTGTGGTGTGGGCGGTCTTTATTGCCATGGCCGCCGTGCTGCTGGTGGAGCGCGCCGGCGTACAGTACAGTGCGGGCCAGCATAAGCTGGGGATGCTTGCCGCCAACGATGCGGTTCCGGCCTCCTCGGCAATATTTGGCCAAAAGCCCACGTGCCTGGTCATTACCGATTCCGACCAAGCTGGCGTCGAGGACGTAAAGGAGCAGTTTGACCAGATCCTGCTCGACATGAAGATCGCGCACCGCGCCGTGGACCTTGCCCTGGACGGCGTGGATGCCATTCCCTCGCTGACCTCCTTCGATCGCGTGATTTTGCTCATGCCGTCGCTCGATGGGCTCGGTACGCACCTGAGTGACATTATGAGTTGGGTGAGTGCCGGTGGTTCGCTTATGCTCGCCATGCCTCCGGATAACTCGAGCTATCTGCAAGTAATTGCCCCCAAGCTTGGCATTGAATCGGCCGGATATGACTATGTAAAAGCCGAAAGCATTGTGCCGAGCGAGGACTTTATGCTGGGCGGGGGAGAGCGCTACGAGCTCTCGGACCCCTTCGATTCGTCGCTTTCGGTTTCGCTGCGCGAGACGGCTCGTGTGTGGGCTAAGACCGGCGATGCGGGCGCCCCGCTCATTTGGTCGAATGACTGCGGTAGCGGGCGCACCGTGGTATGCAATATCGGTATCTATGACAAGGTTATGCGCGGTTTTTACGCCGCGGCGATCAGCCTGCTGGGCGATGCCACGGCCTATCCGGTCATCAACAGCGCCGTTTTCTACCTAGACGACTTTCCCAGCCCCGTGCCCTCGGGCGATGGCACCTACATCAAGCGCGACTACGGGCTTTCCATTGCCGATTTTTACACCAAGGTTTGGTGGCCCGATCTGCAAAAGCTCGCGCAAAAATATGGCATTCGCTTTACCGGCGTGATGATCGAAAACTACGAGGACGCGGTCAACCAGACCGAGCCCGCGCGCCAGGCCGATACCACGCAGTTCCGCTACTTTGGCGGCATGCTGCTGCAGATGGGCGGAGAGCTGGGCTTTCACGGCTACAACCATCAGCCTCTGGCGCTCTGGGATACCGACTATGGCAAGCTGTACGACTACAAGACGTGGAAGAACGAGGAAACGCTCGTCGCGTCGCTCAACGAGCTCATCGCCTTTCAGGACGAGGTGCTGCCCAACGCGCACGGCTCGGTCTATGTGCCACCGTCGAATATCCTTTCGGCCCGTGCGCGCAAGCTTATTGGCACCGACGTTCCGCGCATTAAGACCATCGCCAGTACGTATTTTGAGGATGGCACCGACTTGCCCTATGTGCAGGAGTTTGGCGTGGCGAGCGATGGCATTGTGGAGCAGCCACGTATTGTCTCGGGCGGCATGGTCAACGATTCCTATATGCGTCTGGCAGCCGTGTCCGAGCTCAACATGCACTACGTGAGTACGCACTTTATGCACCCGGATGATCTGCTCGATCCCGATCGCGGCGCCAAGGAGGGCTGGGAGGTCTACAAGGGCGGTCTGACCAACTACCTGGAGTGGCTTACCAAGTCTGCGCCCGACCTGCGGCGCCAGACCGGTTCGGAATGCTCGGGCGCCATCCAGCGCTTTTCGTCCGTGACGGTGAGCGTGGATACAAGTGCGGATGCCTGGACGCTCAGCCTGGGCAATTTCCACGACGAGGCGTGGCTCATGTTCCGCGCCAACAACGGTGAGCCCGGTGCAGTCACGGGTGGCGAGATTACGCATCTGACGGGCGACCTGTACCTGGTCAAAGCCACGGACAAGACGGTGACCATTGCACGCAAGGAGGGTGGCGACAAATGAGAATCTGCTTGGTACTCGAGGGTTGCTACCCCTATGTGCACGGCGGCGTGTCCACCTGGATGCACGGCTACATACAGGCCATGCCCGAGCACGAGTTTGTGCTGTGGGTGATTGGCGCGCATGCTGTCGACCGCGGCAAGTTTGTCTACGAGCTGCCCGGCAACGTGGTCGAGGTGCACGAGGTGTTTCTGGACGACGCCCTGCGCCTATCGGGCGAGCAAGAAGAGGCCGACTTTAACGCCCGCGAGCGCGAGGCGCTGCGCCGCCTGGTGTCGCTCTCCAATCCGGACTGGGACGTGCTATTCGATATCTTCCAGCGCCGTCGCGTGCATCCGCTCTCGTTTTTGCAGAGTCGCGCCTTTATGGATATCTTTCGCGACGTGTGCCTGGCCGAGTACCCATACACGCCCTTTGCCGATGCATTCCACACCATGCGCTCCATGCTGCTGCCCGTGCTCTACCTTCTGGGCAGCGAGGTGCCGGTGGCCGATGTGTACCACGCCATCTCGACCGGCTACGGTGGCCTGCTCGCCTGCCTGGGCTCAAGCGGTCACCATGCGCCGGTGCTGCTGACCGAGCATGGCATCTATACTCGCGAACGCGAGGAAGAGATCATTCGCGCTGACTGGGTGGTGCCGTCGTTTAAAGACCGCTGGATCCGCTTTTTCTACCTGCTTTCGGAGGAGATCTACCGTCGCGCCTTCCGCGTGACCAGTTTGTTCCATAACGCCCGTAAGACGCAGATCGACATGGGCTGCGATGCGGACAAATGCCTGGTCATCCCCAACGGCATCCAGTTTGACCGCTTTAAGGACATTCCCTTAAAGCCCGATGACGGCTGGGTGGACATTGGCGCGGTGGTGCGCCTGGCGCCCATCAAGGACGTCAAGACCATGATCTATGCCTTCTTTGAGCTGCACGAGCGCCTGCCCCGCGTGCGCCTGCACATTATGGGCGGCGTGGATGACGAGGAGTACGGCGCCGAGTGTCACGCGCTGGTCGATACCCTGGGCGTGCGCGACCTGATCTTTACCGGCCGCGTCAACGTGGTCGAGTACATGGAAAAGCTCGACTTTACCATTTTGACGAGCATCTCCGAGGGCCAGCCGCTCAGCGTGCTGGAGTCGCTTGCTGCACGTCGCCCCTGTGTGACGACTGAGGTCGGCTGCTGCCGTGAGCTGCTCGAGGGCGCCCCCGGTGACGACTTTGGCGTGGCAGGTTTTGTGACGCCGCCCATGTATCGCAAGGGCTTGGCCGATGCCATGGAACGCATGTGCGCGAGCCGTGCCCGCCGTATCGAGATGGGGGAGCGCGGCCAGCGTCGCGTTGCCACATACTTTTTGCACGAGCAGATGCTCGCCAACTATCGCGCGCTGTACGACGAGACGGCGCGTGCGTTTGACCTGCCCAGAGAGGGGGAGTAGCCGGTGGCCGGAATCGGTTTTGAGCTCAAACGCCTGTTTAGGCGCAAAGGTCTGTTTGCCACGATGCGCGCCTATGGCTACGCCGGCATTGTGTGCACGGGCCCCATGCTGCTGGGCGTGCTGCTCCAGGTGGGTATCTTGGTGCTGTGCAGCCTGTGGGGCGTCGGTCGCGCCAACCAGGATTTGCTGGTGTGCATGGTGACCTATACGCTGCTGGCCTCGCTTACGCTCACAAGCTTTTTCTCCATGCCGGTCACGCGCTTTTTGGCCGACATGCTGTTTGCCGAGCGCGAAGAAGAGGTCCTGCCCTCGTTTTGGGGTTCCAACGCCATCATGCTCGTTGCGGGCACGGTGCTCTACGGCGTCTTTTTGCTGTTCTCGGGCGCCACGCTGCTGCAGGGGCTGCTGTGCCTGTGGCTGTTCAACATTATGATCGTCAGCTGGAACGGCATGAGCTATCTCACGGCCATCAAGGATTACCGCGGCATTCTGTGCAGCTTTGCTGCGGCCATTGGCGTGGCGTGCCTGTGCGCCCTGGCCGCGCTGGCGCTGGGGCTGCCGCCGGTCGAGGGCCTGCTGGCCTCGATCGCCCTGGGCTATGGTGTGATGCTCGCCTGGGACGTGGTGCTGCTGTACCGGTATTTTCCTCAGAGCGATCGCAGCCCCTGGCTCTTTTTGCGCTGGCTCGACCAATTTATGCCGCTGGCGCTCACGGGCCTGTTTACCAACCTGGGGCTCTTTGCGCACCTGGTGATTATTTGGGCAGGGCCCATTGGCGTGCAGGTCAAAGGCCTGTTTTACGGCGCGCCCTATCATGATGTGCCGGCGTTGCTTGCGTTTTTGACCATTCTGGTCACGACCGTCAACTTTGTGGTGTCGGTCGAAGTCAACTTCTATCCGCGCTACCGCGACTACTACAGCCTGTTTAACGACGGCGGCGTGGTGGGCGACATCGTGGTGGCCGAGGAGGAAATGCTCGCCACGCTCAACCGGGAGCTACGGTTTTGCGCGCTCAAGCAGCTGTTTGTGACGGCGGCAGTCATCTCGCTCGAGACCACGGTGCTCTCGGCCCTGCCACTGGGCTTCAACAACCTGATGCACGGGTATTTCCGTACGCTGTGCGTGGGCTATGGCCTGTATGCCGTGGGCAATACAATCCTGCTGATCTTGCTGTACTTTACCGACTACAAGGGCGCCGTGCTTGCCTCCGGGCTGTTCGCGGGCGTGGCGGGGCTGGCGACCATCGTCTCGCTGTTCTTTCCGCAGCAGTTTTATGGCTTTGGCTTTTTGCTCGGCGCGGCGGTGTTTTTTGTTGTGGCGCTCATGCGGCTCGATACCTATACTGCCAACTTGCCGTATCGTATCCTGAGTCAGCAGCCCATTGTGGCGACCGACAAGACGGGTCGCTTTACGGAGTTGGGCTGCTTGCTCGACCGTGCCGAACAGCGTTACGAGGAGCTGCGTCTAGAGGGCGAGCCGCATGGCGTGTTTGAGCGCACGGTGGCCCGTGTGTATCAAAACCATTGGGGAGGTTCTGATGACCGATAGGATGATGTCTCGCCGTCGCCTGTTTGAGGCGGCTGCCGGTGCGCTGCTGCTTTCGGGCTGCTCGTCTCAGGACGACTCCTCGACCAAAAAGGTCAAAAAGCAGGGCAAGATTAACAAGGCCGAGGCCTCGGGCGAGACCAAGCACCTGCGTGATAAGGACGAGCTGTACGAGGTCTATGACGACTCGGGCATTGTGACCATGTACCTGACTGTCTCGCGCGGCAACAGCTCCGAGAACACGGACCATAGCTGGGCCGAGATCAACACGTACTCGGTGTATGACTATGCCGACATGGGCGTGACGCGCTATCAGGTTATGGGCCTGCTGCAGGCGGGCGACGAAGACGGCCCGGTGGCCGGCGAGGTTGGCTATGGCGAGGAAGCGCCCAATGCCACCGTGCAGGTGCGCGGTCAGACATCGAGCTCCTACACGCAAAAGAATTACAAGGTGGAGCTCAAAAAAGGCAAGGGCACCTGGCGCCAACAGCGCGCGATTGCGCTCAACAAGCACATGGGCGAGGGTATGCGTTTTCGTAACAAGATGGCCTACGACCTTATCCGCGGGATTCCCCAGATGATGGGCTTGCGCACGCAGTTTGTGCATCTGTGGGTGTGCGACCAGACCGAAAAGTCCAACGATACCTTTGAGGACTACGGCCTGTTTACGCAGGTGGAGCAGCTCAACAAGACGGCGCTTAAGGCACATGGCCTGGATAAGAGCGGGCACCTGTACAAGGTGAACAGCTTTGATTTCCATCGCTACGAGGACACCATTAAGCTTGCCGACGATCCCGACTACAACCAGGCAAGCTTTGAGGGCATGCTCGAGATTAAGGGCGACTCGGACCATACTAAGTTAATCGAGATGCTCGATGCGCTCAACGACGATACGCAAAAGATCGACGATGTGCTCGACACCTACTTCGATACCGAGAATCTGGTCTATTGGCTGGCGTTTCAGATTCTGACAGGCAACTGCGATACGCAGAACCGTAACTGTTATCTGTACAGCCCGCTCAACTCAAATACCTGGTACTTTTTGGATTGGGATAACGACGGCATGCTGCGCAAGCTTGAGCTGAGCCTGAAGGGGTTCTCGGATTATTCGAGCTGGGAGCGCGGCGTGAGCAACTACTGGGGCAACGTGCTGTTTAATCGCGCGTTGCGCAGCAAGTCGTTCCGCAGCGAACTCGATATCGCCGTGAAGGATCTGCGCTCGTACATGACCAAAGAGCGTCTGAGCAAGATGATCGAGCATTATCGCGAGGTGACGGAGCCGCTTGTCTTTGCTGCGCCCGACCTGGAGAATTTGCCCGTGACTAAGGACGAATACGAGCAAATCGCCGCGGCGATTCCCTCCGAGATCGAGGAGAACTATAAGAGCTTTCGCGAGAGCTATAAAAAGCCCATGCCGTTCTACATTGGCGTGCCGCAGATCGATAACGGTAAGCTGCGCGTGAATTGGGACGCGTCGTACGACTTTAAGGCGCGCGACATTCGCTATACCGTGGAGCTGGCGCGTGATTACGCTATTACCGACGTGATCTTTAAAGCCGAGGACGTGCTGCTGCCCGAGGTGACCTGCGATGCGCCCGATGCCGGCCAGTATTTTGTGCGCGTGCGTGCTGCCAACTCCGACGGCTATACGCAAGATGCGTTTGACTACTATGTGACCGACGATGGCAAACAGTACGGCATGAAGTGCTTCTACGTGCAAGATGGCGGCAAGGTCGTGGAGGACACGTATGAGGAGGGCTAGCGCGCTGCTTGAACGCTTGGCGGCTCCGCCTGCGCGCACCACGCAGGAGCGTTACCGCCACGAGCTCAAATATCTTATTAACGAGGGCGAGCACGCTGCGCTTGCCTGTCGCATGGCGCCGGCGTTTAAGCTGGACAAGCATGCGCAGGCGGGCGGTTACACCATTCGCAGCCTGTACTTTGACGACTACTGTAACTCGGCCTACGAGGAAAAAGACGCCGGTATTCTCATGCGCAAAAAGTACCGCGTGCGCATCTATAACGGTGGCGACAAGGTGATTAAGCTCGAGCGCAAAAAGAAGTGCGGTAGCTGGATTTACAAAGAGGACGCGCCGCTCACGCGTGGCGAGTTTGAGCAGATTCTGGCCGGAGACTACGACTTTTTGCTGAGGAGTCCCTATCCGCTCTGTCGCGAGTTCTACATCGAGTGCATCTGCAACGTGATGCGCCCGAGGACTGTCGTGGACTACGAGCGCGAGCCGTGGGTGATGGATGAGGGCACCGTGCGCATCACGTTTGACATGAACGTGCGTGCCGCGGTGGGAAGCTTCGATATCTTTGACGCGACGCTGCCCGCGCTGCCGGTCCTGGAGCCCGGCAAGCTGGTGATGGAGGTCAAGTTTACGGAGTTTTGCCCGCAGCTGGTGCGCGATATGGTGCCGCCGGGCGCGGCCGAGCTTACGGCGGTCTCCAAGTACTGCCTGTGTTACGAAAAGACCGCCTACCTGCGTGGATTTAATTACTGGGAATCGGATTTTGAGAACCGAGGGGATATTTAGACCATGAGCACCAGGGACTTTTTTAAGAACTCCGTCTTGGAGGCGTTTGGCCAGGTCGACCCTGCCAAGATTGGCCTTTCGCTGCTCGTGGCGCTCGTCATGGGCATCCTGATCTATTACGTGTACAAGCGCTTTTTTACCGGCGTGGTGTATTCGCGCAGTTTTGCCGTGACGCTCGTGGGCATGTGCGTGCTCACCTGCATGGTCACGCTCGCGATCTCGACAAACGTGGTCATCTCGCTCGGTATGGTCGGTGCTCTGTCCATCGTTCGTTACCGTACGGCGGTCAAGGATCCGCTCGACCTGTTGTATCTGTTTTGGGCCATTACCACGGGCATTACGGCGGGTGCCGGCATGTACGCGCTCGTGGGGCTCACGGCAGTGGTGATCGTGGTGATGATTGCCGGCTTTGCGAGCCATCAGGACAAGGCGCGCGTGTACATGATGGTCATCCACTACACGGGCCAGACTACCGGCGATGATATCGTGCGCGCGTTTGGGCGCACCAAGTTTTCCGTCAAGTCCAAGACCATGCGCGGCGACAAGGTCGAGATGGCCGTCGAGGTGTTCTCGGACGGCGTTGACATGCCCTATGCGGACGCGATCCGTGCGCTCGACGGCGTAGAGGACCTCACGCTCATCCAATACAACGGTGAGTATCACGGTTAGTTGGGTTTCGGCGCTCGCTGACGTTTTTTCGACCTGGGTGAAATCAATTCATCTGGAGTGCCTTTATGGCTATCATGGTGAAAGCGATTTCAATGACAGGGGTACCATTGGTAAAGATGAAAGATGTCGCCGAGCTGGCGGGCGTTTCGAGCGCCGCGGTCTCGCGCTATCTTAACGGTGGCTATATTTCGGCAGATAAGGCCGAGCGCATTAAGCAGGCGATCGAGCAGACCGGCTACGTGCGCTCCAACCAGGCCCGCGCGCTGCGCACGGGGTCTACCAAGCTCATCGGCGTCATCGTGCCTAAGATCAACTCCGAATCGGTGAGCCGTATTACCGCCGGTATTGGCCAGGTACTCGGCCGCCGCGGCTACCAGATGTTGCTGGCAAATACCGACAATTTGGCGGAGCGCGAGCTCGAGTACCTGGACCTGTTTCAGAACCACCCGGTTGACGGCATCGTGCTCGTGGCAACCATGATTACCGATGAGCATCGCCACGCCATCGCATCCTGCCGCGTGCCGATGGTGCTGATTGGCCAAAACGTCGAGGGCGCGGCCTGCGTGTACCACGACGACTATGAGGCTGCTTTTGAGCTGGGCCGGGCGTTGGCTGGGCGTGTGACGGGCAAGATCGGCTACGTCGGCGTTACCGAGGACGACCAAGCCGCCGGCTACGATCGCCGTCACGGTCTGCAAGCCGGTCTGGCTGCTGCGGGCGTTGAGCTCGACCCCGCGATGATCCGCTATGGCTCGTTTACGTTGGATTCCGGCTATCGTGCCGCGCGTGAGTTGCTGCAGGCCGATTCGCATCTTGACTTTATTGCCTGTGCGACCGATACCATGGCCGCCGGTGCCCTGCGCGCGATCGATGAGGTGCGTGGCGCGGGAGAGGGCGCCCATCGCGTGAGCGGTTTTGGCGACAACGCCTTTTTGCGTGCGCTGACGGGCGGTATCCCTACCGTGCATTACGGCTATCTGACCAGTGGCGTTGAGGCCACGAGTATGTTGCTCGACGTGGTTGACGGCGTGGAGGGGGAGCGCGGCATGCGCGCGCTCAAACTGGATCATCAGCTCATGTGCGTGTAGCCGGCGGGCATTATTGCCCGTTCTTTCCGAGCCCTCAGCAAGGCCTTTAGTTTCCTCCAGATTCTGATCGGCTATCACAAGCTTGGCTTCTAGGCGTTTGGTCGTGGGCTGTCGGAGCGCTTGGCGGCGCTCTGGCGCTATACTGCAGCCGTTACCCATGATGCGGGGAACGCCCGTGTCATGGGTTTTTGCTTTTGAAGGGACGGTGCCGTATGGACGTGCGGGGATTCGAAGAGGCATGGAGTGCGCGTGCCCGTGCGCGCGAGGCTCGGTTGCTGGCGGCACCGCATGTGCCGGCGGCATTGTCGTTGCTGGGTATCGTGCGTCCCGGTGACCGTCTGGTGGCTTTCGCGGATGACTTCGCCGCTGCGTTTTCGCGCGGTTTTGAGGTCCACGATGTAGTGCTGGTGGGGGAGCTGTCCGTTGCGGCGTTTGAGGCTGCGTCCGAGGGTTTTGCCGATTCGTTTGACGCTGAGGCCCCGCATCTGTGGTGGTTCGTGAACTCCATTGGCGGCTTTGGCCTGCGCGTGCCCGACCTTCGCGCGTTGGGGCAGGCGGCGCGTGCGTGTGGTGCGTTGCTGGTGGTTGATAACACCGTTTCGTCGGTCTTTGGGTGCGATCCGCTGCGTTTGGGTGCCGTGCTGTCGCTCGAGGCACTCGACCGTGTGTGCGCTGGTGAGGGGCCGCGAAACCTGGTGGCCGTTTCGGTTGCGCGCTCGCAGCTCAAGCGCCATCGTATGGATGCTGCGGGTGAATGTGCGCATGCGGTGCTTGCTAGCTGCGGTTTGTCCACGCTCGATTTGGGCAACGATGAGGCCGGCGTGCTGGAGCGAGGCCTCGTTTCGCTCGAAGCCCGCATGCAGGCCCACTTCGACCGTGCCCGCGCTCTTGCGGAGTACCTGGCTGCGAATGAAATGGTGCGCAACGTGCGCTATCCCGGTCTGGCGTCGCATCCCGATCACGCGGTGGCGACGGGTGTCCTGGAACACGGCTTTGGCCCTGCAGTGGAGTTCGACCTGATACATCGCACGGCAGCCGATCTATTCGAAACCCTGCCCGACGAGTTCCGCGCATCACCCGCCGGCGGCGCAGCGACACGCCTCTCAGCTCCATGCGGCAAGCGGGCAGCCACCATCCGTCTCTTCGCCGGCACCGACAACCCCCTGCAAGTAGCCGCCACCCTAGACAACGCCTTCAAAAAGTAGCTAAAAAGCCCGCCCCAAAAAGCTACCCTGGTGCCGTGTCACGAAAACGGCCTATCTACCACGTTTAACCTCTAGGGGTCGACCATAGCCACATTTTTTGAAAATCGTCAAGCCTTCTACCAGTGGTTTTGTTTTCTTAATATCCGGTATGGTCGAGGGTATTCGGCTAAACGTAGTAGATGGGCCCATTTTGTGGCACGCAACTCAATTCGTAAGCGCGGCGGACTATTAAACAGCCCTAAACAGACTACTTTGCGTTGATGGTGGCGATGAGGCCGTCTTCTGGTGGTGCGACATGCTCTTGGTGGACTCCAGGACGGCCGCGGAGAAGCTCGCGACGATGCCCGCCGACGCCGACATGGGCCTGCTCTATAGGACCTACTCGGCCTCCTCGAAGCGTGAGGACGGCAGCTCGGAGTGGGACGACAGGCCCGTGTGGGGGCTCCACCACGGGGATCCGTACCCGTTCTGGCTTGATTGGCATCCGGGGGCAGGCGTTCCCTCGTGACACGCTTTTTGTCCTATAGCCCGTTTTCACGCTGTCGCCCTGCGGCGTTCGGTGAAAATAAGGTCGTTCGCCTACCGGGTCGTTGTTGGCCGAACGCTGCTTTTTCGTATGATGAGCTCTATCGGATAATCGCAACACTCCGGTTCGATCGAGTTTCCGCTTGCGAGCTCGATTGCCTTAAGCGCCACATCTCGTCCCAATGCCTCGTAATCGTATGCAATGCTGGTGAGAGATATTGATGGGAGGCTGCTGAAGGCGTGGTTTCCAAAGCTTGCGACTCGTATATCCCTTGGAACGGAAAGTCCTTTGGCATCGAGTGCGGAGAAGATTCCCAGGCAGAACCCATCTGATGCGGAAACAATGTAGTCGGGCTTCCATTCAAGCGCCTTAGCGGCACATGCATAGCCATGGTTGTCGACATGATCGACCTCGATAACGCGGACTTGGGTATCAGAGGATAGCGTGCTCAAGACGCCCCTACAGCGCTCTTCTCCTGCCGACGGGTCATCGGAACCCATGGATAGGTAGACAAGGCGCTCTGGGTGTTGCCGTGCGACGTGCTCGCCCAGGAGGCGACCTCCCGAGTAGTCGTCAATTTTGCACCAGGGGAGGGTGTCGTAAGTCCGCCCGAGGATGATGGTGGGCACTTTGATGCGCGATAGAAAGTCACGGTGCCCCTCGGTGATGAGCGCCGTGCCCAGTATGAGGGCATCGACTCCCTGCTGAATGAGCGCGCGCATATTCGCGATTTTGTTATCCTCGCCGGTTTCGTCGATCATGATGAATGGCTGATATCCGGCATCGTGGCACGCTGAGCTTATGCTCGAGAGCACGCGGTTTACACTTGGAGAGTCGAATCCGTCAATGAGAACACCAATCAAGTAGCTTCGATTTGTTTTAAGACGGCTGGCAAATATATTGCTTTGAAAGCCGGTCTGCTGGATGACGGCGGCGATTTTGTCTGCGGACTGTTGGGATATGCTCCCGCCGTTTAAATAGCGAGATACCGTGCTTTTTGATAAGCCGCTCAGGGCGGCCACATCTTTGATGTTCATTCCGAATAGTCCAATCGCCGATAACGACATGAGGTGCCTTTACTCGCGAGCGGATGCGCGTGGCGGGCAAAAAGTGTTCGGTTACATATTACGTTGCCGCACGCATTTTGAACGTGAGCGGTTGATATATGGCGGCGAACGGTAGCATCACAAGGTTCCGCGAAGTTTATCTTGACTGAATATGAAATCGAATACAGAATAAGAATCGTCAGTGGGAACGTTCCCACGTTGAGCCGGATGGTCGAGGGGGTGCCACTCATGTTTGATTCTTCCAATGACGCAATAACGTATCGCGTCAATAAGGACAAGCAGTTGGGAGCCATAAAACGCAGATTGGCCGAAGGGAATGAGGCGCGGCGCTTCGTAATCCAAACTTCTGCCGGCGAAATAGCCGTGTATCGGTATAGCGCAGTTGAGGGGAGGTCGTGCGATCAGGCGCTGCCACTCGTTTTTAATTTTCATGGAGGCGGGTATGTTCTACAAGACTGGGAGCTCGATATCCCGTTTTGCCGGGACCTCTCACGTTCAACTGGGTCAACGGTTCTCAATGTCGATTATCTCGTGGGGCCGGAGCACAAGTTTCCCGTCCCGCAGCACTCGGCTTTGGAGGTCATCAAGTATTGTGACGCCCATCGATCCGAAATGGGCCTTACAGGCGGCCCCATAATTGTTTGCGGTCACAGCGCGGGAGGCAATCTTGCTGCAGCCCTTTGCGTCTTGGCCTCTCGATCCGATGAGGTATCGATAGGTGGCCTCATCATGAACTATCCGCCGCTTGCGCCCCTGAGCGTTCAACGGCCAAGCGTGAATACCGGCTCGGCGCTATCACAAACGAGGATGCAACAGTACGCATCGTGGGCATATGCGACGGAGGCCGACATGCTGGACCCTGTTGCGTCTCCGCTTCTTGCCACGGATGTTGTGTGGCCGCCGGCTCTCGTGCACGCCGCCAGCTTGGACACGCTTTGCGAAGACTCGCGGCGCTTTGCCGCGATGCTGGACGAGGCCGGAGTGGCCGTAGATTACAAATGCTATGAGGGCTGCCACCACGGCTTTACTCATGAGGCTTTTGCGCGTGAATACGACCCGTGCGCTTCAAAGGACGTATTGATGCGAACGGCTGCGTTCGTGCGCCGTGTGGCAACTGCCGCGGTCGTTGATGAGGGGGGCGTGGCGTAATGTATACGACCGACATCAAGCTCGATGCTCAAGGTAGATCGACCCTGCGCACCTTTTTTCTTGAACCTAATATCTCTTATCAGGTTAAGAAGCTCCGACCGCTTGTGATCGTGTGCCCTGGTGGAGGCTATGTATTGCATGCGACAAAGGAGCAAGAGCCTGTTGCCATGCGCTTTGCTGGCGCAGGATATCATACCGCGGTATTGAGATATCCGGTTTTGTTTCGATCGCGCCCAAAGAAGCCAGGCGAAGAGCTTGTAATAGATCGTACAGCAACGTTTCCCGCCCCTTTGATTGCGCTTATGCAAGCGATGGCCTGGGTCCGGGCTCATGCTCAAGAGTATGCCATCGATGCATCTCGCATATACGTGGTTGGCTTCTCAGCTGGCGCCCATCTCGCCGCGTGTCTTGCCGAGCATTGGGATGATCCGGACTTGCTGAGCCAGGTGCCTGGGGTTGATCCGCGTGACTGCGCGCCCACGGGTGTGGTGCTTGGCTATCCGCTCGTGAACCCTTTGGATATGGCAACTCGCGCTGTTGACAGCTGTCCAAAAGAGATGCGTTGGCAAATTCCATATATCCAGCGCGCCCTGTTTGGGCGAAACGACGGTGCGGCCGAATGCGATGAGCGTTTCGACCTGATTTCCGGAGTGAGGCCTGATATGCCCAGGGTATTCATGTGGCAAACCGCGGAGGACCAAGTGGTTAATCCCGCTCGTGCGTGCCAGTTTGCCGCGGCCCTGATAGATGCTGGCGTTCCCTGCGAGTTTCATCTATTCCCAACGGGGCCACATGGAATGGCTCTCTGCGAGCCGACCTCTGCTGCAAAGGCTGAGGATGAAGATGCGTATGCCGCGGCGTGGGTGCCGCTTGCCCTCGCATGGTTGCGGCGCGACGAGCCGCATCGGGATCAGGCATCTCTTTAATAGTGTTTTGTTGCCGTAGTGGTCGAGCCTGGAGAATGGGCTTAGTCCACACGATGAAAGGAGACGGTATGGCAGACTACAAAAAGACAGCGGAAGGAGTACTCGCGGCAATTGGCGGGGCGGCCAACGTGGCGTTTGCCACGCACTGTGTGACGCGCCTTAGGTTCAACCTTGCCGATCAGGCGCTCGTTGACCGTGATGCGGTCCGCGCGGTACCTGGTGTTTTGGGGGAGCAATACTCTGGAGAGCAGTATCAGGTCATCATTGGCCCCACGGTCACCCATGTGTACAACGAAGTTTGCGAGGTCGGTGGCATCGAGCATCAGGCTGCTGTCGACGAGAACCTCGATTCGCAGTCGACGGAAGCTGAAAAGCAGCCTCTTACGCCGGCGCGCGTCGGTAACGCCATCCTTGACGCGCTGACTGGCTGCCTCACGCCGGTCATCCCCATGCTTGTTGCGGGCGGCTTGGTCAAGTTGATCCTCATGATCCTGGGCCCGTCCGCATTGGGCCTGGTCCAGGAGGGAAGCGATCTATTCAAGCTGCTCACCTTTGTTGGTGACGCAGGGTTCTACTTCTTGCCCATGGCGGTTGCATATACGGGATCGAAGAAGTTCGGTTCCAACACCGTGATCTCTGTGTTCATTGCCGGCATCATGCTGCACCCGACGATGGCGGAAATCGTGGCAGCCGGTAAGCCCTTCACCGTTTACGGGATACCCATGTGGCTTACCACGTATGGATCCACCGTATTCCCGATGATTCTCATCACCGCCGTGCAGGCACAGGTGGAAAAGCTGCTCAATCGCATCATCCCCGATCAAGTTCACCTCTTGTTCGTTCCCGTGCTCACCGTTCTTGCCATGACTCCGGTTGCCCTCTGCGTCCTTGGTCCTTGCGGCGCCATTATGGGTGTTGCGATTGAGTCCGCCCTCATGTGGGTTCACGATGTCCTCGGTCCGGTTGGAATCGCCCTTATCGGCGCGCTGTTCATGCCGCTTGTTGCCACGGGTATGCATCTTCCCATCATCGTGTTGGGCATGAGCACCCTTGCGACCCAAGGATATGAAAATGTCATTTTTGTCATGGGTGCTGCTTCCACGTTTGCTTCGATCGCTTGCGGCCTTGGCTTTCTCATTAAGGCCAAGACTGCCGAGGACCGCGAGCTCGGACTTAGCTGCTTCATTACCCAGGCACTCGTGGGAGTTGGTGAGCCGACCATCTTTGGCATCCTGCTTCGCTATCCGCGTGTACTGGCGTATCAGGCAATCGGCACGTTTGTGGGCACGCTGTACGCGGCGATCATGGGTGTCACCTGCTACGCTCCGCTCTATACGAATTTCACCGTGGTTCTCGAGTTTATCGGGGGAGATAGCATGGCAAACTTCGTGCATGCCTGCATCTCCGGTGGCATCGGCTTTGTTGTAACGCTTGCGCTTATTATGATTCTCGGTGTTGAGGGCAACAAGAGTCGCCAGTCTTAGAGGTGTGTTGTGGCGCCCGATTTGCGAATGCGCATTTCGGGCGCTTTATGTTCGTTGCGTCGCGGCACATGATGAGCTTGGTTTCCGTGGGAGGGTGATTTCCCGTGAGTTATACGGTGATTCGTATTGGTGTCAGGATGTATCGCATCGTCGATCCTCTTGGCGTAGCCATGTATCTTGTTTGCGGCTCGCGCCGTGCCGCTCTTTTGGACACGGGGTGTGGCGTGCCCGGGCTCGCTGCCGTTGTTCGGCAGATTACCAACTTGCCGGTCACAGTGCTTCTTTCTCACGGGCATGTCGACCATGCGATGGGGGCGGGAGAGTTTGGCTCGGCACATATGAACCTGATGGATCTTCCGGTGTATCGCGCCCACGCCGCTATTTCTTATCGCCAGCGATTTGTCGCTGGATGCGGATTTTCGAACATTGAGCTCGAGCCCCATCTTGAGGAGCGGGCATTGAAGCCCCTGCGCGGAGGCGATGTGTTCGACCTTGGCGGGGTTACCGTTGAGGCGTACGCCGTTCCAGGGCACACTCACGGATCCATGATTTTTTTGGTGCCGGAGGAACGCGCTGCCATGTTCGGCGACGCATGTGGGCCGGGGACGATTTTGCTTGAGGATTGGTCCACCGATGTGAAGACCTATCGGAGGGCCCTCGAGAGCGTGCGCGTGCTGGATGGTCGCTATGATCGCATCGTGCGAAATCACGGTACCTACGAATCGCCGGTCTTCTTGCTGGAGACGGTGATTGAGGTATGTGACGCAATTTTATCGGGTCATGACGATCGCGTGCCGCTTCCGCCGTCGTGCATGGATCTGTTGCCTCGTCCGGCCGCCCTGCCTGCGTATCGCGCCATACGAACAATGGTGACTCGTCAAGGTGAAGTCCGCGTGGATGGGCGCGAAGGTAACGTGAGCTATCGTGCCGACAAGGCTCCGCAGGGAAGGGGATAGGAACATGTCAAAAAGATTGCTGGTCAGAGCTGATGATCTGGGATTTAGCGAAGCGGTCAATTATGGGATTGAGCGCACCTTGCATACGGGAATCGTGCGCAGCGTCGGCGTTATGGCAAACATGCCCGCAGCGGAGCATGGTGTAAGGTTGCTGTCCGGTCATGATGTCGCAGTCGGTCTACATGCGTGCATTAGCGCCGGCGAGCCACTATCTGATTCGAGCCTTGTGCCGTCACTTGTGGAGTCAACTGGGCAGTTCCACGGAAGCGCCGCGTATAGAGCGGTCGAGGAAGATTTCGTTTCATTTGAAGAGGCATACCGGGAGATCCGTTTGCAGGTCGATCAACTTAAGTCTTTACTTGGACGACTCCCGGATTATATTGACATTCATGCCGTGCTTTCACCGTCATTTATGAGGGCGGCGGCAGCCGTTGCCGAGAAGCTCGGACTGCCTGTAAGCTTGTTGCCCGATCGCGGTTGTGACTCAATGAGGGTCGGCGGTTCGATTGTTCGTGTTTTGCCGATGCGCCCTGCCGCCTCTGTTCAAGATGCGCGCAAGCATTTTCTCGATGGCGCGGCGTCCATCAGTTTAGGGGAGACTGCAATGGCGATTTGCCATCCAGGGTACCTCGATGCTTACATCATGGAGCACTCTTCGCTTACGGAAAGCCGAACTTACGAAGCTGAGGCACTGAGTAGCGCCGGCATGATCGATCAACTTGCGCGGCTTGGAATCGAATTGATTGATTATCGAGTTTTATAGCTTCAATTCGGTATGTCACGGATGATGACGCTGCACTGTGCTCGGTTCGGTGGGGCATCATGGTTGAGTCTTTGCGTTTGAGGGAGCGGCGATGAGTGCCTCGAAAATAGTCCAAGGCGCTGCCCCGCATCCGCACCGCGCCACGTCCTCACGCACCTGAAGACGAATCACACGAGAAAGGACCTTCATGGCCAACGCACTTCAACGCGACTTGATGCAGCTGGTGAAGGCTGCCGAGGACGCCGCGTCGCGCAGGCCGCGCACCTGGGCCCAGACGTATCACTTGATGCCACCCGTGGGATGGCTCAACGATCCCAACGGTCTGTACCAGAAGGACGGCGTCTTTCACGCGTACTTCCAATATGCCCCCTTTGACGTCGAGGGCGGCGTCAAGATGTGGGGTCATAGCACGAGCTCCGACTTGGTGAGTTGGACGTACGAGGGCTGCGCGCTGTACCCCGACGAGCCGTTCGATTGCCATGGCGTGTACTCGGGCTCCGCACTTGTGCTCGACGACCACGTGAGCGTGTTTTACACCGGCAATGTCAAGCTTCCCGATGGGAATGGCGCCTACGACTACATCAACACGGGGCGTGAGGGAAATACTGTTATGGTGGATACCGCCGACGGCGAGACGTTCGGCGAGAAGCGCCTTCTGCTCGGCAATGCGGACTATCCAGCTGACCTCTCCTGCCACGTGCGCGATCCCAAAGTATGGCGCGCGGACGCCCCGTGCGGTAGGTACCTCATGGTGCTGGGGGCGCGCCGCCGTGGGGCTGCGGAGGAGGCCGGACCCGCAAAGGACTCCGTCCCGGCCTCGCCATCGCCCCGGCGCGAGCTCTTCGTGCGCTGCCATGGCGCCAGCTGCGAGCGCGATGCCGGAGAGGTGCTCGTGTACGCCTCGGACGAACTTCAGACATGGAGGCTGCAGAACAGGATCCAGTCCTCGGAGCGCTTCGGTTTCATGTGGGAGTGCCCCGATTATTTTGAGCTCGATGCTCTTCAGGTGCTCTCGTTCTCACCGCAGGGCCTTTTTGGCGGCGACTGGGAGCACCGCAACGTGTACCATTCGGGCTACGTGCCCTTTGCGGGCGACATCTGCGGGCGTTATGAGCTGGGGACGTTCCGCTTGTGGGACGCCGGATTCGACTTTTACGCTCCCCAGACTTTCGTGGCCGAGGATGGCCGCCGCATCCTCATGGGCTGGATGGGCATGCCCGAAGACGCCACCTACGGTAACGACCCGACGATCGTCGAGGGCTGGCAGCACTGTTTCACGGTGCCTCGTGAGCTCACGGCAGGGAATGGGGGCGTTGTGCTCCAGCGGCCCGTGCGCGAGCTCGCGTCCCTGCGCGGGCAGGCGCATCGAGCTGTGGATGAGCTGCACCTCGACGTGATACCGACGGCATGCGATATTGCGCTCGAGGACGTGGGCGATGAGATGCATGTGGTCCTGGGAGAGGAGCTCGAACTATTCGTGACTTGCGATCCGGACGAGAGGCTCATGCGGTTCGTGATGCGTTTCCGTGATGCCGGTCGCAATGCTGCCAGTTGCGGGCGCACGGAGCGCTGGGAGCGCGTCAATGCCGTGCGGTCGGTGCGCATTTTGGTCGATACGTCTTCGGTTGAGGTCTTTGTGAATGAAGGTGAGCTCGTCATGAGCACGCGCTGGTACCCGAGGAGCCGCTCGTGTGCCATCAGGGTGCCAGGCGCGCGCATCACGTGCTGGGAATTGAGCGCCAACGGGGAAAAGGGGGAGCTATGAGTCGTTTGCTGGGTGCCCTTGAGATGGGCGGGACGAAGATGGTGTGCGCGACTGGTCGCGCAGACGGGGAGATCGTGGAGCGCGTCCGAATCGACACCGCGGATCCTACCTCGACGCTGGAGGCGTGCGGGGCTTGGTTCGCTGAGCGCGGCGTGGAGGCCCTGGGTGTGGGTGCCTTTGGGCCCACCGATGTCGACCCGGCGTTGCCTCATTTTGGATGCATGCTCACGACTCCCAAGCCCGGCTGGTCGAACGTCGATGTCCTCGGCGCCCTGCGCTCCGTCATCGATGTCCCGGTTGGCTACGACACCGACGTCAACGCGGCATGCTTGGGCGAGGCCGTGTATGGGTGCGCCCGTGGCCTGCGCGACGTTCTTTACCTCACGATTGGCACGGGTGTGGGGGCCGGCGTGCTGGTGGAGGGCAATCTGCTTCATGGCGCGATGCATCCCGAGGCGGGCCACATCCCGCTTACGCGCGACCCAGCCGACCCGATGCCCTCCGGCGTGTCCGCCTGCCCGTTCCACACGAACTGCCTTGAGGGCCTCGCGTGCGGCCCGTCCCTGTGGAAGCGCTGGGGCGATCCCGTCGCGGCTGGCATGGTGGACGACCCGGGCAAGGTCGCGCTCATCGGCGGGTATCTCGGTCAGGCGCTCGCGACGTTCGTGTTGTGCTACATGCCCCGCAAGATCGTCATCGGCGGGGGCGTGGGCGATCACCTGCCGTTGCTGCCGCCAGCCCGCATCAAGCTTGCGGAGCTGCTCAACGGCTATCTCGCCATTCCCGAGATGGATGATCTCGATGCCTACGTCGTCGGTAATTCGCTCGATGGCGACCAGGGGATCTTGGGCTGTCTGGAGCTCGCGCGGCGCGCGCTTGGGGAGAACTAGGCTCGCGCGGGCGCGCAGGAGGCGGCGGGTTCGTCGCCGCTGCGCTGGCCTGAGATATGTGGTGACCCTCAGGATTATCTCGACGATGAAAGGGCAGTCGCAACGATGCTGTCCCAGCTTGAGCTTGAGGCTCGCTACGCGGGGGGGGGCTCGGCTGCGACCGCCCATTTTGTGTACGCTGATCATGCCAATGAAGTCATCGAACGCCGTGGCCTGGCACAAGAAGGGGACATCGTTGCTAAAAAGCCCGTCCCAAATGAGCTACTTTTCGGTGATGGTGGCAATGAGGGTGTCGGCCCGGGTTGCTATGACGTTGTTGATCTCCGTCTGCAGCGTTTCATAGGCCTCGATGGCGTGCTCGCCGGCGGGGGTGAGCGTGGATCCGCGGGCGCCGTCGCGCTCGATGAGTTTGCATCCCAGCTGCCCTTCGGCCTCGTTCACGATGCGCCAGGCCTTAGAATACGCCATGCCCATGCTTTTGGCGGCGCGGTTGAGTGAGTGCTCCCGGGCAATACCCTGCAGCAGCAAGACGCAGCCATGGCCGAACACGCCCGGCAAATCCTTGTCGCACGCTTGAATGACCAACTTTGCCGTCGTCTTGTACTTCATACGCTCCACGTCTCCCCGCTAAAGTGTTTGCTGGGCAAACGCAAAGCCTGCGTCAAACCCTCGTGTGCTCTTTCTAAACCATGCATTGTAGCAGTCAAAGTGCGTTAAGATACTTCCCCAGTATTGGGCGCCCAAGGTTGGGCTGGGTCCTACGAGGCCTGCAGCCGACCGGTCGCATGGAAAAAGGAGAAACATGGCTACGTTCTTTCCCGGTGAGTCCCACACGTTTTCGGAGTATCTGCTGGTCCCTGGTTACTCGTCCTCGCAGTGCATCCCCAACAACGTCTCTCTTAAGACGCCGCTAACTCGCTTCAAGCGCGGTGAGAAGCCGGCAATCACCCTGAACATCCCCATGGTTTCCGCCATCATGCAGTCCGTCTCGGGCGTCGACATGGGTGTCGCGCTCGCTACTGAGGGTGGCCTGTCCTTCATTTACGGTTCTCAGACCCCCGAGTCCGAGGCTGCTATGGTCAAGGCCGTTAAGGATCACAAGGCTGGTTTCGTTCAGTCCGATTCCACGCTGACACCCGACATGACCATGGAGCAGGTTATCGAGCTCAAGGAGAAGACCGGCCACTCCACCATGCCGGTCACCGACGACGGCACTCCCAAGGGCAAGCTCCTGGGCATTGTCACCAGCCGTGACTATCGTCCCAGCCGCGATGACCACCAGAAGAAGGTCTCCGAGTTCATGACCCCGCGCGAGCAGCTCATCGTGGGCGACAAGAACATCAGCCTCAAGGTTGCCAACGACGTCATTTGGGACAACAAGCTCAACGCCCTGCCGATCGTCGACGACAACGATCACCTTATGGGCATCGTCTTCCGCAAGGACTACGACAGCCACAAGACCAACCCCAACGAGCTGCTCGATAACGACAAGCGCTATATGGTCGGCGCCGGTATCAACACCCGCGACTATGCCGAGCGCGTGCCGCTGCTCATCGAGGCCGGCGCCGATGTCCTGTGCATCGACTCTTCCGAGGGCTTCAGCGAGTGGCAGAAGCGCACCATCGAGTGGATCCGCGCCAACTACGGCGAGGACGTCAAGGTCGGTGCCGGTAACGTCGTCGACGCCGAGGGCTTCCGATTCCTGGCCGACTGCGGTGCCGACTTCATCAAGGTCGGTATCGGCGGCGGTTCCATCTGCATTACCCGCGAGACCAAGGGTATCGGTCGTGGCCAGGCCACCGCGCTGATCGACGTCTGCCGCGCTCGCGACGAGTACTACGAGGAGACCGGTGTCTACGTGCCCGTGTGCTCCGACGGCGGCATCGTCTACGACTACCACATGACGCTCGCCCTTGCCATGGGCGCCGACTTTATGATGCTGGGCCGCTACTTCGCCCGCTTTGACGAGAGCCCGACCGAGCGCGTCAACGTCAACGGCCAGTACATGAAGGAGTACTGGGGCGAGGGTTCTGCGCGTGCCCGCAACTGGCAGCGCTACGACCTGGGCGGCGCCGCGAAGCTCAGCTTCGTCGAGGGCGTCGACTCCTACGTTCCCTACGCCGGCTCCCTCAAGGACGGCGTGGGCGGCACGCTCTACAAGGTCAAGTCCACGATGTGCAATTGCGGTGCCCTCTCGATCCCCGAGCTCCAGGAAAAGGCACGCCTGACCCTTGTCAGCTCCACCTCCATCGTCGAAGGCGGCGCCCACGACGTAGTCGTGAAAGACTCCCAGCAGTCTGTGTCTTATCGATAAGATAAGACCTGCACATAAAGGTTGAGCCTCAACCACGTTATTTAGATAAAGCGAGATGCCTGCAAGTCGCAGACATCTCGCTTGTTGTATTTGCTATCATCATGCGAGTCAACCTTAGGGTCGGGCGGCTTAGCTTTGTTCGCTACAAGTTCCGCACGCAAAGAAGAGCACTTAATGTGCTCTTCGTCTTGCGCAGGACTGTCCGCAGTAGCGAATAAAGCTAAGCCGACCGACCCCATTAAAGATTAAAGGAGCTGATATGTGCGATTGCACAGATCATAAGGATGAGATCCCTGCCTACGACGCGCAGGCCATAGAGTCCAAGTGGATGAAGGCCTGGGAGGACTCCAACCTCTTTGCCGTCGACACCGACGCCAGCAAGCCCAAGAAGTACGTGCTCGAGATGTTCCCGTATCCGTCGGGCGACCTGCACATGGGCCACGCGCGCAACTATACCATCGGCGATGCCATGGCCCGTCAGGCCCGCATGCGCGGCTACGATGTGCTGCACCCCATCGGCTTTGACGCCTTTGGCCTGCCTGCCGAGAACGCCGCCATCAAGCACAACACGCAGGCTGCCGCCTGGACGTATAAGAACATGGACCAGGCGCTCGCCACGATGAAGCGCATGGGCTTCTCCTACGATCTGGATCGCATGGTCAAGACCTGCAGCTCCGATTATTACCGTTGGGGTCAGTGGATCTTTGAGAAGTTGTGGGAAAAGGGCCTGGTCTACCGCAAGAAGAACCCGGTCAACTGGTGCCCCACCTGCAAGACCGTTTTGGCCAACGAGCAGGTAACCGAGGGCAAGTGCTGGCGTTGCGGCACCGAGCCCGAGAAGCGTGACCTCGAGCAGTGGTACTACAAGATCACCGACTACTCCCAGGAGCTGCTCGACGATCTGGAGAAGCTCCCCGGCTGGCCCGAGCGCGTCAAGCAGATGCAGGCCAACTGGATCGGCCGCTCCGAGGGCGCCGAGGTTGACTTTACCCTGTGCGACGCCGATGGCGAGCCCATCGAGGGCGACGAGGGTAAGATCACCGTCTTCACCACGCGCGCCGACACGCTCTTTGGCGTTTCCTTCTTTGTCCTGTCTCCCGAGTACGCGCGCCTGCACGAGCTCGTCGAGGGCACTCAGTACGAGGAGGCCGTCACCAAGATCGTCGAGGACTCCAAGCATATCTCTGCCGTCGAGCGCGCCCAGGGTACCCTCGAGAAGCACGGCGCCTTTACGGGCCGCTACGTGGTAAACCCCGTCAACGGCGAGAAGATCCCCGTGTGGGTTGCCGACTATGTCGTTGCCGACTACGGCACCGGTGCCGTCATGGCCGTTCCCTGCGGCGACCAGCGCGACTTTGAGTTCGCCCGCAAGTACGACCTGCCGATCGTGCCGATCATCCTGGACGATGAGGATCGCGCTGCCGTCGAGGCTAGCGGCGAGACCATCGACACCTTCCATGCCGAGACCGTCGACTGGGATTGCGCCCACGCTGCCGAGGGCACGCTGGTCCAGTCGGGCAAGTACACCGGCATGCGCGGCGGCAAGCACTCTGAGGGCGAGGCTGCCATCGTGGCCGACCTCGAGGCCATGGGCTGCGGCCGTCGCAAGGTCGAGTTCCGTCTGCGCGACTGGCTCATCAGCCGTCAGCGTTATTGGGGCAACCCCATCCCGGCCATCCACTGCGAGCACTGCGGCATCGTGCCCGTGCCCGAGGACCAGCTGCCGGTGACGCTGCCCGAGAACCTGGACCTGGGTGCCGGCGAGACCCTCGCCGAGTGCAAGGAGTTCTACGAGACCACCTGCCCGGTCTGCGGTCGCCCGGCCAAGCGTGAGACCGATACCATGGACACCTTTACCTGCTCCAGTTGGTATTACCTGCGCTATACCGACCCGCACAACACCGAGCTGCCCTTCTCCCGTGAGGCTGCCGACCGTTGGATGCCCGTCGATAACTACATCGGCGGCATCGAGCACGCCATTTTGCACCTGCTCTACAGCCGCTTCTTTACCAAGGCGCTGCGCGATCTGGGCCTGCTGAGCGTTGACGAGCCCTTCACCAACCTGCTGTGCCAGGGCATGGTCAAGGACGAGAACGGCGACACCATGTCCAAGTCCAAGGGCAACGTCGTGCCCCCGAGCTCGGTCATTGAACCCTACGGTGCCGACACCATGCGTCTGGCGATCCTGTTTATCGCCCCGCCCGAGAAGGACTTCGACTGGGATCCCAAGGCCGTCGAGGGCGCCAACCGCTTCATTAAGCGCGCCTGGCGTATCGTGTGGCAGCTCGTCCAGTCCGGTGACGCCAACGTGGCCTTTGACAAGTCCGCGCTCGACGAGGCCGCGATGAAGCTCTATCGCGAGCGTCACCGCACCATTGCCAAGTGCACCGAGGACTTTGACCGCGGCCAGTTCAACACCGCGATCTCGGCCGTCATGGAACTCGTCAATGCCGCGAGCGCCTACCTCAACGCTACTGAGGGCGCTTCCCGTGACAAGGCCCTGTGTTACGGCGTGGCCAAGGATATCGTGAGCGTCCTTGCCCCCATCTGCCCGTTCTGGGCCGACGAGCTGTGGCATGAGGCGCTCGGCTGCGAGGGCAATGCCTACACCGCCGCCTGGCCCGAGTTCGACTTGGCCGAGTCCATCGAGGACACGGTGCAGATCGTCGTACAGGTGCTCGGCAAGGTCCGCGGCCGCATCGACGTCGCCCGCGACGCCTCCAACGAGGAGATGCAGGCTGCCGCTGAGGAAGCCGTCGCTAAGTGGCTCGAGGGCAAGACGGTCGTCAAGGCCATCTGCGTGCCCGGCAAGCTGGTCAACCTGGTGGTCAAATAAGCTCTGCGCGTAAAGCTGACATGCAATAAACGAGGGACGGTCCGGTTGGGTCGTCCCTCGTTTTGTGTTGTATGCCCTGCTTAGTCAGTGCGTCGCACCGTCTTCTACGGGATGTGCACCAGGTCCCTAAAGTAAACGTTGCCCGTTGCCTCTTCGAACATCCAAATGTTGAGGTAGATGTCGTTGAGGTCGTTGTTGACATCAAAATCCGGGTCGTCGAAGGTGCCTACAAAGGCGAGCATCGCGGTCGCTTCTTCGCCCGCTGCGACCTGCTGGCGCATGTGCACATCGCGGACCACGCCGTTGACGTAGGCATAGGAGTCCACATCACCAAACATCATATCGACATCGGTGTTGTTGGTCACCGTAAAGACGAGCGCGGCGTCGCCATAGCCGTCGGCGTCCTTGCCCACGCAGGTAACATGGACGTTCTCGTCTGCCTCAAGGTCGATGGGGAACTGTTCTTGGGGGTCGGGACCCAGTCCCTGGGGATCGACGATGTCTTCGTTAATTTTATCGAAGCTCTCCGATGGCGTCGTTTTCTCGATGGCTTTGGTGCTGCCAGGGTTCGGTTCGCATGTTCCGGTTTTGCCATTCGTGTTGCCGCAGCCTAAGAGGGCCAACGAGCACGTTGCGATGGCGAGCGCAGTCATGCAGAGGGTGCCTAGGCGATTCATGGGTGCCTCCTTGCCGTAGAGGATTTGGAAAGGTTCGTCGTTGTGCGACTTGCTGGCTGGCTTGTTGCAGAATGCCCCTTAGCGTAAGTCTGATCGAAAGGGGCTCGGGGAGGAATGCCCTTGGGGTCCGAACGGGCTTGTGGAATGGGACGCATGGCCCGTTTTGGGGCTGTTGAGGGTGCGCCGCTTGGGGTTCTTCGACCAATTGTCCTATTCTTGTGGAGAAGCTGTGCGCACGCTGACCTGCAGATTCGTACTGTGCTTGCGCGTTTCCGCAGCTATTGGTATAGTTTGCTTGCAAATGAAGTTGTAATTGAAAGAAGTGGGGTTTCGGCCCCGCTTCTTTTTTGTATGGATGGAGGTGCCGCAATGGTCAAGACCAAGACCGAGCAGGCGATTATCGACGCGCTCGAGGCCGTCGCTCCCCAGTACGATGTCGACATCGTCGACGTCGAGCTCGTGGGTGCCACCAAGGCCCCCTGCGTGCGCGTGCGTATCGAGGGTGCCGAGGGTCAGAGCCTGTCGCTCAATGACGTCACGGCCAACACCAAGTGGGTCGGCGATGTGATTGAGGAGCTCGACCCCATCTCTTCGAGCTATACGCTCGAGGTGTCGAGCCCGGGTATGGCGCGCCCGCTGCGCCGCCCGTGCGACTTTGCCCGCTTTGTGGGCGAGAACTGTGAGCTCACCTCCACCGCCACCGAGGGCCGTCGCAAGTACGCCGGCAAGATTGCCGCTTCGACCGAGACCGACGTGACCCTCGAGCTCGAGGACGGCGAGTCCGTCACCCTCGATTTCTCTGATGTTAAAAAGTGCAAGTTGAAGCCCACCTACGACTTCAAGCCCGCGAAGGAAGGAAAGTAAGATGGCAGCATCCGACATGATGTCCGCCCTGATGGAGCTTTGCCAGGAGAAGCACATCGACCAGCTCTACCTGATCGACCGCCTGGAGCAGTCGCTCGCCAAGAGCTATGCCGAGATCCTGCATCTTGAGTGGGGCGCCAAGGTGACCATCGACCGCACCACCGGCAAGATCTACGTCTACCGCCTGGAGCCGATCGACGATTCCATGGACGAGGAGGGCAACTTCACCGAGTTCGAGGAGATCGACGTCACCCCCAAGAACACGAGCCGCATCGCTGCCCAGCACGCCAAGGCCGAGATCAACGCCATCGTGCGCAACTCCGCCCGCGAGCAGATCTACGAGGAGTTCTCCGGCCGCATCGGTGACCTCATCAGCGGTACCGTGCTGCAGTCCACGCCCGACTTCACGATTGTCAAGATTCGCGAGGGCGTCGAGGCTGAGCTTCCGCACTTTGATCAGCGTCGTTACGAGAACGAGCGCAACGAGCGTCCGATGGGCGAGCGCTACCTGCACAACCAGCACATCAAGGCCGTGATCATCGACGTTCGCGACCCCAACTCCAACCTGCAGCCGGTTCGTGGCGAGCACAGCCGTCCGCCGATTGTCATCTCCCGTACCCACCCCGAGCTCATGCGTCGTCTGTTTGAGCAGGAGGTGCCCGAGATCTATGAGGGCACCGTCCAGATCAAGTCGATCGCCCGCGAGCCCGGCCAGCGCTCCAAGGTCGCCGTCCACTCGCTTGACGACCGTCTGGATCCCGTGGGTGCCTGCGTCGGCCCCAAGGGCAGTCGTGTTCGCGCCGTCGTGGGCGAGCTCCGTGGCGAGCGCGTCGACGTCATCCTGTGGGATGCCGATCCTGCCGTCTACGTCGCCAACGCCCTGTCGCCCGCTAAGGTCACCCGCGTCCTCATCGACGAGGAGAAGGCCTATGCCGGCGTCATCGTGCCCGATGACCAGCTGTCCCTCGCCATCGGCAAGGAGGGCCAGAACGCCCGCCTCGCTGCGCGCCTGACCGGCTGGCACATTGACATCAAGTCCGAGACGCTTGCCGCCGACATCCTCAAGAACGTTCCCGTTCACGAGGAGCTCGCCGCCGACCTGATCGGTGACGAGGAGGACGAGGACGTCCGTCGCTGCGAGTACGTGTCCGAGGACGGCATCCAGTGCCGCAACCAGGCCCGTCCCGGCTCCCGTTTCTGCGGTGTCCACGACACCGACGCCTTCGATGATGCGGAGGACCTGATCTAGCGCGCGGTCGCGCCGGGCAGGTCCCAGCGCATACCCCACGCTCGTTCAGTCTCTAGGCACCCAAGGTGCCAGAAAGGGTAGGTGAAGTCATATGGCAAAAGTCCGTGTGTCCACCCTGGCCAAAGAGTTCGGCATGACCTCCAAGGAACTGATGGGTCATCTCGCCGAAATGAAGATTCCCGCTAAGTCCGCTTCCTCCACCTTGGAGGACGCCTATGTCGCTATGGTCCGCAAGCAGCTCGCCTCGGTGATCGAGGCCCGCGCTCAGGAAGTCGAGGCCGCCAAGCAGGCCGAGGAGCAGGCAGCTGCCGCCGAGGAGGCCGCTCGCGCTGCCGAGGCCGAGCGCGAGCGCATCGCCGCCGAGAAGGCCCGCGAGGAGGAGCGCCGCCAGTTTGCCGCAGCCCAGGCTGCCGAGGAGGCTGCCCGCGCCGAGGCCGAGGCCAAGAAGAAGGCCGAGCAGGAGCGCCTTGCTCGCGAGAAGGAGGAGGCTGCTCGCGAGGCCCAGCGCCGCGCCGTTCCCGCTTCCGACTCCGGTTCGCGCTTCCGTTCGCTGCTCGACCAGATCGCCGCACAGGAGACCGTGCTCAAGGAGAAGAAGGACGCCGAGGACAAGGCCAAGGCCGAGCGTGCCGCCGAGCGCGGTAACCGTCGTGGCGGCAACAACGACCGCCGCGGAGGTCGTCGTAACGATCGTAACGCCTCCGACAGCAACTCCGAGCGCAACGCCTCCGAGAGCCGTCCGCACAGCCATCGCACCAACGCCAGCAACAACGTCGCTGCCGGCATGGACTTCCCCAACCCCGACAAGCAGGGCAAGGGCAAGAAGCGCAAGGGCGGTCACAACAACGAAGAGGACCACTACAGCCGTATGGCTCGCGAGGCCGAGGAGTACAGTCGCGAGAAGGTACTCGAGGAGGCTCGTGCCGCCGTCGAGGAGGCCTCTCGCGAGTCCACCGGTCGCCGCAAGAAGCGCAAGGAGAAGCGCGAGCGCGAGGCTGCCAAGGCTCAGGAGGAGCGCAAGATAGAGGAGGCGCTGGCCCAGGGCGTGAACCCCGAGGAGCTCGACGCCATCAAGGTCTCCCAGGGCGTTACCGTCCAGGAACTCGCCGAGGCACTCGACGTTCCGGCCAACGACATCATCAAGCGCCTGTTCCTGCTGGGCACGCCGCTCACCATGACGCAGTCCATGTCCGATGACCTTGTCGAGCTCGTTGCCGACGACCTGGGTCGTCAGATCAAGATCATTACCCCCGAGGAGGAGAATACCTTCTCGTTCTACGACGATCCCGCCGACCTTAAGCCGCGCGCACCGGTCGTCACCGTCATGGGCCACGTCGACCACGGCAAGACGTCGCTGCTCGACGCCATCCGTCACACCGGCGTTGCTGCCGGCGAGGCGGGCGGCATTACGCAGGCCATCGGCGCTTCGCAGGTCATGATCAACGACCGCAAGATCACCTTCATCGATACCCCGGGTCATGCCACCTTTACGGCCATGCGTGCCCGTGGTGCCAAGGTGACCGACATCGTCATTCTGATCGTGGCCGCCGACGACGGCGTCATGCCCCAGACCGTCGAGTCGATCAACCACGCCAAGGCCGCCGGCGTACCCATCGTCGTCGCCGTCAACAAGATCGATAAGCCGGGTGCCAACCCCGACCGCGTGCGCCAGGAGCTCACCGAGTACGGTGTCATCCCCGAGGAGTGGGGCGGACAGAACATGTTCGTCAACATCTCGGCCAAGCAGAAGATCGGTATCGACGACCTTCTGGAGACCGTGCTGCTCCAGGCAGATGTGCTCGAGCTCAAGGCCAACCCGGACACCTTTGCCTCCGGCAACGTCCTCGAGGCCAAGCTCGACAAGGGCCGCGGCTCGGTCGCTACCGTGCTCGTGACCCGCGGTACCCTACACGTGGGCGATACGCTGGTCGCCGGCCTCACCTACGGCCGCGTCCGCGCCATGCTCGACCCCAAGGGCCGCGCCGTCACCGAGGCCGGTCCCTCCGACGCCGTCGAGATCCTGGGCCTGCAGTCCGTGCCCAACGCCGGTGACGAGTTCCGCGTGTTCGAGGACGAGCGCGAGGCTCGTGCCCTTGCCGACGAGCGTTCGCTCAAGGCCCGTATCGAGGAGCAGAGCCGCGTCAAGCACGTCACGCTCGAGAACCTCTTCGAGACCATTGCCGACGCCGAGGTCAAGGAGCTCAACCTGATCATCAAGGCCGACGTCCAGGGTTCCATCGAGGCCCTTCAGGACTCGCTCGACAAGATGGATCAGTCCGAGGTTCGTATCAACACGATCCACTCCGCCGTTGGTGCCATCAACGAGACCGACGTCGTCCTGGCCGACGCCTCCAACGCCATCATCATCGGCTTTGGCGTCCGCCCCGACGGTAAGGCGCGTTCCGCCGCCGAGCGCGAGGGCGTCGAGATCCGTTGCTACGACGTCATCTACAAGTGCCTCGAGGAGCTCGACGCTGCCCGTATCGGCATGCTCAAGCCCACCGAGGTCGAGGTCTCCACGGGTACCGCGACCGTCCTGGACACCTTCAAGGTGCCTAAAGTCGGTATCGCCGCCGGTGTCCGCGTCGAAGAGGGCGAGATCGCCGCGACCGATTCCGTGCGTCTGGTGCGCGACGGCATCGTGGTCTTCAACGGCAAGATCGCCTCGATGCGTCACTACAAGGACGAGGCCAAGAGCCTCAAGAGCGGTTCCGAGGGCGGCATTGGCCTGGAGAACTTCCAGGACATCAAGCCCGGCGACCAGATCGAGGGTTACCGCATCGACCAGGTTGCCCGTACCGAGTAGGGGGTAGCGCTATGAAGCAAACGCAGGCAACCCGCCGTCTGGGCGAGCAGCTTCGCGAGAAGCTCGGTTATATCCTGCTCTTTGAGGTTTCCGATCCGCGTCTCGACCTGGTTACTTTGACCGCGGTCGAGGTCGCGGTGGACCGTTCGTTCGCGCGTGTGTTCGTGTCGTGCGATGCGAGCCGCTACGACGAGGTCATGGAGGCGCTCGCAAGCGCTAAGGGCCGTATTCGCAGCCTGTTGGCTCGCTCGCTCGATTGGCGTGTTATGCCCGAGCTCGATTTTCGCATCGATCGCTCGACCGATGAGGCCGAGCGCATCACGCGTGCGCTGGAAAACGTTCCCGCCACGCTTGCGATCGAAAAGGACGAGGACGGCTATCCGATAGCGGATGCCGCCCAGGAGGCAGCTTTAGATGACTAATTCCGCCGACCTCGCCTCGTGCGAGTCTGCAGATATTCAGCGACGCATCCTCGAGCTCATCGAGGGTGCGTCCTCCATTGCGATTTCGGGACATACTTCTCCCGATGGCGATGCCTTGGGCTCCGTGTTGGGTCTGGGCCTTTCGCTCATGAAGTTTTTCCCCAACAAGGACATTGCGCTGCTGCTGGCAGACGATGATCCGGTTCCGCGCATCTACCGCTTTATGGAAGGCTCCGATCGCCTGGTACCGGCATCTGCGTATACCGGCAATCCGGACCTGTTCATCTCGGTGGACGTGCCGGTCGTCGAGCGTCTCAATAATTCCGCCGAGGTGCTTCGTCGCTCCAAGCATGTGGTGTGCTTCGATCACCATCCGGCGCGCGAGGAGTTTGCCGAGCTCAGCCTGAGGTGCGTCGAAGCTGCAGCCTGCGCCATGATCATCGACCGCTTCTTGGACAATTGCGGCATTGTCGCACGTGATGGCGTTGCAACCTGCCTGCTGTGTGGCTTGGTTACCGATACCGGCCGTTTTCAGTACCAAAACGCCGACGCCGCCGCGTTCCATGCAGCCTCGCGTCTGGTTGCCCACGGTGCCGATCCGGCGCGTGTGGCACTCGAGGTCTACCAGAGCATGCGCGTTGAGTTTTTGCACCTCAAGTCCATCGTTATGGGCCGCATTAAGACGGTGGCCCACGGGCGCGTCGCGTATAGCTACGCGTACCAGAGTGACCTTGAGGCGTGCGGTGTCACCTCGGATGAGTGCGACGGTCTGGTTGACGTGGTGCGCTCGGTGATGGGCGTCGAGGTCTGCCTGTTCCTGAAGGGCATTGAGGGCGATACCAAGGTGCGCGGCAACCTGCGCTCCAAGGGTGACCTCAACGTGTCCGAGATCGCTGCTGCCTTTGGCGGAGGCGGACATCCTGCTGCCGCCGGTTTCTCCAACAACGGAACGATTCTCGAGACGCTCACCGTGGCACTTCCCATGCTGGCCGAACTGGTAGGGGAGGATCCCGCTTCGGTGACCGTCGAGCTTTAACTTTTTGGATGGTACATGGCTCGTCGTACGCCTTCTCAACTGAATATGCTGCTCGCCGTCGATAAGCCGGTGGGCTGCACGTCCCACGATGTGGTTTCGCAATGCCGGCGCGCCCTCCATGAGCGACGCGTCGGCCATGCCGGCACGCTCGACCCCATGGCATCGGGTGTCATGGTGGTGGGTGTGGGCCAGGCCACCCGTCTGCTGGGCATGCTCACGCTCGATACCAAAAGCTATGTCGCCGACATCTCGTTTGGCGCCGAGACCAATACCGATGATGCGGAGGGCGAGGCGGTCCGCACGGTGGCTGTTGCCAACGAGCTCCGCGATCCTGCCTATGCCCGTGAGCGCTTGGCCGCTATGCTGGGTCCGCAGATGCAGGTGCCGCCGGCGTTTTCGGCTATCTCGGTCAATGGCGTTCGCGCCTACAAGTCTGCTCGCGAGGGCAATGCGGTGGACCTACCTCCGCGCCCCGTCGAGGTCTATGCCGCCGACCTGATCGCCGTGGGAGGCGAAGGTGATACGTGTGTGTGGACCGTGGCGTTCTCAGTGAGCAAGGGTACCTATATCCGTGCGCTCGCTCGCGATTTGGGCCGCGCCTGCGAGAGCGCCGCGCACATTTCCGCGCTGCGCCGCACGGCCTCCGGTGTTGTTTCCATTGGCGCTTGTCATGCGGTCGAGGAGCTTTCTCCCGAGTCCGCGGCTGGCTTTGCCCTGGATCCCATTGCGGCCCTGGGCGCCTCGCGTGTTGACTTGCCGGGCAATCTTGCCGACGATCTGCTCTGCGGCCGACGCATTCCCGTTGAGCGTGCGCTTGCCGATTTCGATACCTTGAAGTCGCCTTTTGCGTTGGTGCTCGATGGGGGACTCAAGGCGCTCGCCCGCATCGAGGGTGGCCGCTTTGTCATGGAGCACGTGTTTCCGCAGGCAATCGGCGGTGTTCGATGATGTTGTCCGCTCGCGAGCTCGCGCGTATCTTTTTCGAGGGCGAGTCGGACGAGGCTCGCATCGTTGCTGCCGATACGTTTGATGAGTGCGAGCACTTGGGTGCCGCATCGATTGCCATCGGCGTGTTCGATGGCGTGCACCGTGGACACCAGGAGCTCATTGCGGCGCTTGTCCGTGACGCCCGTGCCCATGGCTGTAAGGCGGTCGTGGTCACTTTCGATCCCGATCCGGACGTTGTGGTGAGTCCTTCGCCCGCTCAAAAATTGATGACGACGGCCGACCGTCTACATGCCTTGGCTCAGACCGGGGTCGATGCGGTGGTGGCCGTTCCCTTTACGCCTGAGGTTGCGGCACTCGACCATGTTGCTTTTCTCTCGCTGGTGTCGCGTCTGGTCGACATTCGTTCGATTCGCGTTGGCAGCGACTTTAGGCTGGGTCGTGGCGGTGCTTCTGGTGTTGCCGAGATGCGCTCTTGGGGTTCCGGGCGCGGCGTTGACGTGTATGGTCACGACCTGCTTTGCGAGGGCGGTGAGGCCATTTGCGCCACCCGCATTCGTCATGAGCTGGGACAGGGCCATGTGGAGCTTGCTGCTGAGTTGCTCGGCCGCCCGTATATGCTGCGTGGCGGTGTTATTCGTGGCCGTCACGAGGGTTCTGACATGGGCTTTCCCACGGCAAACCTGCAGGTTCCCGACGGCATTCAGGTGCCTGCCGATGGTGTGTATGAGGGTCTGGTGCTCGTCGATGACATCGCGTGGCCCGCTGCCGTTAATGTCGGCCTGCCGCCGACGTATGCCGACGATGCCGCTTCATCGCATCTCGAGGCTAACTTAATTGGTTATACGGGCGACCTGTACGGCGCTTCCGTTTCGCTGGCGTTTACGCGCTGGCTGCGTCCCTCGCGTGTGTTCGATTCGCTGGATGAGTTGATTGCGACCGTCGAGGGTAATATCGAGGACATTCGTCACAACTTGGGTGAGCAGGGGGTGGGCATCCGTGATTAGCGATGAGGAAAAAGACCAGGTACGCGCTGCGTCCGACCTAGTTGCTATCGTGCAGGAAACGGTTGAGCTCAAGCCCCGCGGCCATGAGTTTTGGGGTTGCTGCCCCTTTCATGGCGAAAAGACGCCGTCCTTCCACATTATCCCTGCCACACAGGTGTGGCATTGCTTTGGCTGCGGCGAGGGTGGCGACGTCTTCACCTATATCATGAAGCGCGAGAACCTGAGCTTTCCCGAGTCAATCCGCTATTTGGCCGATCGTGCGGGTATTGAGCTGCATGACACCGGAGATCGTCGCGAGCGCGGTACCAAGCGTGCCCGCATCTACGATCTGTGTGCCGAGACCGCCCAGTTCTACCACACCATGCTTATGCGCGGTAAGGACGGCCGTCCACGCGAGTACTTTGCCAGCCGTGGTATGGGTGGCGACGTCTGCCGCCGCTACTGCCTGGGCTTTGCACCGGGCCGCAACGCGCTGGTGTCGCACCTGTCCCAGGCGGGTTTTACCCCGCAGGAGATGATCGACGCCAACGTTGCCGTGAGCCGCGGGCGCGGGCAGCTTGCCGACCGCTTCTACGACCGCGTGATGTTTCCCATCTTTGACGAGCAGGGTCACAACATTGCCTTTGGCGGGCGCATCATGGGTGACGGCCAACCCAAGTACCTCAACACCGCCGAGACGAGCGTGTTCCATAAAAAGCGAAACCTCTATGGCTTTAACTGGGCCAAGGAGTTTATCGTCGCGCAGGATACGGCCATCGTGGTGGAGGGCTATACCGATTGCATCGCCTGCTGGGAGGCGGGGATCAAAAACGTTGTCGCCACGCTGGGCACCGCGCTCACGGAGCATCACGTCAAGACGCTCACCCGCTTTGCCAAGCGTATCGTGTATATGTTCGATGGCGATGCCGCGGGCCAGAAGGCCGCCCGTCGCGCGATTCAATTTATCGAGCAGGATTCGATGGACCTGCGCTGCGTGGTGCTGCCCGACGGCAACGACCCCATGGAGTTCATCACAGCGCATGGTGGACAGGAGCTTCAGGCGCGCATCGACGCTGCCGAGCCGCTCATGGACTTTGTCTACCGTTCGCTGCAGGAGTCGAGTGACATCACCACGCCGGGCGGTCGTGCCAAGGCGCTGGAAGATGCGCTGACGCTTATCTATCCGCTGCGCGATAGCTATATGATCGACACATACTTTATTCAGATTGCCGATCTGCTGGGTTTGGATCTGGAGACGGTTCGCGCGAGTTCGGGTCGCGTGTTTCGCGATGTCGCCAAGCGCGAAGATGCGGAACGACGTCGTGAGCAGAACTATGAACGCCAGCGGGCGCAAGCCGAGCGCTCTGGTAGCGCGGGCGGTCGGACGTCTGGTTCGCAGGGGGCATCTCGCGGTGCTTGGGCATCGGGCGCGACGCCGCCGGTGTCCGCGCCGGTCGAAGAAGAGCCGTATGACTACGTCCCGCTCGATGCCTACGGTGCCGCGCCCGTGGAGGTCGTCGACGACCTGCCGCCGATCGATGTGCCTGATGGTATGGGTGCTGTGCCTGTGACTGATGGTTCGGGCGCTCCGGCTGCGGCGGCGCCGATGGTTCTTACTGATCTTGAGCGCAAGTCCTTGGCAGGGGAGCGCGAGCTGTTGACGATGCTTACGAGCTACCCCGACCTGTTCCGCACGTATGCCGACCGCATCTGCTCTATCGAGTGGGTTGACCCACGTCACGAGTCCATCGCATGGGCCGTTCTGGCAACTCCGCCGAGAACCGATCCTGCAGCCTGCATGGATGCGGCGCGCTCGGTGTGTCCCGAGGCGGCAACGCTTGTGAGTGCCGGGCGCATCTCCGCGACGAGCAAGCACCCCACCGAGACGAACATCGTGTTCATGCTCGATACGCTCGAGCTCTACACCATCAAGCGCCGCATGCGTGCCGCACAGGCCAAGCTGCGCCAGGACCGTTCGCTCGATGATGAGGCCCGTCGCGCGCTGACCGTGCAGGCCGCGCAGGATTCGCAGCGTCAACGCGAGCTGCAAAAGTCTATCGGCGGCGTGGCGGACCCGTTCCGTTTGATCGGTCTGGAGGCCGCAGGCACCGAACAGGCCTAGATGTTGTGGTCAACCAGCGTATTCTCGCCTATATCCAGTCCTCTTTTTGGGTATAGACGCCTATGTGTGTGCTAAAGTATTGAGTCCTGTGGACTATGAAGGGAGAATCTGTGCCAAAAAAGACTGAGAGCACGGGTACTGGGCTGGAATCCTACGTTGCAAAGCTCATGGGCAACGGCTCAAACAGGACTTCGGTAACCGAGGACGAGATTCAGGTCGCCCTGAAGGATATCGATGTTTCTGACGAGCAGCTCACCGCGGTGTATTCCGCGCTGCGCAACAGCGGCATCCAGATTATCTCCGCGAGCGGAAACGACGACGCCCCCATGGACGTCGACGATGACGATAACGATACCGATACTGACGATTTCGATGACGAAGACGAGCACGATTCCGGCTCGCTCGACGATCACGAGCTCAAGATGGCCCGTCAGGCCGACGCCGAGATGGGTTCTTCCAAGAGCAAGAAGAAGCGCACCGTGCGCACGTCCCGTTCACGCTCCCGCGTGCGTGGCATCGATGCCTCCACGGTGATGCTGACCGGCGATCCTGTTCGTATGTACCTCAAGGAGATCGGCAAGGTCGATCTGCTGACCGCCTCCGAAGAGGTCGATCTGGCCATGAAGATCGAGGCCGGTCTTGAGGCCACCGAGAAGCTCGAGGCTGCCGATGCCGGTGAGCTCGAGCTCACGCGTGCCGAGATGCGTCGTCTTACGCGCATTGAGAACGTGGGCCTCGAAGCCAAGCAGGCACTCATCAGCGCAAACCTGCGTCTGGTTGTCTCCATCGCCAAGCGCTATGTCGGCCGCGGCATGCTGTTTCTTGACCTGATCCAGGAGGGCAACCTCGGTCTGATTCGCGCCGTCGAGAAGTTCGACTACCAGAAGGGCTTCAAGTTCTCCACGTACGCCACGTGGTGGATCCGTCAGGCCATTACGCGCGCCATTGCCGATCAGGCCCGTACCATCCGTATTCCCGTGCATATGGTCGAGACTATCAACAAGCTCGTCCGCGTGCAGCGCCAGCTCCTTCAGGACCTGGGTCGCGACCCGACCCCTGAGGAGATCGGTGCCGAGATGGACATGAGCGCCGACCGCGTCCGCGAGATCCAGAAGATCTCGCAGGAGCCCGTGTCGCTCGAGACCCCCATCGGCGAGGAAGAGGATTCCCAGCTGGGCGACTTTATCGAGGACTCCCAGGCTATCGTTCCGCCCGATGCCGCCAGCTTCTCCATGCTGCAGGAGCAGCTCACTCAGGTGCTCGACTCGCTTGCCGATCGTGAGCGCAAGGTTATCGAGCTGCGCTTTGGCCTTGTCGACGGGCATCCCCGCACGCTCGAGGAAGTCGGCCGCGAGTTTGGCGTCACGCGCGAGCGTATCCGCCAGATCGAGTCCAAGACCTTGGCCAAGCTCCGCCACCCGAGCCGCAGCAGCAAGCTGAAGGACTACATCGAGTCATAACCTCGCAAGCAAGAAGCGCCCTCAAGCACATCCGCTTGGGGGCGCTTTCATGTGGTCATTGGGGACGTTCTTGAATGACTAGTCGTTTAACACTCATTGGGGACAGACTTAAATGAGTGCCCGCAAAATGAGAGTGAACCTGGCAGTTGGGGACGTTCCTTTTTTGCCGGCACTTTGGGACACTCCTTGCCGCAACGGTTGGGTCGGAAAATTTCTCAAAAAAGTTCTTGCCCTTCGCCCGATCGTCCGTATAATAAACTTCGTTGCTTGAGAGCACGCACCTATTCCTCGGTAGCTCAATGGTAGAGCACGCGGCTGTTAACCGCGCTGTTGTAGGTTCGAGTCCTACCCGGGGAGCCAGAATTTCTCAGCCCAATCCGCTGGGCTTTTAAATTCCTCGGTAGCTCAATGGTAGAGCACGCGGCTGTTAACCGCGCTGTTGTAGGTTCGAGTCCTACCCGGGGAGCCAGGTTGTAAAACCCGTCGCTTATGCGGCGGGTTTTTTCATGCCGCGACCACTTGACTCGAACGTTGCCATATCAACATTTCGTGTCGAGGATGTAATCCCGCGACCCATCACCTCAACATGGCGCGGTCGTTGTAGAATATTGCAATGATTGCTCCCACGACATGGTGCCGTGAGCACCAGATAAGGAGATTCTTGTGTCTGAGACCATCAACGGCAGCCTGAGCGTCTCGAACGACGTTATTGCCGATATTGCCGGTTATGCCGCGATGACGTGCTATGGCGTCGTCGGTATGGCTGAGCAGCTCCAGGGCGCCGAGAGCGTGCGCCTGCTTGCCGGTCAGCGCCTCCGCAAGGGCGTGCTTGTCTCCGCCGACGAGAACGGCCTTACGGTCGATCTTCACGTCGTGCTCGAGAACGGCGTCAACATGAAGTCCGTCTGCCACAATCTTTCGAGCTCCGTTGCCTTCACCCTGCAGGAGATCGCCCAGATCGATCCCGCCAGCCTTAAGATCGGCATTCACATCGACGCGCTCAAGAGCCGTCTGAACTAGCATCCGAAAACGGAGATTCAAATACCCATGATTGCAAAGACCATTCGCACCTGTTTTCCGATCGCTGCGGCTGCTGTTTCCGACAAGGCCGAGGAGATCAACAAGCTCAATGTCTTCCCCGTACCCGACGGCGACACCGGTACCAACATGTCGCTCACGCTCGCCTCGGTGACCAAGGAGCTTTCCGCCCTTCCCGCCGATGCCGATATGGAGGCCATCGCCGGCGCCATCACCCACGGCTCCCTGATGGGTGCCCGCGGCAACTCCGGCGTCATCACCTCTCAGATCCTGCGCGGCGTGGCCGAGGGTCTCGTCTCTGCTGATGAGCCCATCACGTCCGCCAACATCGCCTATGCCTTCCGTCGCGCCGTCAAGGTCGCCTTCCAGGCCGTCCGTAAGCCCATCGAGGGCACGATTCTCACGGTGCTGCGCGATGTCTCGACCAAGGCCGACGAGTGCGAAAAGAAGAAGTTCTCGGCCGAGGACGCGCTCGATGCCATCGTTGTCGAGGCCTACCAGTCTGTCGCCCGCACGCCCGACCTGCTGCCGGTTCTGAAGGAGAACGGCGTGGTCGACTCCGGCGCCTTTGGCTTTGCCATCTTCCTGGAGAACTTCGTTGCCGCTGCGCTCGGCCGCAGTACTGTTGTCGAGGATTTCTCCGCCACGTTTGATTCTGCCGGCTCTGCCCGCGATGCGGCCCTCGGTCGCGTTGAGATCGAGGCCAACGATGACTGGGAGGGCTCGGAGTTCCGCTACTGCAACGAGTTCCTCTTTAAGGCCGACGCCCCGTTTGACGAGGACGAGTGCCTTAAATTCCTGGGCTCCATGGGTGACTGCGAGCTGCTCGTGGGTGCCTACCCCGACTACAAGATTCATGTGCACTCCAACACCCCCAACCTAGTGCTCGAGCACATGCTGCAGCTCGGTCAGATCTATGAGGTCTTTATCCACAACATGGAGATGGAGGCCCACGACCGTACCGCCAAGATTCACGAGGACCAGGAGAAGGCCGCCGAGCCCGCGAAGGCCCTGGGCTTTGTCGCCGTTGCCGCTGGGTCCGGCGAGGCAGACATCCTCAAGTCTCTCGGCGTCGACGTAATCGTGTCTGGTGGTCAGACCATGAACCCCTCGACTGCAGACCTGCTGGGCGCCGTCGACCAGGTTAACGCGACCTCGGTCATCATTCTGCCCAACAACGGCAACATCCGCATGGCCGCCGAGGCCGCTGCCTCTGCCTGCACCGACAAGAAGGTCGCCGTCGTTCCCACCAAGACCGTTCCGCAGGCCTTCTCCGCGCTGTTCGCGGTCCTGCCCGATTCCGAGCTCGAGGATGCCGTCGCCGCTATGGTCGACGCCATCAGTGAGGTTCGTGATGGCGAGGTCACCCGTGCCGTGCGCGATTCCAGTGCCTCCGACGGCTCGCCGATTCACTCCGGTGACGTCATGGGCATCATCGCCGGCTCCATCGATGTGGTCGGCTCCGACGTGAAGCAGGTCACGCTCGACTGCATCAACCGTATGCAGGAGGAAGAGGAGGGTGACGCGCTGACGATTCTGGCAGGCGAGGAACTGTCCGATGAAGCCTTCCAGGAGATCGTCGACGCTATCGAGGAGGCTCAGCCCGACCTGGAGATCGACGCCCATCGTGGCGAGCAGCCGCTCTATCCCGTGATCTTCTCGATCGAGTAGGCATCTGCCCATGTCTGAGCTCTGCTCCGTGCCGCGCGTCTCGGATCGCTTTGCCCAGAGCAATGCGCTCGACGAGGATATCGCGCGACTCAAATATGTTTCGGGTAAACGTGAGGAGGCCCTTCGCCGTCTGGGAATTCGGACGGTGGGGGACCTCCTTCTGCATATCCCTCATCGATACCTGGACTTTACGCGCTCCTGGTCCATCGAGATGGCGCCCATCGGTACCGTGTGCACCATCATCGCCACGGTCGACCGTATCGTTCAAAAGAAGCCGCGTCCGCGCATGCAGGTGACCGAGGTCTCACTCGTTGACGAGACGGGCGTGCTGCAGGTCGCCTTTTTCCGTCAGCCTTGGATTGCCCAGCAGCTTAAGCAGGGCGACCGCCTGGCCGTGATGGGCAAGGTCGAGTTTGCCTACGGTTTTAAGCAGATGGCCTCGCCGCACTTTGAAAAGCTCGATGACGGGCGTGCTGCGGGCACCATTTTGCCGGTCCATTATGTGAGTGACGGCGTGAGCCAGGCATGGATGCGCCGCATCGTAAGTGGCGCGCTCGAGGTCGTCGGCAATCCCTTCGACCCGATTCCCGCACGCTTGCGCGTTAAGCGTCGCCTGATGAGCAATGCTCGTGCGCTTCGATCAATTCACTTTCCCTCGAGCATGGCTGAGCGCGATATCGCGCGCGCACGGCTTGCCTACGAGGAGTGCCTCTACCTGCAGCTGGCGCTGCGCCTGCGCAACGACGGCGGCCTGGTCGATGTGGCGCCCTATGCCCACACCGCGGGCGATCGTCTTGCCGCGCTCAAGCAGGCCCTGCCGTTTTCGCTGAGCGACGAGCAGGAGGCCGCGTTCCAGGATATCCTGCGCGATATGTGCGATGGCGGGCGCGTGATGAACCGCCTGCTGCTGGGCGATGTCGGTACCGGTAAGACCGCCGTTGCCGCCTGCGCGCTGGCTGTGGCTGCCGATAGCGGCACACAGGCCTGCGTTATGGCGCCCACGGGCGTGCTGGCGCGTCAATATGCCGATAAGACCGGCCCTCTGCTCTCGCAGGCCGGCATGTCTTGGGCGCTTCTGACGGGTGCCACGCCGGCCGCAGAGCGCGAGCGCATCCATGCACAGCTGGAATCCGGAGAGCTCGACGTCCTCTTTGGAACCCATGCGGTCCTTTCGGATAACGTGGCGTTTAAGTATCTGTCGCTCGTAGTCATCGATGAGCAGCACCGGTTTGGCGTCGGCCAACGCAATGCCTTGCGCGCGAAGGGCCCCGGTGCCGATCTGCTCGTTATGACGGCAACGCCCATCCCGCGTACGCTGGCGCTTTCGGTCTACGGCGATCTGGACACGAGTATCATCCGCCATCGGCCCGTCCCTGGCGCTGGCGTGACGACACGCGTGCTTACCGAGTCGAGTCGCGACCTTGCCTATGGCGCCATCCGCGAGGCGCATGAAAAGGGTCAGCAGGCCTACGTGATTTGCCCGCTCGTGGAGCCGAGTGACTCGGCCGATGATCTGGAGGACGTGCCCGGTATCGTCCGCGACGACGAGGGCCGCGTGACGGTCCCCGTGCCGCTGCACGATACGGCGACCGAGCTCGATCGCCTGCGTCTGGCGTTGCCGGGTCTTGCCATCGAGCGCCTTCACGGCCGCATGCCAGCGGGGGAGAAGGACCAGGTTATCGATGCCTTTAAGCGTGGCGAGATTGACGTGCTCGTCTCGACTACGGTGGTCGAGGTGGGCGTCGACGTGCCTAACGCCACCGTCATGGTCATCGAGAACGGCGAGCGCTTTGGTTTGGCGGCGCTGCACCAGCTGCGCGGTCGCGTGGGCCGTGGCAGCGTGTCGGGCACGTGCCTGGTCATGACGCACTCCAAGGGCAACGGCGGCGCTTCGGCAGCACAAGATCGCCTGCAATCGCTCGAAAAAACCTCGGATGGCTTTACGCTCGCCCAGATGGACCTGCGTCTGCGCCACGAGGGCGAAATCCTGGGGTACCGCCAGCATGGCGGAGTGACCCTGCGCTTTGTCGACCTGGATGCCGACGAGGAGCTGATCGAGTGGGCCCATTTGGACGCGGTTGAGCTCTTGCGGTATGCTTGCAACCTTGACTCCGTGGCGACGCGCCCCCTGCGCGATGCGGTCGCCATGCGATATCGACACATTTTTAAGGAGGTCAGCGGAGGATGAGAATCATCGGCGGCGAATGGCGCGGTCGTAAGATCGAGGAGCCCCGTGGTCGCGATGTCACCCGCCCCACGACCGATCGCGTGCGCGAGGCATGCGCATCTATGGTCATGTCGGCATTCGACTTCGATCTGGACGAGGTCCGCGTGCTGGACGCCTTTGGCGGCTCCGGTGCCTTAGGGTTAGAGATGCTCTCACGTGGTGCCCGCTCGCTCACGACGTTCGAGATCGATCGGAATGCCGCGCGGCTCATTACCAAGAATATCGAGTCGCTCTGCCGTGACCGTGCGCGTTGGCGCGTGATAGCGGGCGACATGCTGGCGAGTGCCTCGCGCGGTCGTGTGCCGGGCGGCCCCTTTGATCTGGTCCTGCTCGACCCGCCCTATGCTTTTGGTGCCGAGCCGGTCGAGGAGCTGCTGCAGAAGCTGGCTCAGCAGGGTCTGCTTGCACCTGGCGCTTATGCCCTGTTTGAGCATGCCGCCGCCGATGCGGGCGCGCATCCGGCAGGCTTTGAGATCGTGCGCGAGAAGCGCTACGGCATTACCTCGGTCGACCTGCTTCGTTGGGTCGGCGATGACGATGGTGAGGAAGATTGCGCTGGCACCGATGCTCACAACAACGATGCCACGACGTTTCAGGAGGACGACCATGAATGACACCATCAACCGCGTGATCGTCCCGGGCACCTTCGATCCCATCACGTTTGGCCATATCGACGTCATCCGCCGCGCCCGCCGCATCTTTCCCAGCGTGATCGTCGCTGTTGCCGAGTCGCAGGGTAAAAACGGTGTGGGTACCACGTTTATGCTCGATGAGCGCGTGGCGCTGGCCCGCGAGGCGCTCGGTGATATCGACGGCGTCGAGGTCCTGCCCTTTACCGGCCTCTTGGTCGACTTCGCTCGCGAGCAGGGGGCGGGGGCCGTGGTCAAGGGCCTGCGCGCCATGACCGACTTTGAGTACGAGCTGCAGCAGGCAGATCTCAACTATCGCTTGGATAACGAGCTGGAGTCCATCTTTGTCATGAGTGCGCCGCAGTACGGCTATATCTCGAGCTCGGTCGTTCGCCAGATCGCCTCACTCGGCAGCGATGTATCGACGTTTGTCCCGCCCAACGTGGTCGAAGCGCTCAGACATCGCTTTTCGTGACGTTTTTTATTGCCTGGTGGCATGTGGTAAACTAGCACGATGATATGTTACCTATGAAAGGAGACCGGATGCCGGGCGAGAATTTTCCTGGCGATAGGATCGTCAGCTTGGTCGATGAGCTCGAAGGGCTGATCGAGGAAGCCAAGCCGCCTTTCGGCAAGAACGCTCAGTTCAAGGTCATCGACGCCGACGTGTTCTTCAACATCCTCGACGAGATCCGCATGAGCTATCCCGAGGAGTGGCAGAAGTCCCGCCGTATCCTTAAGGAGCGCGAGGAGCTTATGGCTTCCGCCGCCGCCCAGGCCGATTCCATCATCGCCGACGCTCAGCAGCAGGCCCTCACCATTGCCGGTGAGCAGGAGATCGTCCGCTTAGCCCAGCAGCAGGCCGACGACATCCGCGATCGTGCCCAGCAGTACGAGCGCGAGACGCGTTATGCTGCCGAGGACTATGCAGAGCAGGTCTTTACGCATCTGGAGGAGAACCTCAAGAGCCTGACTGGCACCGTTACCCGTTGCCGTCAGCAGCTCAACGAGGGTGCCGCTCAACAGAATGGTCAGTGGTAATGGCTGAGTTCCCGAGCGTTACCGTCGATCTTTCCGAGCAGCTCGAGTTTCCTGGAGATTCGTATCCGCTGACCGGCAAGGTCGATGTTGCCACCTACACGGTGGGCGAGAAGGAGTACCAGCTACAGGACGGCATCGACTACGACGTTGTCTTTACCAATGCCGGTACCGGTGTCTTGCTCACGGGCATGGTCCGCGCGCACGCCACCGGCGAGTGCGACCGTTGCCTGGAGTCTGCCTCGTTTGATATCGCCGGCGAGATCGAGGAGTTCTACCTCTTCGAGGAGCCCGAGGATCCCGAGGCCTACGAGGACGGCTACGAGCTCCTGGGTGAGGACCGCATCGTCGATCTGGGTGAGCCCATCAACGACGCGGTCGTCATGGACACGCCGTTTGTCGTTCTGTGCAAGCCCGATTGCCGCGGCCTGTGCCCCACTTGCGGTTGCAATCTCAACGTCGAGCAATGCGATTGCGCCGCCCAGGCAGAGGCAGAATGGGCCGCTGCCACGGAAAATCCATTTGCAGCATTGAAGAATCTCAAGCTCGATGAGTAAAACTGTGGTAGTATCGCTACTTGCGCGTAATCGCCACACTGGATAGTTCATAAGGAAGGTCACTATGCCCGTACCTAAACAAAAGCAGGGTCGTATCCGCACTCACACCCGTCGTTCCGCCAACATGAAGATCTCGGCTGCGGCTCAGTCCACGTGCCCCCGTTGCGGCGCTGTCAAGCTTCCGCACCACGTGTGCCCCAGCTGCGGTTTCTACAAGGACCGTGAGGTTATCGTTACCGAGTAACGGTATACTCTGGATGCGATGCCGTTCCAAATGGAACCACAATGGCCGGCTCAATGAGTCGGCCATTTTTGTATAAGGAGCATGTATATGAGTAACGTTCGCGTTTGTGTAGACGTTGTGGGTGGAGACGAGAAACCTCAGGTTGTTCTCGATGGTATCGAGGCTGCACTTGCCGTCGATCCCGATATCGAGGTCTTGGCAGCTGGCCCCGCCGAAATCGTCAATCCCTTTGCTGCTTCCCACGCACGTGTTGAGGCCCTTGAGGCACCCGACGTTATCGCCATGGATGACGATCCCATTCGCGCCGTGATGACCAAACGCAAGTCTTCGATCGTGCTGTCGTGCCGCGCTATCAAGAAGGGCAATGCTGACGCGTTCTTCTCTGCCGGTTCGACCGGTGCCATGACCGCTGCCGCTACCGCCTATGTGACGCCGTTTAGGTATCAGGCCGAAGGCAAGAAGCAGCCGGTGCGCCCCTGTCTGACCAATGCACTGCCCAATCGCGCCGGCGGCCTGACGGTGCTGTGCGATATGGGCGCCAACCCCGATGTCGAGGTGGACGATATGGTGCGCTTTGCCCAGATGGGCGCCGCCTATGCCCGCGTCGTTTTGGGTATCGAGCATCCCCGCGTGGGCCTGCTTGCTAACGGCACCGAGGACGAGAAGGGCTCCAACTTTACCAAGTCCTGCTTCCCGGCCATGAAGGCTGCCGTTCCCGGCTTTGTGGGCAACTGCGAGGGTACCGACCTTACCTCGGGCCACTTCGATGTCGTCGTGGCCGACGGCATGTCGGGCAACATTGCGCTCAAGGCCACCGAGGGCGCTGCCAAGTTTTTGTTGCAGGAGCTCAAGGGCGTCTTTATGTCTTCGCTTGGCACCAAGATAGCCGCGCTGCTCATTAAAAAGCAGATGCGTGAGATAAAGGCCAAGCTCTCTGGCGACGCCAAGGGCGGCGCGATTCTTTTGGGCCTGCGCGGCGTGGTTCTGATCGGCCATGGCGCCACCTCGGTCGAAGCTGTTAAAAACGGTACGCTTGCGGCGGCCGAAGCCGTGCGCGCCGGGCTGGTCGAGAATGTCGCCAACTCCATGGACGGCATCGTTTTGTAAGAGCGAGTTAGAGCGCTGTTATGTGCCTCGCGGCCTGCTTCGTGGGGTAGAATCAGAACCGTGTCTTGGTACCGCCCGGGCGGTACCATTCTTTTGGTATTCATGCACTATGAGAGGAAGCGCTATGGACCGCTCCGAAATCTTCGACAAGATCGCCGAGGTCGCTGCTGACGTTCTGGGCGTCGATGTTGCCGAAATTAGCGATGAGACCACCTTTGACGATCTCGATGCCAACTCGCTCGAGCGCCTGCAGCTGGTTACGGCTATCGAGGACGAGTTCAACCTCGAGATCGATGACGAGACTTTGCTCTCGCTCAACTCTGTCGCCGACGCCGTCGACGCGATCGAAAACGCCAGGGAGGCCTAGGTCTTGGCTTTGTCTGAACGACTTACGCGTGCCCAGGAAATTCTGGGCCACGAGTTCAATAATAAGGTGCTTCTGCGCGCGGCGCTTACGCATCCCTCGGCAGTCGAGGGCCAGCCGGTTTCTGCCAGCTATGAGCGCCTTGAGTTCTTGGGCGATTCCATTTTGGGCGCCGTCGTCGCCCGTTCGCTCTTTGAGTCCTATCCCGAGTTTGACGAGGGCAAGCTCACGCGCCTGAAAGTGTCGCTTGTCTCGGGCGCTACGCTATCCGAGGTGTCGCATGAGCTGGGCATCGACGACATCATCATCTTTGGTGCCTCCGAGACCGGTACCGGCGCGCGCGGCCTGCACTCGGCGCTCGAGAACGTCTACGAGTCGCTCGTGGGTGCGCTGTACTTGGATGCCGGCTGGGATGTTGCGGCGGACTTTATCCATCGTACGCTCAAACCGCACCTGGCCTCCGAGCGTGCCGAGCACCCCGCGAACCCCAAATCGTTCTTGCAGGAGTGCGTGCAAGCCGACGGTCACGAACCCCCGGCGTATAAGCTCGTTGGCTCCGAGGGCCCGGCGCATGCGCCCACCTTTACCGCCGTGGTGTTGATTGATGGTATTCGCCAGGGTCGCGGCTCCGGCTCCTCAAAGAAGGAAGCCGAGGGAGCCGCTGCACTCGAGGCACTTGACCGCATGGGCTACACCACCAACGGCGTGATTCTCAACAAGAAGCCTGTTTAAGCGAGGAACCGTGTATCTCAAGTCCCTCACGCTCAAAGGGTTCAAGTCGTTTGCCGACCGCGCCCATATGACGTTTGAGCCGGGCCTGACCGTCATTGTCGGTCCCAACGGCTCGGGAAAATCGAACATCTCTGACTCGATTCTGTGGGTCCTGGGCGAGCAGAGCGCCAAGCAGCTGCGCGGCCAGGCCATGGAGGATGTCATCTTCTCGGGCTCGTCAGCGCGCAAGCCGGTGGGTGTGGCCGAGGTCACGCTGGTGCTCGATAACTCGGACCATATGCTGCCTGTCGACTTTGACGAGGTGGCTATCACCCGCCGCATGTACCGCTCGGGCGAAAGTGAGTACCTCATCAACTCGAGCCCGTGCCGCCTGATGGACATCCAGGACATCCTGCACGATTCTGGCCTGGGCAAGGATACGCATTCCATCATCAGCCAGGGCAAGCTCGATGCCATTTTGCAGAGCCGCCCCGAGGAGCGCCGCGCCCTCATTGAGGAGGCCGCCGGCATCTCCAAGCACAAGCGCCGCAAGGAGCGTGCGCTCAAAAAGATCAAGTCGATGGACGAGCACCTAACCCGTGCCCGCGACATCAATAAGGAGATCGCCCGTCAGCTGCGGCCGCTGGAGCGTCAGGTCGATCGCGCGCGCAAGTACAAAGAGCTGTCCTCGCGCGCGAACGAGCTTACGCAGATGCTGGCCGTCGACGAGCTGCGTTCGCTGCAATCGCAGTGGAACGACCTGGAGAGCCGCTCTAAGGAGGGCGCCGCCGAGCTGGAGCTTGCGCAGTACCGTCTGGGTGAGAAAGAGCGCGAGCTCGAGAAGCTCCAGGTCATGCTCGAAGAAAAGGGCCTGTTTGTGGGCGACTTGGGCGAGCAGCGCCGGCACATGCAAGATGTGGTCGGCCGCATTAATTCTGACATGCGCCTGCTCGAGGAAAAGGGCCACAACATGGTGTCGCGCCTGTCCGACATGCGCGGCCAGATCTCGAGCTCCGAGCATCAGCGCCGTCGCGTAGTCGAGGAGCTCGAGGATGCGCGTGCCCAGCTTGAGGAAGTGACCGGCGCGCATATGCAGGCCCAGGAGGACGTCGACGCCGCTGGTCCTGCCGCCGCCGAGCTTCACGAGCGCCGCGTGGCGCTTGATGCGCAGATTTCGCAGTTCATGCGCGAGCAGCGCGATGTGCAGCGTGTGGCCGATAACGCCGCGCTCGAGCTCGCCAAGGTGAAGGATTCGCTTTCCAATGCCGAGGTCGAGGACAACATGTATGCCTCGCGCCTGGAGCAGATTGATGAACAGCTCGAGGAGGTCACGGCATCGCTTGAGAGCCGCCGCGACCGTGCCGAGGAGCTTGAGAGCGCCCTTGAGGCGGCTCGTCAGGCCCAGAGCGATGCGCGCGAGGCCACCGAGACGGCACGCGCTGCCCTCAAGGACCTGCGTGCCCGCGAGGGCGAGGCGCGCAACAAGCTGTCCGAGGTACGCTCGGAGCTTGCCAGCCAAAAGAAGCTCGATGCCCGCATGGCAGACAGCTCGCCGCTCGTAAGCCGTCTGGTGGGCGCGCTGGGCGACGATGTTTCGGGCCGTCTGGGTGATGTGCTCGAGGCACCGCGTGAGCTTGAGGGCCTGGTTGAGCAGCTGCTCGCCGGCGATATCGATGCCCTGTTGTTCGATAACGCTGCCGCACTCGAGCGCGCCGGTCGCGCTGCCCTGGACCAGAAGAAGGCCTCGGGCGAGGCGCTGCTGATGGCGCGCGGCGTGAGCGGCTCTGCTGCCGCCGAGAGCGCTGCCGGTTCGCGTCTGGTCGATCGCCTGTCCGTGCGCGCCGGTTATGGTCCGGTTGTCGAGGCACTGCTCGGCGGCTATTACGTGGTCGATGATTTGGCTGCCGCACTGGCCGCGCCCGTCGTTGACGGTGTGACCTACGTGACGCCCGATGGCGCCCGCGTGAGCTGTGGTGGCCTGGTGCGTGTGGGGCTCGATGCCGGCGAGGCTTCGGGCGCTTTGGAGCGCAAACGTCTTATCCGCGAGCTGGAGGGCCTGGAGCCCGATCTGGCTGCCGTGTTTGAGCATGTGTCGGACCAAGTCGTTGAGGCCAACGTCGCCGTCGAGGAGGCCCGTGCCGCCGAGGGCGATGCCGCTGGCGAGATCGCCCGTCTTGAGGGCGAGCGCCGCTCGCTGCTCTCCGAGATCGGCCGCCTGGAGCAAAGCGCCAACAATGCCGAGGTCGAGCGGGTGCGGATTTCCAAGCGTCGCGAGCAGGCCGCTGAGGCCGTTCGCGCCGCGCGTCCGCGCGTGGACGAACTTACCCGTTCGCGTGACGAGGCCCGTGCGCAGGCGAGCGACTTAGGCTTGCAGATTGCCGAGGCCAACGACGAGCTCGATCGCGTGCGCCGCGACGATTCCGAGGCAGCCGGCAAACTCGCCGACGCCAAGGTTCGCCTGGCCCAGACCAGCGAGCGCCTTCGTTCGCTGAAGGGCCGCGTGCCCGATCTGGAGCATCGCCTGGAGGGCATCGACCGCCGTATCCGCGGAACGCGCCAGGCCTCGCGCTCGCTCGAGCTCCTGCGCCTGCGTGTCGACCCCATGCACGAGCGCTATTCGGCCCTGCTGGAGCGCGCGTCGGATTGGGCTGCGCGCCTGCGCGACCAGGCGTCGCTCGAGGAGGCGGACTCGGCCTCGCTCAAGAAGACCATCGAGGACGCCAAGACCGAGGTCGCCCGCGCCAAAGAGCGGGTCGATGTTGCCGCCACGACGCAAAATGAGTTCAAGGTGGCGCGCGGCAAGCTCGAGGTACAGGTCGAGGCTGCCATCAAGGCCATCACCGCCGATGGCACCACGGTGCTCGAGGAAGCGCTCATGCTTCCTGCGCCTACCGACCGCGACGCCGCCGAGCGCGAGCTCAACCAGCTCGTGCGCCAGATCAACAACCTGGGCCCTGTGAACCAAGTCGCCATGGAGGAGTACGAGCAGCTCAAGCGCCGTGCCGATTACATCGAGGAGCAACTTGCCGATCTGGAGAGCGCGCGCAAGGCGCTCACCAAGATCACGGTGGCCATCGACCGCAAGATGCGCAAGGCGTTCCTGGTGACGTTTGAGAAGGTTGATGCGAACTTCCGCGAGATCTTCGCCATGCTCTTCCCGGGCGGCCAGGCTCATCTGGAGATGACCGACCCCGAGCACCCGGCCGAGACGGGTATCGAGGTCGTGGCCCAACCGCGCGGCAAGCGCATCACCAAGATGATGCTCATGTCGGGCGGCGAGAAGAGCCTGACGGCGCTCGCCCTGCTCTTTGCCGTATACCGTACGCGCACGGTGCCGTTCTATGTGCTGGACGAGGTCGAGGCTGCGCTCGACGACGCCAACCTGTCCAAGCTCATCGGCGCCCTCGATGTGCTGCGTTCCGATACGCAGCTCTTGGTAATCTCGCATCAGCGCCGTACTATGGAGGATGCTGACGTCCTCTACGGCGTCTCGATGCAAGCCGACGGCGTCAGTCGCGTCGTCTCGCAAAAACTCGATCGCGAAACTGGAAAGGTCGTGAATGCATAATGGGATTCTTTGACGCACTCTCGCGCGGACTTGAGCGCAGCCGCGAGGCCCTCAACGAGGTCTTCTACTTTGGCGGCGAGGTCGACGAGGATTTTTGGGAGGATCTTGAGGACACCCTTGTCATGGGTGACATGGGCGCCGAGGTCGCCATTCAGGTCTCCGATGACCTGCGTGACGCCGCCGCCAAGAAGAACCTCAAGACCGCCCCGCAGCTTCGTCGCGCCCTGGCCGAGCAGCTCGAGGGCCATTTTGTGCCTGTTGAGCGCGACCCGTTTTCCGATACGCCGAGCTGCGTGCTGTTTGTCGGCATCAACGGTGCCGGCAAGACCACCACGGTCGGCAAGATTGCGAGCGCCATGGCCGCCCGCGGCAAGAACGTGGTGATCGGTTCGGCCGACACTTTCCGCGCTGCCGCCATCGAGCAGCTTGATGTGTGGGGTCAGCGTGCCGGCGTACCGGTTATCAAGCGTGACCGCGGCTCTGATCCGGCGAGCGTGTGCTATGACGTGCTCGACGAGGCCGATAAGCGCGGCAGCGACCTGGTGCTCATTGATACCGCCGGTCGTCTGCACACGAGCCCCGAGCTCATGCGCGAGCTTGCCAAGGTGGTCAATGTGACCCGTAAGCGCGCCGCCAATATGGCCTCCGGTCCCATGCCGGTCTCGGTCGTGCTTGTGATCGATGCCGCCACTGGCCAGAACGGTCTGAACCAGGCGCTCGAGTTTAACGAGGCGCTGGGCCTGGACGGTATTATCATGACTAAGCTCGACGGCACGGCTAAGGGCGGTATCGCCATGGCCGTGGCCGAGAAGCTCAAGCTCCCGATCCTGCGCATCGGCGTCGGCGAGCAGGTCGATGACCTGCAGGAGTTTAATGCAAAAGATTTCTGCCGCGCCCTGGTGGGCGAGTCCAATTAAGGAGTGACTAGTGTTTGATTCCCTGAGCGATCGCCTCAACGACACATTTGACCGCCTGCGCGGCAAGGGTAAGCTGACCGAGGCCGATATTACTTCGGCCATGCGCGACATTCGCATGGCGCTGCTCGAGGCCGACGTTAACTTTAAGGTCGTCAAGGAGTTCGTTGCCAAGACCAAGGAGCGCTGCATGACCGCCGAGGTCATGGAGTCGTTGTCGCCGGCGCAAAACGTCGTCAAGATCGTGCTCGACGAGCTCACCGAGATGCTCGGCTCAACCGAGAGCAAGCTCGTCTTTAGCAACCGCATTCCCAATGTCATTATGCTCGTGGGCCTGCAGGGCTCCGGTAAGACCACGGCAGCCGTAAAGCTTGCCTACCTGCTCAAGAAGCAGGGCCGCTCGCCGTTGCTCGCAGCGTGCGACGTCTACCGTCCCGCCGCTGCCGACCAGCTGGCCACGCTCGGTGGCGAGATTGGCGTACCGGTCTTCCGCGGCGACGGTGCGCACCCGGTCGACATTGCCAAGGGTGCCATCCAGGAGGCCGTCGACCACCTGCGTGACGTGGTCATCGTCGATACCGCCGGTCGTCTTCAGATCGACGAGCAGATGATGCAGGAGGCCGTTGACATCAAGAAGGCCGTCAAGCCCGACCAGGTGCTGATGGTCGTCGACGCCATGACCGGCCAGGACATCGTCAACGTCGTCTCGACCTTTGCCGATCGCACCGACTTTGACGGCGTGATCATCTCCAAGCTCGACGGTGACGCCCGTGGCGGTGGCGCACTTTCGGTACGTCAGGTGACCGGCAAGCCCATCAAGTTCGTGAGCATGGGCGAGAAACCCGATTCGCTTGAGCCCTTCTATCCCGATCGCATGGCCAAGCGCATCTTGGGCATGGGCGATGTCGTCGGCATCATCGAGAAGGCCCAGGAGGCCGCCGATGCAGAGCAGCTCGAGGCTGCCGAGCGCATGCTGCGCGAGGGCTTTACCATGAACGACATGCTCGACCAGATGAAAGCCGTCAAAAAGATGGGCGGTATGAAGGGTATCCTGGGCATGCTCCCCGGTGGTCAGCGTGCACTCAACCAGATGGGCGGCAACCTGGACGAGGGCATCTTCGATAAGAACGAGGCCATCATCATGTCGATGACCAAGGAGGAGCGCCTGCGTCCCTCCATCATCAACGGCCAGCGCCGCGCCCGCATTGCCAAGGGTGCCGGCGTAACCCCCACCGAGGTCAACAGCCTTATGAAGCAGTGGGGCGAGATGAATAAGATGATGGGCCGCATGCGCACGATGGCCAATCAGGCGCAGGCCGGCGGCAAAAAGGGCAAAAAGGGAAAGAAGGGCAAGAAGATGCGCATGCCCAATATCCCTGGCCTGGACGCTATGGGTCTGGGCGGCATGGGCGGCCTAGGTACGGGCGGTCCCAAGTCCGATATGGAGCTGCTGCGCCAGATGGAAGCGCAGATGCGTAATAAGAAATAGAGCTGTAATTCCAGCTTGATATGGCAAAGGCCACTCGGAAGCTACCGGGTGGCATTTGTTGTCGGCGTTGATTGTTGGGTTGCGTTCGGCTTCGCGTCCCGAGCTCGCGGTGCCGTGCCGTTAGTGGCAGCCGCAGCCCTCATGGCCTTCGTGGTCGTGGTGGCCGTGGCAGCCGCAGGACCCGCCATGCTCATGGGTGTGCTCGTGGTCGTGGCTGTGGCAGCCGCACGTGGCCTCGCCGTTCTGTGCGAGCGTGCCGGCGATAAGGGCCTCGACGCAAGCGTCGCAGCTGCCCTGGGCACCTGCGTATACCGTGATGCCGGCTTGGGCAAGCGCGTTGATAGCGCCTCCGCCGATGCCGCCGCAGATGAGCGTGTCCACGCCGCCGTTGGCGAGCAGGCCCGCAAGTGCGCCGTGGCCGGTGCCGCCGGTGCCCACGACCTGCTCGTTGAGCACCTTGCCGTCCTGAATGTCGTAGATCTTGAACTGCTCGCTGCGGCCAAAGTGCATAAAGATGTTGCCATTGTCGTACGTGGTTGCCACCCTCATGGTGCCGACCCCCTTTGCTGGCCATGCGGCCGTTGTCGTGGTGATGGGGGAGTACGCGATATTGCCGCCTTCGATGATGAGCGCCCGACCATTGACCAACGCGTTTGCCACCTTGCGATGCGCTCGGCTGCAAATAGCCGCCACCGTGGCGCGCGCGATGCCCATCTGCTGTGCGACTGCCTCTTGGTTAAGGCCTTCCAGGTCGCACAGGCGCAGCACCTCGAGTTCGTCGACCGTCATGTCGATGGCGTCTCCACTGGCAAGGCCGTCGGGGGTAAAGCCGCGATATTCGGGGATGATCCCAACACGGCGCAATTTCTCGCGTCTTCCTGCCATACGTGCTCCTTATCTGACATATGTCAACAATAGAATAACGAACGTGCAGATTTACGCAAGAGATTTCTGGCATATGTCAGAAAACAAGGGCTTATGTTTGGGCTGTGGGGCCGCGTGCGCCTGGGCTACAATGAATCTCGCTTATAGGCGACTGACAGGAGGGTCAATGAGCAAAGCTGATCAACAGTTTGTAACCATGTGCCGCGATATTCTGGACCATGGCACCACCACCGAGGGCCAAAAGGTCCGCCCGGTGTGGGAGGACGGCACCCCTGCCTATACCATTAAAAACTTTGGCGTCACGGCCCGCTACGACCTGCGTGAGGAGTTTCCGGCGCTTACCCTGCGTCGCACGGCCCTCAAATCTGCCATGGATGAGATCCTATGGATCTATCAAAAGAAGTCCAATAACGTGCATGACCTCAACAGCCATATTTGGGATGAGTGGGCCGACGAGACCGGCTCCATCGGCAAGGCCTACGGGTATCAGATTGGGCAGAAGAGCCATTATGCCGAGGGTGACTTCGATCAGATGGACCGTGTGCTGTACGACCTCAAGAACACGCCGTACAGCCGCCGCATTATGACGAATACCTACGTGTTTAGCGACCTGTCCGAGATGCACCTGTATCCGTGCGCCTACAGCGTGACGTATAACGTGACGCAGCGCCCGCAGGATGATAAACCGACGCTCAACATGATTCTCAACCAGCGCAGCCAGGACATTTTGGCTGCGAACAACTGGAATGTGTGCCAGTACGCCATTTTGCTGATGATGGTCGCGCAGTCGGTCGATATGATTCCCGGCGAGTTGCTGCATGTGATTGCCGATGCCCACATTTACGACCGTCATGTCGATATCGTCCGCGAGCTTATCGAGCGTCCGCAGTTTGCCGCGCCTAAGGTAACGCTTAACCCCGATGTGCATGACTTCTATGCGTTTACGACCGACGACCTGATTGTCGAGGGCTATGAGCACGGCCCGCAGGTCAAGAACATCCCCATTGCGGTGTAGGTGACGCGCATGACGTGTAAGCTTTCTGCCATTGTCGCCGTGTGCGATGACTGGGGTATTGGGTGCGAGGGTGACATGGTCGTGTCTAATCGCGCCGACATGCGTCATTTTGTGGCGTGCACCAAAGGCTGCCCGGTCATTATGGGACGCAAGACGCTGCTGAGTTTTCCCGGCGGGCGTCCGCTCAAGAACCGTCGTAATATCGTGCTCACGCGCGATGAGGACTTTGCTGCCGAGGGCGTCGACGTGGTGCATAGCGTCGACGAAGCGCTCGCCGTGGTTGCCGATGAGCCCGTTGCGTGGGTGATCGGCGGTGGCGAGGTGTATCGTCAGTTTTTGCCGTGCTGCGTGGAGGCCGAGGTCACGCATGACCACTGCGTCCATCCCGTGGACACGTACTTTCCCGACTTGGACGCCGATCCCGCGTGGGAGATTGCGCGGCGTGGCGGGGTTGCCACGATTGCCTCGGGCGAGGGTGACGAGGGTCTCGATTATGAGTTCGTGACGTATCGTCGCGTTGAGGCATAAATCGCCTGGCGTGAACGGTATCATCGGGTTGATTGAATGCATGGGGCGGCGCTTAGCGTCGCCTCGTTTGGTATAGATGTGCTGTAAAGAAGGGTGCGGGCTGGCTGCTATGACTGATGCCGTTGAGGTGCTGCGAATCGATTCGCTCGAGGACGAGCGGCTCGATGCCTACGTGCGACTGACCGAGCGTGAGCTTCGCTGCGTGCTGGAGCCGCAGAAGGGCATTTTTATCGCCGAGAGCGCCAAGGTCATCGAGCGTGCGGTTCGCGCCGGATACGAGCCGGTGAGCTTTCTTTTGGGCGAACGCTGGCTCGATCAGATGATGCCGCTGTATGAGCGCCTGGTTGTGCGCGAGGGCGCGGGTCCGGTTCCTGTGTTCGTTGCCTCCATGGAGCTCATGGAGCAGCTGACGGGTTTTAACGTGACGCGCGGTGCGCTCGCGGCATTCCGTCGTCCACGCCAGATTCCGGTAGCCGAGTTCTTGAGTGGCGTCGTCGAGGCGGCGGGTGAGCGCCCGGTGCGCGTGTGCGTGCTCGAGGGCATTGTCGACCACACCAATGTCGGCGCGATTTTCCGCTCGGCGGCTGCGCTGAACGTCGATGGCATTTTGGTGAGCCCCACTTGCTGTGACCCGCTGTACCGTCGCTCGGCCCGCGTGAGCATGGGCACGGTGTTCCAGGTGCCCTGGACGCGCATTGGCAGCGAGGCGCGCGTATGGCCGCATGATGGGCTGGCGGCGCTGCACGATGCCGGCTTTTCGTGTGCCGCCATGGCGTTGACGGATGATTCGGTGTCGCTGGACGATCCCGTGCTGCAGGAGATTGACCGCCTAGCGATCTTTATGGGTACCGAGGGTGCCGGCTTGGGCACCAAGACCATTGCCGGCTGCGACCGAGCCGCGCGCATTCCGATGGCGCACGGGGTCGATTCACTCAACGTTGCCGCTGCGAGTGCCGTCGCCTTTTGGCAACTGTGCCCGCATGTGAGCAACGAGTACCACTACCAGCCGGGGCTGTATCACTAGGCAAATATTTCGCACCGGGCTCTGGTTCGGGACGTTTCGGCCGACGTCGGTCGGTGCTAAGCTGGTTTTGGCTTTCGTTTTAAAGTGCCGTTTTGTTGTTTGACGTACGCTGGTGGGGAGGGCGTGTGGCTAAGAAATCTACGGCTATCGATGTGACGCAGGGTGTCATTTGGCAGCAGCTGCTTTCGCTGTGCGTCCCTATCTTCTTTAGCTCGTTTTTTCAGCAGGCTTACACGCTTATCGGTACCTATATCGTCGGTCAGTTTGGCGGCAAGCTCGCGCTGGGTGGCATTCAAGCCACGATGGTGCTCACGGAGCTCTGCATTGGTTTTTGCGTCGGTGTGGGTGCTGGCTGTGCGGTCATTACGGGCCAGTTTTTTGGCCAGCACGATGACGAGCGCTTGAGCCGATCGGTCCATACGGCCATGACGCTCGCGCTGGTGGGCGGCATTGTCATTTCCATTCTGGGCATGGTGTTTGTCGAGCCGATGCTTGTGCTGATGAATACACCGCATGAGCTGCTGGCCGAGGGTGTGGCGTATGCCCGTTGCTACTTTGCCGCCATGTTTGCAGCGCTGCTGCTCAATATGGGGACGGCGTTGTTGCGCGCCGTGGGCGACACGCGCGGTCCGGCGGTCATTATTGCCTCCGGCTGCTTCGTCAACGTGGCGCTCGACATTCTCTTTGTCGCCGTGCTGCACATGGAAGCGCTGGGCTGCGGCATCGCGGTGGCGCTGACTATCTGCACCAATGCTACGATGATTGTGATCCGCATGATGCGCGCTCCGGGGGCGTGGCGGTTGTCGCTATTCAAACTCGGTATCGATCGCGGCATTTGCAAGAGCATGCTTTCGTGCGGTTTGCCGCTGGGCGTTCAGTCTGCGGCGTATTCGATCTCCAACGTTTTGATTCAGGTGTCGGTCAACTCGTTTGGTGCCGATGTCACGACCGCTTGGGGCCTTTCCGGCCGCCTGGACGGCATTATCTGGATGGTGACCGAGGCGCTCGGCGTGTCGATCACCACGTTCTCGGCGCAGAACTTTGGTGCGCGCAATTACGATCGCATGCGAAAGGGATACCATACGTCGCTCGTGCTGTCGTTTATGCTCATTGGTGGCCTGTCTGCCGTGCTACTGGTGTTCTCGGGTCCGTTGTCGCGTCTGTTTGTCGACGATGCTTCGATTTCGGCCTACACCACGACGATTCTTCATTTCATCGCGCCGTTCTACGCGATCTTCTCGATTATCGAAAACGCGTCCGGCTCCATCCGCGGCGCTGGCGTGAGCTTCCAGCCTATGATGCTCACGATTTTTGGCACCGTCGTGCTCAGGGTGATCTGGGTGTTTGCGATTATGCCGTTCGATCCGTCGCTTGAGCACCTGCTGCTGGTTTACCCCGTAACCTGGCTCATCACGGCCACGATGTTTACCATCTACCACCACAGCGGCAACTGGCTCGGCCGCGCCACCGCCTAATGATCCGTAGGGGACGGAGGAAAACGGATCATTGACCTGGCGATAAGGCAAAATGATCCGTTTTCCTCCGTCCCCTTCGGATCATTTAGTATTCGATGCCTTGGCGGGCTAGGAGGCCTTCGTCGAAGTAATGTTTGACGGGGCGCATTTCGGTGACCAGGTCTGCCAGATCGGCGAGGGGCAGCAGACCGCGGCCGGTGAGCACGAGCTCCGTGGTGGCGGGCTTTGTCGCGATCAGCGCTTCGACATCCACGCGCGTCACAAATCCACGGCGCATGGCCTCGCCAAGTTCGTCCAGAATCAGAACGTCGACTTGGCTAATCTGCTCGCGCGCCAGCTCCATGATCTGTGCGGCACAGGCTTCGGGCGTGTCGCGGTCGGCTTGTACGATGCGCAGACCTAAACGGGGCGCCGCATCATGCTCGGCGCAGTGCAGCTTCTTGGCAAACTGCAGCATAAGCACGTTAAGTCCATAGCCCGTGGCGCGCAGTGCAAGCCCCAGCGCAGCCGTCGTCTTGCCCTTGCCGTCGCCCGTGTAGATCTGAACCTTGCCGACTTCCAGTGATGCCATCTCTGTCCTTTCGTGCCCGGCGTCGGTTTATCGTCGCTCGGGTTGGGTATTCTAGAAACCATTATCAACCCCAGTAGATGGAGTTCAAGCAGATGGAGATGGATGACAACAAACGTAGACGGAATATGATCCTCTACGTGCTCATCGCCTTCGTCGTCTACCTCGTGCTCTCGACCGTTCTGTTCCCCAACATCGGTCACACGCAGCAGATTACGAAGACCGATTACTCTACGTTTGTCAAAGCGCTCGATAAGAAGAGTGTCGACAAGGTCGAGTACAACACGGACGATTACACGATTTATTACACCAAGAAGGGCGAGGACGAGAACATCGCCTACAAGACGACCGGTGTGCCGAATGATGCGGGTTTTACCGATCGCGTGCTTGAATCCGGTGCGTCCCTGGAATCGGTCGTTCCCGACAAGAACTCGGGTTTGATGACCTACTACCTGCTCACCCTCATTCTTCCTATGGCCATCTTCTTCCTCATCGGTTGGTGGCTCAACCGCCGCATGAAGAAGGCCATGGGTGATGACGGTCCTTCGATGAACTTTGGCGGCGGTGGTTTTGGCGGCGGTGGACTGGGCAAGTCCGGCGCGCGCGTGATTGCCTCCAAGGATGTCGGCGTGACCTTTAAGGACGTCGCCGGCCAGGAAGAGGCCAAGGAATCTCTCAAGGAGGTCGTCGACTTTCTGGAGAAGCCGCAGCGCTACGAGGAGATCGGCGCCAAGCTGCCGCGCGGCGCTCTACTTGTGGGCCCTCCGGGCACCGGTAAGACCCTGCTCGCCAAGGCTGTTGCCGGTGAGGCGGGCGTTCCGTTCTTTAGCATTTCGGGTTCCGAGTTCGTCGAGATGTTCGTCGGCCGCGGTGCCGCCAAGGTTCGCGACCTGTTTAAGCAGGCCAAGGAAAAGGCCCCGTGCATCGTCTTTATCGACGAGATCGATACCATCGGCAAAAAGCGTGACGGCGGCGGCTTTAGCGGCAACGACGAGCGCGAGCAGACGCTCAACCAGCTGCTGACCGAGATGGATGGATTCGATAACCACAAGGGTATCGTCGTCCTCGCTGCGACCAACCGTCCCGACAGCCTTGATCCGGCCCTGCTGCGCCCCGGTCGTTTTGACCGTCGCATCCCCGTTGAGCTGCCCGACCTGACCGGCCGCAAGAACATCCTCGAGCTGCATGCAAAGAGCGTGAAGACGGAGCCGCCGATCGACCTGACCGCGATTGCCCGCGCCACGCCCGGCGCTTCGGGCGCCGATTTGGCCAATATCATCAACGAGGGTGCCCTGCGCGCCGTTCGCGAAGGTCGCAAGCGTGCAACCCAGGACGACTTCGAGGAGTCGGTGGAGGTCGTCATCGCCGGTCAGCAGCGCAAGTCCACGGTTCTGTCCGACCACGAGAAACAGGTCGTGTCCTATCACGAGATCGGCCATGCCATCGTTGCCGCTCGCCAGAAGGGTTCCGCGCCGGTTACCAAGATCACCATCGTGCCGCGCACGAGCGGTGCTCTTGGCTATACCATGCAGGTCGAGGAGGACGAGCGCTTCCTGACGACGCGCCAGGAGGTCTTGGACAAGCTCGCCGTCTACTGCGGCGGCCGTGCGGCCGAGGAGCTCATCTTTGGCGAGATGACGACCGGTGCCGCCAACGATATCGAGCAGGCCACCAAGCTCGCCCGCAACATGGTGACACGCTTTGGTATGTCCGACGAGTTTGGCATGATGGCGCTCGGTACCGTGCAGAACGCGTATCTCAATCAGGACACGTCGCTCACCTGCGCACCCGGTACGGCCGAGCGTGTGGACGCGATTGTCGCTAAGTTGATCGAGGACGCGCACGATCGTGCCCTGCAGATCCTCAAGGAGAACAAGTTCAAGCTCCATGAGCTGGCTCGTTATCTGTACAAGAAGGAGACCATCACGGGTGAGGAGTTCATGAACCTCCTCACGCGCGAGAATCCGTTGATGCCCAAGCAACAGTAAAGCCGCGGCCGAGCCAGTAGACGCCGACGCCCCATTTGAGTAGCTTTCTCAAATGGGGCGTTTTGCTTGAGGGGGATGGAAATGAAGATCGTGGTGAGCGCCTGCTTGATGGGCGAGAGCTGCAAGTATAACGGGCTCGACAACTATCATCGCGAGTTGGTCGAGGCCTGCGAGCGTACAGAGACCGAGGTCCTCTTGGTGTGCCCTGAGGTCTTTGGGGGCCTGCCCACGCCGCGCAAGCCGTCCGAGATTGTGAACGGCGAGGTCCGTACCTGCGAGGGCGTGTCGGTCGATCGCGAGTTTCGCCTGGGCGCCCAGCGCGCACTCGATATGTGCGAGCGGGCGGGTGGCCCGTCTGAGATTGCCGCGTGTATTCTTCAGGATCGCAGTCCCTCGTGCGGTGCCGGCCGCATCTACGATGGAACATTCAGCGGTACGCTCACCGCGGGCAACGGTGTTTTTGTCGACCTGCTGCTGCGTCACGGGTACCGTGTGATTCTGGCTAGCGAGTTCGATCCCAGCATGCTGGAACATTGTCCATAGCACTCGAACCCAACACTTCCTCACGGGTGACCGTTTTGGCATCATCCGTGAAGTTGATATTGAGTACGACCCGGTCATCAAAGACGTAGACCGAGTTGACAGGCGCCGTACCCAGGCAGCCCCTCCCCGCGGCCCTCGCGCAGGAACGCGCACACGGCCTTCCCGTCTTTTGCGCCCCTCCCGGAACTGTCCACATCAGTGTAGCCAATCCAGTCCGCCAAGGGCTGCAGCCCGGACAACGCGGCGATGGAGGGCTTCTTCGGCCTGCTCAAGAAGGAGTTCTGGCACGGCAGGGACTGGTCGGACTGGACCCCCGCCAGCTTCATCGAGGAGTTCGGGGGCTGGATCGGTCGATACAATGCGGAGAGGCGCAGCGATGCGCTCGGTGGCCGCACGCCGGCCGAGTTCCGCTCCGCGCTGGGAAGGGCCGCGTAACGGTCCAAGAAATCGTCCGCAGTCCCCATTCTTGCCCCTTTGGGACAGCTTCTTGTTGGGGCGTGCCCGCCCCAAACCCTGCTAGGAACGAGTACAGCAAACTGGAATTTTCAAATTAGTCTTTGCAAATTACCTTTGAACCTTCACCATCAATTACAATTCCCTGACGGTTATTAATTGGGCATAGATCCAAATCCGAAAACTCAGTCATTATTTTCTCGGTAACTTTCTTAAATGGTGCTGTATGATAATGCGGAAGAACATAGAAATCAATCAAATTAAGCCCTGCATCATCTGCTTGTGAGTAGTCCTCCGGCTTTTCATCCATTTGCTCGATATATTGGATGCTTGGAGCGCATACAATCGCACCTGCCGATTCACCAATCATCAGTTTTCCCTTTGCCAATTCTTTCTTCAACAGCTCATCCGTTCCCGTTTTACGGAGCTGGTCTATAAGGAAAAAAGAATTTCCGCCGGTAAAATAGATCACATCCGCATCTTCAAAAAGAGGCTGTATCGTTGAATAAGCCTCCGTTGAAATATCAATTTCAGTTACGATTGCTCCCAACTTTTTGAATAATTTTCGAGCCGAGCCGACATAACCGGTGTAGCCTTCACGCAGCGAAGCTGTTGGAATAAATGCGACTTTTTTATTTTCAATTTCTTCCTTTATCAGACTTCCTACACTTGAAAAGTGAGAACATAAAAACAGTTTCATCAATATTCTCCTTTATATATAAATTCTTATTTGTTGAACTAAGCCGTGTATACCATACTCTCCAATGAAAGAACGCCCTGATATAGCGAAATTTTGCCGTTTTCTTGCGTACGTGCGTACACACTCCACAGGAATTCTAAGGGGCCTGCCCCCTTAGCACACGGACTTTGGAACAAAGTCTAGTGTGTTACGCCTTGCCAGAGGTGTACAGGCTCCCGGTATGCACGTACGAAGCAATTGCCATCAATGCGCCATATAAGTGGCGATCAAGTTCGCATAAAGCGACCTTGATCCCGCAAAACAAAAGGCAGGATACCATCACCACGATGATACCCTGCCTCTGTTCGTTTCTGTTTACCGTTCCGAGTAGTCCTTCCGCAGAATTTCCGATAAACAAAAAACGTACCCGAACCCTTTCTCGTAAAGAATCGGGTTCGAGTTCGAACTGAATGCTGGAGCAATAAAAAACCACCAGAAAGGTGCCCGTCCCCTTTGTGGTGGTTTTGAGTCAGTCCTAGAGCGTGTGGCCGTAAGCGTCGGTGGCCTTGATGGCGGCGGCGAATTTTTCGTCCGTGAAGGGCTCGGGGTTTCCCTGCTTCCACTCGTTGGTGGCGTGCGCGTATTCGCACAGGGCAGGGATATCGGCCTCGGAAAGCCCGACCTGCTCAAGCGTCACGGGCAGGCCCATCTGATTGTTAAAGGCGGCGTAGCGCTCAAGGTTTTCGGTATCGCCCGTATAGGCGAACAGTACCAGCACACCCAGGCTTACGACCTCGCCGTGCAGGTAGGAGCCCTCGCGCGGAATGCTGCAGGAAGCGTTGTAGAACGCGTGCGCCACGCTCGAGTTGTAGTAGTAATCGTTTTGGTTGGTCAGGTTGGAGACGTAGCCCGTGTTGACCACGATGTCGAGCGCGATCTGCTTGACGGCTTCGGTCGACTGGTCCTGGCGCACGTCCTCAAGACCCTGGACGCCAAAGGTAAACAGCGGCTCGGAGCAGGTGTGGGCGAGTGCTAGGCCAAGGCCTGCCGTGTGCTCCAGGTTGCCGGCGCTCGTGGCGTACTCGACCTCGGGCTGCTTGGACAGGGCATCACCCACGCCGGCCCAGAAGTACTCCGCCGGAGCCTCGGCGATGATCTTGGGGTTGATAAAGATATGCGCAGGTCGGTTAGGGTACGAATAGCCCTCGAGCGAGCCGTCGTCGTTGTAGACAACGGCAATGGCGGTCGCGGCGGAGCAGTTGGAACAGATCGTCGGTACCGTAAAGACAATCTTCTTGAGCTCGATAGCTGCGGTCTTCACGGTGTCGAGCGCCTTGCCGCCGCCGCATGCGATAAGCACGTCAGCTTCCTGGCAGGCAGGGGAGTTTACGACCTTGGCGATATTGGCACGCGTACTGTTGGTGCCGTAGACGCGCGTCTCCAGAATCTCGACGTCGGTACCCTCCAGTGCCGCTTCGATACCGGGAAGTGCCGCGGCCAGTGCTCGTTTGCCACCGATGATTGCGACCTTGGTCGCCCCGTACTCGGCCAACGCGCCGTGCAGCTCGTCAAAGCAGTCTTCGCCAACGGTATAGTCGCTCATTCCGATCGTGCGCATAGCAATCTTCTTTCGTTCGATAAAGTGCTTACAGGTATTTTGCTCCAAGAGAAGGTCCACGGCCGCAAGAAATTTCGAACGTATAAAACCAGTGTTGAGGGTTTTTCGCCGGTGCGGAACGTGCTAGCATACTCCGCATAAGCGTTGATGGGGACGAGTAGTCGGCCGTCCGCATGCTACAGAGAGCGGGGAGCGCTGAGAACCCGTGCATGCGACCGATGAAAATCACCCCGGAGCTGCGGTCCCAACGGACGTGCCGCGCAGGTTCGTCTTAGTAGACATCGCCGAGATGGTCGTCGATACAGACCAGCCGAGTAACGGATGCGAGCGCGCGAATACGCGGGCGAGGGCATCTAAGCTGGGTGGTTAAGCGAAGAGCTTTTGCGGGCGTGCAGCCCGTTTGTGGCGCTTCGTCCCAGCTTGTAGGGACGGGCGCTTTTTTGGTGCCCAGAGGGCGTGCGCGCCCACGACATGAAAGGGGTACCGTGGCAAACGAGTACAAGCAGACGATGAATCTGCCCAAGACCGGTTTTCCCATGCGTGCCGGTCTTTCCAAGTCCGAGCCCAAGCGACTCAAGGACTGGCAGGACAACAAGGTCTACGAGCAGGTTCTGAAGAAGAACGAGGGTCACAAGAAGTTCGTGCTGCACGACGGCCCTCCGTACGCCAACGGTCCGATCCACATCGGCCACGCCATGAATAAGATCTCCAAGGACATGATCAACCGCTACTGGATGATGCAGGGCTATGAGGTTCCCTACGTCCCCGGTTGGGACTGCCATGGTCAGCCGATCGAGCACAAGGTCGAGGAGAAGCTCGGCACCGAGAAGTTCAACCAGACCTCCACGGCTAAGATCCGCGAGCTCTGCAACAAGTTCGCTGTCGAGAACATCGAGCTGCAGAAGGCCGGCTTCCGTCGCCTGGGCGTGCTCGGCGACTGGGACAACCCCTATCTGACGCTCTATCACCAGCATGATGCCGCCGACATCGAGGTCTTCAAGGCCATGTTCGATAAGGGCATGATCTATCGCGGCCACAAGCCGGTTCACTGGTGCAAGCATTGCCACACCGCACTCGCCGAGGCCGAGATCGAGTATTCCGACGAGACGAGCCCGTCCATTTTCGTGCGCTTTGAGATGACCTCCAAGCCCGCCGGCCTCGAGAACTTCGACGGCCCGGTCGACTTTATCATCTGGACGACCACGCCGTGGACCATCCCCTCCGACCAGGCCGTTTCCCTTAAGCCCGGCGCCGCCTATGTCGCCGTTGAGCACGAGGGCCGTGCCGAGGTCATGCTCGAGGACCTGGCTCCTAAGTGTTGTGAGGAGTTTGGCTGGGAGTACACCCCGGTCATGGTCGATGGCAAGCCCTACGTGGTTTCCGCCGAGACCTTCCACCACATCCACTACAAGCAGCCGATCTTTGACGGCGTTGAGGGCGTGGCGCTGCTGGCCGATTACGTCGGTGTCGATGACGGTACCGGTATCGTCCACAACTCGCCCGGCCACGGCGTCGACGACTACTTCGCCTGCCTCAAGGAGGGCATCACCGACATCTGCATGCCGGTCGATGACGACGGCAAGTTCTACACCGGCGAGGAGTTTGGCACCGGCGGCCCCTTCAGCGGCATGGATACCGATGAGGCCAACCCGCACATCATCGAGTTCCTGCGCGAGCGCGGCACCCTGGTCCTCGAGAAGAAGATCACGCACAGCTATCCGCACTGCTGGCGCTGCAAGCACCCGGTGCTCTTCCGTGCTACCGACCAGTGGTTCGTCTCGATGGACAAGACCGGTTTGCGCGAGCAGGCTGGCAAGGAGGTCCGTGAGAACGTCAAGTGGTATCCGGCTCACGCCGCCAACCGCATCGGCGCCATGGTCGAGCAGCGTCCCGACTGGTGCATCAGCCGCCAGCGCAACTGGGGCGTGCCTATCCCCAGTTACACATGCGCCGACTGCGGCGAGAAGGTCATGAACGACGCCACGCTCGACGCCGTCATTAAGCTCTTCCACGAGAAGGGCTCCGACGCCTGGTTCACCGACGCTCCTGAGAGCTATCTGGGCGAGGCCTGCGTCTGCCCCAAGTGCGGTGGCCATCACCTCAAGGCTGATAAGGACATCCTTGACGTGTGGTGGGACTCCGGCGTGTCTTGGAAGGCCGTCTGCGAGTACCGTCCCGAGCTGGAGTACCCGGCGGACGTCTACCTCGAGGGCTCTGACCAGCACCGCGGTTGGTTCCAGAGCTCGCTGCTCACCTCGGTGGGCGCCAACGGCCACGCTCCGTACAAGGCGGTCGTCTCGCAGGGCTTCACCCTCGACGGCCAGGGCCGTAAGATGTCCAAGTCGCTCGGCAACGTTATCGACCCCAACAAGGTCTGTGACGAGATGGGCGCCGACATCATCCGCCTGTGGGTTGCTTCCGTCGATACCAGCTCCGACGTGTCCATCGACCACGAGATTCTTGCTCGTACGTCCGATGCCTACCGTCGTTTCCGCAACACGCTGCGCTTCCTGCTCTCCGAGCTCGAGGGTCAGTTTGAGCCCGAGACCGACGGCGTCGCCTTTGCCGACCTGCTGCCGCTCGACAAGCTCATGGTTGCCCGCCTGACCCAGGTCCAGGCCGAGGTCGACGACGCCTACGCTAGCTACGAGTTCCCGCGCGCCTACCGTGCGCTTTACGACTTCGTGGTTACCGAGCTTTCCAACGTGTACCTCGACGCCCTGAAGGACCGTCTGTACTGCGAGAAGCCTGGCTCGCTCGAGCGTCGCAGCGCCCAGACCGTGCTCGCCGAGCTCTTCTCGATGCTCATGCGCGACCTGCAGCCGATCTTGTCCTATACGGTCGACGAGGCCATGGCCTATGCGCCCGCCGGCTGCGTCGATAACCAGAAGTACGCCGCGCTGCTCGATTGGTACAAGTCGCCCATCACGGTCGACGAGGCCAACGAGTTTGAGGGCGTGCTCGAGGCTTCGCTCGAGCTCCGTAGCGTCGTGACCAAGGCCCTTGAGGATGCCCGCTCCGCCGGCACCTTCACCAAGAGCCAGCAGGTCCGCGTCAAGGCGGTCGTTCCTGCCGAAATGTATGCGCTGCTGACCGGCGACAAGGCCGTCGACCTGGCCGAGTTCTACATCGTCTCCGATGTTGAGCTTACCCAGGGCGAGGAGCTTTCTGTTGCCATCGATGCAGCCGAGGGCGAGTGCTGCGACCGTTGCTGGAACTACCGCACCACCGTCGGCGAGTACAACGGCCACGCTCACATTTGCAAGCGCTGCGCGAATGCCCTTTAAGGCACGGTAACTCGGCATTTTAGTTATAGGGAGAATTTAGGCGCCTTCGGCCCATTTGCTCCGCTGAAGAAAAGCGACATTCCGTTATCCGGAATGCCGCTTTCTTTTATGCTGGTTATTTATCTGACGTTAGCGAATGTGTCGTGCGCTCTGCGTGTGGCAATATAAGATGGTTATTTGCGTTTAACGGATTTTGATTATCTGAGGGTAGGGGATTTCTTTGGGTCGTGGTGCGGATATGACGCCGCCTATGCGTTGGCGGTTGGGTGTTGCTGGTGGGGTGGCGCTGGTTGTGCTGCTTGTTGACCAGCTGACCAAGCTTGCGGTTCGTGCCGTGGGCGACGCCTTGCATGTGACCGTCATCCCCGGTGTTATCGACTTTATGTTTGTCCGCAATATCGGTGCTGCCTTTAGCATGGGCGAGGGGCATGGCATCGCGTTTGCCGTGCTGGCGTTGGCGGTCATTATCGCTATTGCCGTGTACCTCGTTCGTGCACCCCAGCTCGCCCATCTTGAGGTTGTGGGCATGGCGATGGTTGCGGGCGGTGCTATCGGCAATGCTATCGATCGTTTGGCCTTTGGTTTCGTGACCGATTTTATTGCCACCACCTTCATTGATTTCCCTGTCTTTAACGTTGCCGATATCGGTATTACGGTCGGTGTCGTGCTGGCGCTCATCGGCTACATGTTCTTGAGCCCTGCCGCTCGTGAGGTCGATGCGACCGCCGAGCTCAACGCCCGTGACGAGGCCCGGGCCAAACGTAAGGCCAAGCAGCGTGGGGAGCGTGCCCGCAAGATTCGCGAAAGGAATGAGCGCTAATGGCCGACATCCATATCCTTGTTGCCGACGATGCCGCTGGCCAGCGTCTCGACGCCTATCTGGGCGCCAACGATGGCTGCCCCACGCGCTCTGCCTGCGCGCATCTGATTGAGGGCGGGGCCGTAGTAGTCAATGGCGAGACCTGCCTGTCCAAAAAGTACGCCGTGCGAGCCGGCGACCGTATTTCGGTCGATTTGCCCGAGCCGCACGATCCCACCGACGTGATTCCCGAGGCCATCCCGCTCGATATCCGCTACGAGGACGACTATCTCATTGTGCTCTCCAAGCAGCGCGGCCTGGTGTGCCATCCTGCGCATGGTCATGAGAACGGTACGCTCGCGAATGCGCTGGTCTATCACTGCGGTATCGACCATCTGGGCACCGTGCAGGGCGAGGACCGCCCCGGTATCGTGCATCGTTTGGATCGCGATACCTCGGGTCTTATGCTTGCGGCAAAGGACGACGACACCCAGCGCGCGCTCCAAAATCTTATCCGTACGCGCACGCTCGACCGCCGCTACATTACGCTCGTTCACGGTCATATCGCCATGGATGAGGGCACCATTAACACCGGCATTGCCCGTTCTACACGTGACCGTGTCAAGATGGCGGTTTCCGATGATCCTTTTGCACGCCAGGCCATCACGACCTTTAAGGTCCTTGAGCGCTTTGATTCCACGCGCTTTGATGACGGCTACACACTCGTTGAGTGTCATCTGTTTACCGGTCGCACGCATCAGATTCGCGTGCACATGCGCCATATCAACCACGCCTGCGTGGGCGATCCGCTCTACGGTAAGTGCGATGCGCGTGCCGATCAGGGTCTGACCAGGCAATTCCTCCATTCCTGGCGCGTGGCGTTCGATCATCCCGTGACGGGAGAGCGCATTGAGTGCCGCGACGAGCTGCCGTGGGATCTCGCCGCCGTCCTCGACGACTTAGCCCCGCGTTCGCTTGGTCGCACTGCTGCCGGCGACGAAATCGTACCGCAGCTCGGCCTGCTCGAACCCTAGCCAGTATTAGGTGGTTTCTTGAACTCGGTAAGCCTGCGGTAAGATATACGGTTGTTTACGTAACACGTTCCTGGGAGCCTGCATGCTCGCCTTTTTACAAACCAACACACCCATCGTGATCTTCAACCAGATTGTCGTCACGCTGCTCACGGTCTGCTTCTTGTACCAGGTGGTCTTCTTTGTCATCGGTGCTCTCCGCGGCGAGGTCGCGCCTCCCAAGGCCAAAAAACTCCACCGGTATGCCTTCTTTATTGCAGCACACAACGAGGAGGCCGTTATCGCCAACCTCGTTCGCTCCATCAAGGACCAGGATTATCCGTCCGAGCTCATCGAGGTCTTCGTGGTCGCCGATGCCTGCACCGATAACACTGCGCAGCTCGCGCGCGAGGCGGGCGCTGTCGTGTACGAGCGAAACGACCTGGCCCGTAAAGGCAAGAGCTGGGTCATGGACTTTGGTTTCGACCGTATCCTTAACGAGTATCCCGACACCTTTGAAGGTTACTTTATCTTCGATGCCGACAATGTTATCGCCCGCGATTACGTGTCCAAGATGAATGATGCCTTTGACCAGGGCTTCCATGTGGTCACGAGCTATCGTAACTCCAAGAACTTCGGAAGCTCGTGGATCTCGGCAGCGAATGCCACTTGGTATCTGCGCGAGGCGCGTTTTCTCAACAACGCGCGCAACATCTGCAAGACGTCCTGTGCTGTCTCGGGTTCGGGCTACCTTATCTCGGCTAGCGTTATTGAGGGCATGCACGGCTGGCAGTTCCACACGCTGACCGAGGACATCCAGTTCACTACGTTCTGTGCCATTCACGGCATTCGTATTGGCTATGCGCCGGCGGAGTTCTTTGACGAGCAGCCCGTGACGTTTAAGGCGTCCTGGAAGCAACGTATGCGTTGGACCAAGGGCTTCTACCAGGTGTTCTTTACCTACGGTAAGCATCTGGTCAAGTCGACCTTCCGCTATCATCGTTTTGCCGCCTACGATATGTTTATGACGATTGCCCCTGGTATGCTGTTATCGCTGATTTCGATGCTCGCCAACGCCACGTTCCTGATCGTCGGTGGTCTTTCGCATGGCTTTTTGGCTACCGAGGTCGAGATGCAGGCGTGTGCCGCTTCGCTCATCATGACCTTCGTCATGATGTATCAGACCTTCTTTATCCTGGCGCTGCTCACGACTATCTTCGAGTACAAGCACATCCATTGCGCGCAAAAGTGGCGCCTGGTGACCAACCTGTTTACCTTCCCGATCTTTATGTTCAGCTATATCCCCATTACGGTGGCTGCGTTGTTCCTGAAGGTCGACTGGGTCCCGACGCAGCATGCCGTCAGCGTTACCCTCGACGAGGTCATGCAGGGCGCTAAATAACCACCACCAAAACCACCACGAAGGGGACAGGCACCTCTGTGGTGGTTTTTGCTTTTGAGTGACTGCCCCGGGAGGTGTTCAATGGTCTATATTCCCTTTTGGATCTGCGCCTTTGCCGGTGCGGTGATTGATGTCCGTGAGCGGCGGTTTCCCAATGAACTTGCTGGCGCGTGCGCCGTGGCGGCGTTTGCGGGCGTTTGGCTCGACCTCGGTTTGAACACAACGCTTGACCACGCAGGTCTTGCCGTCATCGTGTATCTTGCCCTCGTTCTGACTGAGTTCCTCTGGCGTCGTCTTCGCCAAATCCCGGGCATCGGCATGGGAGATGCCAAGGCACTCTTCGCGCTTTGCACGCTCGACCCTATGGGTGGCATCGTGGCATTTGCCGCCGCGCTCCTGGTCCTTGCCCTCTCCTGCCTCATCACAAAATCGCGCTCCTTGCCATTGCTCCCGTTTTTGGTGCCGATTTTTGCCATAATCGAGGTTGTGGGCTGCACTTTGTAACCGATTGCGCATCCTTCTTAAGGAGCATGCCATGGCAACTAATCAAGAAACGGCCGTCATTAAGGCGCGCATGGACCGTATTCCCTCGGCGTTGTCGCCCGAACTTTTCGAGCGCATTGCCACCGATCGTGCTTCGGGCTATGTTAACCCGTATCGTTGCAACGACGATCAGGTCATTCGTCGTATTGATCGCGCCTCCGACAAAGGCACGCTTATGCGTCCGGCGTTTATGCGCGATACCGAAAAGATACTTCATCTTCCGGCGTACACCCGTTATGCAGGCAAAACGCAGGTCTTTAGCTTCCGTAGCAATGACGATCTGTCACGCCGCGGTTTGCACGTGCAGCTTGTCTCCCGCATTGCGCGCGATATCGGTCGCGCCCTGGGGCTCAATTGCGATCTGATCGAGGCGATTGGCCTGGGCCACGACTTGGGCCACACGCCTTTCGGCCATGCCGGTGAGCGTTTTCTCAACGATATCTATCATGAGCGCACGGGTCGCTACTTTTTCCATAACGTTCAGTCGGTCCGCGTGCTCGACGCCCTGTATGGCCGCAACGTGTCGCTCCAGACGCTCGACGGCGTGCTATGCCACAACGGCGAGTACGAACAGCGTGTTTTTGAGCTTTCGGACATGGGTTCCTTTGACCAGTTCGACCGAACCGTCGAGGAATGCATTGCCACAGGCTATAGCGCGATTGAGCACCTGCGTCCCATGACGCTCGAGGGCTGTGTGGTGCGTATCTCGGATATCCTCGCCTACGTCGGTCGTGATCGTCAGGACGCCATTGCGGCGGGCCTGCTGTCGCCCGACGCTTTTGACGATGGTCGGGGCGGCGCCTATAACAGCTGGATTCTCACGCACGCTTCCATCGATATCGTTGAGCATAGCTACGGCAAACCGCGTATCGAGATGAGCGAGGACCTGTTTGAGGAGATCCGCCGAGCCAAGCGCGAGAACTACGAGAAGATCTATAGCAAGGGCGGTATCGAAGGCGATTCCGAGGAGGAGCTGCGTGAGGCGTTCGAAAAGCTCTACGACCGTTGCCTGCAGGATATAAACGAGGGTGACGAGTCCTCCTACATCTTTAAGCACCACATTTCGCGTATTGAGCAGCAGCTTTCCTATTATGGCCGCATCTATGCTTGGCAGGACGACAAGGATCAGACTGTCGTCGATTACATCGCAAGCATGACGGATGGTTATTTCTGCGAGCTGACGAGCAAATTGTTCCCAGGTCTAAAGTTTCCGCACCGCACCTATATTAACGAACGGTAGTTCGTATCCTTTCGGTATACTGTTGGTCAACAACGATTTTGATTGATGCACGGGATGGCTATGGACGACCTTTTTTCTGCTTCGACGCGCGAGCGCTCTTTTCAGAATGCCCCGCTTGCGGTGCGTATGCGCCCCAATTCGCTCGACGAGTATGTGGGCCAGCAAAAGGCCGTCGGTAAGGGCTCGTGGCTGCGCGCCGCGATTGAGCATGACGTGCTGTCGAGCGTGATTCTGTACGGCCCGGCTGGCACGGGCAAGACGACGCTGGCCCACATTATCGCCAACCATACCAAGAGCGAGTTTGTCGAGGTCAGCGCCGTGACGGGCACCGTAAAGGACTTGCGCCGCGTGATTGACGAGGCCAAGACGCGCCTGAATACGTACGACCGCCGCACCATTCTATTCATCGATGAGATTCACCGCTTCTCTAAGTCGCAGCAGGATGCCCTGCTGCATGCAGTTGAGAACCGTACCGTCATTATGATTGGCGCTACGACGGAGAATCCGTACTTCGAGGTCAACTCGGCGCTGCTCTCACGTGGTCGAGTCGTGGAGCTTGAGCATTTAAAGGACGAGGATATCGCCATGCTTATCGAGCGTGCGCTCGAGGCACCTCAGGGCCTGAACGGTAAGTTCTCGGCCGATGAGGATACGGTCAAGACCATTTGTACGCTGGCTGCGGGTGATGCACGCTCGGCCCTGACGACACTTGAGCTGGCGAGCGAGATTGCCGTCACGCGTCCCGATACCGAGGGGACGCCGGCTCCGGCGGCGGGGGAGCGCTATCCCATCACGGTCGACGATGTGAAGATCGCCAATCCGCGCCGTGGGTTTTCGTATGACAAAAACGGTGACATGCACTACGACATTATCAGTGCGTTCATTAAGTCCATGCGCGGCAGCGACCCCGATGCCACCATTTATTGGCTCGCGCGCATGATCGATGCAGGGGAGGATCCTAAGTTTATTGCACGCCGTATTATGATTCAGGCTTCTGAGGATGTTGGCAACGCCGATCCGCAGGCGCTTTTGGTGGCGCATGCCGCGTTTAAGTCTGCCGAGGTCATTGGCTATCCCGAGTGCCGCATTAACCTGGCTCAGGCTGCACTCTATGTGTGCTTGGCGCCTAAATCCAACGCGTGTGAGGCTTCAATCGATGCGGCGCTGGCCGATATTCATTCTAGTGGGCTTCGCGAGGTGCCGAGTTATCTACGCGATCGCCATCGCCCGGGCAGCGATGAATACGGTGTGTATAAGTATCCGCACGATTATCCCGAAGGCTGGGTCGACCAGCGCTATTTGCCCGAAGGCTTAGAACGCGGTGCATTTTGGCAGCCTGCCGGCCGCGGTTGGGAAGAGTGGCGTGTGGAGCAAAGCGAGCGCGACCGTAGCGGCAACGCTCCCAAGTAGGCCATTGGCGCCTCGCACATTCCCTTTGGGTATCTTTGCCCTTCTTTGGGGTACCATGAAAAACGTCTGTATTTCGATTCCTTCGGGAGGCTTGTATGAGTCCCATTCAAATCGCCCTGCTGGTGCTCGCCGTTGCCGGCGTGTGGGCTGTTGTCGAGCTCGCGCTCACGCTGCGCAAGACCCGCACCGTCGTCGACTCGCTCGACAAGACGGTGAGCGACCTCAATAATACGCTCGCCGAGGCACAGCCCGTGATGGCAAAGCTCGATGGCGCTGTCGATGAGCTCACCCCCGCGCTGGCACAGGTTGAGCCGCTCCTCAAGTCGAGCAAGACTGCCGTTGATGCTCTGACGTCTAACCTCGTTGAGGTTGAGGCGGTCGTTCGCGACATCTCCGAGGTCACGGGCAGCGTGGCCGAGGCTAGCAATGCCGTATCGAGCGTGACTGATTCTGCTGCTGGCGCCGTGCAGAAGCTCTTCAATAAGGTGAAGGCTCCTGCAGCCGACGCCGATCGCAAGCTCGCCGCTGCCGCCGCCGAGGCCGAGCAGCCTACTGAGCGCGTTCTGATTGGCGATGACGATGCCGCTGCTGACGACGATGATGTTCAGAAGCCCGCAGCCAAGCCTGCTCAGTATTACACCTATACGCCTGCCGAGACCTCCGAGGAGTCCTGCGATGAGTAGTGAAGCAACCTGCCCCATCACGCTGAGCGTTGCCGGTGACCCTCGTCTCGCGCGCTTGGTGCGCATGACGGCCGCCAACGTCGGCGCCCTGTGCTCTATGTCCGTCGATCGCATCGAGGATATCCGCATGGCTGCCGAGGAAGCCTTCATCTTTGGGTGCACCGCGGTCGACTGCGACGACATCACGATCAATTTCGATGTGGACGAATCTCACGTCGGCATGACCTTTACCTTTGGGGATCAGGCCACCGTCGACGAGGATGACCAAGCTACTGTGTATGCCGAGCTCATTCTTGCAAGCGTGTGCGATTCCTACGAAAAGACTGCGGCGCCCCTAACGCTTTCCCTCGACCTCAAGGCGGATATCTAATATGACCGAACGTTCCCGGAGCGGCAAGACCGCTTGGGACAAGGAGAAAACCCGCGAGCTGTTTCGTCGTTATAAGGAGACCGGTGATTCGGATGCCCGCGAGCAGCTCGTCATGTCCCATATGAATCTGGTAAGGTTTCTTGCCAACAAATTTAAGAACCGCGGCGAGCCGCTCGATGACCTTTTGCAGGTCGGCTATTTGGGCCTGCTCAAGGCTATCGACCGCTTTGACCCTGAACGCGGACTTGAGTTCACGACGTTTGCCACGCCCACCATCTTGGGTGAGATTAAGCGCCACTTCCGCGACAAGGGCTGGAGTGTGCGCGTGCCGCGTCGTCTGCAGGAGCTCTCGGCCAAGGTCAACCAGGCTACCGATAAGCTCACCAACGAGCTGCAGCGTTCGCCCAAGGTTGAGGAAATCGCCGAATACCTGGACGTGACCGTCGACGAGGTGCTCGAAGCCATGGAGTCGTCCTCGGCCTACACCTCGGTGCCCATCGAGGCCCCCGGTGCGTCCGATTCCGATGATGCGCCTTCGATTCTCGATCGCTATGCCGACGACGACAACGAGCTCGACTTTACCGATGACCGCCTGGTAATCGAGGAAGCCATCCGCGATTTCTCGCCGCGCGAGCGCGAGGTTATCGAGCTGCGCTTCGTTAAGGGCATGACCCAGATCGAGATTGCCAAGAAGCTTGGCATCTCGCAGGTGCAGGTCTCGCGCCTGCTGCGCCGTACCCTTAAGAAGATTCAAGATAAGATCGACCCCGACGGAGTGATGATTCGTTCATGAGTGAGCACCCCCAACAAATCGACCGCACGCTTCGCGATACCCGCATTCTGACGCTGCGCATTTGGGGTGTCGTCGGCTGCATTGTCATCGCTGCCGTCATCTTTAACCTTATGGGCATCCTGGCACCGGTCATCGAGTTTCTCGCTGTCGGTTCCATCATCGCTTTTGTGATGTCTCCGATCACCAACTGGCTCGAGCATCACGGCGTCGGACGTGGCCTCGGTTCGCTCATCGCACTCATTGTGGTTGTTGCCGTGCTCGTCGGCGTCGTCTGCATCCTATCGCCTATTTTGCTCGGTCAAATCATGGAAGTCCTGAGCCGCCTGCCCGAGCAGCTTCGTGTTGCGGGTGGCGATCTCAACGAGATGCTCTCGCACGCCAAGACGCTCAATAACACGCCGCTCAAGGAGTATCTGGACGACATCTTTCTTCGCTGGTTACCGTAGCGTCCAAGTACGTCTCGCAAATCGCTGCCGAGCTCGGTCGCGGTGTATTCCCGCTTATTACCAATACGGCCTCGCAGCTGTTCGTCATCTTCCTGGGCTTGGTGCTTGCCTATTGGTTGGCCTGCGACTATCCCCGTATGCACCACGAGGTCTGCACCATCATCGGACAGGAAAAGGAGACCTCGTACCGCTTTATGGTGGCCATCCTTTCGCGTTCGGTCGGCGGCTACATGCGTGGCATGGTCATCACATCGATCTGTGGCGGTTTTCTTGCCTTTATTGGTTTTACGATCATCGGCCATCCGTATGCAGCACTCATGGCTATCTTTACCGGCATTATGCACCTGGTTCCGGTTGTCGGTCCCTGGGTGAGTGCGGCGATCGCCACGGTGCTCGGCTTTATGTTCAGCCCCATGCTGGCGTTGTGGACGCTTGTCGTGACCATGGTGGCTCAAAACGTCACCGATAATGTCATTTCGCCTAAGGTCATGCAGAGCTCGGTGCAGGTGCATCCCGTTATGAGCCTGACGGCTCTCGTTATCGGTTCGGCACTCATGGGTCCCATCGGCATGGTTATCGCCATTCCGCTGTGCGCGGCCCTCAAGGGCATCTTCGTCTACTACTTTGAGAACGAGACCGGCCGTCAGCTCGTGGCCTATGACGGCGCCGTGTTTAAGGGCACTCCGTATCGCGATACCGAGGGTAACCCAGTTGCCGCCTACGACGCGCTTGGCGACGATACGTTCATCTACGAGTCCGAACTCATCGGCAACGAGACCGCCCCCGAGGCCCAGGCAATGCCCAAGCCCGAGTTCGATAATCCCTGGATTAAGCTCTCAGGCCTACAGCCCGACGCGACGGGTTTCTTTAAGAACCCCTTTGCCAAGGACGACGACACAAGCTCTGACGACGACACCAAAACCGGCATCGACGGCTCCATGGACGATTCGGATTCCAAATAGGCCCTGTTAGCGTTTCTTGATGTTGTAAATAACAATAAACGCGATCAAAGCGATTGATAAGGGGCCAGCCACATAGAAAAAGATGGTGTCAATTGCGCTTAGGGTGTAATACGCTTTATCGCCAGATGTTACTGCGTACAATGCGTAGCCAAATCTCGGCTGGTTCACATACCAGCTCGAGTAAGCGAAGATTGCTAAAAGGGCTACTGAGGTTAGTGCATTCACGACAAACCGTTTGCTATTCATTGATCGCTCCTTCCGGACGATTCCTATATGAAATTTTACCAAAATCATTTTTTTCAAAGTATTTGACAGACCATAATAACGTGCACTTTCGCTGAAGGGTCGCTGTTTGGCGGCCCTCTTTTTTGCACAGGCGCGGTGGGATGGTAATATCGTTACGTTTGAACTGTTTCGATGTGAAACCGAGGAGATTCCCTCTATGAGTGCTGACTACCCGTCAATGACTACGGCCGAGATTCGCTCCAAGTTCCTCAACTTCTTTGAGGAGCGCGGTCTTAAGCTCTATCCTTCTTCGTCCCTCGTCCCCGACGATCCTTCGCTGCTGCTTGCCAACGCCGGCATGAACCAGTTTAAGGAGTACTACCAGGGCAAGAAGACCATGAAGGAGATCGGCGCGATCTCCTGCCAGAAGTGCGTCCGCACCAACGACATCGACTGCATCGGCGAGGACGGCCGTCACCTGTCCTTCTTTGAGATGCTCGGCGACTTCTCCTTTGGCGGCGTCTCCAAGCAGCAGGCCTGCGCTTGGGCCTTTGAGCTCATCACCAAGGAGTTCAAGCTTCCGCTCGACCGCCTGTACTTTACCGTCTTTACCGAGGACGACGAGACCCACGACGTGTGGCGCTCTCTGGGCGTTGCCGAGGATCACATCTCTCGCCTGGGCGAGGACGACAACTTCTGGGCCGCTGGCCCCACCGGCCCCTGCGGTCCGTGCTCCGAGATCTACTTTGACATGGGCGAGGAGGTCGGTTGCGGCAGCCCCGACTGCAAGCCTGGCTGCGACTGCGACCGCTTCCTTGAGTTCTGGAACCTCGTGTTTACCCAGTACGACCGCCAGGAGGACGGCTCCATGCCGGAGCTGCCGCACCGCAACCTCGATACGGGCATGGGTCTGGAGCGCATGGCCGCTATCATGCAGCACAAGACCGCTAACTACGACGGCGATCTGATGCAGCACCTCATCAAGCTCGGTGAGAAGATCAGCGGCAAGACCTATGACGCCGACGATTACTCCGGCGCCAGCCGCTCCCTGCGCATCATCGCCGACCACTCCCGTGCCGTCGACTTTATGATCTCGGACGGCATCCTGCCCGGTAACGAGGGCCGCGAGTACGTCCTGCGCCGCCTGCTCCGTCGTGCCGTGTTCCACGGTCGTCTGCTGGGCATCGAGGGCGCCTTCCTGACCAAGTTTATCGACGAGGTCAACGCTCAGATGGGCGAGGCTTATCCCGAGCTGCTCAAGAACGTCGCGCTCGTTAAGGGCATCGTCGCCTCCGAGGAGGAGCGTTTCTCAACGACGCTCGACAACGGCCGCGTTTACCTGGACGAGGCCCTGGCCGCGCTCGCCGACGGCGCTGTCCTTCCGGGCGATGTTGCCTTTAAGCTTCACGACACCTTTGGTTTCCCCATTGACCTGACTGTCGAGATCGCCGGCACCGCCGGTCACGACGTCGACATGGATGGCTTTACCGCTTGCATGGAGGACCAGAAGGCCCGCGCCCGCGCCAACGCTAAGGGCGATGCCTGGGGTAGCTTTAACGACGTGTGGGTCGAGCTTTCCGACAAGGTTGCCGCGACCGAGTTCGACGGCTATGACAACGACGTCATCGATGGCGCCAAGGTTGTCGCCATCGTGCGCAACGGCGAGTCCGTCGAGTCCGTTGCCGCCGGCGAGGACGTCGAGGTCGTGCTCGACCGCACCCCGTTCTATGCCGAGATGGGTGGCCAGCAGGGCGACGCCGGCAAGCTTTCCGCCGAGGGCGTTGCGCTGACCATTTCCGATACCAAGAACCACAACGGCCTGTATGCCCACGTCGCCCACGTCGCCGAGGGCACGCTGACCGTCGGTGCTACCGTGACCGCCGCGCTCGACGCCGAGCGCCGTGGCTTCCTGCGTCGCAACCACACCGCCACGCACCTGCTCGACGCCGCGCTTAAGCAGGTCCTGGGCGAGCATGTCTCCCAGGCTGGCTCGTTGGTGACGCCCGAGCACCTGCGCTTTGACTTCACGCACTTCGAGGCCCTGTCCTCCGAGCAGCTCAAGGCTGTCGAGGACCTGGTCAACCAGCAGATCTTCGCTTCCAAGCCGGTCGTGACCCGCGTCATGGGCATCGACGAGGCCAAGGCCGCCGGTGCTGTCGCCCTGTTTGGCGAGAAGTACGGCGATGTCGTCCGCGTTGTCTCCGTGGGCGCCGAGGATCAGCCGTTCTCCCGTGAGCTCTGCGGTGGTACGCATGCCGCCAACACTGCCGAGATCGGCCTGTTCAAGATTATTTCCGAGTCCTCCACGGGCTCGAACGTCCGTCGTATCGAGGCCGTGACCTCTAAGGGCGCCCTTGATTACATGGCCGACCGCCTGGCGCTCGTTGACGCCGCTGCCGCTGCACTCAAGTGCCGCGTTGACGAGGTTCCCGCCCGCGTGGAGAACCTGCAGGCCGAGCTGCGCGAGACCGCCGGCAAGCTCAAGAAGGCACTCACCGGTGGCTCCTCCGATGCGATTTCCAGCGCCATCGAAGGCGCTGTCGAGGTCAATGGCTACAAGCTCGTCGTCGCTGAGCTCCAGGGCCTTGAAGCTGCCGACCTGCGCAACGTGTGGGATACCGTGCACCAGAAGGTCGCCGGCCCCGTCGCCTGCGTCGTCGCTAGCGTGACCGAAAAGGGCACCCCGGCCCTGCTCGCTGCCGGCTCCGATGACGCCGTCAAGGCCGGTTTCCACGCCGGTAACGTGATCAAGCAGATCGCGGGCCTGGTCGACGGTCGCGGTGGCGGTCGTCCCAACATGGCCCAGGCTGGCGGCAAGAACGCTGCCGGTATCGCCGATGCCCTCGCGGCTGCCAAGACCGCGCTCGGCGCTTAAGTAGTCGCTGTGGTCGCGCTCGCGCTGGACATAGGGGAGACCCGGATTGGCATTGCCGTCTCGAGCCGTGATGGCAAGATGGCAATGCCCGTCAAGGTGCTCCCGGCTGCCGAGGTCACTGGCATGGCCAAGACGTTCCGTTACCTGGTTGAGGACTATGAGCCCGATATCCTTGTAAGCGGACGTCCCTTGACCATGGCCGGTGAGCCCGGCCCCCAGGCCGAGCGCGTTGCCGCCGTTGCGCAAAAGATTGCCCAAGAGCTCGATCTTCCGCTTGAGTTTGAGGATGAGCGCCTGTCCTCGCAAGAGGCAAAGCGTATCCTGCGCGAGCAGGGACTCAACGAAAAGCAGATGAGGGGCAAGATTGACATGATCGCCGCCAGCCTGTTCTTGCAGACGTGGCTCGATCGCAAAAACGAGGAGGTTTCGCATGCCTAGCGCTTCCGATCCGCGCCAGCCGAATCGCCAGGGGCAGCCTACGCCGCGCCCTGTATCGTCCGGCCAGCGTCCGATGCAACCGACGCAGCGTGCGGCTCAGCCTGCTGCTCGTCCCGCACAGCCCTCCTCTCGTGCAGCACAATCTGCTCAGCGTCCTGCCCAACAGCCCGCTGCCCGCGCAGCCCGGGCCGCAAGCGGTACCCGCTTTAAGCAGCAGGCGCCCACGCAGCGTGCGCAGGCGCCTCAATCGCATACGCGTACACATCATGCTCACGGCACACATGGCGTAGCTCCGGCCACGCGCTCGAGCTATAACACGCATGCCCGCCGTGGCGTCCAAAAGAAAAGCTCTCCGGTGCCTATGATTATCGGCGTTGTTGTTGCCGTACTTGCTCTTGCTGCCATTGCCTTCTTTGTCGTTCCGGCCGTCAAGGGCCTGTTTTGCGGGGAGGAGACAGGCGTCACCGCTGGCCAGCGAGTTACCGTCACGATTCCCGAGGGAGCTTCGGGCGATACGATCGCCTCGATTCTCTCCGAGAACCATATTGTCGAGAATCCCAAGGATTACTACGCGGCGGTCAAAAAGCTCAACGCAGATATGTCGCTCAAGCCCGGCACGTACTCGTTCACGACGCTGATGGATGCGACCAAGGTTGTCCAGCAGCTCATGGAGGGGCCCAATGCCGGCTCCGATGCGCTGACTATCCCTGAGGGCCTAACGGTCGACCAGGTCGCCGATCGCGTGGCCGCGGCATACGACAGCATCTCCAAGGAAGACTTCCTTAACCAGGCCAAGGCGAGCAATTATGTGAATGATTACGCTTTCCTTAAAGATGCCGCGAACGATTCGCTCGAGGGCTTCCTATTCCCCAAGACCTATTCGTTGGGTAAGGACCCGTCTGCCGATGATGTGATTCGCGCCATGCTTGACCAGTTCAACGCCGAGTATAAGTCGCTTGACTTTGCCAGCTGCGAGGCCAAGATCAAGGAGCGCTATGGCGTGGAGATGTCCGATTACGACATCGTTAACCTTGCCTCGATCGTCGAGCGCGAGGGCCTCAACGCCGATCAGCGCGCGCATGTGGCTTCGGTTTTCTATAACCGTATGGCGGGCAAGCTCGATGGCCTGCGTTACCTCAATAGCGATGCGACCATGATGTATGTCACCGGCGGCGAGGTTACCGCCGACGACCTGCAGAGCGATAGTCCGTATAACACCTATAAGCATGAAGGCCTGCCGCCCACGCCCATCTGCTCTCCGTCGCTCGAGGCGCTCAAGGCTACCCTTGAGCCGACCGACTCTGATGACCTGTATTTCTACATTACACAGGACGAGGAGTATTTCTCGAAGACCTACGAAGAGCACCAACAGTCTTGGAATTGATCATGAGGATTTTTAGCCCCAAACGTTATGTTGCCTCAGTTGACCGCATCGACCTCGATACCCTCTGGGCCGACGGCAAGCGCGCCATTCTACTCGACCGCGATAACACTCTGGTGCCGCGCGATACCGAGCAGGTTCCCGCTGCGGTTTCAGCTTGGCTCGAAGCCGCCCATGCCAAGGGCTTTAAGCTGTGTATGGTGTCCAATAACTGGCATCGCGACCAGGTCATGGCATCGGCGCGCGAGCTGGGGCTCGAGGCTATCAGCCACGCCATGAAGCCCGCCCCGTTTGCCCTGAAGGCGGGTCTTAAGCGTCTGGGCGCCACGGCCGACGAGGCCGTGCTGATCGGTGACCAGCTGTACACGGACGTGTGGAGCGGTAACTTTGCCGGCGTTGACACTATTCTGGTCAAGCCGCAGGCGACCCAGGACCTGTGGTACACGCAGATCTTCCGCATCTTTGAGCGCCGGGCCCTGCGCGACCTTCCCTGCGAGGAATAGGTTTCGCCATGTCTCAGCACATCAAACACGGCTGCGACCATATCTTCTTTATCGGCTTTTTGGGCGCGGGCAAGTCGACGCTTGCGCGCAACGTGGGCACTATGTTCAAGCGGCGTTTTATCGATACCGATCGTTTGGTTGTGCGTCGATGCGGCAAGTCGGTGACCGAGATATTTGAGACCGAGGGCGAGGATCGTTTTCGCGAGCTCGAGACCTCGGCACTCCGTTCGCTTCAAAGCGAACGCAGCCTGCTGGTATCGTGCGGGGGCGGCATCGTCGAGACGCCGGTGAACATTGAGCTGATGCACGAGATGGGTACCTGTGTGTACCTCGAAGGCGACTTTGAGGACTCGTTGCGCCAGATTCGCCGCTCCGATACCCGGCCCGATTTCCGCTCGCCCGAGCACGCTGCGCGCCTGTTTGAGCATCGCCGTCCGCTGTATCGCCGGGCCGCCGATATTACCCTTGATATTCGCAACAAGTCCTTCGAGGACGTTTCCTACCTTTGTGCCGAGATGCTTTTGGAGCGTGGACTGCTATGATTCGCCGTCAACTTATCAATTTCCAAAACCGCAGCGTCGATGTCCGCGTCGGATTGGGCGCGTTCGAGGAGCTGCCGCGCATGTTTGCCTCGGCTGTGGGCAAGCCTAAGCGCGCGATGGTGGTTTGGAACGACGCCACATCCGAGCGATTTGGCGAGGTTGTCGAGCATGCACTGGTTGACGCCGGTTTTGCCGTGTCGCTGCTCGCCCTCGAGGTTTCCCCTGCCGGTGCTACGCTTGCCGATGCCGATACCGTCTTTGGCGCCCTGTCGGCTAACGGCATTACCTGCGACGATCTCGTTGTCGCTGTCGGCGACACGGCGACCTGCTCGGTCGTTTGCTGGTGTGCCAATCAGTGGTGCGGTCGCACCGAGTGCGCCTTGCTGCCGACGACGTTCGACGCCATGCTCACGGTCGCGACGACCATGAAGCCGCTCGTCGCCTCGTCGGCGCATGCGCTTCCCGCTATCGCGTTCCGTCCCGAGCCGGGCTTGGTCGTGTGTGACCTCGACCTTGTACGCGAGGCGGACCCCGAGGATCTCAAGCTCGGCTATGCGGTGCTCGTTGTCACCATGCTTTCGAGCAGCAAGTCCCGCTGGAATCAGTTTACTGAGACCGTCCCCGAGATTCTCTCGGGCGAGGAGGTTGCGCTCGTCAATGCCGTTCAGTGGTCTCAGACTGCACGCAAGGACGTACTGATGGCCACGAACCCGAGCGCCCGCCATGCGCTCGATTTTGGCAAGACGGGGGAGCGCACCCTGCGCGCCTGCTTGGGCGATGCCGCTTCGCCGGTGCCTGCCTACCAGCTGTTGTCCGAGGGCATGCGCTTTGAGGCGCGCCTAGCCCATGATGCCTGCGACTTCGACATCGATTACGTCTTTGAGGTCGATGACTGCCTGGAGGACTTTGGTATCGAGGAGCTTGCCTTTGATCTGGAGCCTGCCGCATATATCGAGGAGTTCCGCAGGCAGCAGTTTGCCCGCTCGAACCGCAGCATGTTGCCGCTGCCCGCGGCACTCGGCGCCATTCGTTTAACGAGCGTTGAGGACGAGGTTCTTGAGCGCCATGCTCACGCCTACTTGGCTTCTCGCAAAGAACTTCTCTAAGATTTATTGACATCCATCGTCTTTCGTATCATGTTGAGGGGCGGGTTTCAATCGGTCGTGGATCACATGCGATTCCGTCGTTCGGTTGAGACCCGTCCCGCACTTTTAGAGACAACAAGAAAGGAATCTGCATGTCAGAGTTTGCTGCCGGCCCTGCCGGTCGTATCGAGCGTGTCCGTGTCCTGATGGCTGAGCGCGGCTACGACGCTATCGTGGTTCGTGACGAGGCCAATCTTCGTTGGCTTACGGGCGTGAAGGGCGTCTTTGATTACACCTTCGAGTTCCCGCACGCGGCGTTTATTACGGCTGACCAGTGCCTGTTCCATACCGACTCGCGCTACCTCAACAGCTTTGAGGAGAACACGCCCGCCGGCAGCCCTTGGGTCTACGACATGGACGAGGGTACCATCCCCGGTTGGGTCGCCGGCAAGATCGCGGCCAACACGTGCCGCGTCTGCGCTGTCGAGGACGACATGCAGATCAACTTCTACCAGGGCATTCAGCGTGGTCTGGAGGATCGTTCCGTCGCCTGCATGCTGCCGCTGATGCATGACGACATTCGCAAGATGCGCGCCATTAAGGACGCCGAGGAGATCGAGCTCATGCGCCATGCGCAGTCGATCACCGATGCCGCCTTCCAGCATATGCTCGGCTTTATTAAGCCCGGTATGACCGAGAAGCAGGTTCGCAATGAGCTCGAGAACTTTATGTTCGCCAATGGCGCCGACAGCCTGGCCTTTGGCTCCATCGTGGCGAGCGGCCCCAATACCGCCAATCCGCATGCCGTCCCGAGCGACCGCGTGATCGAGAAGGGCGACTTCGTCCTTATGGATTACGGCGCGGGCTACTGCGACTATCGTTCCGACATGACGCGCACCGTCGTGATGGGCGAGCCTACCCAGGAGCAGCTCGACCTCTATGCGCTCGTGCGCCGTACGCACGAGGAGTGCGTCGCCGCCATCCATCCGGGCGTCGAGGGCAACGACATTTTCAAGCTTTCCAAGAAGATCATCGGCGATGCCGGTTATGGCGATTACTACAACCATGGTCTGGGCCATGGTGTCGGTATCGACATCCATGAGCTGCCCAACTTCAACCGCAGCAAGAACATCATCGAGGTCGGCTCGGTTATCACCATGGAGCCTGGCGTGTACCTGCCCGGCGTGGGCGGCGTGCGTCTGGAGGACTACGGCGTGGTCACCGAGAACGGCTACGAGCCCTTCACCAAGACACCGCATGACCTTCACGTCATCGATTGCTAGTCTACTTCGGTAGATAGTTTGGGGCGGGGCGTCTGGATCGATTCGGACGCCCCGCGTTCTCTTTTTATGCGCTCGCCGCAGGCGCCGTCTGCAAGTGTATAATTTCGCTCGTATGTAATTTGGACGCTTGTGCGTTCTGCCCATAACAAGAAAGGTCGCTATGCCTACCATTTCTACCGCCGACTTCAAGAACGGCCTCGGTCTCCGCATTAAGGACAAGGTCTACACCATCGTCGAGTTCCAGCATGTCAAGCCCGGCAAGGGCGGCGCGTTTGTGCGCTACAAGACCCGCGACATCAAGAGCGGCCGCGTCGTCGAGAACACCTGCAATGCCGGCACCAAGTTCGAGAGCGTTATGCTCACCACCCGTGAGTTCCAGTACCTCTACAACGATGGCACCGACTACATCTTCATGGACAATGAGACCTATGAGCAGGTTCCTGTTCCCGAGGACATGGTGGGCGAGAACTCCAAGTGGCTGCGCGAGAACGACATTTGCCAGCTTCTCTTCGCCGACGATGAGCTCATGGGCGTGACTCCGCCGATGTTCATCGAGACCACCATCGTCCAGACTGACCCGGGCTTTAAGGGCGACACCGTCCAGGGTTCCACCAAGCCGGCCACGATCGACACCGGCGCCGTCATCCAGGTCCCCATGTACCTCAACGAGGGCGAGGTCATCAAGGTTGACACCCGCGACGGCAAGTTCGTCTCCCGCGTCTAGCAACCAACTCTTCTAGGAGGACTCATGCCCCAGGAAATCAAGATTGACGGCATCGGCATTTCGCCCGATGTTCTGACCGCCATCGTCTCGCGCGCCGTGTCGGATGTCGAGGGCATCGCCTCCGTTGGCGTCAAGGACCTTGCCACCAACCTTGTCTCCATGATGCTCTCGTCCAAGGCCCCGGCTTCCGAGCCGGCGGTCGAGGCCGAGGTCGTCGGCGACAAGCTCGCACTCACCGTGCGCGTTGTGGTGTTCTTTGGCTATCCGTTCAAGAAACTCGCCGAGGCCGTTCGCGCCGCTGTAGCCGCCGCCATCGATGCCCAGGTGGGTGTCGAGGTCGAGCGCGTTGACGTTTGCATCGACGGCCTCGTTTTCCCCAAGGAGTAACCTTTGAGCCTTAAGGTTTATCGCGGGCGCACGCTTGCCCGCAGTCAGGCGCTGCAGCTGCTGTTCCAGGCCGAGGCCACGGACAGCCCGCTCGAGCGCGTCCTCGAGGGCGATTTCCTGATCTCGAAGGGTCCCCTCGACCCCTATGCGCTGGAGCTGTGCCGCGGTGCTTACGAGCATATCGACCGCATCGACTGCGCTCTGCGTTCCGTTGCAAAAAACTGGGATCTTATGCGCATGCCCGGCGCCGACCGCAATCTGCTGCGTATCGCCGTTTACGAGATGCGTTTCCTCACCGACGAGGAGGTCTCGGATGCCATCGTGATCAACGAGGCCGTTGAGCTTGCCAAGGCCTATGGCACCGATCAGTCCGCGTCGTTCGTCAACGGCGTGCTGGGTAAGATCGCTCGCAGTGAAGAGCTGCCGGGCGAGGATCTGTACCAGGAGCTGCTGGCCGAAGATCGCGCTCGCGAGGAGGCACGGGCTGCCGAGGCTGCCGCAAAGGTTGCGGCTGCTCAGGCCGAGGCTGGCGTGCTGGCCGAGGACGCGGACGCTGCTGAGGCCGTCGAGGCCGACTCCGTCGAGGAGTAGTCATGCCAGAGGGTTCTGTCCGCAACTTTGACGAGATCTCGGACCGTTTGGATCAGATCATCGCTACCGTTCGCTCCAAGGACACCTCCTTGGAGCGTTCGCTCGATCTGTTTGACGAGGCGATTGAGCTGGGCTCCCGCGCGGTCGACATGGTCGATAAGTTTGAGCTCACGCCGCGTGAGGCCGACAAGCTCGAGCAGGAATACGATGAGGATGCGGCAAACGAATCCCAGGATAGCTAGGCCGCATCTCCGGATACGAATGGTTGATGGCATTCATGAAACGCGTGCGTCTTGATGACGAACTGATTTCACAGGGCATCTGCGCCGATCGCGCGGATGCCCTTCGCACTCTTATGGCCGGCTTAGTCTCGAGTGGCGGCGAGCGCTTGACTTCGCCGGGCCTTAAGGTGACCCCGGGCCTGCCGTTGCACGTGAAGGGGCGCATTCCCTATGTTGGCCGCGGCGGTCTTAAGCTCGAAGGCGCGCTTGATGCGTTTGGTATCAATCCGACGGGCCTTGCCTGTCTGGATGTGGGCTGCTCTACCGGCGGCTTTACCGATTGCCTGCTTAAGCGCGGAGCTGCGACAGTTGTCTCGGTGGACGTGGGTCGCGCCCAGTTCGATTGGTCGTTGCGTCAGGACGATCGCGTGACGCTGTATGAGCGCACCAACGTGACGCAGCTGCCCGAGCTCGGCTACGGCGACGCAATCGACCTGGCCGTGTGCGACGTGTCGTTTACGAGCATCGCGAACATCATCGACGCCGTGCTGGCGTGCCTGACGCCGACGGGGTCGTTCTGCACGCTCGTGAAGCCGCAGTTTGAGGCTCCGGCGGCGCTGGTGGGCGAGGGCGGTATCGTGACAGATCCCACTGTGCGTGTTGACACGCTCGTGGCGGCGATTGAGCTCTTTGCCGCCAAGGGCCTGTTCCCGCTTGACGTGTGCGTGTCGCCCATCCATGGCGCCAAGGGCAACGTGGAGTTTTTCCTGTACGGCACGAGGTTTGCCCCCAGCGAGCACTCCGATGACGAGTTGCAATCCCAGGTATCGGCTTTGAGCGAGAAAGCTGCAACGCTATGAAGGTCTTTCTGGTTCCCAATTACTACAAGCAAGAGGCGGTCGAGAGCGGCCTGATGCTCGAGCTTTGGCTTTCGCGCCAGGGCTACGAGGTCGCATGGGCTGCCGACCAGCGATCGAAGATTCAAAGCACGCCTGATATTGATGGCTCAGATCTGGTCATTACGCTCGGCGGCGACGGTACGTTGCTGCGCGCTGCCCGCATCCTCAACCATCGCGAGATTCCTATCCTTGGTCTTTCCTATGGTCACCTGGGCTTTTTAACTGCTGCGAGCCCCGAGGAGCGCGACATTCTGCAGGTCGTGAGCGATGCTCTGTCCGGTGAGCTGCACGTGAGCCGCCGCGCCACCATCGCCGCGGATATCGTGTCCGTGCGCGACGATGGCACGAAGGATGTCGTGCGCACGTTTGCCCTCAACGATATGGCACTTACGCGCGGCCCCCTGTCCGATATGGTTGAGTTTGACATCACGGTGTCCGGCCATCATATCGATCGCCTGCGCGGCGACGGTGTCGTCGTTTCGACGGCGACCGGCTCCACCGGCTATGCGCTTTCCGCCGGCGGCCCCATCGTCAGCCCCGATTACACGGGTATGGTCTGTGTGCCCATCGCCCCGCATACCATTCAGGCTCGCGCTTTTTTGACCTCGCCGAGTGATGTCGTCGAGATCTTTATGTCTGATGACCGTCCGAGTGTTCCGGCGATCGCTATCGATGGACAGTTTATTACCTGCGATGGCACCGTTGAGAGCGTGGCGGTGCGTCGCGGTCCCGGAGATGTGCTGCTTCTCGATTACGGTCCCGAGAGCTTCTATAACTCCGTGAGCCGCGTGTTCTACGGAGTGCGTCATGATCGATGAGCTGCAGGTTTCCAACATTGCACTCATTCGCGAGGCGACGCTGGTGCCGAGTGCGGGCCTAACGGTTTTGACTGGCGAGACCGGTGCCGGCAAGACCGCGCTGCTCTCGGCGCTCAAGCTCATTTTGGGCGAGCGCGCGGATTCGTCGACCGTGCGCGAGGGAGAGGCGCTGGCGACCGTCGAGGCGCGCTTGTTCGACGGCCCGCACGACACGGAGGGCTTTACCGTGCAGCGCAGCCTTTCTGCCGAGGGTCGCAGCCGCGTCAAGATTGACGGCCGCATCGCCAGCGTGCGCGAGCTTTCCGAGCGCGTCGGCGTGATGATGGATCTGTGCGGCCAGCATGAACATCAGCGTCTGCTCGATCCGGCACATCATGTTGCCATGGTCGATGCCTGGGCTGGTCGCTCTGCGCTCGAGGCGCTGGAAAAGTACCGTGTCTGCTTTAAGGCGTCGCGTGCGGCTGCCAAGGAGGTCCGTCGCGTAGAGGAGGCGTCGCGAGCGCAGGGGAGTCGCGTCGAGGAGGCGCGCTTCGCCCTGGAGCGTATCGCCGAGGTTGACCCCAAGCCGGGTGAGTATGAGGAGCTCGAGGAGCTGCTGCCGCGCTCCGAGCATGCCGAGGTGCTGGTGGCGACGGCCAACGATGCCCATGCATCGCTTACTTCCGAAGGGGGAGCGCTCGATGCCGTGAACGGCGCCGTGGCAGAACTGTCGCGCATGGCTACCGTCGATCGCAAACTGGGTGACATCGCCGACGCACTTTCGGATGCCTGCATCTCACTCGAGGATTGCGCCAACGAGCTGCGTGCTTATCGCGATGGCGTTGCGTTCGATCCTCGCGAGCTCGCTCGCATGCGCGAGCGGTATTCCGACCTTAAGGGACTTCTGCGGCAGTGGGGTCCCACCATGGACGATGTGTTTGCCATGCGTGACCACTCGCGGGAGTTGTTATCGCTGGTGGACGATGGTGACGAGCAGATTAGGAAGGCACGCGAGGCACTCGGCGCGGCGGAGCACGAACTGTTCGCCGCTGCCAAGGCGCTTAAGCGCGCACGCAATACGGCAGCCCCGCGTTTTTGTCACGAGGTGGGTCGTCAGATGGCACGCCTCGAGATGGGCGGCGCTGAGCTGGTCTGGGAGTCCCGCGATCTCCCTCGCGCTGAGTGGACACCCGCGGGCCCTTCGAGCTACGAGCTTCTGTATCGCAGCGGTGCCGGATTGACGCCGCGCCCTCTGCGCCGCATTGCCTCGGGCGGCGAGCTCAGTCGCGTTATGCTGGCGAGCAAGGTGGTCTTGGGTAATGCTGACGGCGTCGACACACTGGTATTTGACGAAGTCGATGCCGGTGTCGGTGGTTCCACGGCTCGTGCTCTTGCTGGTGTGCTGGCCGATCTTGCCGCTACGCATCAAGTGATTGTCGTAACCCACTTGGCGCAAGTCGCCGTCATGGCCGACAAGCATTATGTTGTCAGCAAGGAGCCGGGCGATGTTCCCCAGACGCATTTGGACGAGGTAACCGGCGAAGCGCGTACCGCCGAGATCGCCCGCATGCTCAGCGGCGATCAATCGGAGGCAAGCGTAGCGCACGCCAGGCAGATGCTTGCGGAGGCGCGTGCCTAGGCCGAGCCGCCACATGCATGTCCAACCCGGCCGCCACGAAACGGGTCCATCTACTACGTTTGGTAGGGCATCGGCGACCATATCAAGAATTGAAAAAAGAAAACCGCAGGTAGAACGCCTGCGGTTTTCTCGATTTTGGGTGTATGGTTGGCGCCTGCGGTTAAAACGTAGTAGATGGGCGTGTTTCGTGACGAGAGGCGTCTATCGGCTCCCCAATTTACCTACTCAACGACCTTATCCGGCTGGATGAGCTCCTCGTAGTAGCTGATATGCTCACGCGCGTCTTCAATCTCGGGCAGCAGGAAGTTGTAGATGACTTCGATGATCATCGTGGCGCTGATCTTGGAGAACGCAAAGTCGCCCGTCGTCAGTAGCGCTTCGTGGTTGACGGTATTAAAAGTGTAGTCTGCCAGACGCGCGAGCGGGGATTTGCTGTCGCTGCTGATGACGACTACGGTGGCACCGCAGTTGCGAGCCGCTTTTGCCATGCGATTCAGTCGGCGCGATTTGCCGGAGTTTGAGATTAGCACGATGACGTCACCTGGGCGTAACGTGAGCGCAAAGCCAATTGATGTCTCGCTAATGGTGCTCGCCATGCAGCGCAGGCCCAGCTGCGAAAACTTAAACGTCGCATCGAGCGCGACCGCGTTGGTATTGCCCACAGCCGCAAACTCAATAACCCCTGCATGCTTAAGGGCATGCACAACAGCCGCCAGCGTATCGTGGTCGATCCCGTCGATGGTCGCATTAAGCTCGCTCACCTTGGCAGCCAGGATGTTCTTGAGGCTCTGCTCCATATTGTCGAGCGAGACCTCGTCAGTCAGGCCCTCGTTGCGCTGGCTTTCCAAATCCCTCGCCAACGAAAACTGAAAGCTGCGGAAGCTGCCAAAGCCAAGCTTGCGGCAGAAGCGCGAAACGGTCGCCTCGGACGTGGCGGCGGCGCGCGAGAGCTGAGCCGCCGTGAGGCGCGGCGCCTCGGACTGGTGCTCCAATATATAGTCGACAATGCGCTGCTCGGACTCGCTGTATCCCTGATGGGTACTAATGAGGGAAAGTGCGCTCTTGCTACTATCGGTCATGGATGGCTCCTGGTTGGCATGAAAATCTAATTTGATTTGCAATGCCATAGTATAGGGGGATTTTCAATTACAAGATACACCTTGCCGTTTCAAGTGTTGATGGTAAACTTTCACCTACCGTTTACGGTTATGAAAGAACCTTTCACCGGAGAATTGCTCCTTGTCTCTTCTCACGCGGACGGTAGGTTGGTATCTTTCAGTTGTGGAAAAGCGCGCAAGGACGCGCGTGTAGGGGAGCGCCTGCGGGCGCAAAACTTAAAAAGGAGGGACACATGGCTAAGTTTGACATCATCGCCGCCACCGGTTGCCCGACCGGTATCGCGCACACCTTCATGGCGAAGGAGGCGCTGGAGAAGGCAGCTGCCGAGCGCGGTCTGACCATTAAGGTCGAGACCCATGGCCAGGTCGGTGTCGAGAACGAGCTCACCAAGAGTGAGATCGCCGGTGCCAAGGCCGTCGTCGTCGCAGCCGATAAGGATGTCCAGGCGGAGCGTTTCGCCGGCAAGCGCATGGTTTCCGTTGGTGTTTCCAAGGCCCTGTCCGTCGAGGCAGCCGGTAAGCTGATCGACCGCGCGCTCGCCGCCAAGGGTGACGACTCGGTTGCGGCTGCTGCCGATGTCGAGGATGAGGTCGAGGAGAAGGAATCTATCGGCCACATCATCTACAAGCACCTCATGAACGGCGTCAGCCACATGCTGGTCTTCGTCGTCGCCGGTGGTGTCCTGACCGCCGTTTCGTTCCTGTGGGGCATCACGTCCTTCGATTCGACGGCGTCTGACTACAACAGCTTTGCCGCTATGCTGAAGATCATCGGCGGTATCGCCATGAACCTCATGGTTCCCGTGCTTTCCGCCTATATCGCCGAGTCCATCGGCAAGCGCCCGGCGCTCGTCCCCGGCTTCGTTGCCGGTATGATCGCCATCCAGGGCCTGCCCGTTAACGCCGAGACCGGCATGATCGACGCCGGCGGCGCCGGCGTGGGCTTCGGCTTCCTGGGCGGCATCGTCGGCGGCTTCCTCGCTGGCTATGTCATCCTGCTGCTCGAGAAGGTCTTCTCCAAGCTGCCCAAGAATCTGGACGGCCTCAAGGCTATCTTCCTGTACCCGCTGTTCTCGACCGCCATCGTCGGCCTGGTCATGCTCGGCATCTCCGGCCCCATGGCTGCCATCAACACCGCCATGATGGACTTCCTCAAGGGTCTGTCCGCCTCTGGCGCCATTGTCCTGGGCCTTGCCATCGGCTGCATGTGCGCCGTTGACATGGGCGGCCCGGTCAACAAGGCTGCTTACGTCACCGGTACCGCTATGCTCACCGAGGCCTTGGCTGCTGGCGTTGGCACCGATACCTACAACTTCGGCACCAACTTCATGGCTGCCGTCTCCGCCGCCTGCATCGTTCCGCCGCTGATCACCACCTTCGCCGTCGTCGTTGGCAAGAAGTACTTCAGCCAGGAGGATCATGACGCCGGTATCGTCAACCTCATTCTTGGTTGCACCCACATCACCGAGGGCGCCATTCCGTTCATGACCAAGAACATCTGGCCCGTCATGCCCATCATGATGCTCGGTTCCTCCATCGCCTCGATCCTGACCATCATGTTCAACGTTCACGATCCGGCGCCTCACGGTGGCTTCCTGGTCCTGCCCGTTGTCGAGAACGGTCCGCTGTGGGTCCTCGCGATCCTCATCGGCGCTGTGATCGGTGGCATCCTGTTCGTGGCCTTCAAGAAGTACGACTTCGAGAAGAATCAGAAGGCCGCTCCTGTAGCCAAGCCGGTTGAGGCTTCCAAGGCTGCTGCCGTTGAGGCCCCTAAGGCCGATGCTGCCGACTTCGTGAAGGTCGAGAATGTCTTTGTCGCCGAGGACTTCGCTTCTCGCGACGAGGCTCTGAGCTTCGTTTCCAACCAGGCTGTCAAGGCCGGTATCGCCAGCGACGCCGACGCCGTGATGAACGCCTTCCTGGCCCGCGAGGCCGAGGGCACCACGGGCATGATGGAGGGCTTCGCCATCCCGCATGCCAAGTCCGACGCCATTACCGAGGCTGCCGTCATCGTCGTTAAGGACGAGTCCGGCGTGACCGGTTGGGATACCATGGACGGCGCTCCCGTCAACGTGGCCATCGCTCTGCTCATCCCTGGTGCACAGGCTGGCACCACGCACCTCAAGATCCTGTCCAAGGTCGCCGAGGCGCTCATGGACGAGGACTTCCGTGCCACCGTCAAGGGTTCCACCGACGCCGCCGAGATCGCCAAGACGATCAACGCCCGCCTGGTCTAATTCCGCAGTACGCGAATAACATCGCCCCCTGTAACAAAGGCGAGGACTCCCTACGGGTCCTCGCCTTTTTTCATACCACCCGGCACTCAGGGACGTTCCTTTCCTGCCGGCACCCCGGGACACTCCTTAGTCCCCAACAGGGCATAAATAGCCCTCATCGACTGAATCACCCACGCGAACAATAATTCAGCCAGAATTCCTTTTGCACGATATTTCTTGGACGGAAGCATGTTCCCGCAGCTCGCCTGCCGGGCGGGGCGGTTAAGTTTGTCGCGAGTTCCGCACGCAAAGGAAGGCACTTAATGTGCTTTCCGTCTTGCGCAGGACTGTAGAGCAGCAAACTTAACCGCCCCGCCCGGCAGGCGAGCGGACAGCGAACGACATCTGTCCAACAATTCGTGCGAAACACAATGAAAAACCGTTTGATGTGAGTTAATATAAACAACGTCGTGAATCTGACTCCTGCCACATGCATGACAGGGGTTAAACACAAAAAAGGAGTCAACTATGGTTTCTGAGAAGGCTACCCTCGTTAATCCTCAGGGTCTGCACATGCGTCCGGCTGGTCTGTTCGCCTCCACCATGGGCAAGTATGCCTGTGACGTGACGGTCGTCACCCCCGAGAAGGAGGTCAACGGCAAGTCCCCGATGGCCCTCATGGCTGCCGGTATCCCCTGCGGCACCGAGGTCGAGGTCAAGTGCGACGGCGCTGACGAGGCCGAGGCTCTGGCTGCTGCCATCGAGCTCATCAAGAGCGGTCTTGGCGAGTAGAACTCAAACGGGTCGCATGTTGAACAACTAAGTTCATATTTGGGGGCGCAGTGACCTGTTGTAAGGTAGCTGCGCTCTTTTGTCATGGATATGGCAAAACGCTTTATCACATGACACGGAGAGAGGAATGGGAATGTATCAGGGAGTCAACGCTTCCGAGGGCATCGGCATCGGCACCGTCATGGTCGCCGTCGATCCCGACTTGACGTTTGAGCCGCACGAGGTTGCTGATTCGGCAGCAGAGAAGGAGCGCTATCAGACCGCTCTTTCGGTCTTCTGCGAGAAGACCCAGGCTCAGGCCGACCACATGAAGGAGACGGTGGGCGAAGCCGAGGCCGAGATCATGAGCGGACACATTGTCCTGGCTCAGGACCCGGGCATGACCGACGCCATCAACGCCGCCATTGACGGCGGCACCTGCGCCGAGCAGGCGCTCATGGACACCTCGACCATGTTCGAGAACATGTTCCTGTCCATGGACGACGAGATGTTCCGTCTGCGCGCGGCCGACATCGCCGACATCCGCACCGGTATTCTGGCCGAGCTGTTGGGCAAGGAGGTCGTCGACCTCTCCGTCTTGCCCGAGAACACCGTCGTTGTCGTGCACGACCTCACGCCGTCCATGACCGCCACGATTGATAAGGCCCACGTTGCCGGTATCGTCACCGAGACCGGTGGCCGCACGTCGCACTCCGCGATCATCGCGCGCGCCCTCGAGATCCCGGCTGTCCTTTCGGTTTCCAACAGCTGCACCGCGCTGCGCAACGGCATGACCGTTGTCGTCGACGGTGGCAAGGGTATCGTCGAGGCCGATCCCGACGAGGAGACGCTCGCTGCCTACACCGCCAAGGCCGAGGCCTTCGCTGCCGAGAAGGCAGCCCTCGAGGCCTTCCGTGGCAAGCCGTCCGTGACTGCCGATGGCATCAAGAAGATCATCGCCTGCAACATCGGTAACCCCGATGACGTGCCCAACGCGCTCGATCACGACGCCGAGGCCATCGGTCTGTTCCGCTCCGAGTTCCTGTTCATGGACTCTGCTGAGCTTCCTTCCGAGGAGGAGCAGTTCAACGCCTACCGTAAGGTCGCCAGCGCGCTCAAGGGTGCTCCGGTTATCATCCGCACGCTCGATGTGGGCGGCGACAAGGAGATTCCGTATCTGCACATGGTCAAGGAAGATAACCCCTTCATGGGTTTCCGCGCCGTGCGTTACTGCCTGGCCAATCCCGACCAGTACAAGGTTCAGCTCCGCGCTCTTCTGCGCGCTAGCGCCTTCGGTGACGTCAAGATCATGATCCCGCTCGTCACCTGCGTCGAGGAGGTCTTGGCTGTCAAGGAGCTCGTCGAGCAGTGCAAGGCCGAGCTGACCGAAGAGGGTCGCAAGTTCAACGAGAACATCGAGGTCGGCATTATGGTCGAGACGCCTGCCGCTTCGCTGCTCGCAGACCGTCTGGCCGAGGTCGCCGACTTCTTCTCCATCGGCACCAACGACCTGATCGGCTACACCATGTGCGCCGACCGTGGCAACGACACCATCTCCAACCTGTACCAGGTGTACTATCCCGCCGTGCTCCGCTCGCTCAAGAACATCATCGAGAGCGGCGTGAAGGCCGGCATCATGGTCGGTATGTGCGGCGAGGCCGCTGCCGATCCGTTGCTCGAGCCGCTGCTGATCAGCTGGGGCCTGGAGGAGTTCTCGATGAGCGCTCCGTCCATCCTGCGCGCCCGCAAGACCATCAGCCAGTGGACCAAGGCCGAGTGCGACGAGCTCGCCGAGAAGGCGCTCGCCTGCAACACCGCCGCCGAGGTCAAGGCACTGCTCGAGTCCGCAGCTCGCTAATTTGGTATCAGAGGTAACCGCGTGGTTGGAATGGGCCGGCCACGCGGCCCTCACATATACAGGGGGTACTGTAAATGTTCTACACGCTAACCGCTAACCCGGCTGTCGACATGACGGTTTCGAGCTCTCCGCTCGAGCCCGACGAGAACGTCCGCACCGGCTCGGCCAGCTACACGGCTAACGGCAAGGGCCTCGACGTGTCCTTCGCCTTTAAGAAGATGGGCGTCGACACCGTCGCGCTCGGCTTCTTCGCTGGCTTTACGGGCAAGTTTATCGTTGAGGAGGTCATGAACCTGGGCTGCCTGTGCCGCCCGGTCTGGACCGACGGTATCACGCGCATCAACACCTACGTCAACGATGGCCAGCATGAGTACGGCATCCTGAACCCCGGCGCTCCGATTACGCCGCAGCACCAGGAGGAGCTCTACAACATCTTGGACACCGCGGGCGATCTTGAGTGCCTGATCGTCTCCGGCTCCGTGCCTCCCAAAGCTACGCCCGACTTCCTGGCTCAGGTCATGGAGCACGCTCAGGCCCGTGGCGCTGACGTCGTCCTGGATCTGTCCTCTGACAAGCTCAAGGAGCTCGCTCACAAGAAGCCGCTGCTCATTAAGCCGAACCATCACGAGATGAAGGCCATCTTCGGTGTGCCGGTCGACACCGACGACGAGGTCCGCGTTGCCATGAAGCTGGCTCACGAGGCCGGCGTTCAGAACGTGCTGCTCACCCGTGGTAGCCGCGGAGACGCCTACTTCTCCAACGGCGAGGACATCTGGTACGCCAAGCGTGAGTTCAACATCAAGCTGGTCTCTTCCGTCTGCGCCGGCGACTGCACCCTCGCTGCGTTCCTGCACAAGTGGTACAGGAATCGCGACAACGTCGAGGAGGCCATGAAGCTCGCTATGGCCACCGGCGCCAACGTTGCCGAGTCCGTCGGCATCGGCGACTTCGGTCACGTCGACGAGTACAGCAAGCGCGTTGCTGTCCGCAAGCTCGATCGTCAGTAATCGAAACGCGACATATTCGTGCGCATGTGGTGCCCCGGTTTCGGCTGGGGCGCCTTTTTGTTCCGCCACGGGGGAGAGGTGTCCCGCCGTACTTCATCGCTTCCACACCGTTCACCGAGTTGTCCTAGCCTTTTACCGATGCGTGGAATATACTTTCATTAACACGTTGCTTCGTGAAAGGAACATTCATGATTTACACGCTCACCGCAAATCCCGCTATTGACTACAACATCGCCTGCGACGGTCTTTCCGCCAACACCGTCACCCGCACGCACGACGCGGTCTATACGCCCAACGGCAAGGGCCTCAACGTCTCGTTCACCCTTGATCACTACGGTGTCGACACGACGATCTTGGGCTTTTTCGCCGGCTTCTCGGGCGAGTTTATCGTCAAGGGCGCCGAGGCCCTGGGCGTGCCCGTCAAGCCTGTTTGGACCGACGGCATCACGCGCGTCAACGTGTTCCTCAACGCCGGCCCCGACACCGAGTACAACATGGTCAACGCCGGTGCCGCCATCAACGATGCCAACGAGCAGGAGATGTTTGAGCTTATCGATTCGCTTGATGACATGACCTGCCTGGTCATCAGCGGCTCGCTGCCTCCCAACACTTCCGAGGGTTTCCTGTCCGAGGTGCTTCGCCGCGTCAAGGCCAAGGGTGCCGAGTTCGTGCTCGATATCTCGAGCCATCAGCTGGCAGACCTCATTGCCATGGAGCCGCTGCTGATTAAGCCCAATGACGACGAGCTGCTCGATATCTTTGGCATTAAGGTGAGCGGTGGCGACGACGAGTCCGTCAAGGGCGCGATGGCCGAGCTGCACGCCAAGGGCGCCAAGAACGTGCTGCTGACCCTTGGTGGCGCCGGTGCGTACTTCTCCAACGGTGAGCACATCTGGTTTGCCAACCGCACCTTCGACGTCAAGCTGCTGTCGACGGTGTGCGCGGGCGATTCCTCGCTGGCCGCCTTCCTGTCCGTGTGGCACGACGCCCCCGAGCGCGTCGAGGACGCCCTGCGCCTGTCGATGGCAACCGGCGCCAACGTGGTTGAGTGCCCGGGTCTGGGTGACTTTGCCAAGGTGGACGAATATAAGAAGCACATCGAGGTTCGCCAGGTCTGCTAGCAGCATCGATACGTCGTTGCCGAACACCCGCTTTGGATTACCAAGGCGGGTGTTTTTTGCGCGCTGAACGTATGTGGCGTCTGCTGTCTCGATTTATCTAATCGACGACGCGATTGCGTGTGCGTGTTTTCTCGTTTCTTGTTAGACTTCTTGAGAACCATCGATTTACGCTCACAAGTGCAGGAGGCCATAGGCATGTGCAATGTTTCGCTCAACGGTACGCAACCGTCCGATGCGTCCCTGCGCGTCCTGCGCGCGCTTGAGGCGGCTGGTCTTGAGGCTTGGTACGTGGGCGGTTGGGTGCGCGACGCCCTGATGGGGTGCCCCAGCCACGATGTCGACATGTGCTGCAGCGGCCTGTGGCAGGAGTCCAAAGCGGCGCTCGAGGCCGCCGGCATCGCGGTTGTGGAGTCGGGCATTAAATTTGGCGGAATCACGGCTATTTCCGATGGCGAGCGCATCGAAGTCACCACGTACCGTCTGGATGGCTTCTATACCGATGGGCGACATCCCCAGAGTGTGGAGCCTGCCGCCTCGCTCGAGGACGATCTGGCGCGCCGAGACTTTACCGTCAACGCCATGGCCTGGCATCCCGAGCGCGGGCTTGTCGACCGCTACGACGGCCAGGGTGACTTGGAGCGCAAGCTGATTCGCGCTGTCGGCGATCCCAAGCGTCGCTTTAACGAGGACGCCCTGCGCATGCTGCGTGCGGTACGCTTTGCCTGCCGCCTGGACTTTATGATTGAGCCCGAGACTAAGCGCGCGCTTGCCGAGTGTGCGCCGCTGCTCGATGCCGTGGCGCGTGAGCGTGTGGGTATTGAGCTCGAGGGCATTCTTTCGACCGGTCATGGGGGAGACGCGATGCTCCGCTACCCCGAGCTCATCTGCGCCGCCGTGCCCGAGCTTGCGCCCGCTCGCGGGTTTGATCAAAGCAGTGTCTATCATGCGTTTAACGTCTACGAGCATATCGCCCGCGTGCTGACGGTGGCAGGGGAGCTGGCGCTGTGCGACGGCGTCGCGCCCTCGTCGAGCCTTATGTGGGCGGCGTTTTTGCACGATGTGTCCAAGCCCGAGTGCTTTACGGTCGATCACGCCGGCAGCGGACACTTCTACGGTCATCCCGAGCTCGGCGCCAAGAAAGCGCGCGCCATTATGGATCGCCTGGCGCTCTCGCACGACCTGGTGCGCGACGTGTGCCTGCTCATCAAATATCACGACAAGCCACTGCGCCCCGAGCGCTCCTGCCTGCTCAATATGATGCGCGCGCTTTCGGGCGAGGGCGTCGACACGCCGCGTCTGATGGACGAGCTCATGGATCTTAAGCGTGCTGACACACTTGGCAAGGCCCCGTCGTGCTTCTATTACGTCGAGACGATTGAGGAGATGCGCGCGATGGCGCACGAGCTGCTGAAGGCGGGGGAGCCCTATACGCTCAAGATGCTCGCCATTAACGGCGGCGACCTGATCCGCGCCGGTGTGAAGCCGGGGCCCGAGCTAGGCCAGCTACTCAACTCCGCCCTCGATGCCGTGATCGAAGACAACATTTCCAACGAGCGCGAAGCTCTTTTGGTCCATCTCAACTTGAATTAGCTATCCTGTTTACCTGCGTGTTCCATAACCTGCCGACAATTTTTCGGCAATTTGGAATTTCTTCTTGCGCTGACGTTTTTTGTCCCGTAATATATTTCCTCGCAGCACGGCAGTGCAGATGTCATGTGGCCCGTTCGTCTAGCGGTTTAGGACGCCGCCCTCTCAAGGCGGAGATCACCAGTTCGAATCTGGTACGGGCTACCACTTCTTTTCTGCTGAGGCTTATGGCCCGTTCGTCTAGCGGTTTAGGACGCCGCCCTCTCAAGGCGGAGATCACCAGTTCGAATCTGGTACGGGCTACCACTCATCTGATACCCGGTCTTTCCACGGAAGGCCGGGTTTTTTATTATCAAACAACCGTCTGCAATTCCCGTTTGAACAAGAGCTTTGCGTTCTGCTTATGGCCCTTACGGGTACAATTACCAAGATATTTTGACTGTTAGAAGGAGTCTCATGACGGAGTCCTCTCAGCATACGTCCAAGCCCCAGGTCGAGGTTGAGGCCTCGGGCGGCGATGACAATAAGAGTGCACGCCGCGGCGCCATCTTTATCGGCGTCGTGCTGGTGGGTTATATCGTCTATCTGGTGGTAACCGGGCAGATGGGGCAGTTTTGGGCCGCTATGTCGAGCGTCCAGGCGCCCTGGCTCGTTGCCGCGTGTCTATGCATGTTCATGTATCTGTTCTTTGGCATTGTGGCCTATGCGATCGCCGTCTGGCTCGACCCCAATTCACCCGTCGGCATTCGCGACCTGATCTCGGTCGAGGCGAGCGGCATCTTTTTTGGCAACCTCACGCCCATGATGATGGGCTCGACTCCCGCCCAGATCTACCGTCTGACCAAAGCGGGCCAAAATGTCGGCGAGGCCGGAGCCACGCAGTTCACGCGCTTTATCGTGTACCAGTTTGGCCTCGTTGCCTGGGGCGCTATCCTACTGCTTGCCCGCATGCCGTTTTTTGCCGAGCGCTATGGCGACATGACGCTGCTGTGCGTCTTTAGCTTTGGTGGGCACTGCTGCATCTTGCTGGGCATCTTCGCCGTCGCGCTCATGCCTAAGACCGTCACGCGCGTCGCCCATTGCATCATCAATTGGCTCGAGCGCATAGGTGTCTCGGCCACTAAGATCGAGGGATGGCGCACGTTTGTCGACGGCGAGATCTACTCCTTCTCCGAGAAGTTCAAGCTTTCGGCCGGACATTTTTCTTCCATGCTGCTCACCGTGTTTATCACCATGCTGCAGCTCGCGTTTTTCTATCTGGTTCCGTATTTCCTGATGCTTGCCTTTGGCCATCACGAGGTCGACTTTTTCTCGGTCATGGCCGCGAGTGCCTTTGTCCAGCTGCTGAGCTCTGCGGTTCCCTTGCCCGGTGGAACTGGTGGCGCTGAGGGCGGCTTTGCATTGTTCTTGGGTCATTTCTTTGGGTCGGCTTCGACCGCCGGCTATCTGCTGTGGCGCCTCATTACGTTTATTGCGCCGACCATTTTGGCTGCGCCCCTGCTGGGACTTAAGAGCGCCCACAACGAGAGCATCCATGCGCGCTGGGATCGCGTGATGCGCAAACTCGGCCGCACGTCTCAGACGCCCTCTGCGCCCACTAAGCCGCATCCCACGAATGCGGTTACCGTTGATCCCAAGAAGCACGCTCAGAAGGCTTCTGGGACCGCTAAGCCGGCTCATAAAGCCTATGTGCGCCAGACGGGCGACGGTATTCGCGTATCTCCGTCGGCACTCAATAAGAAGAAGCACCCTAAGTCGCAGTAGGGCAGTCGTGCGTTCTTCATGATGCGGGGCATATTTGTGCTGTATGGGGGATAATCCTCTTACGTAGATTATCTCTCATCTGTTGATGAATGCCCGTATATCGAAGGGACACGCCCATGGCCACCAGCAAACCGCGTATTGATCGCCGCATCGTTCGCAGCCGCAATGCCATCCTTTCCGCTTTCGAGCGCCTGCTCATGGAAAAGCCGCTGGCAGACATTACGGTGAGTGCCATCGCGCGCGAGGCCAATGTCGACCGCAAGACCTTTTACGTTCACTTTGGTACGGTTGACGGCCTGCTCGATGCCATTGCCGTCGATGTGGTGGAGATGATTGTCGACTCGGTCGAGAAAACGCTTGCTTCAATGGACGGTGACACCAACGAGCGCGCCCTGGGCGCGGCGGCGACCTTCTTTAAAACCGTTAACGAGGCACTGTGCAACAACTTGGTGCTCAATCGTCAGCTGATCGAGAACATTCCGCTCGATGATTTTATGGCTCGTCTTCGTGCGCCGCTCGAGCACGAGATTGCCGAGCGCGATCTGCTGCCCCACGGTCTCAAGGACGAGATGTTCGACTACTATCTTGCGTTTTTGCTGTCGGGTATTATCGGTATCTATCGCACATGGGCACTGTCTGACGGCTCGGTTCCTATCGAGCGTGTCTCGGAGGTTGCCAACGACCTGACTCTCAATGGCCTGTCGAGTCTGGAATCTCGCTTGGATTAGGTCTAGTTGGGCTCGTCGGCGTGGAAATTCCTGTTCACGAGGTTCTCCGGCGCCTTGGAGACCTCGCCGGCGTAGGAGCTATAGCCTGAGGATCCTTAAATGAAAGTCCAGTTTATCCTTCCCACTCCAATTGGGAATCCTCCGATGCGCCTTCGCACGCTCGCATGACCTCGATACCATGCGAGCGTGCGAACTCGACGAGCTCTGCGTTGCGGGCGTTTATGGTGCCGAAGGCGGCGGGGCACACGATAAGGCGCGCGCAGTGGACGAGGAACTCTTTGGCGCGGGCTATGGTTTTATCCCCGATCGGCTCGAAGGCGCGCTCGGCCACGCATTCCGCCGCCAGGTCGCGCGCGAGCTCGCAGTCGATGTCCCCTTCGTGCAGAACGCCCGCGTAGAACGCCTTGCCCTGCCGAATGAGCCGGCGAAACACAGCCGACCCCGTACCTGCGCCGGCGATGACGAACGTGTGCGCATCGCCGTGTGGGCGCCCAATTTCCACGCTGCCGAAGCGCTCGTTGAAGGTGCCATGTTGAAGGCCGTAGAGCTCGCCAATTGTCTCGCGCGTGAATATGTCCTCGGGTGCGCCAGCGCGGAAGACCCGGCCGTCCTTCACGCAAATCACCTTGTCGGCGCTTTTCTGCGCGAGCTCGAGTTCGTGGATGGACATGATGACAGCCACATTCCGCGATTTCGCAAGGTGGCGAAGTATTCGCAGCAGGTCGATCTGGTAGCGGATATCGAGATACGACGTGGGCTCGTCGAGCACGAGCACACGCGGATCCTGCGCGATGGCGCGTGCGAGCATGACGCGCTGGCGTTGCCCGTCGCTTATCTGCATGAAGTCGCACTCGGCGAGCTCTTCCACATGTGCGGTTTTCATGGCCTCGTCGACCCGACTATGGTCGTTAGGCGAGAGTGTGCCCATTCGCCCGGTGTAGGGATGTCTTCCCGCCTCTACGATATCGCGGCAGGTGAGGAGCTCGGTCCGGGGGCGATCTGTCAGCATAACGGCAAGGTCCCTTGCGAACTCCGCCGTCTTCCATCGGGAAATCTCCCGCCCGTCGAGCTCGACCGCGCCGGCAAGCGGTGCCAGATGGCGTGTGATGGTTTTCAAGATGGTCGACTTGCCCGAGCCGTTCGGCCCGATGAGCGCCACGACATCGCCCGCGCGAACCTCCAGATCGACGCCTTCGACTACGACCTTCTTGTCGTAGCCCGCCGACAGGTCGCTTATGCGGAAAAGCGGCGCTCCGTCAGCCTGCGTTTCGACCGGAGTTTCGAGGTTCGGCTCCGCTCGGAGGAGGCGTTCCTCGCGCAGTTCCGCACGAGCCGAAAGTGCCTTCTGGCGCTTTCGTGCGAGCTCAGGACTGTCTAAGCATGGAATGTCCCCTCCGAGCGTTTTGGGCCGCGGCGCGAATTCTCCCATCTACCTCACCCGCTTCTTCAACATGAGCGCGATAACCACCGGCGCGCCGAAGATGGCGGTGACAGCGCTGATGGAAAGTTCGACGGGAGAGAACAGCGTGCGCGCGATCAAATCGCAGCCCGCGCAGAAGATGGCGCCTCCCAAGAAGCACGCAGGAATCACGCGGATGGGCTTCGACGACTTTAGCGCCGACTTCACGAGATGCGGAACCGCAATGCCTACGAACGACACCGGACCAGCGAACGCGGTCACGCAGGCGGAGAGCATGCTCGCTAGAAGGACGAGCGCCACGCGGAAGCGTGCGACGTTCACGCCGACGCTTTTCGCGTAGGCTTCTCCCAGCTGGAAGGCGGAAAGGGGCTTCGATATCGCGAATACGCATGCGCTTACGGTGATCACCACGACCGTGATGACCGCGACGTCGTCCCAGCTCGAACCCGAGAAGCTACCCAAAGACCAGTTGTGCAGGTTCACGATGGACTGGTCGTCGGCGAAGGCGATGAGGAAGTTCGTCGCCGCCGAGCAGATGTATCCCACCATGACGCCCGCCACGATGAGCATGGCCATGGAACTTATGCGCCGTGCAATGAGGAGCACGAAACCGATGGTGATAAGCGAGCCCAGAAACGCTGCGGCCACCATGGCCGGCGAGGACATGGCCTGGTTTGCGCCCAGAAGTACGATCATCGTAAGCGCGACGACGAACTTTGCGCCCGAGGAGACGCCCAAGATGAACGGGTCGGCGATGGGGTTGTTGAAAAACGTCTGCAGCAGGAACCCGGAGAGCGAAAGTGCCCCGCCGAGAAGCACGGCTGAAAGTACGCGCGGCAGTCGAATCTCCCAGATGACCTGGCTTTCCATGGAATTGGCCGCGCCGCCCGAAAGGATGCCGGGGATGTGGTCTGCGGGCACGAGCACGCTCCCGATGCACAGGTTGGTCCCGACGAGCACGATGAGGGCAACAGCGAGCAGCGCCGTCACGACGCGACACCGCGCGGCGCGCCCCGATTCGTCGTATGCCATGGAAAGTCGGCTTCTCATGGTGCTAGCCGAGCTTCTTCAGATAATGGAAGTCGCTCGTGTCATCGCCGGTGAACGCCCCGTGCAGCTCGTCGATAATGTCGGCGGTAGAAGTCATCTGCTGGTACATGTCGGCGCTTGTGACCCAGACGTTGCCGTTCTTCACGGCTTTGAACTGCGACAGTAGCGCGTTTTTGCCTACGAAGTCGTTCAAGGTGGCAACCGATTCGTCGATGGTGCCGTTGTAGACGATGATGTCGGCATCCTTCGCTGTCGCGTAGAAGCGCTCCATTTCGAGCGTTACTGACGAACCTGACGTCGACGCCGTCTGCGCGTCATCGAGCGCGTAGCTGCCGCCTGCAAGCTCGATCATCTGCGCCACGTAGTCGCCCGCCCGCCGCGTGACGGCGGCCCCGTTCGAGTTAATGTAGAAATACGCCACGGTTTTACCTGACGACGCGAGCCCCGACGTTTGCTCGACGCGGGCCTTCTGCTCGTTGAACAGGTGCGTGGCCTCGTCTTCCTTGTCGAACAGGACGCCGAAAAGCTTAATCCACTCGACGCGCCCGAGTGCTTTGGGCTCGCTCGACGACTGTTCGGTGAGCACGACGAGCCCGAGCTTCTGCAGCTTTTCCTTCACATCGGGCGTGTGGTTGATCATGGTGTTCTCGATGGCGAGCGTGCAGCCCGAGGCCGATATTCGCTCGTAGTCGGGCGCGCTGTACTTGCCGCCGTAGGCGATCGCCCCACTTCCGAGCGCGCTTTTGAAGCCCGCGACCGAGCAATCGTCGGCTTTCGTGCCCGACATTAAGATATTGTCGTTCGCATCGAGCGCGTCGACCAGGCACATCGTCGCCGACGACACGAGGTACACCTTGTCGGCGGGGCGCCTTATGACCGCGATGTCGGAGCTTAACCCATCAGGTACCTTCGCATCTTGCGGCACCACGAGGAAGCGCTCCCCGTTCGAAACGCAGATAAGCCGCAGGCCGCCTTCGAACTCGTCGACAGTGAAGTGCTCGGCGTATTCAAGCTGAAGCGCTCCCGTCGGCTCCCAGCCGCAGCCCAAATCGGCGTTGTGGAAGTCGGCCGCGGCGCTTGAAGCCGTTCCCGCAGGGGAGCCGCCGCTTGCTTCTTCGCCCGATTTCTCCTTCATGGTGGATGAGTCGAAGTGGATCGTGTAGTCGATGGTGTGCGGCGTCGACATGGCGACGGTCTCGGCCGACACGGCGATGTCCTCGTCGAGCGTGACGGGTATCTCGAACGTGGAGTTGCCGCCGTCGTTTACGGGCGCGTAGTCCACGCCGTCGACGGTCATCTTGTCGTAGTTCGAACTCGACCAGGTGATGGTCGCGGTGTAGGTGTCGCCATCCTTCACAATTGTGGTGGGTGAGGCGATGCTTGCGCGCCCTGACCCGCCGGAAAGCGAGACGCTCACCGTGTATTCCTGAGAGCCCGCCGTGCCACCGGTCGCGTTCGGGCTCGCACTGCACCCCGCGAAGGGAAGCGCGAGCAGGGCGACGAGAACGCAGGCGATCGCGCGCGCCGCGATGCTGTGGAGCTTCCTGTTTTCCCCCTTGGGAAGAATCGACCGCATGGCGTTACTTCAGTGCGTCGGCGCGCAGATCGACGCCGGCGGATTCGAACACAAGTGTGCGGTCGTACCACTGCTCTTTTCTAATACTCCACGCGGCACAGGCGGTGTCCTCGTCGAGCGCATCAACGGGCACGTCGTAGGTGTACTTGCCTTCCGCGTTTTCCACATAGGGGATGAAGTCGGCCTCGCTCGCGGCGGCAGCCTCGTCGCCCGTGCCCATGAAGAGCTTGCCGTAGCCCGTGCCGGAAAGCGTCATCACGCAGCGCATGGAGCCGTTTTCCACGATGAGCTGGGCGTCCACGATCCTGAACATGTTCGAGCTGGAATCTACGGTGATTGGATAGGTGCCGTCGGCCACCTTGTCGGCGGTGATGGGGGCAGCGCTTGCGCCCGCGGGCGCATCGGCCGCCTGTTCGGTCTTTTCCTGGGAATCGGCATCGCTTGCCTTTGCGCTGTCGATTGAATTTCCGGCGCAGCCGGCGAGCGAGAACGCGCAAAGCGCCGCCGTCAGGGCGAAGACGAGGGTTTTCTTCAACATGGAGGGGGTTCCTTTCAATCGCTTCGACCGCCCGTGCCGTGCGGTGGGCGGTCGGGATGCGAATGCAACGGGCATGCGTCGTCAGTCGGGGAAAGGCGCATGCCCGTTGCACGGGGACGCGACCGGCGCCCCCGTGCGCGGCGAGTTTACAGCTTGGCGATGGCGTCGTCCACGTGCGAGACGTAGATGTCGTCGACCGCGACGTTCTGTCCCAGACCCTGGAGCAGGCACGTCACTTCGAAGCCGGCGGCCACGAACTTCGCAGCCCAGCTGTCGGGGTCGGTCTCGTCTGCCATGTCGTTGTTCGCGTGGTCGCCCGCGACCACCATGAACGGCGCGAGCACGGCCTTCTTGTAGCCTGCGGCGCTCGCGGCGGCGATAACATCCTCGCAGGTCGGTTCAGCCTCGACGGTGCCGACGAAGAACTGCGTCAAACCCTCGTTCTTGAACACTTCCTGCATCTTGGCATAGTCGGCGTTGGAATCGGCTTCGGTGCCGTGGCCCATGAGGCACAGCGCCGTCTCGCCGTCGTCGAAGGACGCCATGTTCTCCTTAATGGCTGCGGCCACCTTTTTGTAGTCGTCGTCGGAGGTGAGCAGCGGGTCGCCGAGCGAGATCTTGTCGAACTTGTCGGCGTACTTGTCGAGCTCGTCTTTCACGTCGGCGTATTCCAGGCCAGCCATGAGATGCGTCGGCTGCACGACGATTTCCTTCACGCCGTCTTCCACGCAGCGGTCAAGCGCCTCGGTCATGTTGTCGATCGTGATGCCGTCGCGCTTCTTCAGCTTGTCGATGATGATCTGCGCGGTGAAGGCGCGGCGGATGTCGTAGTCCTGCCAGTACTTCTCGCGGATAGCGTCTTCGATGGCGCCGATGGTGATGTGGCGCGAGTCGTTGTAGCTCGTGCCGAAGCTCGTGACGAGGATGACCGGCTTCGCGGCCTTCTCCTTTTCACTAGATTTCTCGGAACTCGCGGAGGTGTTGGAGCAGCCCGCGAGCGCGACTCCGGCGAGCGCGACGGCTCCGGTTGCTGCGGCGCCCATGAAGCCGCGGCGTGACATCTGGTCGGACATGGTTTTTCCTTTCCTCGGTTTGCCGGTCCCCCGGCGACAGTTGCTTGTCGGCACAAGCGAAAGAAAAGCGCACCCCTCGGGGTTCACAAGGAGCTAACGCCACGGCGATGCCGTGAGGAAAAGGCGAAGCAGTCAGGCTTGGGGCGCGAGGCGGTTCGCCCGCGCGTCCTATACAGTAATGTCCCTTGCCCAGGATTCCCACCTGGTTCCCTCCGCAAGCCAGCGCGGGCTGTGCAGGCGCCGCGCCGGTCATTTCCTTTTATCCGATTGTCATATGCTCGTTGCCGAAACTTTTACTATGATAGTGGGCACTTGTGAACGTGTCAAAGCCAGCGCGGGCGGCATTGCGCCTCCTGCCTGCGTATTTGCGCCGATTGCTGCCGCAGGCGCCGTGTTTTGCCCGCTGCGCGAATGGCGGCGTAAACGGTTGCGATGAGAAACGGGAAGGGAAGGCTCGGATGATTCATATCGTTGGCGCAGGTTCGGGCGCCGCCGACCTTATCACGCTGCGCGGGGCGCGTCTTCTACGCGCGGCCGACGTGGTCGTTTGGGCGGGGAGCCTTGTGAACCCCGAGCTGCTCGCCGAGTGCAAGGAATCCTGCGTCGTCTACGACAGCGCGCACATGACCTTGGAGGAAGTGCTCGACGTGATGTGCGCGGCGGATGCGCGGGGCGAGGAAGTGGTGCGCCTGCACACGGGCGACCCGTGCCTGTACGGCGCCATCCAGGAGCAGATGGACGCGCTCGACGCGCGCGGCGTGGTCTACGAGGTGGTGCCCGGCGTGTCGAGCTTTTGCGGTGCCGCGGCGGCGCTTCGCCAGGAATACACGCTGCCGGGAATCAGCCAGTCGGTCGTGATCACGCGGCTTTCCGGGCGCACCCCCATGCCCGCGGGCGAGGGCATGCGCACCATGGCGGAAAGCGGCTCGACTATGGTCATCTTCCTGAGCTCGGGTATGCTCGCCGAGCTTTCCGCCGAGCTTTTGGCCGCGGGCCGCAGCTCCGACGAGCCGGCGGCGCTCGTGTACAAGGCGACCTGGCCTGAGGAGCGCGTGGTGCGATGCACAGTGGGCACGCTCGCTGATGCGGGCGCGCGAGAGGGCATCGACCGCACGGCGCTCGTGGTGGTGGGCCGCGTGCTCGGAGTTCGCGGTGGGCTTGCGCACAACGGCGCGCAAGCGGAGTCGTACGAGCGCAGCAAGCTTTACGACCCTTCGTTTGCCACGGGGTATCGGAAGGCGAGCAGCTAGCGTGGCCTTCGAGCACTACATATATACCGGGACGACCCGCCTGCGCTGCGGCTACACCACGGGGAGTTGCGCCGCGCTTGCGGCGAAGGCGGCCTGCGAGATGCTTTTGTCACGAAAGCCCGTCGGCCGCGTGTCGATCGTCACCCCCGGCGGGCTGCCCGTCGAGGCGAACGTGGTCGACGCATGTATCGGCGAGGGGTGCGCCCAGTGCGCCGTGCGAAAGGACGCAGGCGACGATGCAGATGTGACCGACGGCGTGCTCGTGTACGCGCGCGTGGAACATGCGGGGTCGGGCACGGGCGCTGCGGGCAGCAAGGGCGTGCCCGCGCGCGAATCGGAAGTTTCCGTCGATGGCGGCGTGGGCGTGGGGCGCGTGACGTTGCCCGGGCTCGAGCAGCCGGTGGGGGCGGCCGCCATCAACGCGACGCCGCGCGCGATGATCACTTCGGCGGTGCGCGAGGTGTGTGCCGCGCACGGCTTTTCTGGAAATATTGCTGTGACGATTTCGGTACCCGAGGGTGTTGCCCTTGCCGAAAAGACCTTCAACCCGCACCTGGGGATAGAGGACGGCATTTCCATCCTGGGCACGACGGGCATCGTCGAGCCGCGCAGCCTTGCTGCCTTGCGCGACAGCATCGAGCTCGAGATCCGGCAGCATGCGGCTATGGGGCGGCGCGGAGTCGTGCTCACGCCCGGCAACTACGGCGGGCAGTTCATCTCGGGGCATTTCCACCTAAACGGTGCGCCGGTGGTCTTCATCTCCAACTTCGTGGGCGATGCGATTGATTGCTGCGTTCGCGAGGGATTTACCAATGTCCTTCTTGTGGGACACATCGGCAAGCTGGTGAAGGTTGCGGGCGGCATCATGGACACCCATTCGTGTACCGCCGACTGCCGCGCGGAGATTCTGGCCGCCCACGCGGCCTTGGCCGGCGCTGGCGCGAAGACCGTGCGCGATATCATGTCGTCGGTCACGACCACGGCGGCGCTTGAGGTAATCGAGGCCGCCGGCGTGGGGGACGCTGCGCGCGCCTCGCTCGCTGTGGCAATCGAGGACAGGTTGCGCCGCCGCGCGGCGGGCGGATGCGACATCGCCGCGGTCGTGTTCGACGCCGAGCGCCGCGAGCTTTTCCGCACGTCGGGCGCCGATGCAGTTATCGGGGAATTGGGGGCGACGTATGAGTAAAGGCGTGCTGTACGGGGTGGGCACGGGGCCTGGCGACCCCGAGCTGCTCACGATCAAGGCCGTCCGCACAATCGAATCGTGTCCGGTCATCGCCGCACCGCAGACGGCGGACGGGGCCATGGTCGCGCTCGACATCGTACGCGGTGCCGTCGACCTTACAGGCAAGACGGTGATCCCCGTGCGATTCTCGATGACGCGCGACGTCGAGCGCCGCGCGGCCGAGCATGCCTCGCTTGTTCGCGAGCTTGTCGCGCACCTGGATGCTGTCCGCGACGTCGCGCTGCTGAACCTGGGGGACCCGAGCATCTACGCCACATTCCAGCGCATAGCGCCCGACGTGCGCGCCCGCGGGTTCGAGGCGCGCGCTATTCCCGGCGTGCCGAGCTTCTGCGCGGTCGCCGCGGCGCTCGAGCGCGACCTCACGCCCGAGATGTCGTCGCCTCTGCACATCGTGCCCGGCGGCTACGACGACGTGCGCCGCGCAATCGGCTGGCCGGGGGCGAAGGTGGTCATGAAGGCGCGCCGCTCGCTTGCGGACACGAAGCGCATCCTTCGCGAGGAGGGCGCCTTCGACGGTGCCGAGCTCGTAGAGGACTGTGGGCTTCCGGGCGAGCGCGTGTACTGCTCGCTCGACGATGTGCCCGATCGGGGCAGCTACTTCTCGACGATGGTGGTGCGCTAGATGAGGGTTTCCTGCATAGCGTTCACTGAGAGGGGGTATGCGTTGGCGGAGCGCACCGCACGCGCGCTTTCCGATTGCGCGCAGACAGGTGAAGATGACCCTGGCTGGGACGTTTCCGTTTCGCGCGGGTTCGGCGAGGGGAAGGCCGACCTGCGCGCATGGACGGCGCTCGCGTGGGAAGCGTCGGACGCGCTTCTGTTCGTGGGCGCGGCGGGCATCGCCGTGCGGGCGATCGCGCCGCATGTCGCCTCGAAGGCAAGCGATTCCGCGGTTGTGGCGATCGACGAGGCGGGGCGCTTTGCCGTCCCGCTTTTGTCGGGGCATTTGGGCGGTGCGAACGAGCTTGCGCAAACTGTGGCACGCGCGGCAGGGGCCATCCCCGTCATCACCACGGCGACCGACGTCCGCGGCGTGTGGGCGGTGGATACGTGGGCTCGCTGTGCGGGGCTCGCCGTTTCGAATCCCGAGGCCATCAAGCGAGTGTCGGCGCGGCTGCTTTCGGGCGGGCGCGTGGCGCTCTATTCCGACATGCCGATTTCGGGACAGCTGCCTGAGGGGGTTGACATTGCGTCCGACCGCGCTCGGGCCGATATTGTCGTGTCGCCGTTCGCTGGCGCGAATGCAGGTGCGTCCGTTCGCGCGGCGGAGACAACGGGCGAGGTCGTGCCCGCCGGTGAGACGGGGAAGCCGGCGGGCGTGCGGGCGCAGACGTCTGCGCCCGACCCGCTTCGCCTTGTCGTGCCCTGCATCGTTGCGGGCATAGGGTGCCGTCGCGGTGCGTGCGCCGAAGCGATCGGGGAGACGTTTCTTCTCGCGTGCGGGCAGGCGGGTATCTCGCCTTCGGCCGTGCGCGAGGCGGCGACGATCGACGTGAAGGCGCACGAGGAGGGTCTGCTCGCCTTCTGTCGCGCGCGCAATATCCCGCTTGTGACGTATTCCGTAGAGGAGTTGTCGCAGGTCGAAGGCAGCGTTTCACCATCTGATTTCGTGCGCGCGACGGTGGGGGTCGACAACGTGTGCGAGCGCGCGGCGCTCGCGGACGGGGGCAAACTTATCTTCCCGAAGCTCGCTCACGGCGGCGTGACCGTCGCGTTTTCCAAGGTAACTATCGAACTTTCGTTTAAGGAGCTGTGATGGGAAAGCTCTTCGTGGTGGGGATCGGCCCGGGCGGCCCCGACGGCATGACGATTGCGGCTCGGCGCGCGCTCGAGGCGGCCGACATCGTTGTGGGGTACACGAAATACGTGGAGCTCGCGCTCGCCGCCGTGCCCGACGCGGCGCATCTCGCGACGCCGATGATGCACGAGGTCGAACGGTGCCGCCTGGCGCTTTCGCGCGCGCAGAGCGGAGAAGCCGTGGCGCTTGTGTGCAGCGGTGACGCGGGCGTGTACGGCATGGCGAGCCCCGTGCTGGAGCTTGCTGAGGACTACCCCGATGTAGACGTGGAAGTTATCGCCGGGGCCACCGCGGCTCAGAGCGGGTCGGCGGTGCTCGGCGCCCCGCTTGCCCACGACTTCGCGGTCGTGTCGCTCTCCGACCTGCTCACGCCGTGGGAGGTCATCGAGCGCAGGCTCGCCGCCGTGGCGAGCGCCGACTTCTGCATCTGTTTGTACAACCCGCGCAGCAGAAAGCGCGCCGACAGGCTCTCGCGCGCGGCGAAGATTATGCTCGAATGGAAGGCCCCCGACACGCTCTGCGGCTGGGTACGCAACATCGGGCGCGAGGGGCAGCAGTCGGGCATGTGCAGGCTCTCCGAGCTGGGGGAGTTCGACGCCGACATGTTCACCACCGTGTTCGTCGGCAACGCGGACACGAAGCGCGTAGGCGGCCGTATGGTCACGCCGCGCGGGTATCGGGAGATTCCATGCGAAAGGTAACGATCATCGGGGCGGGGCCCGGAAACCCCGACTTGCTCTCGCGCGCGGCGCTCGACGTGATCGACATCGCCGACGTGGTCATCGGCGCTCATCGCGCGCTTGTCGGCATCGACGTGCCGCCCGACGTGGTGAGATGCGAGCTCGTGAAGACGGCGGACATCGTCGCCGCTCTCACCGATGCGGCGTCGTGGCAGCGCGCCGTGGTCGTGATGACGGGTGATGTGGGGCTGTTCAGCGGCGCGCGCCGCCTGGTGGAGGCGCTCTCCGGCGACGCGCAGGTGGACGTGCGCGTCATTCCCGGCATAAGCTCAGCGTCGTATCTCGCCGCGCGCCTCGCGCGTCCATGGCAGGATTGGCGCTTCGCGAGCGCTCACGGCGTGGCGTGCGACATCGTGGCCGAGGCCGAGCGCGCAGGTGAGCTCTTCCTCGCCACGTCGGGCGGGGAAGACCCCTCGCGGCTTTCGGGCGAGCTTGTGCAGGCGGGCTTCGGGGACGCGCGCGTGACGGTGGCCGAGCGCCTGTCGTACCCCGACGAGCGCATCACCTGCGCGACCGCAAGTGAAATCGCAGGTCAGACGTTCGACGACTTGAACGTGATGCTTATCGAGTTCGCAGGCTGCGCCGGGTCGCCTGCGGGCTCTAGCGCAGCCTCCGAGGCGCCGGCCGGCGCGTCTGCGCCCGCGGCGGCTTCTTTCGCGGCGGACTCTGCGGGCGCATTCCGCGCCGCGAGCTCCCGCTGGCCGTACGCTTCCTCGGGCATTCCCGACGAGCTCTTCATCCGCGGTGACGTTCCCATGACCAAGCAGGAGGTGCGCGCCGTCGCGCTCGCGAAGCTGCGCCTTACCGCGACCGACACCGTGTGGGATGTCGGCGCCGGTACGGGGAGCGTTTCGATCGAGGCGGCGCTCGTCGCGCGAGCGGGGTCGGTATGGGCGGTCGAGCGCAACGCGGCCGGCGTGCGGCTCATCCGAGAGAACGCGGATGCATTCGGGTGCGGCAACGTGCATGCGGTCCCCGGTGTCGCCCCCGAAGCGCTCGCGAAACTGCCCGTCCCCGACGCCGTGTTCGTCGGCGGGAGCGCGGGCGAGCTTCCCTCCATCGTGGAGGCGGCGCTCGAGAAGAACTCGCAGGTTCGCCTGTGCGTGCCATGCGTCACCGTTGAGACGCTCACCGAGGCGTGCGCGCTTCTCTCGGGTTCGCGCTTTAAGGGGTTCGAGGCGTGCCAGGTGTCGGTCGCCCGTGCCGAGGCTGTAGGCTCGCACCATCTTATGAAGGCGCAAAACCCCGTGTTCCTCGTCAGCGCGCGTGGTGCGGGCGCGGATGCCGAGGAGCTTGCCGAAGTCGGCGCGCTTGCTGAGTCGCCTGTCGGGGAGGACCTCTCTGTCGAGGGGAACCCATCCGTTGAGGTGGTCTCGCTTGCTAACTGCAGCGCCGCAGGTGGGGAAGGCGGCGCCCGGTGAGCACGTCCATCCCGCGCTTCATGGTCGCTGCGCCCTCGAGCGGGAGCGGCAAGACGGTCGTAACGTGCGCGCTCCTGCGCGCGCTCGCGCGCCGCGGCATTGCATGCGCGGCCTTCAAATGCGGCCCCGACTACATTGACCCGCTCTTTCATCGCCGCGTCGTGGGTGCGCGCTCGGGCAATTTAGACGGCTTCTTCACCGACGCCCCGACGCTGCGCGCCCTGCTCGCACGCGGCGCCGCGGGCGCGGATGTCGCGGTGCTCGAGGGGGTTATGGGCTTCTACGACGGCATGGCGCCCGGCGTGGCCGACGCGAGCAGCTACCAGGTTGCGCGCGACACGGAAACGCCGGTCGTTTTAGTGGTGAACGGGCGCGGGGCGTCTTTATCGCTCGCCGCTGTAATCCGCGGCATCGCCGAGTTCCTGCCTTGTGCGAACGTGCGCGGCGTCGTGCTGAACAAGATGAGCGCCGCTGCCTGCGCCTACGCGGCGCCTGCGATCGAGAAGCACACGGGCGTCGCGGTTTTGGGGAATATCCCCGCCGACGAGGCGTTCTCGCTCGAAAGCCGGCATCTGGGGCTTGTGACCGCCGACGAGGTCGAGCAGCTCTCCGCGCGCATCGACAAGATGGCCGAGCTGGTGGAAAAGAGCATCGACGTCGACCGCTTGCTCGAAATAGCGGCGACGGCACCCGATATCCGCGAGGAACCTTACCGGTTGGAGCCGATCGCGGGAGCGCGGCCCATCGTCGCCGTCGCGCGTGACGAGGCGTTCTCGTTCTATTACGAGGAGAATCTGCGCGCGCTCGAGGACCTGGGTTGCGAGCTGGCCTTTTTCAGCCCCCTGTGTGATAGCGAGTTGCCCCGGGGGACAAGCGCCCTCTATCTGGGGGGCGGCTACCCGGAACTCCATGCGCGGCAGCTCTCCGAGAACGTGTCGATGCGCGAGGCGGTGCGGCGCGCGGTGGAATCCGGCATGCCGACGGTCGCCGAATGCGGTGGGTTTCTGTACCTGCAGCGCGAAATCGCCGATAGCGAGGGGTGGCGCTGGCCTGTTGCGGGCGCCCTTGAGGGCGCAAGCGAGAACGGGGGAAGGCTGTCCCATTTCGGGTACGTGGAGCTCACTTCCCAACGCGACGGGCTCTACGGGCCGCGCGGCACACGCATCCGCGCGCACGAGTTCCACTACTGGCAGTCCACCTGCCCGGGCGGCGACTTTTGGGCGCAGAAGCCCCGGCGCGACAAGGGCTGGCCGTGCATGACGACCACCCCGTCCCTGGCGGCTGGCTTCCCGCATGTGTACTATCCTGCTAACCCCGACGTTGCGCGCGCGTTCGCGTCTGCCGCAGCGTCGTTCGCAGAGAGGAGACGGCATGGCTGAAGCAACCGAAACCGCGCTTGCCTGCATCCGCGAGGAAGTCGAGCGCGCGTTCTCGTCGGCGCCGGGCGCCGTGCTCGAAGCCGCGCTTTCCCGGATCGCGCCCGCAGACGAGTGCGCCCGCGCCGCCGCGTACGCCGCGTGGGATTCCATTGCGCACCCCTTGGGGGGATTGGGCGACTTTGAAGACGCCGTCGCGTGTATCGCCGCAGCTCAGGGGAGCGCCGAGGTGGCCGAGTTTCCTCGTGCGCTCGCGGTATTCTTCTCCGACAACGGGGTCGTTGCCGAAGGCGTGTCGCAAAGCGGACAAGACGTGACGCGAGCCGTCGCGCGTAACATGTGCGAGGGGGCCGCGAGCGCCTGCCGCATGGCGGCGTTCGCGGGTGCCGAGGTCGTGCCCGTCGACGTGGGTATGGCCCGGGGCATAGAAGACGCGCGCATGGTGCGCGCGAACGTGCGGCGGGGGAGCGGCAACATCGCTCACGGCTCCGCTATGTCTCGCGATGGGGCCGTGCGCGCGATCGAGGTCGGAATCGCCGTCGCGTGCGGGCTTGTCCGCGCCGGCGTGCGCCTTCTCGCCGCGGGCGAGATGGGCATCGGCAACACGACCACCTCGGCGGCGGTGGCCGCAGTGCTCATCCGGGCGGACGTGCGGAGCCTCGTCGGGCGCGGCGCGGGGCTCTCGGACGCCTCGCTCGCGCGCAAGCGCGACGTGGTCGAGCGCGCTATCGACGCGAACTCGCCCGATCCCGCCGACCCGATCGACGTGCTCTCGAAGGTGGGCGGCTTCGACATCGCGGCGATGTGCGGCTTCTACCTGGGGGCCGCGGCCTCGAAGGCGCCGGCGCTCCTCGATGGGGTTATATCCTGCACGGCGGCCCTGTGCGCGGTGCGCCTGTGCCCCAACGCCTTGGGCTACCTCGTGGGCACCCACGCATCAAGCGAACCCGCAAGCCACGAGCTCCTTCGCGAGCTCGGCATAAAGGCGCCCCTCGACGCAGGCATGCACTTGGGCGAGGGCGCGGGCGCCATGGCGTATCTGCCCCTTCTGGATTCGGCGCTGCGCGTGTACCGGGATGGGAAGACGTTCACGGCGACTGGCATGGCTGCTTACGAGCATTTCGAGGCCGGGAAATGACGGTGACGCTCGTCATCGGCGCCGCCGCGAGCGGCAAGAGCGCCTACGCCGAGTCCCTGTGCCTCGGGCACGACGGCCCCGGCGTGTACCTCGCAACGATGGAGCCCTTCGGGGAAGATGGCGCCCGCCGTATCGCGCGCCATCGGGCGCTGCGCGAGGGCAAGGGGTTTTCTACCCTCGAGTGCACGCGTGACGTGGGCGCCGCAGTGCCCGGGCTTCCGCGCGGCTGCACGCTTCTTTTGGAGGACGTGGGCAACCTGGTTGCGAACGAGCTCTTCGCGGAAGGCGGCTTGTCCCCGCGTGACCCTGACGCTGTGGCGCGCGAGGTGCTCGGAGGCATTGAACGGCTCGCTCAGGCCGCTGCGTATACGGTGGTGGTCACCGTCGACGTGTTCGCCGATGGGATGCGCTACGATGAAGGGACCGAGGCATGGAGGCGCGCGCTCGCGCGCGTGAACGCGGGTGTGGCGGCGCTGGCCGACCGCGCAGTCGAAGTGGTATGCGGGATTCCCGTGTGGATGAAAGGCGAAGGACCTACAAGGTGAAGATAGTAGAGGCAATCGGCGCGGCGTTCGGAACGTTCTCGCGTATCCCCGTTCCGAAATCGGCCTGGACCGATTTCGGGTCAACCCATGCGCTTGCCGCGTTTCCCCTGGTGGGCCTTGCGGAAGGCTTCCTCATGACGGCGTGGGGGTACGTGGCGAACCTGCTCGGCGTGCCCGCGACCATCGTCGCGGCCGTGCTCGTGGCGCTGCCTGTGGCGGTGACGGGAGGCATCCACCTAGACGGGCTCTGCGACACCTCCGATGCGCTTGCAAGTTGGGCCCCGCGCGAGCGAAAGCTCGAGATCATGCACGACCCGCGGGCGGGCGCCTTCGGGGTCATCGGTGTTGTTGTGTACCTTATTCTGCAGTTTTCCCTTTTCACCGCGCTGCCGCTTACGGCGGGGGCGTTCCTCGCACTTCTGTGCTCGCTCGTGTTCTCCCGCTCGCTTTCGGGGCTCGCCGTTGAATGCTGGTCTGCCGCGCGGGCGGACGGCATGGCCGCGGGGCTCTCGCCTGCGAAGAAGCGCGCGGCGATCGTTGTGCCGCTTTGCGCTTTCACTGCGGCTTCGGCTGCAGGGATGGTCGCGTGCGCTCAGGCCGTCGGCGCCCTTATGGCGGTGGCGGGGCTTTTGGCGCTCGCGTGGTACCGCCATGTTGCTCTGTCCCGCTTCGGCGGAGTGACGGGGGATTTGGCCGGATGGTTTCTGCAATGGGCCGAGCTCGCGATGCTTGCCATGCTGGTGGCGGGGGGCATGCTCCTATGATGCTCGTGGTAGGTGGCGCGCATTCGGGGAAGAGGACCTTCGTGCGCGAAAAGCTCGGGTTCGCGGCGGACGATTTCGTCGACGCGGCGCAGTTTGCGGAGGGCGGCGTGCCCGCGGCTTTTGCCGGCCGTGTCGCTTACCGTGCTGAGGAACTCGTACGCGCGCTCGACGCTGACCGGGCGCTCGAGCGGCTGATCGGCTTAGACGCAGTGATTCTGCCCTTGGTCGGCTCGGGGGTCGTCCCCATGAGTGCGGAAGACGCCCAATGGCGCGAGCGCGCGGGGCGCCTGGGATGCGCGCTCGCTGCGCGCGCCGACGTCGTCGTGCGCATGACGTGCGGGATTCCCCAGGTCATCAAAGGAAACCTTGCCGATGCACCTCGAGGGACGCAGGGCGCGGGTGCGCCTTTGGAAGTCGTCTTCGTGCGCCATGGTGCCACGGCGGGCACGGAAGACCATCGCTACAGCGGGGCGGGCACCGACGAGCCCCTGTCGAGTGCGGGCGAGCGCGCTTTGCGCGACCTCGCGTGCGATCGTGACGTGTTCCGTGTTATCACGAGCGGCATGGCCCGCACCGACCAGACGGCGCGCATCCTCTTCCCGAACGCGGAGCTTATGGCGTGCCCCGGTCTGCGCGAGATGGATTTCGGCGACTTCGAGGGGCGAAGCGCCGCCGAGCTTAAAGAGGATGCGCGCTATCGCGCCTGGGTAGACTCCTGGTGCGAGACGCGCTGCCCGCATGGCGAGGGCAAGAGCGATTTCACCCGCCGCGTCATCGCGGCGTTTCGGGAGGCGTGCGAATCGGAGCGCGCCCAGGGGAGTGGGCGCGCCGTCTTCGTCGTTCACGCGGGTACCGTGAAAGCGCTGCTCTCCGAGCTAGCTGTCCCGAAAATGGGATACTTCGACGTGCATACCGAGCCGGGCGGCGCATGGGCCGCCACTTGGGATGGGCGCTGCCTTCGCGACGTTCGCCCCGCTTCGGGGGGCGATGCCCGGTGATGACGATTCTTGCCGTCGCCGCCGGGTTCGCGGCCGACCTTGCCTTCGGCGACCCGCGCTGGCTTCCCCATCCCGTCGTCGCCATGGGGCGCGCGATCACGTGGGCCGAAGGCCGCCTGCGGGGCGCATTCCCGCAAACGTCCGCGGGCACGCGCGCCGCAGGGCTTGTGCTTGCCGTGGCGCTTCCGCTTGCGTGTGGGCTTTTGACCTGGGGAATCCTGCATCTTTGCGGCATGGTTCACTCCGGCTTGCGCTTCGTGGCCGAGGCATGGGCGAGCTATCAGATTCTCGCGGCATGCGAGCTGCGCCGCCAGAGCCTGGCCGTGGCCCGCGCGTTCTCGAAGGGCGGACTTGTCGAGGCGCGCGAAGCCGTCGGGCTCATCGTGGGACGCGACACGTCTGTTCTCGACGAGCAGGGCGTCGCGCGCGCCGCTGTGGAAACGGTGGCGGAGAACGCGAGCGACGGCGTCATCGCGCCGCTTTTCTACCTTATGATCGGGGGTGCGCCCTTGGGTATGGCGTACAAGGCGGTGAACACGCTCGACAGCATGGTGGGCTACAAAAACGAGCGCTACATCGACTTCGGCTGCGCCTCGGCGCGCCTCGACGATGCGGTGAACTGGATCCCCTCGCGCTTATCGGCCCTGATCATGATCGCCGTGTGCCCGATCGTCGGGCTCGACGCGCGCGGGGCGGCGCGCATCTGGAGCCGCGACAGGCGTCGCCATGCGAGCCCGAACGCGGCGCAGACCGAGTCAGCGTGCGCGGGCTCGCTCGGGCTGCGCCTGGCAGGACCTGCGGTGTATTTTGGCAAGCTCGTTGAGAAACCGACGATAGGCGACGCGTCCCGCGAAATCGAGTGGGGCGACATCGCCCGGGCGACAAGGCTCATGCTCGCCGCGTCCGTATGCGCTCTCGTCGTCTTCGGTGCCGCGCGTGCGGCGGTCGTGCTCTCCGTGGGGGCGATGGCATGAGGGAAGACCGCGTCGCGCCCCGGGCTGCCGGGGGAATCCTGCGCGCCCGTGCGCATGGGGGTAGCACGCAATCGCTCGGCATCGCTTGCGAAGGGGGCGCCTCCAACCTCATCGACTTCTCGGTGAACGTGAATCCGGCAGGCCCCTCGCCGCGCGCCCTCGCCGCAGCTTGCAAGGCGCTTTCTCGAATCGACGCCTACCCCGATAGGGAAAGCCTCGCCCTCGTTCGCGCCCTAGCGCGCGCCCAGGGCACTCCCGAAGATACTATCGTCTGCGGCGCGGGCGCGTCCGACATCATCTGGCGGCTCGCCGCGGCGGTGCGCCCGAAACGCATCGTCGTGTGCGCGCCGACGTTCTCTGAATATGCGGAGGCGGCATCGTACTACGGCGCATGCGTGCAGGAGTTCCCGCTCTCCGAAGCGGACGACTTCGACGTGCCCGCCTCCTTCGCCCGCGCGATCGAGGGGCCGGGAGACGTGGCGTACCTCTGCAATCCGAACAACCCGACGGGGCGCCTCGTCGACCCCAGCGTGATCGATGCCGCGGCTTGTCGCTGCGAGCAGGTGGGCGCGCTGCTCGTCGTGGACGAGTGCTTCCTCGGATTTGCGCCCGACGCCCGCGAAAGGAGCGTGGCCGCACGCGCCGCGTGTTCGCGCCATGTGGCCGTGCTCTCCGCGTTCACCAAGCTCTACGGAATGGCGGGGTTGCGGTTGGGATATCTGATCAGCGGAAACACCCAACTCATCGAGGGGATTCGCCGGGCGGGGCAGGCGTGGCCCGTCTCCTCGGTCGCCGAGGCCGCGGGCATCGCCGCCCTGGAAGACGTCGAATACGTCTCGCGCACGCGCGATGTATTGGCGGGCGAGCGAGCGTGGCTTTCCCGCGAGCTCTCCTCGCTCGGGCTTTCCGTCGTGCCGTCGGATGCGAACTTCCTTTTAGTCCGCACGCCGGCGAAAGACATCCCCGAGCGCCTGTATAAACAGGGGGTTTTGGTCCGCACGTGCGACTCGTTTTCGGTACTGTCCCGTTTCTGGTGCCGCGTCGCGGTGCGCACGCGCAAGGAGAACGCCCGGCTTGCGATGGCGTTCAGCCGCGCGCTTCGGGCGGAAGGCGCATCCGGCGAAGGCGAACCCGACGAACGGGGCGGCGCTTCTTGCAGCGGCGCTATGGCGGGCGCGGATGGCCGAGGCTCGGCGAAGGAGGTCGATACCCGTGGGTAGGGCGAAACCCATCATGATCCAGGGCACCATGTCGAACGCGGGGAAGAGCCTGCTCGCGGCGGGGCTGTGCCGCGTGCTTTCGCAGGACGGCCTGCGCGTGACTCCCTTCAAGAGCCAGAACATGGCACTCAACAGCGGCGTCACGGCCGACGGGCTCGAGATGGGGCGCGCCCAGATCATGCAGGCCGAGGCGTGCGGCATCGCGCCCGACGTGCGCATGAACCCCATCCTGCTCAAGCCCGAAAGCGGCCACCGTAGCCAGCTCATCGTGGCCGGCAAGGCGCAGGGAGCCTTCGCTGCGAGGGACTACTTCGCGCGAAAGAAGGCGCTCATGCCGCAGATTTTGGAGGCGTTCGATTCGCTCGCGGAGGATAACGACGTCATCGTCATCGAGGGCGCCGGCAGCCCCGCCGAAATCAACCTTGCCGAAAACGACATCGTCAACATGGGGCTCGCGCACGCCGTGTCCTCCCCCGTGCTGCTTGCGGGCGACATCGACCCGGGCGGGGTATTTGCCCAGCTCTACGGCACGGTCGCGCTCCTTGCGCCCGAGGACCGCGCGCTTTTGCGGGGGCTTGTGGTGAACAAGTTCCGCGGCGATGTGGAAATCCTGCGCCCGGGTTTGGTCCCGCTCGAGAAGATGTGCGGGGTTCCCGTCGTGGGGGTCGTGCCGTATCTTACGCTTGACCTGGACGACGAGGACTCGCTCGCGCCGCGCCTATCTGCCCGCGAGGCGCGCGGCGTCATCGACGTCGCCGTCGTGCGTCTTCCGCATCTGTCGAACTTCACCGACTTCGACCCGCTTTCGCGCGTGCCCGGCGTGGGCGTGCGCTACGTTTCCTCGACGAGCGATCTGGGCCGACCCGACCTGGTGGTGCTTCCCGGCTCGAAGACTACGCTCGACGACGCGCGCTGGCTTGCGGCTAGCGGCATCGGAGCCTGTGTACGCGCGCTTTCGGGCGCGGGCACGCCGGTGCTCGGCATATGCGGAGGCTACCAGCTTTTGGGAGACGAGCTTTCCGACCCGCACGGCAGGGAAGGCGCTGGCACCGCGCGCGGGCTCGGGCTCATCCCTGCAAGTACGGTGTTCAAGGAGGAAAAGCGCCTCGCCCAGTCGGAGCTGCGCATCACGGGCGCCCAAGGCGCGTTCTCGGTGTGGAACGGCATGACGGCGCGCGGGTACGAGATTCACGACGGCGAAACGACCGTCTCCTGCGCTCCTGCGGGCACGATTGGCGGCAAACCGGAAGGCGCGGCCTGCGGAAACGTGTTCGGAACCTATCTCCACGGCCTGTTCGACGAACCGGGGGTTGCGCTCGCCCTCGCGCGCTCGCTCGCGCGCATGCGCGGCCTGCCCGAGAGCGTCGTGGGTGCTGCGGGCGCGGCGTCCGCGGCCGATCACCGTGCGCGCGAGTTTGACCGCCTGGCCGACGTCGTGCGCGGGGCGCTCGACATGGAGTATGTCTACCGCATTATCGAGGAGGGCGTATGATCCACGTGTATCATGGCGACGGCAAAGGCAAGACCACGGCGGCGATGGGCCTCGCCCTTCGCATGCTCGCTGCAGGCCGCCGCGTCGTCGTCGTGCAGTTCCTGAAAGACGGCGAAAGCGGGGAGGTGCGCCTGCTCGCTGAGCATTTCGGCGTGCCCGTGTTCGCGGGGAAGGTGTCGGACAAGTTTACCTGGTCGATGACGTCGGTAGAACTTGCCGCGACGTGCGAGCTGCACGATGGGAACCTCGCTTCCGCGCTCGCCGAGCTCGAGGGCGCGCAGGAGGGGCTGCTCGTGCTCGACGAGGCGCTCGACGCGCTTTCGAAGGGGCTTGTCGACGAGGCGCTCGTGGACCGCGCACTCGATATGTCCGCGCTCGGCGTCGAAGTAGCGCTCACCGGGCGCGCGCCTTCCCGCAAGATCGTGGAGAAGGCCGATTACATAACCGAGATGCGGTGCGAGAAACACCCCTACGCTCAGGGGATATGTGCAAGAGAAGGAGTGGAGTACTAGATGGATTCCAAGGAGATGGCGCCTGGCGACATCGAGCGGCGCAGCTTCGAGATCATCACCGAAGAGCTCGGCGGCCGCACGTTCCCGCCGTTCGAAGAGCCCGTCGTGAAGCGCGTCATCCATACCACTGCCGACTTCTCGTACGCCGATTCCCTCGTGTTCACCCATGACGCCGTGCACTGTGCGCTCGACGCACTGCGCGCAGGGGCCACGGTGCTCACCGACACGAACATGGCGCTCGCAGGCATAAGCAAGCCCGCGCTCGCGAAGCTCGGCTGCAAGGCCGTGTGCTTCATGGCCGACCCTGATGTCGCCGCGGCTGCGCGCGCCGCGGGCACGACTCGCGCCGTTGCGAGCATGGACAAAGCTTGCGGCATCGAGGGTCCGCTCATCGTGGCCGTCGGCAACGCTCCCACAGCACTTCTGCGCCTCGCCGAGCTCATGGACGCGGGGAAGATCGCGCCCGCTCTCGTCGTTGGGGTGCCGGTCGGGTTTGTGAACGTGGTCGAGGCGAAAGAGGAGCTACTCGCGCGACGCGTGCCGGCCATCGTCGCGAGGGGTCGCAAGGGCGGCTCGACCGTGGCGGCTGCCATTCTGAACGCGCTGCTCTACCAGATCACGCGCCCAGGCGGCCCGAAGTGACGGCGCCCGCATCCGCGCCGGCGCTGCGCATCTTCGCCGGCACCACCGAGGGCCGCCTTCTGTGCGAATGGGCGGGCGGGGCGGGCATCCCCGCCCGTGCCTACGCGGCAACCGAGTACGGAGGCGAACTTTTGGGCGAGCTTCCGGGCATCGAGGTGCATGCGGGCAGGCTCGACGAGGCCGACATGGAGCGCGAGCTTTCCGGCGCGCGCATCGTCGTCGACGCCACGCACCCCTTCGCTACGCTCGCAAGCGGCAACATCCGGGCCGCTTCGCTCGCCGTGGGTGTACGATGCCTGCGCCTTGCGCGCCCGGTCGAGGCGCTGCCCAAAGGCGTCGTGTCGGTCGCGTCGATCGCCTGCGCGGCGCGCTTTCTCTCCGAGAACCCGGGTCGCGCGCTTCTCACGACGGGGAGCAAGGAGCTTGCTCCCTACACGAGCGTCGCCGATTTCGCGGAGCGCTTCTTCGTGCGTGTGCTCCCGCTGCCCGGTGCTATAACGAAGTGCATCGACGCGGGGTTTTCGCCGTCGCACGTCATCGGCATGCAGGGGCCCTTCACCCGCGAGCTCAACGAGGCGATGCTTCGGCAGGTGGGCGCCCAGTGGCTTGTGACCAAGGACTCGGGAACCGTAGGCGGCACGGCCGAGAAGATCGCCTCCGCGCGCGACGTGGGAGCGCGCTGCATCGTGGTCGCCCGTCCCGCCGAGGGAGGCGGGGCCCTTTCGCTTCGGGAAGTGGAAGACGCGCTCTTACGGGAGTTCGCGCGCTAGGCGCTCGCCGCGCCTGCGCGCCCTCTCGCCCGCGAGGAGGAGCGCCCCGAGCAAGCTCGACCCGTACAAGCCCGTCATCCATCAATAGCTCGAGGACGACGCCCAGAACTGGCGCAAACAGCCCTTCAATAAGTTGCGGTGAAATAGTGTCTGTTTTTGCTGCTAGATAGCATATTCAGTCCCTAATTCACCGCAACTTGTTGGTGGTGGCTTACTGGTAGCTGGTGGTGACTTACTGGTAGCGTAGGCACTCCACCGGGTTGAGCTTTGCCGCGCGGCGAGCGGGGTAGAAGCCAAAGATTACGCCGATGCCGACTGAAACCGCAAAGGCGAGCAACACCGTCGTAAGGGAAAAGCTCGGCGTAATCGTCCCGCTGGCTCCAAACTCGCTCATAATGCTCGAGTTGGCGGCAAAAAACGCGAGCCCCCATGCCAGCAGATAGCCGATCACAACACCGAGAATGCCGCCGGTGATGCACAGTGCCGAGGATTCGGCCAAAAACTGAGAGGTGATATCACGTCGGCTTGCACCAAGCGCGCGGCGAATACCGATCTCGCGGATACGCTCGGTCACATTGGTGAGCATCATGTTCATGATGCCGATACCGCCCACGAGCAGCGAAATACTGGCAACGGCGCCCATGATGAGCGAGAAGGCGCCCATAAAGGAATTGAGGGAGTCGATAGCGCTTTTCATGGAGCTTACCGATACGCTATCGTACTCGTCGTCCTTCGAGATGCCCTTTATGCTACGCACCTTGGACTCGATGGTCTTGCAGAGCTTATCCATATCCGTGCCTTCGGCGGCGAGCGCCGTCACGCTCGGAAACGACGGATTGTCATCGCCGTAGAGCTCGGCGATCGCGGCCCGTGGCATGTACAGGTTCAGCGAACCCATGGATTCGCTGCCACCATCGATAACGCCGACAATTTGCACTTCTCCGCTCGACACCTTGATGGTCTTGCCGAGTGCGTCCTGTTCGTTACCGTACAGTTGCTCGGCACCGCCGCGGCCGATGAGCGCCACGCGCGCACCGGATTTCGACTCGATACCGTTGTAGGTGCGCCCTTCGACGATCTTGCTGGCGCCCACGGCATCGAGCATGTCACTATCGACGCCGTGTGCCATGACGGTATAGCTTTTATCCCCGACTTTGTACTCGGAATAGGCACTGTCGACAATGCCGATCTGCTCGATTTGCGGCACCATCTTACGCAGTTTCTCGACGTCCGAATCGGTGAGCTCTTGGGACGAATAGATCTGCACCATGCGGGCGGCGTTAAGACCCAGGCTGTTGACTAGGCTGTTTTGGATGCCTCCGATAAGCGAGGTCATGGCTATGACCGACGCGATTCCAATGACGATGCCCAGGATGGTGAGCAGGCTGCGTCCCTTGTTGGCCTCGAGCGAGTGAAGGGCTTCTTGGACGAGATCGCGGGTGCTCATGCCTTCGCTCCTTTCGGCTGATTGGTGGTTGTAGAAATCACGGGCAGATTGTTGACGGCCCCGCGGAGCGTATTCGGTGTATGCGCGATATATGCACCGTCGTGAATCCGTCCGTCGCGAATGGTTACGGCGCGGTCGGCCTCGGCGGCAATGCCGGGATCATGCGTGATGAGCACGATGGTCTTGCCGCGCTCCTGGAGCTTGTGGAAGGTCTCCATCACGAGCGCTCCGGTGGCGGAGTCCAGGTTTCCCGTCGGTTCATCGGCCAAGATGATGGGCGGGTCGTTGACGAGGGCGCGCGCGATGGCGACGCGCTGCATCTGTCCGCCCGAGAGCTCGGAGATGCGATGGTCCCAATGGTCGACCGGAAGCGTGACGGCTTGCAGCGCGTGCACGGCGCGCATCTCGCGTTGGCTACGCGGCACATTGGTGTAGGACAGCGGCAGCATGACGTTTTCGATCACCGTCAGGCGCGGCAGCAGATTAAAGCTTTGAAAGACAAAGCCGATGCTCAGCGCGCGCACCTCGGTGAGCTCATCATCGTCGAGCTCCGCCACGTTGAGGCCCTGCAGGTAGTAATCGCCTGCCGTCGGCTTGTCCAGGCAGCCCAGGATGTTCATGAGCGTCGACTTGCCCGAGCCCGAGGGGCCGGTGATGGCGACGAACTCACCGGGATCTACTGCCAGGCTTACGTTATGCAGGATGTGGGCGCAACCGGCCTCGCTCTCAAAGATGCGGTGCACGTTGCGGATGTCGATGACGGGACGCATTACTTGCCCTCGTCGGCAGGCATGTTGTCGCCGCCGTCTGCCGTCATGCCTGTGCCGGTATCCGTCACGATGGTGTCGCCGTCGCGTAGCTTGGTAACCGGGACGTCTGGGTTGATCTCGTTGCCCTGGTCGTCGCGCTTGACCTGCGTTTTGCCGACCACGGCGTCGTTATCGTTTTGCGTCACGACGGTCACCTTCACGCGGCGCGTCTTTTTGCCTTCCGAATCGGTGGCCAGATTGACGTAATAGTGCTCGCCATCTTCGGTCATCAGCGCCATGGTCGGCACCATCACCACGTCGTCGAGCTTCTCGGTCACTACCGAGACCTCGGCAGTCATACCCGGCTTAAGGCGACTGTCGGGTGCTTCGATGAGGATGTCGACGTTAAAGGTCACGCTGCCGCCGCTCCCGGAGGAGGAGTCGGAGTTTGCCACCGAGGCGATAGCCGTGACGGTGCCTTGGCTCACGATATCGGGAAACGCGGGATAGGTCACGTTGGCGCTTTGGCCCACGGCAATTTTGGCGATATCCTTTTCGCCCACCTGAACCGTCACCTTCATCTTGGACAGGTCGGCGATTTGCATGCACTGTTTGCCGCCGCTCGTGTCGCCTTCGCCCATGATCATGCCTCCTGTTACCGTGGCGCCCACCTTGGCGTTGAGCTCCACGATGTTGCCCGAGCTCGGGGCCGTGACCGTACGGCTGGCGGCCTTGGCGTTAGCCTGATCGAGGTTTGCCTGGGCCGATGCGAGGCTGCGCTGCGCGGCCGATACGGCGTTCGTGTCCGCTGATGCGGCGGAGACGCCAGTCGCTGCGGAAGCTCCATCGACATCCGTCGTTGGGGCGGCCTGCGCGGCAGCTGCGGCTTTCTTCGCGTTGGCGAGGTCTTCCTGTGCCGCTGTCACCGCGCGCTGCGCCTCGGCAACGTTGCGATCGAGCTCGTCGTTTTTAATGGTCATGAGCACGTCGCCCTCGTTGACGGACTGGCCGGCTTGCACGTTGATTGATGCCACCGTTCCGTCGACAGAAGGGGAGACCACCGAAGCCGAGATGGGCTTGAGCTGGCCTTTAGCCTCGACGGTGGTCGTAAACGTGCCCTCGGTGACCATGTCGGTCACCGGCCCGTTGGTTCCTGCGGGCCGTGCGTTGATGACTGAGGTCACGACAACGGCGATGAGCACAATGGCGGCCACGACGCCGGCCGCAATGCCGCGCCGGATGAGCTTTTTGCGCCGACGCTCGGCACGCTTCGCTTTGAGTTTGGCGTAGGCCTCTTCGTCAGAAATCTCGGTTGTATCGCTTGTGCTGCCGTTTTGCCGTGCGGCGTGCACGTTTGTTATGAGGGGAAGCGTTTCGGTGGCACCCTCGGGCGTTCGATCGGCATCATTCGGTCCCGGGGTAATGGTGGGGACATTCGACATGGCGTCTCCTTAATAGAAAGTTCCTCGATAATTATATGCGCCCGTCGCGATGGCCGGGCGCATATAGCGGTATCTTTCGGAACTGTTAGATTGGAGCGTCAGTTCCCCGTTGTGTGAAGGCGTGTTTCCCTACGAGTGCACGACCACGCACAGGCCAACGCTAATGCAGTCGTGGAGCGCCTTGGCATCGGCCAGGCGCAGGTTGATGCAGCCGTGGCTGCCGCACCACTTATAGGACTCGGCGTTGTCGAAGCTCTTGTCGTTTTGCCAGGTGGCGTCGTGGAAACCGATCATATTGCCCTCGAACGGCATCCAATAGCTGACCGGGCTCTCGTATTTGGGCTTTCCGGTCTCGGGGTCTTTAGCACCGATGAGCTTGCTTGCGCCGTCGTTGCTGTTGATCTGCCACACGCCCTCCGGGGTGGCGTCTTCGCCCGGTTTGCCGGAAATAAAGTTGGCCTCCCACACGATATTGCCGTTCTCGTCGTAGTAGCGCGCGTGCTGCTCGGACAGGTCGACGTCGATATAGGCCTTCCAATCGGGCTCGCCCTTGGCAGTAAACGTGTCGGCCTTCTTGGAGTACGAAATCTCGATATCGCCGGTCTGCTTGTTATTGATAGCGTCCTCGACCTGCTTGGCGAGCGTGTCGCTGTCGATGGACCAGCCAAAGTCGCCGCCCTCGACAGCGCACTCCTTGCCGTCGGCGCGTGTCCACCAGCGGGTGGATCCCACGGTGTTAAAGCCGTTAGCGAGTTCGGCGGCCCAGCTGCCGATCTGCGACGTATCGAGCGTGGGGTTGGCCGGATCGGCAAAGCTGATCCACTGCAGCACCGAGCTGCCGTCCACTTTACCGGCATCATTGCCGTTGAGCTTAAGGGTCACGTTGACGCCCAGGAAGTTGTTGGCGGCATCGCATGCAGCCTGAATCTGGTCGTTGGTGAGGGTGCCGTTGAGCGGTTCGTAGGCGTCGTTGCCGATCTTGGTGATATCGACGTTCTCGGCGAGCGACGCGAGTTCGATCTCGGCATATTTGATGACATGCTCGCGGTTGATCTTCTCGTTGGAACGGGCCTTCTCAACGGTGAACTTGCCGGCCTTCTCGTCATAGGAGCTGGTGGCCTCGAAGGTGCCCGAGCGGCCCTCGTTGAACTCGTCGATGGCGCTGCCCAGGTCCTCCTCAAACTGCTTTTGGTCAAAGGCATCGGAGAGCATGGACAGGTCGACGTCCTGGTCCAAGTCGACCGAGTCGTTCTTGGTGGCGCTAACGGTTTTGCCGCCGAGCGACGCGAGGAGGCGCGATGGCCACAGCAGCGGCTCGTTTTTGTTGATAATCTCGTGGGCGGCTTCTTCGCCATCGACGATGGGCTCGTCGGACTCGGGCTGGTAGATCCAGCTAAAGTCATCGCCCGACACGGTGAGCTTGTAGTGCTTCCATGCCGAGTTGACCTTGGTGGCTGCCGAAGATGCGTTAGAGAGCGAGATGTCGACGCCGGCGATGGTAGTGTTGGGGTAAGCGACCTGCGAGAACGCCACGACGCCTACGATGTAGACGATCGCGACGAGACCGAGGACGACAAAGAGGGCCGTCTTGCCGCCCGACTTGCTGGTTTTGTTGATGCGCTTGTCCGCGGGCCCGCGATTGCTTGCCGCGCGAGCGTGCGAAGGGCCCTGCTTGGGGGCGGGACCCTGTGCGGGGCGCTGCTGGTATTGCTGATGCTGCTGGTATTGACGCTGATTCGGGCGCTGGGAGGCATTGGCCGGGCCGTGTTGTTGGGTGTGGGCCGGCGCGATGGGGCGCGGCGATTGGACGCCGCCAGTATGCCTACTGGGCTGTTGCGGATCGGGAATCATGTTGCTGCGGTCGATTTGCGACATCGTTTATATTTCCTTCGAGTTTCGCCTTGCGGCTCATCGTGTTTTAACTGGGCTTGCATTATAGCGATTAGCCTGTTGTTTGTGGTGCGGAAACAGTATCAGTTTGGAGAAGTCTGCCTATCCGCATATGCCGCATTTGGCGCAGGCAGAAAGCGCGGCCGGGGCTTGAGCGATGCCGCCCTTGGCCGTCTCGCGCAGGGTTGCCGGCAGGGCGTGGCCCACCGAGAGCATCACATGCGCCATCTGGTCAAACGGCACCAGGCTCTTGATGCCGGCGAGCGCGAGCTGGGCCGAGCTGAAGGCCGCGGCCACGCCGATGGCATTGCGGTTTTGGCACGGCACCTCAACAAGTCCGCCCACGGGGTCGCAAACGAGGCCTAGCAGATTGCTCAGCGCGATGGAACTGGCGTCGAGTGCCTGCTCGGGGGTGCCGCCGAGCATCTGCACCAGCGCGGCGGCGGCCATCGCGGCGGCGCTTCCCACCTCGGCCTGGCAGCCGCCCTCGGCGCCGGCGACGCAAGCGCTCGTGGTGAGGTTGAGGCCGATGGCGGCAGCACAGTAGAGGGCGTCCATGACCTGCTCGTCGTCGAGCTGCAGGTGGTCGGCAAGTGCCAGCACGCAGCCGGGCACGACGCCCGCGGAGCCTGCCGTGGGGGCGGCGACGATCACGCCCATAGTGGCGGAGCGCTCGAGCACGGCCATCGCGCGGGCCACGGCATCGGTCTGAACGGTGCCCATCAGGTTTGTGCTCAAATCGTTACGGCCGGTGGCATCGACGAGCTTCGCCTCGCCGCCGATGAGCCCGCCGAGCGAGCGCTGCGGATTGGCGATGGGGGCCGTGGTCTCCTCGCGCATAACGTCGAGCACGCGGCGCATCGCGGCGACGGCGTGCTCCTCGCCGGTCAGACGCGCTTCGCGCACGGCCATGACGGCGCCGATGCTGAGTTCCAGCTCCTTGCAAGCGTCGAGCAGCTGTTCGCCGTCATCGAAGATCTCCTTGGCCGAGACGCCGGGGGAGAGCGATGATGCCGAGCCCGGGAGTTCAATAAAGGTGGCGTAGTCGACGTTGTCGAGCTTGCGGAGCATGGGAATGACGGTATCGTCGGGGACGCCGTCGGTCTCAAAGACAGAGTAGGCCTGGCCGCCCACCTCGGTGCGGTAGGTGCGGCAAAACGCGATGTTCACGTGTACGTAGGCGAGTAGGTTCGTGAGTGCGGCGAGCACGCCGGGAACATCCTGGTGCGCCACGAAGAGCGTTGAATACATGCCCGAGATGTCGACGCCGACGCCGTTGATGCGGCTGATGCGCATCTTGCCGCCGCCTAGGCTCTCGCCGCGGACCTGTGCCGTGGCACCCCTGTCGTCGAACATCTCGATATCGACGGTGTTGGGGTGGATGGAGGCGTCGTCGCCCTTAATGTCAAAGTGATATTCGAGGCCTTGTTTGCGTGCGAGGTCGAAGGCCTGCTTGATATTCTCGTCGTCGGTGTCGAGGCCCAGGATGCCCGCGACAAGCGCGCGGTCGGTGCCGTGGCCACGGTAGGTGTGCGCGAAGGAGTTCCACAGGCCAAAGGTAACCTTGGTGATGCGGCCCTCGAGCAGGCTGGCGGCAACCTGGGCGCACCGCAGGGCGCCGGCGGTGTGCGATGAGCTGGGGCCGACCATGACGGGCCCCAAGATCTCGAATGCCGAGGTCGTAGCTAGTGTTTGCGGCTTGCCTGCCATGGCTGCTCCTATTCTATCCCGTCGTCCCGAGGGGCGGGGCATAAGGTCGCCTACTCGGACAGTCCTGCTCGCACGGAGAGCACATTAAGTGCTCTCCGGCTCGTGCGGAACTCGCGATCGACCTTATGCCCCGCCCCTCGGGACTAAGGATACATGGTAGAGGCGCTCGTGCTGCAAAATTCATGAGCTGGTGACCTATTCTGCGTCCCAGGTCGGCTCATCTTCACCACCGGTTAATAAAAAAGAAGTACCGCTTGGGGGCGGTACTTCTTTTGGTGCGTTGTTATTTGGCTGTGGCTTTTCTCGTTAGCTTACAGGCCGCAGGCTGCTTTGAGTTCTTCGACTCGGTCGGTTTTTTCCCAGGTGAAGTCGGCGTCTTCGCGACCGAAGTGGCCGTAGGCTGCCGTCTTCTCGTAGATAGGACGACGCAGATCCAGGTCGCGGATGATCGCGCCCGGGCGCAGGTCGAAGGTTTTCTCGACGGCTTCGACGATCTTGTCCTCGGCAACATGCGCGGTACCGAAGGTGTCGACCATGATAGACAGCGGCTTGGACACGCCGATAGCGTAGGCCAGCTCGACCTCGCAGCGGTCGGCCAGGCCCGCGGCCACCACGTTCTTGGCGACCCAGCGCGCGGCGTATGCGGCGGAGCGGTCGACCTTGGTGCAGTCCTTGCCGCTAAAGGCACCGCCGCCGTGACGGCCGTAGCCGCCATAGGTGTCGACGATGATCTTACGGCCGGTGAGGCCCGTGTCGCCCATGGGGCCGCCCACGACAAAGCGACCGGTGGGGTTCACATAGATATCGGCGCCGTCCCACGGCATGTTCTCGGCAGCCATGACGGGGGCGATGACGTGCTCGATGAGGTCGTCCTTGATCTTGCCCATGTCCTCGATCTCGGCGGCGTGCTGCGTGGAGATGACGATGGTCGTGACCTCGACGGGCTTGCCGTCCTCGTAGCGCACCGTGACCTGGGTCTTGCCGTCGGGGCGCAGGTAGGGCAGGGTGCCGTCGTGGCGCACGGCGGCCAGGCGCTCGGCCAGGCGGCTCGCCAGGTAGTGCGGCATGGGCATGAGGGTCTTGGTCTCGTTGGAGGCATAGCCAAACATCATGCCCTGGTCGCCGGCGCCGATCAGATCGATCGGGTCGGTGGTGGCGCCGGTCTGGGTCTCGAAGGACTCGTCGACGCCCTGGGCGATGTCGGGCGACTGCTCGTGGATGAGGCTCATAACTCCGCAGGTATCGCAGTCAAAACCGAACTTTGCGCGGTTGTAGCCAATGCGGCGGATAACGCCACGGGCAATCTCCTGCACGTCGACGTATGCCTGGGTGCGGATCTCGCCGGCAACGATGACCGTGCCGGTGGTCACGAGGGTCTCGCAGGCGCAGCGGGCGTTCTCCACGTTGGCGGGCACGCCGTTGGGCGCAATGTAGCCCTGCTCCTGCAGCTCTATTTCTTTAGCGAGGATTGCGTCGAGGACGGCGTCGCTGATCTGATCGGCGATCTTATCGGGATGGCCTTCGGTCACCGACTCCGACGTAAAAACAAAGGACCCGTGTTGGGGTGGGATGGAACGAAGTTCTTCTGGCATGATAGCCCCTTTCAAAATACGTGTCCCGGCGACCGTTACCATTCCGCCGAGCTCTATATGCAAGGGCACATCATATCGCGTTAATCAAACATTCACACCCTTTCCGCACCTACTCATTGGGGACAGACTTAAATGACCAGTCTTAAACCAAGAATGTCCCCAATGACTACAACGACTGGTCATTTAAGTCTGTCCCCAATGAGTAGTCCCCAATGACTGGGTCGGTGCCCTTTGTGCGGAGGTTGCTTTGATGCTTTATACTGATGCGGTTAGACATCCATCCTGCAATCGAGGAGATTTCCATGGCATCAGACGTTCGCGTCCGCTTTGCACCCTCACCGACGGGCAAACTGCACATCGGCGGCGCCCGCACCGCTATCTATAACTGGGCTTTCGCCCGTGCAAACGGCGGCACGTTCATCCTGCGCATCGACGACACCGACCCCACCCGCTCCACCGACGAGAACACGCAGATTATCTTGCGCGCCATGCGTTGGCTGGGCCTGGACTGGGACGAGGGTCCCGAGGTGGGCGGCGACTTTGGCCCCTACGCCCAGACCGGGCGCCTGGACCTGTACAAGCAGGCCGCCCAGAAGCTTTGGGACGAGGGCAAGGCCTATCCCTGCTTCTGCACCAAGGAGCAGCTCGACGCCGACCGCAAGGCCGCGCAGGAGCGCAAGGACCCCTTCCAGGGCTATCAGCGTCGTTGCCGCGATCTTGATCCCGAGGAGGCCCGCCGCCGCATCGAGGCCGGCGAGTCCTACGTCCTGCGCATCAAGGTGCCCGAGGACCGCGGCGACGTCGTCATCCACGATGCCGTCCACGGCGAGGTGACCTTCGACGCCAAGGAGCTCGACGACTTTGTCATCTTCCGCTCCGATGGCACGCCCACGTACAACTTCGCGACCGTCGTCGACGACGCCATGATGAAGATCACCCATGTCATCCGCGGCGACGACCACCTGTCCAACACCCCGCGCCAGGTCATGGTCTACGAGGCCCTCGGCGCGCCCGTGCCCACGTTCGCCCACATCTCCATGATCCTGGGCGCCGACGGTAAGAAGCTCTCCAAGCGCCACGGCGCAACTTCGGTGGAGGAGTACCGCGACGCCGGTTACCTTTCCGACGCCTTCGTCAACTACCTGGCGCTGCTCGGCTGGTCGCTCGACGGCGAGACCACGATCATCCCGCGCGATGTCCTAGCCAGCAAGTTCTCGCTCGACCGCATCTCCAAGAACCCGGCGACCTTCGATCCCAAGAAGCTCGATTGGGTCAATGCCGAGTACATCAACGGCATGTCCGACGCGCAGTTTGCCGATGAGATCATGGTCCCCAAGCTGCACGAGGCGGGTCTCATCGAGGGCAACGTCGAGTACGGCGAGGACTGGATTGATGCGCTTGCCGCCATCGTCAAGCCGCGCACCAAGATGCCGACCGACGCCGTGACCGTCGCCGCTCCCATCTTTGCTACGGCCGAGACTCTCGAGTATGACGAGAAATCCGTTAACAAGGGCCTGGCTAAGGAAGGCATGGGCGCCATTCTGGATGCCGCCAAGGCTGCGCTCGAGGGCGTGGACAAGTGGACTGCCGAGGCCATCGACGCCGCGCTTGAGCCGCTGCCCGAGCAGATGGACCTCAAGAAGCGCGTGGTGTTCCAGGCCGTGCGTGTGGCCGTTTGCGGCAACATGGTGAGCCCTCCGCTGGGCGAGACCATGGCACTCGTCGGCCGCGACGACTGCCTGGCGCGCATCGACCGCGCCCGCACGATGGCGCTGTAGCAGCTGCGCAAACGTATGTATCCGAGCCCCGTTCACCCGAGCGGGGCTCTTGTTTCTGTACCGATGAGTGGGTTGCTGGGACATAATAATCAGTAGTGTTTGTCCCATGTTCGAGCGACGCAACAAGCTCGACACTCGTATCGGCCATGGGACAAACACCACTGATTATTTTGTCCCACCCCTTTCAGGTCCGTTCGTTAGAGGTGGTGTATGGCTCAACAACTGTCGCTGTTTGGTTCACCGGAACCGGAGGAGTCTCCGGCGGCACCGGCATCCGCTGCTGCCTCGGCCAAGCCCGAGCCTGCACCTGAGCCCATTGCCGCCTACTCGTGCGTGGTTCTCGATATCCCCACCCGTGCGCTGTCCGAACCGTTCGCTTACGGCATTCCTGAGTCCCTTGCCAACGAGGCCCAGGTCGGATCGACGGTCCTGGTCCACTTTGGCAACCGTGCCGCTGCAGGCTACATCGTCGATATTGCGCCCGAGCTGGGCGACCTGCAAGGCAACAACGCCCTTGACCTTTCGCGCATCAAGCCTGTCGAAGCCATCCTCAGCAAACCGCTCTTTACCGCCGAGGCTGCCCGCATTGCGCGCTGGATGAGCCGCGAGTACGTCGCGACGCTTTCCGAGTGCCTGCGCTTATTTTTGCCTCCGGGTGGCAGTCCGCGCGTCGTTAAGGGCGATGACGGCGTGTGGACGGTTGAACGTCCAGCCGTCAATCCCATCCAATATCGCTGGGTCATGCTTACGCCCGAAGGCTTTGACTACACGCCGCCCAAGACCGCGGTCCGCCAGCGTCAACTCATCGAGGCGCTCCAGTGCGGACCAGTCACGACGCGCGACCTCAACCTTCTCTATAACAGCATGTCGGCGACCATCAAGGCGCTCGAAAAACGCGGCGTTGTGGTGGTGGAAGAGCGCCGCGCCTGGCGTGGCTGCGGCGAGCAGACCACGCTGTCCTCGGCAAGCGGCAAAGCGCCGGTCTCCCTTACCAGTGGCCAGCAGCAAGCACTTGCTCAGATCGAGCGTGCCCGTCTGGACGCTCATGGCGACGTGGTGCTGGTAGACGGCGTCACCGGCTCAGGCAAAACCGAGGTCTACCTCTCCGCCATCGAGCGCGTGCTCGCAGCCGGTCGCTCTGCCTGCGTGCTGGTGCCCGAGATCTCACTGACGGCCCAGACCGTCGGCCGCTTCCGCTCGCGCTTTGGCGAGACGGTCGCGGTTTTCCACTCGCGTCTTTCGGCTGGCGAGCGTCTGGACCAGTGGGATATGGTCGCCAGCGGTGCGGCCCGCGTGGTGGTCGGCGCCCGCTCGGCTCTCTTTTGCCCGCTCAGCGACTTGGGCCTCATCATCATCGACGAGGAACACGAGACAAGTTACAAGCAGGGCTCCAGTCCGCGCTACCACGCGCGCGAGGTGGCGGCCGAGATGGCGCGGCGCTATCGCTGCCCGCTCGTGTTGGGCTCCGCCACGCCTTCTGCCGAGGCCCTCGACCGCTGCCGTCGTGGCACGTATAACGGTGCCACTTGGACGCGTGTCGAGATGCCCGAGCGCCCGGGACACGCCGTGCTTCCCACGGTCCGCATTGCCGACCTGCGCCGTGAGTTTTCTCACGGCAGCCGCTCCATGTTCTCAAAACCCTTGATGGAGGGCTTGGAGCGTGTGGTCGAGCGCCGCGAGAAGGCCGTGCTGCTGCATAACCGCCGTGGCTTTGCGCCGTTCCTGATGTGTCGCGAGTGCGGCTGCGTTCCCACCTGCAACCACTGCTCCACCGCGCTTACGTATCACGAGCGCACGCACACGCTGCAATGTCACACATGCGGATCCTCCTGGCGCGTGCAGCCGTATCCCGCGCCCACGAGTCGTTGCCCCAAATGTGGCAGTCGCTACCTGGCAAAAATGGGGCTGGGCACGCAGCAGATCGAGGACGCACTGCACCAGATGCTGCCCGAGGACGTCGCCATCATCCGCATGGATGCCGATTCCACGCGCGGCAAGGATGCGCACAAAAAGCTGCTCGAGCAGTTCGATGCGGCCGATTGCGCCGTGTTGCTGGGCACCCAAATGATCGCCAAGGGCCTCGACTTTCCCGAGGTCACGCTCGTGGGCGTGGTCAATGCCGACTTCGCCCTCAAGCTGCCGGACTTCCGCGCAGGGGAGCGCGCCTACGATCTGCTGGAGCAGGTGGCGGGCCGCGCCGGCCGCGGCGATCGTCCCGGCGAGGTCATCATCCAGACCTATCTGCCCGAGGATCCGGTCATTCGCGCCGTCGCCGAGCACGACCGTTCTATCTTTACCGACTACGACCTTGACCAGCGGCGCGACGCGCTGTATCCGCCCTTTGTGCGCCTGGTCAACATTTTGGTGTGGTCGACGAACGCGGATGACGCGCAGGACTACATTGGGCGCATTGCAAAGCTTCTTAAGCGCCGCTGGCATGCCGCCGCGCCCGACTTTTTGAGGGCGGGGAGTGCCATGCCGCAGGTGCTGGGCCCGGCTTCGTGTGTAATCGAGAGAGCCAAGGACCGTTACCGCTTCCATCTGCTTGTGAAGTCGCCCGTGGGGTACCATGTCTCTGATGATATCGACGCCTGCCTCAAAGAGGTGGGCTCTGTGCGCGGCGTGAGCGTGAGCGTTGACGTCGACGCCTATGATTTGATGTAACAAACCGAAAGGATGGCCATGGAAGCCAACGGAATCGTACTGTCGCCCGACCCTCGTCTGCGCCAGGAGTGCGCCGTCATCGAGGAGATCACCCCGGCGATCGAGGCGCTTGCCGAGAAGATGAAGAAAATGATGTTCGATAACGGCGGTTGCGGCCTGGCTGCTCCGCAGATCGGCGAGCTTATTCAGCTCGTCACCATCGACTGCGACTACAGCGACAAGAACGACTACGACCCGTACGTGCTCATCAACCCTGTCATTGTTGAGCAGAGCGACCATCTGGTGCCGTTTAGCGAGGGCTGCCTGTCCATCCCTGGCATAAGCTGCGAGATCGAGCGTCCCGACCATGTCGTCGTCGAGGCGTACGACCTGGATGCCAACCTGATTCGCTATGAGGCTTCGGGCGACCTGTTCTGCGTGTGCCTGCAGCACGAGATCGATCACCTGCACGGCAACACCATGTTCGAGCGCCTTAAGCCTATGCAGAGGATCAAGGCCGTCAAGGAGTACCAGGACGCCCTGGCCCGCGGCGCTCGACCGGGCGAGACTGAGTAGGTTTGTCCGTCCCCGGGGCGCCCGCCTATATCATCCCGTGCTCAAACATTCTCGCTGCGCTGCGAAACTGCGCGCGGGACGATATAGGCGGGCGCCCCGGGGACTACGTTGACGCTGCTTGTCTCGCCCAGGTGCCGTCGGGCCAGGGATGGGCGTCTTCGCTGATAGGTGCTTTGTTGGAAGAGCTGCTTTTATTGCGGCTCTTTCTTTGGTTTTGGGTATATTTGTTCTTGTTGAATTGTTATTGCGGATGGCCTGGGAACCTTGCTTTCCGCTGTTCTTTGTAGCCGTCTCGGCTTTGGTTGAGGGGAGACGATCTTTATGCGTATTGTGTTTATGGGTACGCCTGATTTTGCTGTGCCTTCGTTGACTTCGCTTGTTGAGGCTGGGAACGAGATTGCGCTTGTTGTTACTCGTCCTGATGCTGTTCGTGGGCGTGGTAAGAAGCTTGAGCCTTCTCCTGTTAAGGCCAAGGCGCTTGAGCTGGGGTTGCCGGTTGTTGAGGCTAATCGTATGACGCCTGAGGTTGTTGAGGTGCTCCAGGCTGCCCAAGCTGATATTTTCTGTGTGGCTGCCTATGGTTGCATTTTGCCCGATGAGGTGCTGCATATGGCGCCGCTTGGTATTGTGAATGTTCATGCTTCGCTGCTGCCTCGTTGGCGTGGGGCTGCTCCTATTCAGCGTGCGATTCTCGCTGGTGATGAGGTTGCTGGCGTTTCTATCATGCGCATTGGGCACGGCGTGGATACTGGTGCTTATTGTGCTCAGGCTTCCACGTTGGTTTCCGGTAAGCATGCTGAGGCGCTGACCATGGAGCTTGGTGAGCTTGGCGGCAAACTGCTGGCTGATACGCTTCCTTCTCTTGCCGATGGCACCGCCGTGTGGACTGAACAGGATGAGGCGCTCGTCACCCATGCTGCCAAGATTTCCAAGCAGGAGATGCGCTTGGATCCGCAGATGGCGGCGCTCGATTGCGCGCGTCATGTGCTGGCCTCTTCCGATACCGCGCCTGCTCGTTGCGTGATTGCCGGCAAGACTGTGCGTGTGCTCGATGCTGCGCCGGCTGATGTGTCGCTTGACGAGGGTCAGGTTCTTGTTAAGGCCAAGCGTGTTTACCTTGGCCTTTCCGATGGCTCGGTTGAGTTGCTCGAGGTTAAGCCTGATGGCAAGCGTGCTATGGCCGCTTCTGCTTGGGCTGCTGGCCTGCAGGGTGCCGATCTTTCGTGGGGTGTTTTGTCATGAGCAAGCTGTCTCCCGCGCGCAAGCTTGCGCTCGATGTACTGATGGAGGCCGATCGCCGCGGCATGTATGCGCGCGACGTGCTGTCCTCTCGCGCATCGGCCAAGGCTATTGACCAGCGCGATTCCGCTTTTGCCGCCCGCTTGGCGCTGGGCGTGGCCGCCACGCAGGGTATTTTGGACGAGCTGCTCGATCAGTTTCTCGATAAACCCAAAAAGGTTGCGCCGCGCGTTCGCATGGCGCTTCGTATCTCGGCCTTCGAGATGCTCTACCTGCATACGCCGGGCCGCGTTGCCGTGAGCCAGGGTGTTGAGCTGGTGCGCAGTGGTGCTAAGTCCGCCGCTGGCTTAGCCAATGCTGTATTGCATAAGGTTGCGGACAATGTTGAGGACTTTGCTACTGCGTCCGATGTGGATGAGTCTGAGCGACGCTTGGTTCGCCTGTCTCGCCTGATGGGCTTGCCGCGATGGCTGTGCGCTCGCATTATAGCATCGTTTGACACGCCAGAGGGTGCGCTTAACTTTGCCGGCAATCTGGCCCCCGCGCCGCTGGCCCTGCATGAGAACGCTTTTGCTTCCAAGCCCGATCCGTATATCTCGCAGCTCGTCGCACCTGTCTTCCCGGGCTGCCATGCCCCGGTTGATGCCCAGGTTACCGTTGCTTCGGGTGTGTTTGAGCGTGCTGCCGCGGTGGCCTCGGACCTTAACGCCCAGCTTATCGCCACAGCTGCCACGCGCCCTGGTTGCTGCCTTGAGATTGGTGCCGGCCGTGGCACCAAGACCTATGTGATGATGTGCCAGGCCAAGCGTGCGGGCTATGAGCGTCAGCATACGGCGCTCGATTTGCATGATCGCAAGTGCGACCAGAATCTCGCTCGCCTGCATAAGGCAGGTATTCAGGGCGTTCGTACGGTTTCGGGTGATGCTTGCGAGCTTGATGAAGTACTGACGTCGTTTGATGCCATGCTTGGCGAGCCGGTTAAGTTCGATACGGTCTTTATCGATGCGCCGTGCTCTGGCACCGGAACCATGCGTCGTCATCCCGAGATCCCGTGGCGCCTGACCGAAAAGGATGTGACGGTTGAGCTGCCCAAGCTGCAGCTGACGATGCTCAAAGAGGCTGCTGCGCGCGTGGCTGCCGGCGGCGAGCTCATCTATGCGACGTGCTCGGTTTTCGACGAGGAGAACACGCAGGTCGTGGAAGCGTTCCTGAGCTCTCCCGAGGGTGCCGGCTTTAGCGTTGCACCGCTTTCCGAGGCGCAGATTCTTCAATTGCCTGAGTTCGCCCAGGCCAAGAAGCTCGTCTCCGTACGCCAAAACGTTCGAGGCCTCTTCCAAAGTGTGCCGGTAAACGCCGACTCCTACGACGGCCACTTCTGCGCACGCCTGGTCCGCCAGTAACTATTAAGTTGCGGTGAAATAGGGATTGAATAGCGGCTTCTACCTCGCCAAACAGTCCTTATTTCACCGCAACTCATAAGGAAACCTGGGCAGCTAAAGAATCAGCCCCGCGATCGGTGCCGGTCGCGGGGCTGATTGGTTACTAGTGGCTGTGTGGGCAGTTGGCGCAGCAGCCGTTGGTGGCGCTGGTGCTGGAGCCGCCGCTTCGCTGGTCGGTGTTGTAGAAGCCGCTGCCCTCAAACTTGATGCCGCTAGCCGAGAACGTCTTGGCCGCCGGGGCACCGCAGCTCGGGCACACGACCTCTGGAGTCTCGGACATGGGATGCTCAACCTCAAACACGTTGCCGCAGCTCGAGCACTTGTAATCGTAGCGCGCCATAATACTTCCTTTTCAGCACAAAGCGGGCAGATTACTCTGCCCGCAAAAATTCAAACGTCTATAACTGTACCCTATATCGGGGGTTTTATCACGCTTCGCCCCAGAATCTATTGTTGTTGCGCAGGAGCTGTGCGGTTTTGTTCTCGGCGGCTGCAATGTCCGCCTCGTCAGCCTGCCAGGTCCAGTTGCCCGTGGCCACGCCCGGAACGTTCATGCGCGCGTCGTCGCCTAGCCCCAGAACATCCTGCAGCGGCATCATCACCAGGGGAGCGTCGCTTGCCAGCGCGTCGTTCATCAGCTTGGACGCCACCTCAACACCGCTCGGCACGTCGCCACCCGCAAAGGAACGCGTGCACCACCCGGCCAGCGTCGACGTATCGTGCGTCGAGGTGTACAGAATCTTGCCGGGCGTGGGATGCACACCGCAACGAACGTCGTAGTCGCTAAACTCCAGCACGTCCATGCCGGGGAAGCCGCAGGTCGATGCCATGGCGCGAACGCCGGGCGTCAGATAGCCCAAGTCCTCAGCGATAAAGTTGAGCGGACCCAGCTCGTCGTAGGCGGTCTGGAACAGGTCTTTGCCCGGTCCCGACAGCCAACGACCGTCGGCGCAGGCCTTGCCCGCAGGAATGCTAAAGTAGCTGTGGAATCCCAGGAAGTGATCCAGACGCACGCGGTCGTAGAGCGAGAACGCGCGACGCAGGCGATCCATCCACCAGCCATAGCCATTCTGCTTCATGTGGTCCCAGCGGAACGTCGGGTTGCCCCACACCTGGCCCTCGGGCGCAAAGTTATCGGGCGGCGCACCGGAGATCTCGATTGCCTTGCCGGTATCGGATAGCCAGAAATTCTCGGGTTCGCTCCACGCATCTGCCGAATCGTCGGACACGTACATAGGGATATCGCCGATGACCTCGATGCCCTTCTTGTGCGCATAGTTCATGAGCTCGCACCAAGCCAGGTCAAAGCGATACTGCATGTACGCCTGAAGCTCGGCCTCGTCGTGGAAACGCTTGTCGTCGATCAGATGCTCGTTGTAGCGCGCGACATCGGCCGGCCAATCGTGGCGCGACTCGCCCTCAAAGTACTTCTTGACGGCCATGTAGACGCAGTACTTCTCGAGCCAGTCGGCATTGCGATGTTTAAATGCCGTGTAGAGCGGGTCTGCATCCTCACCGCCACGGGCCTTCCAAGTCTCAAAGTCGGCCGCCAGCTCCTCTTGGCTTTCGGGCAGTAGATCGATATTGCCTGCAAAGGCCGAAGGCCCGGCGTAAGGGGAGCGGAAGAAGTCCGTCGGGTTAACGGGCAGGACCTGCCAGTAGCGCATGCCCATGGCGGCCAGATGGTCGATAAAGCGACGCGTGGGTGCGCCGATCGTGCCGGGCTTGCCGTCATCGGTCGGCACCGACGTGATGTGGCACACGACGCCCGCGCCGTGATCGAGCGGCTCCTGCAGGCGCTGCTCGGCATGGTGATAGATGATCGACGAGCCCAGCGGATACAGGTCGAGCGTGACCGTACCGTTGTGGATCTCGCACTCGTGGCCGCTGATCACGTCACTCGCGCATTCGCCGAGCGCCGGAATCGTCACGCGGTGCGAATTGCGCAGGCTGCGGTTGATGATAACCGTCGCGGACTCGCCATTCTTGCCCGTGCGGTTGTATGCCAGCACCTCGTCGTTGAGCGCGAAGGCCTTGATCTCGCCGTCGATCATAAATGGCAGTGCGCGGCGTACGGCGGAGGCGTTCTTGACAATAGCCAGCGTGTCGAAGTCGTGCAGTTGGTCCTTGGTCGGTAGGGTGCGGCGGTTGCCCGGATCGGTAAGGCCCTCCAGGCCGTATTCGTCGCCGTAGTAGATCGAAGGCACGCCGGGGAAGGTCATCTGCATGAGCGTTGCAAGCCAAAAACGGCTCTTGGCCAGGCCCATCGAGTTCTCGTCCAGGCGCCATTTGCTGCGCTCGCACTCGGGCAGCTGCGACTCATCGGGGCCGCCGCCGAGCACCGAGATAATGCGCGGACGGTCGTGGCTCGAAAGCAGATTAAGTGCGCAGGACAGGGCCTCACGGGGATAGTTCTCGCGCAGGGTTTCGATATCCTCGGCTGCCTGGTAGGCGTTCTTGTAGCCCATCAAAAAGCCGATGACCATGTCGCGGAAGGGGTAATCCATAGCAGAGTCCAGCTCGGAGCCTTGCAGATAGCGGCGCAGATGGCCGTAGCTGATCTTGTTGGAGGCGTCTTCCCAGACTTCGCCGAGCAACAGTGCATCAGGCTTCTCGGCGAGCACGGCCTTTTTGATCTCGGCCAGGAAATCGTCCGAAAGCTCGTCGGCCACATCGAGGCGCCAGCCATGAGCGCCGGCACGTAGCCATTTACGGATCACGCCGTCCTTGCCCAGGAGCCGCTCGCGTACCAGCTCAGAGCTCTCATTGATGGCGGGCATATTGCCCACGCCCCACCAGCAGTCGTATGAGCCGTCCTCGTGGAAATAAAACGCATCGCGCCATGGCGAATCCTCGCTCTGCCACGCGCCCACGCCGGGGTAGTTGCCGTAGCGGTTGAAATAGATGGAGTCGTCACCCGTATGGTTAAAGACGCCGTCCAGAATGATGGAGATGCCCAGCTTCTCGGCCGCCTGGCACAGCTCGGTAAAGTCCTGCTCGGTGCCCAGGATCGGGTCGATCTTGGTGTAGTCGGCCGTGTCGTAGCGGTGGTTGCTCGCGGCCTCAAAGATGGGGTTGAGGTAGATGGCCGTGAAGCCCAGCTCCGCGATGCGGGACAGGTCATTTTGGATACCCTTGAGCGAGCCGCCGTAGAAGTCCCAGGTCTTGATGGAGCCGTCCTCGGCGCGCTCGTACACGGGCGGCTCGTTCCAGTCCTCGATCATGCGGCGCTGGATTCCGTTGCGCGGTTTTTCGACCTCGGCCAGCGTGCGCTCGCGCCAGTTTTCGTCACGGGCATAGCGGTCGGGGAAGATCTGGTACACCATGCCGCGCTCGTACCAGGTGGGACGGTTCTCGCGGTGCTTGTAGACGGTAATCTGGAAGGACGGAACCTCGGAGTAGTCGTAGGTCACACCCTCGCCACCGGTGCGACCCTGCGGTGCACCCAAGCGGACCTCGGGCTGGCCCTCGATATTGCAGATAAAGCTGTACCAGATAAGACAGGGCTCGGTGCACTCAAGCTCTGCAGTAAATATGCCGTCGCCCTCGTGCGTCATGGGATACAGAGACTCACCGATTTCATCGACCCAGGTGCGCAGCGTAAGCGTTGCCTGGTTGGGATCGGCATCCTCCAAAATCACCGAGAGTGCAACGGAAGTTCCAGTGGTCACAGCGCCAAACGGAGTGCGAAACTGCGGCAGGCGGCTGTTGTGAATCAATCTCATAGTACGGTCCAGTTCTATACAATCATGGCCAGCGGGCCATGGGCTTAACGCACAGTACTTAAGTATATCGTTGCACTTTAGTTGTATAAACTACAGCCGCTCATTATCGGCGAACGGTTGTCCTAGAAAATCGTTTTACCATCCAAATTATCGCGGCATTCGAAAACGTACTTACCGATACTATTTGTAGCCAACCAGAAGTACCCCGGTTTACTACGATAAATTGAATAATCTCAACCATAGTCATTTTGGTGATATTAAAACCGCAGGTAGAAGCGTTACCACTTTTGTAGATTACTCGCCGTGGTCGGCCGGAGCCATTTTGTCGTAGTAAACCGGCCCTCTTTTTAATGCGAGGTTCAACCAAGAAGAGGGCGCCTGCTTGGGGCGCCCTCTTTTGCGTTGAGGATTAAGTTTTAATCGTCAGGATTAGCGGCGCTTGCGGGCGGCCGTTGCTTTGCGGACGGAGGTCTTCTTGGTAGGAGCCTTTTCCTCAGTGGGAGCGGCGGGGGAGACCGGGGCCTCCTTGGCGAGCTCGGCCTTTGCCGTGGCCTTCGGAGCGGTCTTGACCTCAGCGGCCTTCGGCGTCGGCTTGGCCTTTACCTCGGCCTTGGGCTCCTCTTTGGCAGCAGCGGGCTTAGCCTCTGCCTTGGTAGTTGCGGCCTTGGTCGTGGTCTTTTTGGCCGTTGTCGTGCTGCGCTTGCGCGTGGTGGTCTTGGCGGTGGGCTCGGTCTCGACGGTTGCCTCCGCCTTGGAATCGGCAGGCGTCTCCTCGACCTTGACGGCGGGCTTTGCGGCAGCCTTCGGAGCGGCCTTGGTCGCAGTAGCCTTGGCGGCCGTCGACTTCGTTGCCGTGGTCTTCTTGGCAGCTGTTGCCTTCTTGGCGGTCGTGGTCGTCTTCTTGGTAGCGGTCTTGGCCGGAGCCTTTGCCGCAGGCTTATCCTCGGCGGTGACGGTCTCGGCCTTTACCTCGGGAGCAGCCTCGGCCTCGGCGGCCTTCTTGGCAGCTGCGGTGGTGCGCTTGCGCGTGGTCGTTGCCTTGGCGGTAGTTGCCTTGGCAGTGGTGGTCTTACTCGCAGCGGCCTTCGTTGTCGTGGCCTTTTTAGTCGTCGTCTTACGAGTCGTGGTCTTCTTTGCCGCAGGCTTCGCAGCCGGCTTCTCCTCAGCCTTGGGCTCCTCAGCAGCAGCGGGCGCCTCAACAACCGACTCGGCCTTGGGCTCGGGCTCGGCCACAACCTCGGGCTCGGCCTCAACTTTCTCAGCCACAACCACAGGCTCGTCGACAACAGCCACAGGCCTCTCAATCTCCGGGTGCATAAAGAAGTACAGGTCCAGATACTTGTCGGCCGAGCGCGTCCAGCTAAAGTCCTGGCTCATGGCCTGCGTGACCAGCTGATCCCACGCCTCACGGTTATCCCAGAACAGACGCGCCGCGCGGAAAACCGCATCGCCCATCTCGTCGCCGTTAAAGTTACTAAACGAGAAGCCCGTGCCCTCGCCGGTAAACTCGTTATACGGAATCACCGTGTCCTTCAGACCACCGGTCTCGCGTACGATAGGCAGGGTACCGTAGCGCATGGCGATGATCTGCGACAGGCCGCAGGGCTCAAACTTCGACGGCATCAGGAACATGTCGGCTGCGGCATACATACGCTGCGACAGCGCAGGATCGAACTCGATGCGCGCGGCCATGGTGCCGGGGTACTTGTCCTGGAAGTAGCGCAGGCCGTCCTCGTAGTCGCGGTCGCCAGTGCCAAGCACGGCCACCTGCACGCCGCCGGCCAGAATGCGGTCGAGCGCGTACATGACCAGGTCCATGCCCTTTTGGCGCGTCAGGCGCGTGACCATCACCATGAGCGGGCGGTCGTCGCGAACCTCGAGCCCCAGCTCTTCCTGCAGCTTGGCCTTGCACACGGCCTTGCCGGAACGGTCCTCCACGGTGTAGTTGGCGGCAATGCGCTTGTCGGTCGCCGGGTCAAAGCCTGCCACATCAATGCCGTTCAGGATACCCTGCAGCGCGTAGGAACGCTCGCGCAAAACGCCGTCCAGGCCCTCGCCAAATTCGGGCGTCTGGATCTCGTTGGCATAGGTGGGGCTCACCGTAGTGATGGCGTCGGCATAGCGCAGGGCGCCCAGCATGTAGTTGATGCTGCAGGCGTCGCAACGCAGCTGCGAGGCGGCCGCCGGAATATGCGCCACACCAAGGATGTCCTCCATCACGGTGTCGCTAAACTGGCCCTGGAACGCCACGTTGTGGATAGAGAACACGGTCTTGACGCGGTCGTACAGCGGCAGGCCCTGGTAGAACTCGCGCAAGAACACGGGCGCCAGTGCCGTCTGCCAGTCGTTGCAGTGCAGGATGTCGCACTCAAAACCGGCCGGCAGGTGCTGCAGACTCTCGGTGATGGCCTTGGAGAAGAACGCAAAGCGCTCGCCGTCATCAAAGAAGCCGTACGGATAGTCGCGCGCAAAGTAGCGCTCGTTGTCGATGAACATATAGGTGACGCCGTCGTGCTCGAGCTTCTCGAGACCGCAGTACTCGTTGCGCCAGCCCAGGCTCACGTAAAAGTCGGAGAAGTGCTCCATCTGCGCCTTGTACTCGTCCTTGATGGTGGCGTACTTGGGCACCATGACGATGACCTCGGCGCCGGCGCGCACAAGCGCCGCGGGCAGCGAGCCCGCCACGTCGCCCAGGCCACCGGTCTTTACAAACGGTGCGCACTCGGCCGAGGCAAACACGATCTGCATCTTTTTGCTGGAATCTGCCATATTGTCTCCCATGTTGCAATTCGAGAATAGCCGCCTGGCGCTAACCGGGCGGCTATTCTACATGTTACGAGCGATGTTGCGGTGCCAACGTTAACGTACGATGGTGGTGTCGGAAGTTAACGGAGCCTTGCCCAGCACCAGGATGTTCTCGGGCGTGCCGCGAAGCTCGGTGTTGGTGGGAACCACGTTGTTTTTGTCCAGAATGGCGTTCTCGACGCGGGCGCCGCTCTTGATGATGCAGCTCTGGTTGATGATCGAGTTGGTCACCGAAGCGCCTTCCTCGACCACGACGCCGCGCGACAGGATCGAGTTGCGCACGGTGCCCTTGATGATGCAGCCGGCCGAGATGATCGAGTTGCACGCGTGGCTGCCGGTCGCATAGCGCGAAGGCGGCACGTCGTGAGCCTTGGTCAGGATCGGGCGCTCGGGGTCAAAGAGCTGGTCGGCCACGGTCTGGTCGAGCAGGTCCATGCTACGGCGATACAGCGACTTTTCGCTAAACACGCCCACGACCTCGCCCTTGTACTCGTAGCTGCACACGTCGATGTTGCCAAAGTCGCCCTGGAGTGCCTCGAGCAGGTCCAGATAGTCGGCGGCCTGGTAGTGGTCGATGATCTCGAGGAGCGTCTCGCGGTTGACGATGCAGCAGTCCATGGAGGCGTTATCGCCGTACGCGACGCCGGCGCTCACGCCCGTCAGGCGGCCGTTCTCGTTAATCTCGAGTTTGGTCTCGTCATCGACGTTGCGCGTGGCCTTGCAGTACACCACGGTCATCTGGGCGCCGGAGTTCTCGTGCGCCTCGATGATGGTGTTAAGGTCCATGTTAAAGATGATGTTGGTGCCCATCATCACAACATAGGGATTCTCCGAGCGCTGGAACAGCGTCTTGTTGGAGATGATGTCGCGCAGCAGGAAGCGCATGCCGCCCTTGGTGGTGCCATACGCGTTGCCGGGCACCATGAACAGGCCGCCCTTCTTGCGGTCTAGGCCCCAGTCCTTGCCCGAGCCCACGTGGTCGATCAGCGAGCGGTAGTTACCCGGCATGACGACACCGACGGTCTTAATGCCGGCATTCATCATGTTGGAGAGCGGAAAGTCGATCAGGCGGTAGCGGCCCAAAAACGGAACGGACGCGATGGGGCGGTCCTTGAGCAGGACGCTGCCGTAGGTCGAAGAGTAGTTAGCGGTGATGTAACCGATGGCCTTGCGATTGATCATCGGATCATTCCCCCTTCCCGATAACGACGTCATTTCCAACGACGGCCGTATCCTTGGTGGTATCGACAGAGCCGAGCTTCACGCCCTCTTCGACCGTGGAGTTCTCGCCCAAAATAGCGCGGCAGATGTGCGCGCCGCTCTTAACGTGCGCACCCGGCAGCAGCACGGAGTCCTCGACCACGGCGCGCTCCTCGATGATGACATCGGTCGAAAGGATCGAGTGGCGAGCGGTGCCGTAGATCTTGCACCCGTTGGAGACCAGGCAGTCGTCCAGACGGCCGTCCGGGCCAATGTAGTGCGGCGGACGCGTGGTGATGTTGGACATGATGGGGAAGTTCTTGTCAAACAGGTCGAACTCGGGGTTGTTGCCCAGCAGGTCCATCGAGGTCTCGTGGAAGCTGGCGATGGTGCCGACATCCTTCCAAAAGCCGTGGAACTCGTAGCTGTACAGGCGCTTGTTCTCGCCGAGCAGCTTTGGGATGATGTCCTTGCCAAAGTCGTGGCTCGAGCGCTGGTCCAGAGCGTCCTCCTCGAGCGCCTCGATCAGCACGTCGGCCGAGAAGATGTAGATGCCCATGGACGCAAGGTTCGAATCGGGCTTCTCGGGCTTCTCGGTGAACTTGGTGATGCGGCCGTCCTCGGGGTCGGTGGTCAGGATGCCAAAGCGGCTGGCCTCCTCCCACGGCACGGGCATAACGCTCACCGTGAGGTCGGCGTTGTTCTCAATGTGCGTCTTGAGCATCTTGCGGTAGTCCATGCGATACAGGTGATCGCCCGAAAGAATCAGAACGTACTTGGGGTCGTTGGCCTTGATGTAGTCGAGGTTCTGCGTAATGGCGTCGGCCGTGCCCGCATACCAGGCGCCGCCGGTTTGCGTCTCGTACGGCGGCAGAATCGACACGCCGCCGTCGCGGCTGTCCAGATCCCACGCCTCGCCAGAGCCCACGTAGGCATGCAGCAGGTAGGGACGGTACTGCGTCAGAACGCCCACCGTGTCGATGCCCGAGTTGGAGCAGTTGGAGAGCGAAAAGTCGATAATGCGGAACTTGCCACCAAAGCTAACCGCCGGCTTTGCGATCTTTTGGGTGAGTGCCCCCAATCGGCTGCCCTGTCCTCCTGCGAGGAGCATCGCGATGCATTCTTTCTTACTCATCGATTTCTCCTTCTGTCATCGATGTTCCTAAACCCATTAGCGACGGGCGCGGCGCTCGGTCGCGCCCGTCGAGTAATGCCGTGCGGCAAAGGGAGCTCGCGCGCCTTTACGCGTGCCAGATCTCGTCGCGGTACTCGCGAATGGTGCGGTCGCTCGAGAACCAGCCGGAGGAGGCGGTGTTGAGCAGAGCCTTGCGGTTCCAGGTCTCCTGGTCGCCGTAGCTGCCGGTGAGCTTCTCCCAGGCGTCGACGTAGCTGCGGAAGTCTGCCATGACCAGGTCGGGGTCGTTGTTGTTCATGAGCTCGTTGTAGATGCTCTCGAAGTTGCCCGAAAGACCCGCAAAGGTGTTGTCCTTGAGCTCGTCCATCACGCGGCCCAGACGCTCGCGATCGTTGTTGAGCGTATCCCACGCAAAGTAGCTGTTCGACGCCCAGAGCTGCTCGACCTCGGGAGCGGTCAGGCCAAAGATGGCCTCGTTCTCGCGGCCGGCCAGGTCGGCGATCTCGATGTTGGCGCCGTCGAGGGTGCCCAGCGTAATGGCGCCGTTCATCATGAGCTTCATGTTGGACGTGCCCGAGGCCTCCTTGCCGGCCGTGGAGATCTGCTCCGAGATCTCGGCGGCGGGGTAGATGAGCTGGGCGTTGCTCACGCGGAAGTTGGGGATAAAGCAGACCTTCATGACCTCGTTGACGCGGGCATCATTGTTGATGACGTCGGCCACGGAGTTAATGAGGCGGATGGTCTCCTTGGCAAAGGTGTAGCTCGAGGCAGCCTTGCCGCTAAAGATGAAGGTCGTCGGCGTCACGTGGAAGTTGGGATCGGCGATGCGACGGTTGTAGATGTCCATCACCTTCATGATGTTCATGAGCTGGCGCTTGTAGGCGTGGAAGCGCTTCACCTGGACATCGAAGACGGTGTTGGGGTCAATGACCAGACCGGTCTCGGCCTTAACGTAGGCGGCCAGGCGCTCCTTGTTGGCGCGCTTGGAGGCACCCACGGCCTTGAGGAACTCGGTGTCGTTCTGGAACTCCTTGAGCTTTTCCAGCTCAAAGGCGTCCTTGAGCCAGCCATCGCCAATGGCCTCGGTCACGAGCTTGGCGTAGGTCGGGTTGGCCTCGGCAAAGAAGCGACGGTGCGAGATGCCGTTAGTCTTGTTGTTGAACTTCTCGGGCGTCAGGGCATAGAAGTCCTTGAGCACGATGTTCTTGATGATGTCGGAGTGGATCTTGGCCACACCGTTGACGCTGTGGCTGCAGATCACGGACAGGTTGGCCATGCGAATCTCGCCGTCCCACAGAATGGCGGTCTGGCGCAGACGCTCCTGCCAGCCCTCCTGCGTGGTGTCGAACGACTCGTGCCAACGACGGCTGATCTCGTCGATGATCTGGTACACGCGGGGAAGGAGCTTAGAGAACGTACCGATGGGCCACTTCTCCAGAGCCTCGGGCAGGATGGTGTGGTTGGTGTAGCTCACGACCTGCGTCACGATGTTCCAAGCGTCATCCCACTCGAGCTTCTTCTCGTCGATGAGAATACGCATGAGCTCGGGGCCGCACATGGCGGGGTGCGTGTCGTTGGTGTGGATGGCCACAAACTGCGGCAGCAGCTCCCAGTTCGCGCCGTGCTCCTTCTCGAAGGTGTCGAGCAGGCTGTAGATGCCGGCCGAAACAAACAGGTACTCCTGCTTCAGGCGCAGCAGACGGCCGTGCTCGCCGGCGTCGTTGGGGTAGAGGATGGCGCTGATGGCCTCGGCCTCGGCGCGCTCGGCGTCGGCCAGGGCGTAGTCGCCGCGGTTGAAGGCCTCCAGGTCAAAGTGCTCCTCGACCGGCTCGGCAGCCCAGACGCGCAGCTTGTTGACAGTCTCGCCGGCATAGCCCACCACGGGGATGTCATAAGGGACGGCCAGGATGTCCTGCGTGTCCACCGTGCGGTAGAACGTGCGGCCGTCCTCCTCAAAGCCCTCAACATGGCCACCAAACTTGATGGTCACGGCCTTGTCCTGACGACGGACCTCCCAGGGATAGCCGTGGGTGAGCCACTCGTCGGTGGTTTCGACCTGGCTGCCGTTGACAATCTCCTGCTTAAACAGACCGTAGCGGTAGCGCATACCGTTGCCGTAGCCGGCAATGCCCTCGGCTGCCATGGAATCCAGGAAGCATGCGGCCAGACGGCCCAGGCCACCGTTGCCCAGAGCCGGATCGGGCTCCTGGTTCTCGATGACGGACAGGTCAAAGCCCATGTCGTCGAGCGCCTCGGCGACCATGTCGCGCACGCCAAAGTTGAGCAGGTAGTTGTCGAGCAGGCGACCGATCAAAAACTCGATCGAGAAGTAGTACACGCGCTTCTTGCCCTCGGCGGTGGCGCGGGCGTCGCTCTTGGTGGCAACGGTGCGTGCCTTCTCGGCCACGAGCTTGGCCAGGGCGTTAAAGCGGTCGAGGTCGCTCGCGGCCTCGACACTCTTGCCGCTAATGCTCATGACGGCATCGCGATAGAGCTCGGTAAACTCCTGCTTGTTGTCGAAGATCTTATTCATACGTTCCTTTCCCCCGGGGATGTTTCTCCCGGAACGGTTATGACTTGTATCCTACGCCCCGTCGGGGCGGGTGATTACAGCTGTAACGGCTTTGTTACGCATCCTTGGCAGACGGCTTAACAGAAGCAGACTTGGCCTTGGTAGCGGCCTTTTTGGCAGCCGGATTCTTGGCCGTGGTGGCTTTAGCAGCGGGCTTTGCGGCAGCCTTAGCCTTGGCCTTGGTCGTCGTAGCCTTTGCCTTAGCCGGAGCCTTCTTGGCGGCCGCAGGGTTGGGCTTCACCGAGGACGTGCGCTTCTTGGGCGCAGCCTTGGGAGTCTCGACCACCGGCGGCTTGTAGCTGCTGGGACCACGGCGCTTAAGCACCACGCCTGCCAGGCCGGGCACCTTAATCTCAATGGAGTCCATCTGCCCGTTCCAGGGATAGGGCTCGCTCGAGCAGGTGTAGGGTTCCTCACCGGCGTATCCGCTGCCGCCAAACTCGGGACGGTCGGAGTCAAAGATGACCTCCCAGTCGCCCTCGCGCGGCACGCCCACGCGGAAGCTCTCGTAGCTCGCCGGGTCAAAGTTGATCAGGATCACCAGGTCGTCGTCGATGTCCTCGCCCTGGCGCACAAAGCTCACGATGGACTGCTTGGAGTTGTCCGCGTCGATCCAGGTAAAGCCGTCGTCGGTGTAGCCACGCTCGTACAGGGCGGGCTCTGCGGTGTATAGGTGATTGAGCGCCTTAATGAACGCCTGATGATGACGGTGAGTCTCGTACTCCTCGGTCAGGAACCACTGGATGGACTCGTAGTAGCGCCACTCAATAAACTGGCCGATCTCGTTGCCCATAAAGTTGAGCTTGGCACCGGGGTGCGTCATCTGGTAGAAGGCAAGCGTGCGCAGGCCGGCAAACTGGCGCCACCAGTCGCCCGGCATGCGGCCGATCAGCGAGCACTTGCCGTGCACGACCTCGTCGTGGCTCAGCGGGCAAATGAAGTTCTCGGTAAAGGCGTACATGATGGAGAACGTGAGCAGCCCGTGGTTGCCGGGGCGCCACGGAAAATCGGTCTGCATGTAGTGCAGGGTGTCGTTCATCCAGCCCATGTCCCACTTGTAGTGGAAGCCCAGGCCGCCGTCCTGCGGCGGGTAGGTCACGAGCGGCCACGCGGTGGACTCCTCGGCCATCATCATCACGTCGGGGAAGTGGGCCTCCACGGCGCAGTTGACCTGACGGATAAACGCGCTGGCGTCCAGGTCCTCCTCGGTACCGTACTTGTTGAACTTCTTTTGGCCGGGATCGTCAATGCCAAAGTTGAGGTACAGCATGCTGGACACACCGTCCATGCGGATGCCGTCCACGTGGAAGTTCTCGAGCCAGTACAGCACGTTGGAGACCAGGAAGGAGCGGACCTCGCCGCGGGCGAAGTCGAACTTGTGCGTGCCCCAGTTGGGGTGAATCTCGTGCTCAAACAGCATGTGGCCGTTAAAGGTGGCAAGGCCGTGGGAGTCGGCGCAAAAACCGCCGGGCACCCAGTCCATGATCACGCCAATGCCCGCCTCGTGGCATGCATCGATAAAGTGCATGAGCTGCTGCGGGTTGCCGTAGCGCGACGTGGCGGCGTAGTAACCGGTCGTCTGGTAGCCCCAGGAGCCATCGAAGGGATGCTCCATAAGCGGCATGACCTCGATATGCGTGTAGCCCATGTCGCGCACGTAGTCCACGAGCTCCACCGACAGGTCGTCGTAGGTGTAGAACTCGCCGCGTTGCGCGGGGAAGGGATCCATGGGGCCGGGATAGTTGCCAAACTCGTCTGGATCGCCCTGCGGCGCGTCGCCGTGGCGCTTCCACGAGCCAATATGCACTTCGTAGATGTTAAGGGGCTGAGACATGTGGTTGTGGCCGGCACGGCGCTTGAGCCACGCTGCGTCGTTCCACTTATAGCCATCGAGGGTCCACAGCACGCTGGCGGTACCCGGAGGGCACTCGGCCTTAAAGGCGTACGGATCGGCCTTGTAGAGCTTTTCGCCCTCGTTGGTCTCGATGAGGTACTTATAGAGCTGGCCCTGCTCGGCGCCAGGAATAAAGCCTTCCCAAATAGCGCTCGTATGCACGGGCACCAGCGGGTTGGCTTGCTCATCCCAGTCGTTAAATTCGCCAATGACGTGAACGCTCTTTACGTCGGGTGCCCAAACGCAAAAGCGCCAGCCGCGCGTACGGTTCTGCGTGTCGGGGTGCGCGCCCATCTTTTCCCAGCTGCGCTCCCACATACCGATGCCAAACAGATAGACATCGTCCTTGGTGAGCTCCGGTGCGTGCGGGGCGGCTTTGCGGGTAGCAGGCTTTTTGGTTGCTGGCTTTAGCTTTGTATCGCTCACGTTTGATCCCATCATGACGCGGCAGCGTGTTGCCTTGGTGACTAGATGCGAAAGATCCAAGGCTGCACGAATCGAAGGGACGGCGATAGTTCTATGATTCGTTCCACCTCGCGTGCTCGGTGGAACTTTCGGCACGAAATACGATAACACCTGTTCGTTACTTTTATGGAGAAAAGTGGATTTGCGGCGGCGTTTAATCGGCGAGCGCCATGTTTAGACCACTGGCAGAATTGCCGTGGTAAAACTCTTGACAGTTTTACCAAATAGGGTTTCTAGACTATTAGATTGACGTTTGGTAAAACGTTTTTAGCAGGTTGTTTACCATTTGACATCGAAAGGTACGTTTATGTCCCAGACCGCCGCTCCCAATGTTGCTTTTATTTTCGATTGCGACGGCACGCTGGTTAATAGCACCCCCGTCTGGGGCTATGCGCAGCCCGAGTTATTACGCCGTCATGGCATTGATGTAACGGTCGACGATTTTGCCCAGTTTGAACATCTTTCGCTGGAGGACGAGTGCCAGGCCTACCACGACACGTGGGGCATTGGCGCGAATGGCGAGGAGCTGTATCGCGAGCTGGGCGAGATTTTGATCGATGGCTACTCCAAGGTGCCGCCGCGCGAGGGCCTGCTTGCATTATTGGAGCAGGCGAAGGCGGCGGGCATTGCCATGTGCGTTGCCACATCCACGCCGGCCGAGCTGGTTACGTCTGCGCTTGCTGGTGCTGGCCTTGATCGCTATATGGAGTTTATTACCACGACGGGCGAGGCGGGGCGCTCCAAGCAATTCCCCGATGTGTACGAGCTGGCGTTGCGTCGCCTGGAAGAGCGCCACGGGCACAAGTTTGATCGCGCCTGGGTGTTTGAGGACGCGGTCTTTGGGCTTAAGAGCTCCAGCACCGCTGGATTTAAACGCGTGGGCATCTATGACCCGCACGGCCGTATGGAGCGCGACGAGGTGCGTGCCAACTGCGACATCTTTATCGACAGCTATGAGGACCTGGATCTGGCCCGCGTGCTTTCGTTTGAGGGCTAGGCGAGGGCCGTGGGTTGTAAGGTATTAGTAGTTTGCGGCTCGCCGGTGCTGGCGAGCCCCGAGTTGCTGCGCCAGCTGGCGGGGGAGTGCGACCACGTTGTCGCCGTGGACCGCGGGCTCGATGCGCTGCTGGGCGCGGGGCTAGGCTGCGACGTCTACGTGGGCGACGCCGACACCGTAAGCGATGAGGGACGTGCTTTGGTCGATGCCGCTGCCGTTTTTGAAGTAGAGCGCCACAACCCATACAAGGACTACACCGATCTGGCGCTGGCGCTCGATTCCGTCCGCCGTCGCTGGCCGGGTGCCGAGGTTGTTACGACCTGCGCCACCGGAGGCCGTCCCGACATGGCACTGTCGGTACTGGGCCTGCTCGCGGGATACGTAGATGCCCCCGTCTGGATCGCCGAGGACAAGGTGGTTGCGCGCATCCTCCACGCAGGCGAATCATGGACCATTGAGGGCGCCGAGGGCATGACGTTCTCCATCATCGCCATCGCCCCCAACACCGAGGTAAGTGAACACGGTCTTGAATGGGAGCTAGATCACAGCCCCCTCGGCCTGTTAGCCGACACGGGCATTAGCAACATAGTCCGATCCACCGCAGAGATCGAAGTCCACACCGGCACCGCCATCGGGTACCTTTACAAGTAGGGTCCATCGCATCAGGGTTTTATCGGGACGGTGGATAGAAATAATCGCTCGAAGAGTGATTATTTCTGCCCCGTCCCAGGAAAACCCGTAAGTAAGACAATCAATCCAAAATTCCCCCTTGCATCCCCGAAGATCTTCCCCTATAGTATCTCCTCGTTACGGGGGCGTAGCTCAGCTGGGAGAGCGCTTGACTGGCAGTCAAGAGGTCAGGGGTTCGATCCCCCTCGTCTCCACCATCGTGAATTCAAAAGGCCACCGGGTATCTGGTGGCCTTTTTCATACCCATCAACCCACAAACCAAAGTGATGCGTTCACTCGCGCCCTCCCCGCAAAAAGTTGCGCAATTACCTTCCCGGTTTTGTACAAAGTTTGTTAGCCAAACTTAATAGTTTGAGCAATTCACGCCGCCAGCAATACAACTCAGGCAGTGCTCACCAACCCACACACACCCATAAACCTGCGGCAATGTGCGCAAGACGGCACAATATCCCCCATAACCACGGCAAATAAACAATATGTTGCTCAACACACCCCAAAACGCATGGGTCACCTGCTGTGCTAGGATACCTAACGTTACATGGGTTCAACTGTGCTCACGGCTCCAGCAAGCCGCAATGCACAGGGTCGATCAGCATCCGGCCGTAACGGCGGTGCCAGAAAAACCACGAGCTCCAATAGCGTCGTCATGCGTATCGCTTTGAATGACTTTGTTCTTGTCTGTGTGCAAGCTGTACTTTCGAATCGATATTTCATGACAAATCGCAGCAGTTCTGCAGCTGTTCGCGTGCGGTCCAGTTTTGTTCCCGCTTGACTGGGCCGCACGCAGCCAGCTGGGGACGCGGTCTTATTTGCGATACACGTCCGCGTCTCTAGCAGCTGCTTTTATACATACCGTTCACGGTGGGGCAGAGCCACGTGCTTGTCTAACTGGGCTCAGGGTTTGAATATGGAGCGCCTTCGCGCACAAGCGCCCTGGCGAAGCCATACCCAAACCCCGTGAGCCACACGTAAGACAGCAAGGGGGTGGTGCTCGTGTGGTATGTGATCCAGGTCATTAACGGTCGCGAAGACGTAATGCGCGAGCGCATCGAGCGCGTGGTGCCGGCGAGCGCCATGCAGGAGCTCTTTTATCCCCAATATCAAACCGAGATTAAGATACACGGCGAATGGGTCAATACGACCAAGCCACTCTTTCCCGGTTACCTTATCTGCGACACGGCAGATCCCCGCACCGTGCAACAGTATCTGCTGCGCATGGACGACTTTGCCCGGGTGTTATCCCAGGACGGTCAGTTTGTGCCGCTGGCAAAAGAAGAGGTTCAGCTTATTGGCGGCTTTACGCATAGGGGAGACCGCGTAGTGCCCATGAGCGAGGCCTTAAAAGACGGCGATCAGGTCGTAGTGACGGCAGGTCCGCTGCTGGGCCACGAGGGCCTTATCAAAACCATTAACAGACGCAAGAGCACTGCTTATTTGGAGCTCGACATGTGCGGCCGACGCGTAACTACGCGCGTTGGCCTCGCCGTGCTTTCAAGCGAGCAGCGCGTCATGCGAAACCTAAAAAAGGCGATCGCCTAGCTGCAGGCGACTGCTTAACGGAACAGGAAGGACCCTCGGGGGCGGGGACATAGTGTTGGAAGAGAACGTGCAAAACAATCAAATGGGGGATGCGGCAGCGCTCGCTGTCACGCTTGAGGACAGGTGCGAGGCTGCAAAGCTTAACAACGTCGGAAAGCATGAGCCTAAGCTGTCGGAGAACGGTATCCCGGCCGACGTGCTGGAAAAGTTGTTGCCCGGTGACGACATTATTGAACTAGAAGAACCCGTCGTAAACGGTGGGTTCTTCTATCGCTTTATCAAGCGCTTTTTTGATGTTGTCTCCTGCGGTTGTGCGCTCATTATTCTTGCGATTCCGATGGCTGTTATTGCCATCAAGATTAAGTCCGAGTCCGAAGGCCCTGTCATTTACGCACAGCGTCGCGTTGGCAAGGACGGCAAGGTCTTTAATATTTATAAGTTCCGCAGCATGTATACCGATGCTGAATCTCGTGGTGCCCAGTGGGCTCAGGACGAAGATCCGCGCGTAACGCCATTTGGCAAGTTTATGCGCAAGACGCGCCTAGATGAGATTCCGCAGTTCTGGAATGTTTTTAAGGGCGATATGAGCCTTATTGGTCCGCGTCCGGAGCGTCCTGCCTTTTGCGATGAGTTCGAAAAGCGAATCCACGGTTGGCACTACCGCACCAAGATTCGTCCGGGTATCTCCGGACTTGCCCAAGTGACGGGCGGCTACGACCTGCTTCCCAGCGAGAAGGTCATGTTTGACCTTCAGTACATTAAATCGAGAAACATCAAGATGGACGTTGTGATCATGCTTAAGACGCTTGGTGTTGTGAGCACTGGAGAAGGTGCAAGGTAATGCGTTTACTCTTCTTGACAGATAGCTATCGACCCAGTCGATCCGCCTGTGCCAATCGCGTCAGCGTCCTTGTTCGGGCTATGCTTGACGCGGGAATTGATGTTCAGGTTCTTTCTTCAAGTGACAGTCTTCTCGGTGCTCCGGAAAATTACGAAAAGCCCGATTTTGTTACGTTTTTTGAAACATTCCCGCTTCAAGAAAAAACGCTAGTCAATCGTTTAAAGAATAACTTTGGAGGCCAACGGGAGTCTATTAAAGTTGCTGATGGCATGGGTGATTTTGATGTCGTGCTTTGCACGACTCCTCCGTTGCTTTTGACAACTTCGGCGATTTCTATTGCAAAAAAGAAGAACGCAAAACTAGTTTTAGATGTTCGGGATATTTGGCCAGATGTGGCAATCGAAATGGGCACTTTTAAACCAAATAGCCTTTATGGACGATTCTTTTCCCATATTGCAAAGCGTGGTTTTAAAGCAGCGGATATGGTAACGACGGTCTCGGCTGGAAAAGTCACTAAACTAGCATCTCGAATCTGCAAGGCAGGTTCATCGGTCCAATTAGTTCCCAATGGCATTGATGAATCGTTTGTTGAATCTACAGAAGATAAAGCCGTCGTTGATCAATTTAATCTGGATAAAGGCACCGTATGTTCTTATGTGGGCAATATCGGACTTGCACAGGGCTTGGGAACGCTTCTAGATATTGCTGCAGTGCGGCCGAATATTCGATTCCTTCTATTTGGAACTGGTGCAGACAAGCAAAAGCTTGAAGACAGAGTTCACGAAGAAGGTATTACAAACGTAGAGTTTTGCGGCACTGTTGACGCGGCTGGTGTATATACCGTATTAAAGCATTCGGCGTTAGCCTATGTCCCTTTGGTCAGCTCGAGGCTTAAAGACAGCATTCCAACCAAACTTTATGAATGTATTGCATGTGGTTGTCCGGTTCTTCTTGCAGCCCAAGGCGACTCCGTTGACTTGCTTGAGGAAAGTGGCCTTGGTAAACATGCTGCCCCTGAAGATCTAAAAGGGTTGCTTCGAGAGTTCGATGCCTTGATTGAACAAAAATATACTGAGGAAGAAAAGCGAAATGCTGCCGCTCGAATGCTATCAGAGCATTCGAGACAAAAGGCGGCTTGTGAATTCGCTGAGTTGCTGCTGGCTGAATTCGAGGGCGATTGCTGATAATGAAATTGCCCAGTATCCAAAAAGCGCTTCTATACGCAAGAACCATTCGTCGCATGAAGCCCTCCATGATTGGCTCTAGACTAAAAGTGCTTCACAAAGTGCCTTTAACGGTTCCTCCGCGTATTCAGTATTTAAGCTTAGCTATACCTAGTCTAGACTGCGACGAAATTTACGCTGGCCGGTTCGATGTCGATTCGCTGGCTCGAAATGAATTCTTTCTCATCAATGAGAGGCATAAGGTAGATCTTTCGTGCTGGAGTGTTCCTGAGGCCTCTCATTTATGGAATTTTAATCTTCATTATTTCGAATTTTGCATTCCTCTGGCAGCACGCTATGCATTGGGCGGAGACCGAGAGGATGCCGATCAATTTAAGAGACTTGTTCTCACTTGGATTGCGACATGCAAATATCCGCTTGGCGATGCTTGGCATCCTTATACAATTTCTCTAAGGCTCGTCAATTGGCTTATCTGTATAGATTTGTTTGGTGATGCGCTGGCGGAAGACTCCATTTTTATGGAAACGGTATTTGAGAGTATGTATCACCAATACCGTCACCTGCTTGCAAATCAAGAAAAGCACCTGTTAGCAAATCATTATTTTGAAAATCTAAAGACGATCATTATTTGTGCGCTAATGTTTGGTGAAAATGATGTGCTGTCGACTGTTGAGCGTGATTACATAAAACAGCTTGACGAGCAAATACTTCCAGACGGCGTGCACTTTGAACGTTCCATGATGTACCACAAGCTTATTCTTGAGGGCTTGTTGCGTGTGGAGCTGGCATATCGCTCGATTGGCAAATCCGCGCCAACAAAGGTGGCCACAAAAGTCAAGCAAATGCTCGACGCCATGGCTTCAATTGAGCGGGGTATGGGGAAGACGCCATTCTTTAACGACGCTGCTGACGGTGTTGCAAAGGAATGTGAGCCACTCATTCATGCGTGCCGGAATATTTATGGCTACGAGCCCGATTACAACAAGACTGCCTTCCCTGACTCCGGCTTCTACAAGTTCTACGATGACACCGCCGCCTTGGTTTTCTTCGCGGGGGAGCCCTGTCCGTCCTACATGCTGGGTCACGCCCACTGCGACCTGCTAAGCTTCGAGCTTTCGCTTGACGGCAGGCCAGCGATCGTAAACTCGGGCACCTATGCCTACCAGAGCGAGCTGAGGCCTTTCTTCCGCAGCACGGCTGCGCATAACACGGCGACCATCGATGGCGATGAGCAGATGGAACTCTGGGCCGAACACCGTGTCGCGCGCGGCGTGAGTGATGTTTGCGTTGAGGAAAATAACGGCCATTGCATCGTCGCGAGTTTCCGTAACTTTAAGGGGCATCTACATCGTCGCAGGGTCGAGTTGCGTGACGGCCAGCTTACCGTTAAGGATTCGACTGACAGGCCGAACGCTGAGGTCATACAAAGATTTCATCTTTTGTTGCCTAATAGTTTTGCTATTAAAGCATGCAATTCTTGTCTTAAATCGACGTACAAATCGATCTACTCTGCAGGATTCGGTTTGCAGTGTCCAATCACCGAAGTCGACCTTGCTGAACCTAAAGAGACAGGCGTGATAATAGCTTTTGAAAGGCGAGATGTTGAATAACCCTTTATACATTGGTAGCTTTCCACCACCCTACGGTGGCGTGACCGTTAAGAACGCGCTGCTGTTTGAAGCGATCTCCGAGAAGATGCAGCTTGACAAGCTCAATCTTATGGATGTGAAACACCATGATTTAGCTGCTATTGCGGCGTTTGCTAAGGCGGTTACAGGACGAAATGGCGTTCTCCTTATTGGAGTTAGTTCTGATTGGCGTAGGCGAATAACAGATTTTCTTTATCGCTTTAACAGGTCGAAGATGAGCAGATCGTTACTCTTCGTTATGGGCGGAATGGTGCCCAACGACGAAGCGTATGCAAAGCGACTTGGGTGCTATAGGTGCGTTTTTGTTGAAACGCAGGGGATGCGCGAGGCATTTGAGCGGGCTGGAACGCGGAATGTGGCGGTATACCCGAATTGCAGGAAACGTCCTGCTACGCCCTGCCATGTGCGTAAAACTGACAAGAGGGGGGTTCGCCTAGTGTATTTCTCGCTGATTAGCGAGGATAAAGGCGCACAGCTCACTATTGATGCCGCCAAGGAACTATCTAATTGTTCTTTCACTTTTTACGGACCTATCGATGCGCCATACAAAGAGAAGTTTATGCGGGAAGTTGCGTGTCTTCCTAATGTAGAGTACCGGGGGTTATTTGACTCGGTGTCTGGGGATGTCGTTTCGGAACTCAATCAGTATGATATTCATCTGTTTCCAACGATGTGCCCTAACGAAGGTGTACCCGGGGTCATCGTTGAAACGAAACTTGCTGCGGTTCCTACGATTGCGTCTAATCGCGGCTATAACAGTGAGCTTATCAATAACGGCAAAGATGGCGTACTGACTTGCAGGGACACGGTTGATGAGCTGGTCGATGTCATATCGAGCCTGGCAGCCTCTCCAGAACAGCTTGATTCGATGAAGGAAGCGGCGCTGCTCTCTGCTGATTTCTTCTACGTCGAACGGTATTTGGACACGATTTCGGAAGTTCTTCAGGAGCGGTGAGATGGCGGACTGCAAGATAAGATGCGCGCTCTTTTCACTCGTGGAAGAGGCTAGGGACGCTGATCTGGTGCTTGATGTCGCTTCTACTTAGCTTAAGGTTGAGTTTCACTTTCCGGTCGCATAGAGAAGATTTCTGAGCATCGGACAATAGTGGCAGATGCTCCATCCGCTGTGAGTAAATGCTGCCACCGTCCGGAGATTGTCGAAGACAGAGAAGATGGCGCCGTGCTTGAGGTGTGCGGTGCAGTTAGTCTTCTAGATTTCATGTCTGGTCTTTCTACTGACCCTTCTCGGCTTGACCGGATGAAAACTACTGTGTTCGCTTCGGTGGACCGTTTTATATAGGTCATTACGTCGACATAAACTTCTCAAAGTTGGCGGAATGAAAGCAATAAGACTGCAAATACAAATCTAAAAGAAAGGTAAGTAACAATGGTTAACGTTATCGGTCTCGGCTACATCGGCCTGCCCACCGCCCTCATGATGGCATCCCACGGCGTGGAGGTCGTGGGCACGGATTACAACGAGGAGCTCGTCGCCACGCTCAACGCCGGCAAGACTACCTTCAAGGAGGAGGGCCTAGACGAGCTGTTCGCCGACGCCCTGAAGTCCGGAATCAAGTTCTCCACCGACTACCAGGTCTGCGACACCTACATCGTCTCGGTCCCCACTCCCTACGACAAGCTAGACAAGAAGATCGACCCCTGCTACGTCGTGGCGGCCTGCAAGACCGTCCTCGAGGTCGCGCCCGAGGGCGCCGTGCTCGTAGTCGAGTCCACCGTTTCGCCCAACACCATCGACCGCTTCGTTCGCCCGCTGCTCACAGAGGCTGGCCGCGGTGACGTCAGGCTCGTCCATGCCCCCGAGCGCATCATCCCGGGCAACATGGTCTACGAGCTGCTGCACAACAACCGCACCATCGGCGCCGACGACCCCGAGGTGGGCGAGGCCGTGGCGAAGGTCTACGCCAGCTTCTGCCAGGGCGAGATCTCCGTCACCGATATCCGCACCGCCGAGATGACCAAGGTCGTCGAGAATACCTTCCGCGCGGTGAACATCGCCTTCTCCAACGAGCTCGCCAAGATCTGCCGTATCGGCGGCATGGACGTCGCCGAGGTCATCCGCATCGCGAACAAGCACCCGCGCGTGAACATCCTCAACCCCGGCCCGGGCGTCGGCGGCCACTGCATCCCGGTCGCCCCGTGGTTCCTGGTCGGCGACTACCCCGAGACGGCCAACTTCATCCGCCTCGCCCTGCAGACGAACGCCTCCATGCCCGAGTACGTCATGCACCGGGCCCACGAGGTCATGGCGGAGCGCGGCATCACCGACGCCTCGAAGGTCGGCATCTACGGCCTCACCTACAAGGAGAACGTCGACGACGTCCGCGAGTCCCCGACGCTGCAGATGCTCGAGTCCATGTCCGAGCACCTCTGCGCCGGCTCCGTCAAGGTCTACGACCCGTGGGTCGAGCGCGACGAGGTTCCCGGCCAGGTCCATTCCATGGAGGAGTTCTTGGACGGTCTGGAGATGGTGATCGTGATGGTCGGCCACTCCCAGATCAAGGACAACCCCAGCATCTTCGGCGATCGAGTTCTCATCGACCCGCGCAACGTTTGCGGCGTCGGCGAGAACGTCTACAAGCTGTAAAGGGGAGACGTGACAGCATTCGAAGTGGCAAGGGGCGTGAATTAGTTGCTTTTACTGACGGCATTTGCGCTTGCGGCGAATACTGCCTATGCAGCTAAAAACCCCGAGCGGGGACTTGCATTCTATTTAATATTAGTTTTAATATGGCCGGTATCGACGATTGCAGGGCTGCACTGTTCGTACGAACTCCTAGGTTTTGTGCCAGTATTTTTCGCATTGTTCTGCAAGAAATACGACAGCATCACCATAGGCAAGCTCCCCGTACTTTGGTTGTATTTCCTTTTTGCTGTAATAAGCACGGCATACTCAGCCATATTTAATGATGGTCAGATTCAATGGTTCAGCATGCTCGGTGTTATTCGTCTTCTGCTGCTTCTTGATATCTCGCTGGCTCTTTTGAGCCGTGATTCAATCACTGCTATTATTAGCGTTGTTGTTGCTATAAACGCTGTGGTGGTTACTTGGCAGTTGATTGATCCGTCGGCCGGAACCTTGACGGCTCAACTTTATGCAAAAGAGTCGGCCCAGGCTTTGGTTCAAAGCAACACGAATTATGCGATGAGCAGGTTAACAGGGACATTCAACAATGTGGTACCCAATGCGCTATTTCACATTGTCGCATTCAATGTATTCCTCACAAGGATGCTCAATCGCGGTGGCGATTTTCAATCTCTCGCAATGATGGGTTTGACGGCATATTGTGGCTTGATGGCCGCCTCGAAAGCTTATCTCGGCGGACTTATCGTCTCAGTCATTGCTTGGGTTGTATTTTTGTTTATATGGAAGCAAGCTAACGCACATGTGTTTCAGCTTAAAACCGGGTTGGCTTTTTTGGTTCTCGTTGTCCTCGGAATAATTCTGATTAATTTTGCAAGCGGGAGCCGTATCTCGGAGACGTTTGCCTACTATGCCAACTCGTTCTTTTCTGGGGACGCATTCTCAACACGTTATGGAAGTGACGGACTTGTCTCGACCGGTCTTGGTGAGTGGAGCTCATTCTTCCTAACCGGAGTTGGTTTCACAGTCGTTGGAAACGAGTTCGTAGGCGACTCGCAAATCGTAACAATGCTTCATGCTGCGGGCGTTCTAGGTGTTGCATGTTTTGTATTTGTTATGGTCCAAATGCTAGTTACGGCAATTCGAAAACGCGAGGTTGTTTCCGTTAGTCTGGCGATTGCGCTTTTGGCGATTTCGACTTCGGGAACAACTTTGTTTTCGATTGGGGGCATTCTCGCTGTCTGCGTTATCTTCGACGGCAGGTTCAATGAGATGGGGCTTCAATCAAATGACGTAGCGAGGAGAGAGACTACATGAATGAAGTTCTTATTGTCATCCAACCGCTTCTTGGTGTCGGTGGAATAGAGACATATTTCTATAATCTTATGAGGGGGAATCTGAATCGCGGGCGACGAGTTATTTGGCTTTGTGACGAGAAACCCAAGGTCGACGATTCGTTCGATGATTTGCTTGCGCTGGATGGACTCGAGATGGTTCCGTTCCGATCGGCAAAAACAAGATTTCCAAAGCGCCTGCAGATTAATCTTCAGGAGGAGGATAAAGTCACAATCGTTTGTGCGTATACGCGATTCCTCCTCTTGGCTGAGCAGCTTAAGAGGCGGTTGGCATGTAGGACAGTCAACGCATTCTACCTAATGCCCCATTTTGTCGGAGCCTTGCAGTTTCCCGAGCTTGTTGCTCCTAGGCTTATACAACCCATATTGAAGAGCTGGTACCGCGGCCTAGTACTAAAGTGGTTGGATAATGGGGAGTATCTATTCTTCGATCAGAAACACATCAACGCTCTTACGGAGAATTATTCGATTTCACGTCAAAACTTGCAACGTTTGATTGTCCCCTGCGTCAGGGAGATGCGCTGTTTCGACGATAAAAGGGCCCTCGCAAAGGCAAAGTCGAGAAATGAGCAGTTTCGTATTGTCTGTTCTTCTCGTTTTGAGTTTCCTCATAAAGGGTTCATTCTCGGAGTGCTCGATGATTTCGCAGAATTGAAGAGAAAGTACAGTCAGATTGCATTAACTATTATCGGAGATGGACCTGGTAAAGGTGATGTTGAAAGAAAGCTTGCCGATATGATGGATGATGTCCGGTCGTCTATTGAGCTCCTCGGCTTCCTCTCTCCTTCGCGATTCGACAAAGTTCTCGAAGATGCCCATTTGCATATCAGCCTTGCTGGCTGTTTGTCGATTGGGGCACGATGTGGCACTCTGTCGCTTCCGGCACGTCACTACACCACTGATTTCCAAACGACGGGATTCTACGCCGCTTCCTCGTTTGAGGGCAGCATGGTGACGAGCCCGTGCGACGACGGCATGAAATACCTAATCGAGGCTATTGAAATGCCTGACGAGGAATATGTCAAACTTTCTTGCGAATCATTTAAGGCGGAACCACAACAAGAGCCTGACTTCGACTTCTTCTTCCGCATGCGCAACGCTACTACTTCAGGTGCGGCCGATTTGAAGGACAGGATTCTCTTAAATCTATTGATGCTCCTTATCCATCTTCGTTCGCGGGTCGGGGGTGGCTGTTCCTTTGAATAAGGAAATGTTGAAGAAGAATACGATAGCCTCACTGGTTTGGAAGCTATTCGAACGGGGCGGGCGAGCAATAGTGGAGCTCGCCGTTCAAGTTGTAATGGCTAGGATGCTTTCGCCAGATGAGTTCGGGGCGCTGGCGATAATGCTGGTCTTCATTAACGTTGGCAACGTAATAGTTCAATCAGGGCTTAATACAGCGCTTGTTCAGGCCAAGAGAATCGATGATGACGATACCTCAACTGTTTTTTGGTTAAGTTTTGGTACGTCGATCCTGCTGTACGGAATTATATTTTTTGCATCTCCCTTCATTGCCGAGTTCTATGGCATGGAATACATCGCATGGCCGCTTCGTGTGCTTAGTTTGATTCTTTTGATAACGGCATTTAATTCGGTACAGGTCGCGTTGGTTCAGCGCGAATTAAAATTGCGAAAAGTGTTTAATGCTACCTTGGTGGCAGTTCTTGTTTCAGGCGCCGTCGGCATTGCTGCTGCAGTCGTTGGTGCTGGGCTTTGGGCTCTAGTTGTTCAGCAGCTTCTTTATCAGATGATAAATTGCTTTGTGCTGGGATTGCAGATTAGTTGGAGTCCATCTCTTGTTTTTAGCCGTTCAAAAGCAAAGAAACATTTTTCTTTTTCGTGGAAGCTTCTCGCTTCCGGTTTGCTTGAACAGAGTTATCAGTCGCTTTCCGACCTCATCATCGGCAAGCAGTTTAGCGCTACGAGCCTCGGTTTAGTGTCTCAGGGAAAGAAATATCCGCAGGCGCTGGGATCGATGTTGGACGGGGCTATTCAGCCCGTCATGTTGTCGGCGGTATCGCGAGTGCAGTCCGATGTTTCACAAGTGAAACGCCTAGTGCGCCGGGCCTTGAAGACCTCCACTTTTCTTATCGTGCCCAGCATGACGCTGTTTGCCGTGGCAGCCAAGCCCATCATGGGGTTGCTGCTGGGGGAGAAGTGGCTGCCGTGTGTACCGTTTTTGCAGATGTACTGCTTCATCTACGCGCTGCTTCCCATCCATACGTCGAACTTACAGGCTCTTAATGGCATGGGCCGAAGCGACTTATTCCTGAAGCTTGAACTGGTCAAGAAGGCCTACGGCATTTGCTTCATCCTCTTCGCCGCGTTCGTCCTTAAGGATGTCTATTTGATGATTGCCATGTATATGCTCTCCGGCGTCATCGCAACTATTGTCAATGCCTATCCTAACAAGCGCGTAATCGGATACTCGTACGGCGAGCAACTGCGCGATATTGCGCCCGTCTTCGCGCTATCTGCCTTGTCCGGCGGGCTAGCATTGATGTGCGGGGCGTTTGTTGCCAACGAACTGTTGCACATCATTGTGGATATTGTAGTTATGGCTGCGGCTTATTTGGGGCTAGCGAGGATTCTTCACCTTGAATCGCTGGAGTACCTGCTAGCGACGCTCGGGGAGATGCATGGCTCGAGAAAGAGGAAGCGCGCCCAAGGATAGTATTACAGCTTTTCGATCTATAAATACCGAATAATTGGATAGAAGGGAAGGCAACATGTCCGACCGCATACTGGTAACCCGCTCGTCAATGCCGTCTTTGGACGAGTACGTCGAGGAGATAGCTCCCCTGTGGGAAAGTCATTGGCTCACCAACATGGGCGTGAAACACAAGAAATTAGAGGTGATGCTGAAGGAACGTCTAGGCGTCGGTAATCTGGCCCTTTTCACCAACGGCCACAACGCGCTCGAGTGCATCCTGGAGGCCATGGCGCTTCCTGCAGGCGGCGAGGTGATAACCACTCCGTTCACCTTCGCCTCCACCACCCATTCGATTGTGCGCAAGGGGCTCACGCCGGTGTTCGCCGATGTTGCGCCGGGTAACCTGACGCTGGATCCTGAGTCTATCAAAAAGATGATAACCCCGCGCACCTGCGCGATTGTTCCCGTGCACGTGTACGGGAACCTATGCGACGTAGACGCCATTCAGGAGATAGCCGACAGCCACAGCCTGAAGGTGATCTACGACGCGGCGCACGCTTTCGGCGTCGAGCGCGAGAGTGAGGACGGCACCTGGAAGAGCGCCGCGACCTTTGGCGATGCCGCCATGTTCAGCTTCCACGCCACCAAGGTTTTCAACACTATCGAGGGTGGTATGGTCTGTTTCAAGGACGAGGAACTTTACCCGCTTCTCAACCAGTGGAAAAACTTCGGAATCACGGGTCCTGAGGACGTGGAGTACGTTGGCGGCAACGCTAAGATGAACGAGTTCTGCGCCGCTATGGGTGTGTGCAATCTGCGCCATCTGGACCTTGAGATCGAGAAGCGTAAGGCGGTTGCCGAACGCTACTGGGAGCGCCTAGGCGGCGCGTCGGGTGTGACCGTCTTCAAACCGAGCAAGGGTGTTCGCTACAACTATGCATACCTTCCCGTGCTCTTTGATCCCGAGGACTTCGGTGCCACGCGTGACGACGTCTTCGTCGCTCTGGACAAGGCAGGTGTGGGCGCACGAAAGTATTTCTACCCGTTGGTTTCAGATTTCGCGTGTTACCGTAGCGTGTACTCCAGCGACCGCACCCCTGTGGCTAAGAGGGCCGCGAACCGGGTCTTGACTCTTCCCATGTACGCTGATTTGGCTCTGTCCGACGTTGACCGCATCTGCGACGTAGTGCTGGGGTGCGGCCGATGAACTGTGCCAAGAAGTCCATCTTGATGCTGGGCGGCTCGCGCCAGCAGGTGGTGGCAATAGAGAAGGCCAAGGCCTTGGGATTCCGCACAGTGCTTTGCGATTACCTACCCGACAACCCTGGCCAATTCTCCGCAGACGTCTGGTACCAGGAGAGTACTACGGATCGCGAGCTGATGCTTGATATAGCCCGGAAGGAGAACGTCAGCGGCGTGCTTGCCTATTCCAGCGACCCGGCGTCTCCCACGGCGGGTTACGTGGCTGAAACGTTGGGTCTTCCGACTAACCCGCTCTCGGCCATCGAAACGATGTCGGAGAAGCACCTGTTCCGGGCATTCCTTAAACAGGCGGGTCTGCCGTGTCCACAGGCCGTATCATTTACAAAGGGATCGTCGGCCGGGGAGGTGGCTGCTCTTGTCGAGGGCTTCCGTTTTCCCATTGTGGTGAAACCCACGGACTCCTCGGGATCTAAGGGCGTGAGCGTGCTGGAAGACCTCTCCGCCCTGGACGCCGCTATCGCTCACGCGAGCGGGTTCTCCCGCAACGGTACGCTCATCTGCGAGGAGTATATTCGAAAGACCTTCCCGCACGTCATAGGTGGCGACATTTTCGTCGTGAACGGGGAAGTTAGATTCTGGGGCCTGATGTCTTGTCTTCGCGACGAAGGTCTGGGAGGCCTGGTCCCAGTCGGCAAAAAAACCCCTTCCGGGCTTTCTGCCAGGGAGAGCGCTGCCGTGAAAGACGTGCTGCAGCGGCTTGTTGCCGCGTTGGGCGTGCGCTTCGGCGAGCTGAACGTGGAGGTCATCGTAGGCGAGGGGGGGGTGCCCTATGTGCTTGAGTTGGGAAGCCGCGCTGGGGGCAACATGATTCCCGTGCAGCTCTCCGATGCCAGCGGGCGCGACCTTGTGGCCGCTAATGTGCTGTGCGCCATGGGCGAGGATCCCGGGGACATTGCCTGGGATTCAGCTGAGTGCAAGGGGGCGTACGCAACCTACGTCCTACACTCGGGTACCGACGGCGTCTTCGAGGGCGTTGAGAAGTCTGAGGCGATAGGGCCTCACGTGTACCGCGAGGTGATTTACAAAGAACGCGGAGAGGCCGTGGAGGCATTTGACGGGGCCAATAAGGCACTCGGCATTGAGTTTTTGCGCTTCGCCGAGGAGGCGGAGATGGATGAGATACTCCGCAGCATAACTCGCGAGATTAGGTCCGTGGTTGTTGCCCGGGGTCAATAGAGTACCTTGATTATAAGAGGCGGGGCGCTCGGAATTCGCGCGGGGGCTCCAAATTAAGGCATGTGGCGGACAACTCCTGTTTGATAAGGGGTGCTGCGGCTCGCATGCACTCATTTTTGACCTGCACTTGATTGCGGGGTGGTCTGTGAACCCGTTTCCGCTCTGCAGGACAAGTAACGCTACCGCGTTTTTTGCGCGACAACGGGTTCAACCCGTCCTGAGCTTTACAGCTGCCATAGCGTCGATGAAGTTATGGCGGAGTATGATGCAATCGCGAACCCCCCCCATTGCCAAGCCAGTGGACGCCGCGGGCCATAAGGACTGCTCGCGCGTGGATGGGCCGAGGGTCTGTGCGAGGCTGAACAATAAGCACTGAGTTTCTCGCATGGTGGGCGCTGCAGCATGGGACAGTTTTCGGAGAAGCAAAGCGACTCTTTCGACGCGAATGAGTTCGTGACGGGCGGTAAGTTCGTGTGCAAGACTTTCACCTCGCGGCTACATGACCCGGCAGCGCCAAGCTCCAGCACTGCTGCTGCCAACACCATGCCGGCTTCACTGCCCGAGTAGGCGCAGGAGGAGTTGGTGTCGAAGCTATAGCGCCTGGCTGACCTGTTGGGTTTACGCGACGGTGCGTTCAACGCAGAGACTCGCGTGGACACGGATGGTCACGCCTGCATCATGGTGGGCTTACCGCGCGGCGTCGGCAACTGCCTGTGCGATATGCTCAAACATGCGAACAAGGGGAAGGCCGGCCTGGTGATGGCTACCTTGAAGGTGGCTCTCCGAGAGTCGGTGGGAGAACTTTCCATGACGCGGTATGACAGCTTCTTGATCCAATGGATGCTGTTCTCAGATCATGATGGACCTTCGCGTATGGAGTATACACGCGGCTTCAAGGTCGCACTTCAGCTGAAGAGCTGCCGTAGATTGAGCTGGAGGCGAAGGTGGAAGCCTTCGGCGCCGCCAACCATGTGTTCGGGCCGGTGCTCATGAGGTTCGATTCACAAAATGAACTCGACGGTTTACGGGCGAACCCTAGGGAGTGTATGAAGGCACGGGCTGTCTGATGGCGGCGTGCATGACAAATAGAAATTCGGAACGCGTCTGCGGTCCGGTGTTGGATTCAACGACTTAGAGAGGCGGATAATGATGAAAGGCATAATCCTTGCGGGTGGGTCTGGTACCCGCCTGCACCCCATTACCAAGGCGGTGAGTAAGCAGCTGCTACCCATCTACGACAAGCCGCTGGTGTACTACCCGCTGAGCGTTCTGATGCTCGCGGGCATACGCGAGGTGCTCATCATCTCGACGTCGCGAGATCTGCCGGCCTTCCGCGAACTTCTGGGCGATGGCGACGAGCTTGGCATGCGGCTGGCGTATGCCGTACAGGCCGAGCCCAGGGGCTTGGCTGAGGCGTTCACAATCGGCCGTGACTTCCTGGCCGGAGAACCTTGTGCGCTGGTCCTCGGCGACAACATGTTTCACGGCCAAGACCTGACGCGTGTGCTTAACCGCGCGAAGGTGAAGGTCGAGCACGACGGCGGCGCGGTGGTGTTTGGCTATCCGGTACAGGACCCCCGCGCCTTCGGTGTGGTGGAGTTCGACGAGCGGCACCACGTGGTGGGTATCGAAGAGAAACCAGAAGTTCCCAAGAGCAACTATGCTGTGCCGGGGCTGTACTTCTATGACGGGCAGGTCTCAGACATTGCCGCCACAGTGATGCCTTCTGCGCGCGGTGAGCTGGAGATTACAAGCGTCAACAATGCCTATCTCGATCAGGGCCAGTTATCGGTCGAGCTAATGGGGCGAGGCATGGCGTGGCTGGACACGGGCACACCCGAGGGGCTTTTGAAAGCCGCCGAATACGTGGAAGCCGTTCAGAGTCGCCAGGGGTATTACATCGCATGTCTGGAAGAAATCGCTTATCGTCGTAGCTTTATCAATCATGCACAATTACGCGAGCTGGGTGAAGCACTGAAGAAGACTGCTTACGGCAAGTATCTTTTGAATGTTGCGAGCGAGCCAAAGAGGGAGTAAACATGGCCGACATCTTCGAGCCCAAGAACATCATCGTCACTGGCGGCTGCGGCTTCATCGGCAGCAACTTCGTGCACTACGTGGTCAACAACCACCCCGGCGTCCACGTGACCGTCCTGGACAAGCTGACCTACGCCGGCAACCCCGAGAACATCGCCGGGCTGCCCTCCGACCGCGTGGAGCTCGTCGTGGGCGACATCTGCGACGCCGAGCTGCTCGATGAGTTGGTGCCGGGCCACGACGCGATCGTGCACTACGCCGCAGAGAGCCACAACGACAACTCCATCGCCGACCCGGAGCCGTTCCTGCGCACCAACGTCGAGGGCACCTTCCGCCTGCTGGAGGCCGTCCGCAAATACGGCATCCGCTACCACCACGTCTCCACCGACGAGGTCTACGGCGACCTGGCGCTCGATGACCCCGCCAAGTTCACCGAGGAGACGCCGTATCACCCGTCCTCGCCGTACTCGAGTACCAAGGCCAGCTCAGATATGCTGGTTCGCGCCTGGACCCGCACCTACGGCCTGCGCACCACGATCTCCAACTGCTCCAACAACTACGGCCCCTACCAGCACGTGGAGAAGTTCATCCCCAGGCAGATCACCAACATCGTCAACGGCGTGCGCCCCAAGCTCTACGGAAAGGGCGAAAACGTCCGCGACTGGATCCACACCGAGGACCACTCCTCGGCCGTCTGGGACATCCTGACCAAGGGTCGCATGGGGGAGACCTACCTCATCGGGGCCGACGGCGAGAGGAACAACATCACCGTCCTGCGCATGATCCTGGAGGCGATGGGGCGCGACCCCGAGGACTTCGACTGGGTCGCCGACCGCCCCGGCCACGACCGCCGCTACGCCATCGACAGCACGAAGCTCCAGCGCGAGCTCGGCTGGAGGCCGGCCCACACCGACTTCGCCGAGGGCCTGAGGGCCACCATCGACTGGTACGTCGAGAACGAGGCCTGGTGGCGCCCGGCCAAGGAGGCCACCGAGGCCAGGTACAAGGCGCAGGGGCAATAAGAAAGGTGGCAGCCAATATGAAGAAAGTAATGCTCGTCTTCGGTACCCGCCCGGAGGCCATCAAGATGTGCCCGCTCGTCAACGAGCTGAGGGCGCGTACGGATGAGTTCGAGACCGTCGTGACTGTGACCGGCCAGCACCGCGAGATGCTGGACCAGGTTCTGCGCGTCTTCGATGTGACTCCCGACCACGACCTGGCGATCATGAAGCCGGGCCAGACGCTGTTCGATGTGACGTGCGACGTGCTGCTTAAGCTCAAGGCCGTCCTCGAGGACGAGACGCCCGACGTGGTCCTGGTCCACGGCGACACCACGACCAGCTTCGCCGCAGCGCTCGCGTGTTTCTACCTGCAGATCCCCGTGGGGCATGTGGAGGCCGGCCTGCGCACGCACGACATCTACAGCCCCTGGCCGGAGGAGTTCAACCGCCAGGCGGTCGACATCGTGAGCGAGTACTACTTCGCGCCCACGGAGGCCAGTAAGCAGAACCTCCTCGCCGAGGGCAAGCCCGAGCCCAGGATCTGGGTCACCGGAAACACCGGCATCGACGCCCTGCGCACCACCGTGCGCGAGGGCTATTCCCACCCCGAGCTCGAGTGGGCCGAGGGCTCCCGCCTCATCCTCATCACGGCGCACCGCCGCGAGAACCTGGGCGAGCCCATGCACCGGATGTTCCGCGCCATCCGCCGCGTGATGGAGGAGCACCCGGACACCAAGGCGATCTACCCGATCCATATGAACCCGCTCGTCCGCAAGGCCGCCCACGAGGAGCTCGACGGCTTCGACCGCCTGCATATCATCGACCCGCTCGAGGTGCTCGACTTCCACAACTTCATGGCTGCGAGCCACCTCATCCTCACCGACTCCGGCGGCATCCAGGAGGAGGCCCCGAGCCTGGGCAAGCCGGTGCTCGTCATGCGTGACACCACCGAGCGCCCCGAGGGCGTTGCCGCCGGCACGCTGAAGCTCGTCGGCACCGAGGAGGACGTCATCTACCGCGAGTTCAGCCGCCTGCTCAGCGATCAGGCCGAGTACGAGGCCATGAGTCATGCGTCGAACCCTTACGGTGACGGGCATGCGAGTGAGCGGATTGCCGACGTGCTTGCGGTGTAGTTAATTCGATCTGTTTAATGAAGCTGCTTTTAGCATACAGGGTAAACATTCTGAGGTGGCGATTAAGCTTGGAGCAGACGATTTTACAGTCGCTATTCACTCTAGGTAGACGCTGTCGTTTAGCCAGGTCCTACGGTCCTTGTTGGCTCGAGCGGTACATCGAGGCAGATGAAGCCGATTATCGTTTCGATTCCTAAAATGTGGTCAGTAATGCCACTTGGCGCAGCGTGTTTTTTCTCGTTGTTCTATCGTGATTCACAGAAAGAAGCTCTTGGTTTAGCGTCTTACGCGATAACGCATCACTCATCATCGATGTGGGAATGTGTCCGATAATCCACTTTTATGACTCTTGAGTCTGATGGCACGTTTAGCAGGCTATTGGACAAATCGGCCCCTGTATCTTTACTCGTGAGGAAATTATAGATGACGGCCTTTCACACCTTGCTATTGAATGGAATTTTCCTCGGCTTAGTCTTCCTCATCCTCCCTTTCGATACCTTTCTTCTCTTCCATTTCGTAACAGTTTGTATCCAAATTTCATATGCTGTTGCCGTTTTTTGGCAATTCAGGGGGCAACAGGTTACTGTTTACGCTTTTGTTGCGTTGGCTGCTGCTGAATTCGCATCTTGTTTGGTTTGCTATGCTTTTGGCCAACCACTTGCTATGTATGGAATTTGCCTACTTCAATTATGTTTGGATGCTGCCGCTTATCTCATACTTAGAAAATGTGTTACCGATATGCCTGTTAGTATTGCCAGGCATTTCTTTATCGCATTTATAATTGATGGGTTGATATGGGTGTGTGTCCTTTTGCTAAGGTCTCTCTATGCTTCTCCTTCTGATCTTAGCTGCAATTTTGTGCTGCTAGCTGAATGCGCTACTTGCAACATAGCCCTTTTGTTTCTTCCCAGTTATTTCTACACTAAATTAAAATCTGCTAGTAATACCTATTTCTTTTCTCGAATCTTCAAAGCGTCCTCGTTTTCTGCCCCAAGCATCAGTTCAGAACCTTTGATTGAGAATTATTTTCTGCTCGCTACTTTTATCAGCCCTTCATCCTTTATTGCAAGAATTCGAGATGAGATAACGCCTTATGTTGGTTCATTTGGGATTAAGTCTCAAATCGAATATGACGTTCCTACGAACTTGAGTAAAAGCAATGCCATCAATGTCCCGATTATCTTTCAGGGTAAATGCGAATTGACGAGAGAGCTTACGTTCTCTAGCCCCCAGGGTTATGGTCTTCATCGTTTATCAGATGACGACTTGAAGAGCGTTATTCAAAAGGAGCTCATTTTGTATTTCCGCTATCATACATATCCCACGCTTGTGCGCTTGGGTCCCTTTGTTGATTTCTTGTTCTCTTATAATCGCTTTCAAGATGACAATCAATTTAAAACTCAAGCAATGGATGCGATTTCTCAAGCTTTCGGACTTAAGAATGTCGATGCATTAGATGCTTTTATTAGGACCGATCAGTTGCATGAAGACTCGGTTTCCTTTTTAAAAATGCTTTTGAACTCCTACCGCTTTGTTAAGCCTATCGTTATTGGAGTAAGTTCGAGTCAGGGATTTTCAAACCGTTTAACTGTCAATGTTGAAAGGCATGTGCCCCAGGTTCCGCTTAGAGAATATTCGTCAATGAGGATGGTGCTTTTAGTCGCTCGAATTAAACGCTTCTTTACCAAAAAGAGAATGCACTATTACTTCGGATTAGGGTCTGCCGATTGTGCTAGAAGCTATCATTTTGCGTTCCACGGTTTAACTGACTGCTATTTAGCTGGCATGAACATTAACACCATCGGCACCGACGACTTTTGCATGGCAAAAGAGATGAATGTGAGCAATCGCTATGATCAGCAGTTCTCGCGGCTGTATATTAGGGAAGGGCATGGATTTTCAAGAGCGGTTTTGGAACTTTCGTATGAGAGGCGTAGTCAAAAACCTGTTGCTACGCTTTGCTTCGTTTCTGCTACTTGCCTTGTAATTCTTGCGTACCTATTTGTCTCGTCTGGTCTTTCCTCTCATGAAACTGTTTTAGCAATTATCAATGGAGATCAAACCTCCCATTATGCCAGTGACCTATTTAGACTTATTTCAATCGTGTCTGCCGCTACGATTGTTTCTGTTTGGCAGACGATGCATGACTATTACGCAGAGGAGTGGCTATGGCTCGGCGTTGGAGCCGTTGCGGCGTCCTCGGTTTTAGCGCTGGTTCTAGGCCTCATTCTATACTTCTGTGGGGATTCTAACGGTGTCATTAAATTTATGTGGGTTTTGCTTATCTGTCTTGTATTCCTAGCGTTTTTAGGATCAACTCTTGCATTATATGGGAAAATCAAGTTGCACGGCGACCTGATGTCTCGCGTGCCTGTATCAAGGTCTCTATCTGATTCATCGGAGGCTACTATGGATGTCAAGTCAGATTATGCTTTATACCCAGAGAGCGATTTCCGTGCTGCTACGACTTCCCAAGTCGACAACTCATGGACACTTGCGGTGCAGTCCTATATTTCCGATCTTCCCCGTGATTTCACTGTCAGCGATCGACTCTCTGAATATCTAACATCTATTTATCCCTACCGATGTTTAATTGGCCCTCACTGGAAAGACGGCTGGCTTGTCCCCATATGGGCATCTGCCGTTAATCCCTATCATCAGCCATCCAACGTTTATATGAGCCTTTACGAAGAGGCACGTTAAGTAAATTTTCTTAACTTTGATGAAAGTCATAAAATGCTATTTTTAGAAAAACTACTTAGGGCTAAGTTATTTGATAAAACAAAGCCTGCCAGCTCAAAGAAACAGTCGACATCTGGATACTGCGATGCTTCCATCCTGATTGGCGACTCAAATCTTGATTTTTTATTCAACAAGAGACAACAAAAGAATAAAAGCTTCAGATTAGCTAAGTAAATAGCTCCACCTAGTGAGCGATATATTTTTTGCCCCTATATTGTTCATCGTTAGGTTTAGGCTTGGTTCCGGGTTTCCTTTCTCGGCGGAATAGAACTCGTGTCCCCTGTATTGAATTGTATATTTACGCTGGGTTTCCTCGAATCCGCCCGAATGGCTTGGATTTGGGCTCTGTCGGCGTCGAGAAGCTCGCTGAGATTGCGCTCGCACAGTCTCAGCGAGCTTCTCGATACCTATTTTCTCGACTATTTTCCGCATCTTTCTGGAGCTAGTGTCTCCCGCAGGGATGTTCGGTCCCTGTGTGCATTCTGGAGTTTACGACCTACTCGTTGAGCAGTCTGGGTTGATTTCCGATCTCAGCCGAACACATTGAGCAAATAGGCCGTTCCCGC